>JAWKWN010000033.1:0-30551 GCA_041397505.1 Nitratireductor sp.
TGCACGAATTGCGCACCATCAAAATAGGTCTGGTAACTCGTGCCAGTGAAGACAAGAATTCCGACCAGCGCCAGCACTGCGATCAATACCGGATTGACCAGCGGATTGTTTCCCGATCTTGCATGCAGCCAGCTTCCCGCCTGATAGGCGATCAGCGTCAGCGTCAGATGCAGGAGCGGGCTGGCAGCGAGATAGACCCAGACCTGGCTCAGATCACGCATCGCCATTGCCTCCGGTGGTAAGCCGCTTGATCCAGACCATGACGAGAGCAGTGACGGCAATGGTAAGCACAGTGGAAACAACCACCGCTACCGACAATGCCTGCCAATCCTGCGCCAGCAATGCGGCATGTGCCATGATGCCGACACCAGCTGGCACGAACAGAAGCGACAGGTTCGATAGCAGCGCATCACCGGTCTGAGCCAGGCCCGACGGAATTTCGCGTTTCATGGCCATGAACAGGAACAGCAATACCATTCCAAGAACAGGTCCCGGCACCGGCAGCGCGAGCAATCCGGTTGCAACTTCGCCAGCCAACTGGCAGCACAAGATCAGTGTAAACCATGAAAGCATCGCGCCCATCCCCGTTTGCGCCAGAGTGACAGCAGGCGTGTCGATACTCAAGCCGAAACAGCCGCCCTTTCGAGGCGGCTGCGTCAGTCATGCACGATGCGACTTGCCTATGGAATCGCCTCAATCAGTTTTCGTTCTTGGCCGCTTCAAGCTGCGCAATCGGTCTGACTGGATACGGTCGTCCATGCGGTATTTGACGAAATTCACCAGCGAAAGGGTAAACGGGAAGATGCCCATTCCCCAATATCCCTTTGTGAAGGTGTGACAGGCGCGAGGTGAATGGAAAGCGCCAGCCAGCATGACATAGGCCGTGGCGACGCCCAATGCGTTGAAGGCGGTATAGATAGTTTGCTGAATTCTGGTCTTTCCTTGGTCTTTCTCCTTTGTTGATTTTCGGAATTCGAATTTCAGTTTCCTGAACGGTTCATGCTGCTGGCACGGATTTCCGGTTCAGCCACCAGCTTTCGCGGCGATCCGTTCCAGTATGTCGCTTGCACGTGTCTTGAGCGGAGAGCCGCAACCGGCATCCACAAGCCGATCCTTGACGCTTGACTTGTCCGAGCTGCGCATCGATTTCGTCGGTATGCCCGCTTCCTCGAAAGGATCATCTGGCTGGTAATCCGCGATCAGTTCCTCCGCTTCGCGAAAGCTCGTCGTCCCCTTGAGCGAACGTTCGATCCTGCCCTGCGCCTTGCGCTCCGCAGCCGCAGCCTTGCTGCAACGGCACCCTGGCGCAGGCTTAGCAGCCGACGATTTGCCTTCTCAATCGACAGCCTGATCTGGTCGATGCGGGTCTTGAGCGATGCAACCGTCTTGCTGCGCAATGCGTGCTCGTCCTCGAGCTCGGCAATCGCCTCTGCCCCCTGTTGGGCGAGGTCCTCCCGCCCCTTGCCAATTGCCTGGCAAGCGCGCTCTTCGAGATCGGCAATATCTCCAGCAATACGCCCTGCGGATTTTTCTTCCGCCCGCAACCGCAGCAACAATGCCGCCATTGTCCGCTTTGCCTGGTTCAGGTTCTGCTCCGCCTCGCGGATCTTGAGATCGAGCAACTCGACACTGAATGCCTCTTCGCTTTTGTCGCGAACCCTCGCACCCGCAATCAGGGATAGGTCCCTTAACATTCTCAGCATGGTCAACTCCTTTTTGAACAACGTTCACATTCACAACATACGTATTTTTGAACGTCGTTCAAGAAAAAAATGAACTTTGCTCAAAAATAATTTCCTGTGATAGGATCAGCACTCGACGAGATGGCCGGATCTCAAGGGATGCCGGTCACAATGCACACCGTGAATGAGAGCCGACATGACCCTGCCACATGATGAAACCCGCGCACGCCTGATCCGCGTCACGCTCGACCTGATGGACCATGGCGGCATCGAAGCGGTGAAGGCGCGCCCGGTCGCAAACCGCGTCGGCGTATCTGTCGGCACGGTCTACAACCTGTTCGGCTCGATCGACGGACTGGTTCAGGAGGCCAATGCCCATGTGCTCGAGGATTTCGCCACATATGCACTGGCCAGAATCCGTGAGACGGATTCTGCCCGTGACCTGGTTATTGCAGAAGGCGGGATGGACCCGATCGCAGCCCTGGAGGACCGGCTGCTGACGATGGCATCAGCATATGTCGATTATGTCGAAGCCAATGAAAGCCGCTGGGCAGCGATGCTCTCTATAACCGCAACCGCGCGGTCGGCATCATTTCCGACAATTATTCGACCTTGCAGGATTCACTCTTCGGCTGGATTGCAGACACTCTCAAATCCACCCGATTTGGCACTGATCTGATACCCGGTTTACAGCCGCCCGCATGCTGTGGTCAGCCGTCCACGGCATCGTATTGCTGAACTATCTCGGGCAGGCCAGCGACGAAACCCGCGCCAACACCTGGAAGCAGATCGAAATGCTGGTCTCGTCATTTGTGAGGGGTGCGCTGTGACGCAGAATTGAACCCGAGTCCGGAAACGTGCCCGCGACGGCAAGTCCCGGACTTCAACTGCGCCAGCGGCAGAGTGCGAAGATCAGTCCGAGATTGACAGCCGGGGTAAGGGCAGTGAGAAACGGCCAGGCTGCTTCCGGGAAAAGGTCTACGACCCTCGTCCATGGCTGGCCTAGCAAGATGACATAGACAGCCGACAGGGCATCAGGCTCGACGCCAAACCAGCCAAATGTCCCGATCGCCCAGACTGCCAGTGCAATCAGATAAAGCACTGCAAACAGCCTGAGAATCCAGGTGCAGATCACGCCAATGCCTTACTGGATCGATACATCGACATTGTAGTTTACAGTCTTGCCAGCGTCGTAGTCGTTGCCCATCAGATAGACACGAATGATATAGTCTCCACTTTGCGGCAACTGGACCGTGGTCGAATTCGTCGTATCCATCGAACTGTTGTAAATGGCTTCACCCGTACTGCCGGGAGGCAGGATGTTGAAATAGGCAATTCCGTTGCCATTGGTTGCCGTGACCGTCAATTCGACGAAAAGTTCCTGCCCGCCCTTCGCGCCAAGAACATAGTCGAAATATTCCCTGCCCGTGATCGTTCCGCTCAGCATGGTTCCGAAATTTCCCGGTGCAAATTTCACATTCTCCGACATCTGGGCAGACGCGCTGCCAGCAAGAAACAGAAATGTTGCCACCGCTATTGGTACGAATTTCATGGCCGAACTCCCTAAATCAGAATGCATCGCCGATCTTCAGCATTGGTGCTGCAGGGAAGAATGCTACATCCATGCAGCTCAACTGGCAAATGCTTCGCTGGCAAATGGTCTGTCGCCCCTCCTTGTTGACTCTTGCCTGCAGCAGGATAGGCTTAGAAGTTATTCGATCAGGGGCTGAAACCACTGCTGCAAGAGGAGCATTCGCATGCCAATTCCAGCAAGCTTGGCACCAGTAGGGCTGGCATTTGTCCTAATGGCATATTCTGGCACCGCCTTGGCGCAAGGCATCGTGGTTCCCGCCAAAATGGAAATCTTCGACGGCGTTTCCAAATCGAGCCACAAGGAGAATGGTCGGCTGATCGTGGATGATTTCTACGCGATTGATTCCCGGTTCCAATTGCAAACGGCGGGAGGCAAGACAATCTGCTCCGGCACCAGACGACAAGGCAATGGCGGCGGCACATTTGCCGGCAAATGTTTTGGCTACAAGGCTCGCGGCAACTACACGCAGGATGCACGTGGGAATGTCCGCATGCGCTGGGACTATTCCAATTCCTGGATCAAGATGAACGCCAGGGTGCAATGAGCGCTGCAGCGCTCAATCGGGATTAACCGCCTCCCACTTTTCAAGAAACATCTCGATCTCCATTGCCTGCATGTCCGGGATCGCCTCATGCAGTTGCAGCTCCGGCCAGTCCCACCAGGAAAGTGCCAGTAGCCGGTCGATCACAGAGTCTGGAAACCGCATCCGCAACCGCTTTGCCGGAACCCCTGCCACAATCTCGTATGGCCCGACATCGCGCGTCACCACGGCATTGGCACCCACCACCGCACCATGGCCGATCGAAACCCCGGGCATGATGACAGCTCCATGTCCGATCCACACATCATTGCCGATTGTCACGCGCCGCGACTGGCGATAGCTCCGCCATTCCTGGTCGATACCATGCAGCTTGAAATATTCATTCGGGCGATAGCTGACCTTGTGGCTGGTCACACGCTCTATCGGATGCTCCAGAGCATTGATCCGGCTATTGGCCGCAATCGAGCAGAACTTGCCGATATCGGCATAGATTGCCTCGCAATGGCGCTCGAAATAGGAGAAATCACCAAGCTTGACATCGCGCAGCACGCATCGCTCGCCGACAATGGAATGGCGGCCCATCTTGCAGCCCTTGGTCTGCGCCGTGGTATGAATTCGTGGTGTTGGGTCACGAAGCCGTTGATCGTCCAGCTCACTCATGCAGAAGCGATAATGCCCTCTCGCCTTTCAAGCCATGACAATCATGCTGTCACAAACATTCGTCTTGTGATAACCGGCGACAATGGTTGTTTCATCCCGCCCCAAAGTATCAATCGCCCCGCAGCGGGAATTTGCCTTCATCCTTGTGGGAATGATCGCGATTTCGGTCAATGACATGCTGATCAAGCAATTGTCGGGCGGCTACCCGCACCGATGGTGTTCATCCGTTCATCAATCGGCATCTGCTTTTTTCCATGGTCATGGTCCAGATGGAAGGTGGCCTGTCGATCCTGAAGACAAGAACACCATGGCTGCACGCCATGCGCGGGCTTCTGATTGTGCTGTCAAACCTGACCTATTTCACCGCCCTTGCGGTGATTTCGCTGGCCGACGCAACAGCGCTCTTCTTTGTGGCTCCCTTGATCCCATCCTTTCGATACCGTTACTGGGTGGGTCCGGGCCGCTTCCGCCTGGGCGCGGTCGCTGTGGGATTTCTGGGCGTCGTGGTCATGATCGAACCTGGAAAGAACAACGCGCGGTCGCGGTTGCCATTCTGCTCTTGCCGGTTCTTTCCGCTTTTGCCTATGCCCTCAATCAGGTGGTCACGCGCAAATTGGGCGCAACAGCAAGGCATCAGCATTGGCAGTCTATGTGCAGGCAATGTTCATTGTGGGTCTCGATCAGCTTTTTGCCGTTGCTGGGGATGGGCACTTCGTCACTGCTACAACCGGCGACAGCATGCGCTTTCTGCTAAGGGCACGGACCTGGCCGCAAGGGGAACCGACATCTGGTTGTTCATAGTTCTGGGGCTCAATTCAGCCATTGTCGGCTATTGCATTGCCCAAGCCTATCGCATGGCAGATGCCGCTACAGTCGCCCCGTTTGAATATATCGGCCTGCCAATGGCCGTATTCTGGGGCTGGCTTCTGTGGCGAGAACTACCGGGCTCACCCAACCATTGCAGGCATGGTGCTGATTGCGAGCAGCGGATTGTTCGTATTCATGCGCGAACAACACAAACAGCGACGCATTGCCAGCGCACGCATGGTCAACCGGCGATATTGACCCAAATTGTGAACAGCCGACGCATGGCAGCCATGCGAATTGTGCACTGCACAAATCCGAATTGTTTCCTATGTTGTATGACTGGGAGGGCAAACAAGGGGAAACACTCATGCAGTAGTTCAAACGCAACCGTTCCACAAGCCCGATTGGCCGGCGCAAGCGAAATCCTTCGCACGATGAACGCAAGCGAATGGGCCGATATCGGGGCAAAGCCCGGCGGCCTCGACCATATCGAGCGAGATATCAAATAGCAGCAATCAGGATTGCGGCCATGCCGACCAGATGCGGCGGCGCCCCTTTTCAGCCGATCATTGCCCGACGCTCAACCTGGAATCAACCACCTGCTCGCTGACGGCGGACGTGCCATCACGGTTTCTAGTGCACAGGCCTTCTTGAGATCTTCCTCGGCCTCGCTCAGAGCTTCTTCTGCGCCTGACGCTTGTCATTCAGATCCTGATCGAAACCGAAGCGTTTTCATGCCGTTGCCGTGCTGCCTTTGCGAAGGTCGGATAGGCAAAGTGACTGACATCTGTAATGCCGGACTTTTCTTCCTCGATGCGGATTTGCGTCTGCAAGTCATCCGACATCCGTGTCATTTTCCTGAATCATCATGTCGATCTGCGCAAGCTGCCGGGTTCGATCCTGAACCTGGAAGTGCTTGAGCCTCAAAAGATTGTCACGCGACTTCATACTCGATACTCCTTGAATGCGTGGTACCCACCCGACAGGAAACACTGCCGTGACGTCAGGCGGAGATTCCGCCTGCAGCCCCCTCGAAACACGGTCCAGCGCGCAGAAACGCTCGCACGCTGAAAAAGTTAACAAAAAACGCTTCTGGTAACTTTTCATTTACGCCTGTTCTTAATCATAAGGCCCATGCCTTAAGAGCCGGTAAACCGGATCGCTGCAAACCGACAAAGATTCGCAAGAGGCGTGTTTTTCGTCCGGTTTTCACAAAAATCCCGTTGAAACGGTTTCTTAATGTAGCACGTTAAGCCTTGAAGATTCTTTCTATTCAATAAAATCAATTGGATAGCCGGAAGAAATTAATTTTTGAGTCGAGACTTGCGTGCCTGAATTACATTTTGTTAACCATTGTGCGTCAGCATCCGATTCAGTTCGGAATGCGAGCAAGGCCAGGACAACGAGGCAACACCGTTCTGGCAGGCTGATGCGGCAATAGAAGGGGACTAGGCATGCGCGTACTGCTGATCGAGGATGACAGTGCTACCGCCCAAAGCATCGAATTGATGCTGAAATCTGAGAGCTTCAATGTCTACACCACCGATCTGGGTGAGGAAGGCGTCGATCTGGGCAAGCTCTACGACTATGACATTATCCTGCTGGACCTCAATCTTCCGGACATGTCCGGCTATGAAGTCCTGCGCACCTTGCGCCTTTCCAAGGTGAAAACCCCGATTCTCATCCTTTCCGGCCTTGCCGGTATCGAAGACAAGGTCCGCGGCCTTGGTTTTGGTGCGGATGACTACATGACCAAGCCATTCCACAAGGATGAACTTGTCGCGCGCATTCATGCCATTGTCCGCCGCTCCAAGGGTCATGCCCAGTCAGTCATTTCCACTGGTGATCTCGTGGTCAACCTCGATGCCAAGACGGTCGAAGTTGCCGGACAGCGCGTGCACCTGACCGGCAAGGAATACCAGATGCTGGAGCTGCTTTCGCTCCGCAAGGGAACGACGCTTACCAAGGAAATGTTCCTCAACCACCTCTATGGTGGCATGGACGAGCCTGAGCTCAAGATCATCGACGTCTTCATCTGCAAGCTGCGCAGAAGCTCGCTGCCGCAGCCGATGGCCTGAACTATATCGAAACCGTGTGGGGCCGTGGCTATGTGCTGCGCGAACCCGATCCGGCAGAAGCACGCGTGGCCTGACGAACCATTTTCCGGCCTCCCTCCCCGCCCTTCCCCTTGGTCGGCTGATGGATGGAGAAAACAACCGGACAATCAAAGACAAAAACCCCGCATCGCTGCGGGGGTTTTTCTGTTTCAAGCCATGCCTGTAGTTCAGGCGGCGTGTTTCTCGTCCTCGATCAGGCCAAACTGTCTGAATTTGTCTGCCAGGACCTGACGATTGAACGGCTTCATGATGAAACCCGTTGCCCCTGACCGTTTCGCCTTGGTCATTTCCGGCACCATCAGCTCGCTGGTACAATAAATGATCTTGAGCCCTTCCGAACCCGGCAGAAGCACAATGTCACGGATCAGATCGAGCCCGGGATGACCAGCAAGGTCCCAGTCGACCAGAACCGCATCCGGCATGTTGCTGCGACAGATCGTGAGCGCCTCAATGGCATCAGCTGCCTCGACCACCACAAATCCCATATCCTCGATAAGCCTGCGTCCGACTTGCGAATGACTGGAAGATCGTCGACAATCATGAATATCTGCATTCCGGCTCCCGATGCCGTTTGTCCTTGTTGATTTCACCATAACGCGGTGATGCAAACGGAATGCTAAAACCGCACCATGACCGCGCGGCACATTTGTTTCTTGGTTAAACCGTGGTTAAGTCGATCACGGCTGAAGCAGGAGAAGTCATGCAAAAAGACGACATACGCAGTGTGAGTGGCGCAGACTATGGCAGGTCGCTGACCGGTTTTGGCGTCAATATCCTCGTTCGCAACATCGCTGAAGAAACCGCATGGCTTGGCGAAGTCCTGCAATTGGAAGTCATCCGAAAGGATGCCAGTTTTGCAGTGATCGGCTATGAAAAACAGCACTTCATGCTGCATGTTGATGCCAGCTATGCCGGAAATCCGTTGCTTTCCCTCGTTCCCGAAACCGGCATTCGTGGCGGCGGGTTGGAACTGCGCCTCTATGATACCGACCCCGATACTGCGCTGCTGCGCGCGCGCAAAGGCAGAAGCAGGGCCGGGGTTCGGTCCTGAGGAATGTTCTGACCGACCCCACGGTCTGCGCGAATGCTATCTGCTCGACCCGAACGGATGTTGCTGGATCCCCTCTTCGCGGCTGGCACCTTAGGGACGCCCGTCCAGACCCCAATCAACATCACCAATCCGCATCCCGGTGCGTTGTGCATTGACTGTGCACAAATGCACATCATTTCCTTTCTAACGGGTCTATCTGTTGATCGTCAGCGGCGACAAGAAGCCAGCCGGAAGAAACTGAAATAACACCCTGAACCAACACCGTGAGAAAGTGGAGACTTCAAAATGACAAACATTCGCACCCTTACCATTACCGGCCTTGCAGCCCTTGCCATGATTGCCGGCACTTCGCTGGCAGCCCCAGCCGATGCCCATGCAGGCGGCAAGCATATTGGTGCAGCCATTCTCGGCGGCATTGTTGCCGGTGCCATCATCGGCGGCGCAGCGTGTGCTAAGCCCAGCTAAGCTATGGCGTTACCTATCAGCCACAGCCACGCTGCTGGAAGGAAAACCAGTTTGTTGGATATGACGGCTATGGCCGCCAGGTATTCCAGCGCGTCACGGTCTGCAACTAAGCACAATTCCAATTGCCCGGGATTTTTCACGCCCTGAATTCTTCGGGCAAAGGCCGCCGCAGGCCACAAGACGCAAACCGCAAACGCCCCTGGCGGGCGGATTGAAACCTGCGCGGCATCCATTCTGACGGAGCATTGCTCCGCTTTCTCCTCAAACCCTGTCAGCAATGGCAGGGTTTTGGCGTTTGAGCGCATCATGCAAGGCATATGGACAGGATAGCAGATCGCGCGCTATATGGAGATGTCTTCCGGAAGGAATTGCTTCCAACCGGAACGTGTTGCGGGAGAGCGCGGGTTTATTTGCCCGCCGCCGAAGGTGAAAACGCCCCCATAATCTCTCAGGCGAAAGGACCGTAACACGACAAGGCACTCTGGAAAGTCGGGGACCGCAAGGCTCTCGCGCCGAAGGTGTAAGCGCTCATCATGAATGGAGATGATGGCGCAAGTCTCTCAGGCCAAGGACAGAGGGGCAGGCTGTTGCTGAAGCGGAGCAAAACTTCGCCCGAGGCAGAGCCTGCATGCGCGCCAGCGCCAGCCCTCAAGCACGAAAGTGTCGAACCGATCTGGATGCCTTCGCTTGAAACAATTGCCGCTTCACTCACTTCACGCCGAACAGGGTGCCAAATTCAGTCCCTTCGCTGGCTTTGACATGCCGTTGTTCTATCCCGCCGAAGCATCATGCGCGAGCATCAGCATGTGCGCTCGCAAGCAGGCCTGTTCGATATTTCTGGTGCTGGTGATGCTTGCGGGAAAGGATGCAGCCGCCCTCGTCTCGCATCTGTGCCCGTATCCTGCCGATGAGCAACAGACAGGCAAGGCGTGCTACACTTTCTTCCTCAATGAACAGGCAGGCGTCATCGATGACCTTATTGTCACGCGTTTTGCAGCCGATCGCTTCATGATCGTTTGCAACGCGGCCTGCGCGGAGAAGGACCTCGCCCATATCGCTCCAATGCAAAGGGACGCGATGTGGCAATCGAAGTGCTGGAGCGGGTGTTTCTGGCCTTGCAAGGCCCGCAAGCAGAGGCTGTGCTCACGAAAGCAGGCCTTGATGTTGCGGCAATGAACTTCCTTGATGCGCGTGAATTGGCCGATGGCTGGATTGTTTCGCGCTCGGGTTATACCGGCAGACGGCTTCGAGATCGCGATACCCGTCGGCCTTGCAGACGACTTTGCACGAAAGCTGCTGGCTGACGATCGTGTCATGCTGATCGGGCTTGGTGCACGCGACGGTCTTCGCATCGAGGCTGGGCTGCCGCTACGGCAGGACCTTTCCGACAGCATCACGCCGATGGAAGCAGGCCTTGCCTGGGCCATTCCTAAATCGCACCGCGACGGCGGAAGGTTCGTCGGCGCAGATGCCCTTGCACAAAAATTTGCCGAAGGCCGCAGCCGAAAGCGGGTCGGAATCAGGCCGCAAGGCGCTGCTCCCGTCCGCGCCCACGCTGCCGTGATTGATGCCGCAGGTAAAGCCATCGGTGAAATCACCTCCGGCGGCTTTGGCCCGTCCTGCGGTCATCCCGTTGCCTTTGGCCTGATCGAGGCCAACCATGAAGGCCCGCTATTTGCCGAATTGCGAGGCAGGCAATTGCCACTTGAAATAGCCTCCCTTCCCTTTGCGCCACACCGCTACAAGCGCCAATAACAATCAAAGTTTCAACAGTCAGCCCTTGAAAAATGAGGACCACCATGAGCGTCAGATACACACAGGACCATGAATGGATTGCCATTGAAAACGGCATCGCCACCGTTGGCATTACCGAACACGCCCAGGAACAACTGGGCGATCTGGTCTATGTCGAATTGCCTGAGAAAGGCCGCAAGGTTGCAAAGGGCGAAGAAGCCGTCGTAGTCGAATCCGTCAAGGCGGCCTCGGATGTCTACGCACCCGTATCGGGTGAAGTCACTGATGTAAATGGTGAATTGGCTGGGGACCCGGCTCTGGTCAACCGTGCAGCAGAAAGCGAGGGCTGGCTGTTCCGCATTAAACTCACCGACGACAGCGAGCTTGAAGGCTTGATGGACCGCGATGCCTATCTGGCGATGATTGGTTGATCCTACCCGAATTTTGAAAACGCAGGAGCCGTCATTCATGTCCGTATCCAGATCCGAGAGCCGCGTGAGCGGGATCGATGACCATTTCGAAAACCGTCACATTGGCCCCAATGCCAGCGAAACCCGCGAAATGCTGGCCGCCATTGGCGCACCATCCGTGGAAACGCTGATTTCAAGGACCGTGCCTGCTTCGATCAGGTTGGACCGGCCATTGGCCATTCCCGATGGCATTGGCGAACAGGCAGCCCTGTCGGAGTTGCGCTCGCGGCTCTATGGCGTGACCCGGACACGGGCTGTCATCGGCCAAGGTTATCATGTGCACGCTCAAATGCCGCCGGTAATCCTGCGCAATCTGCTGGAAAACCCCGGTTGGTACGTCTACTACGCCATACCAGCCGGAAATCAGTAAGGCCGCCTGGAATGCTGTTCAATTTCCAGACACTGGTCAGCGAACTGACCGGCTTGCCAGTAGCAAATGCATCCCTGCTCGACGAAGGTACCGCGATTGCCGAGGCGGCGGGGTTGCCTTCCGCCATCATCGCGAAAAGCGCACGCGGATTGTCGTTGCCAATGCATTGCATCCCAAAAGCCTTGATGTGCTCGACACGCGCATGGCCATACTTGGCCTGCGGGTCGACACCGGCGACATTGATGAAGAGACGGCGGCAGTCATCCTGCAATTGCCTGATACGAATGGTGAAATTGCCGACCCATCAAGGATCATTGCCCAGGCCAGGAGCAAGGCGCACTTGTCATCATGGCTTGCGACCCGATGGCGCTGGTGCTGATGGAAACGCCGGCCAGCATGGGCGCCGATATCTGTGTCGGCTCCATGCAGCGCTTTGGCGTGCCGATGGGCAATGGCGGTCACATGCAGCCTATATGGCAGTCAGCACGCCGCTCACCCGCCTCATTCGGACGCTTTGGTCGGGCAATCGATCGATGCCAAGGGCAATCCGGCCTATCGCCTTGCCCTGCAAACCGCGAACAACACATTCGCCGCGAAAAGGCCACTTCAACATCTGCACCGCACAGGCACTGCTTGCCAACATGTCAGCAGCCTATGCGATCTGGCATGGGCCGGAAGGCCTGACCGGCATTGCAACCGCGATCCACGACAAGGCGCAGCGCCTGGCGAGTGCGCTGGAAAATGTCAGCATCGAACTCGTCAACCAGACCCGCTTTGACACCGTGACGGTCAAACAGTCCGGCAATTCTGCAGCGATACTGTCCAGGCCGAGGCGGCGGGATTTGTTTTCCGCGCCATCGGGAACGACGTCGTTTCCGTCGCCATTGACGAGACGGTGAGCGAAAGCGAACTCGTTGCAATCGCACGCGTCTTCAACGCGACCCTGCCGCAGCGGGCAACGCCCTCTTCGCTGCAACCGCGCAGCCGTGACTTCCTTACCGGAAGTATTCCATGCGCACCGATCTGAAACCGCCATGATGCGTTATCTTCGCATGCTGATGGACAAGGACCGGCGCTTGACCGCGCCATGATTCCGCTCGGCTCCTGCACGATGAAGCTGAACGCCGCAGCGAAAATGATCCCGTTACTGGCCCGAAATCAGCGATATCCATCCTTTCTCGCCGCCACGCTATCTGGCTGGCTACAAAGGCATGATCGACGATCTGGATCGCTGGCTTTCGGGAAATTACCGGCTTTGCAAAGGTTTCCCTTCCAGCCCAATGCCGGCAGCGAGGGCGAATATGCCGGGTTGATGGCAATCCGCCGCTATCACACGAGGCCAATGGTGGCAAGAACCGCAATATCTGCCTGATCCCATCATCTGCCCATGGAACCAATCCTGCATCGGCCCATATGGCAGGTATGGAGGTGGTCGTTGTCAAATGCGACGAAAATGGCAATGTTGATCTCGCCGACTTGACGGCACGGGCCGAAGAGCATTCGGCCAATCTTGCCGCCTGATGATCACCTACCCGTCAACGCATGGTGTTTTCGAGGAGGATATCCGGGAAATCTGCCAGACGGTCCACAGTCATGGCAGTCAGGTTTATCTCGACGGGGCCAATCTCAATGCGCTGGTCGGTCTGGCGCGTCCCGGCGATTTTGGCGGAGATGTCTGCCACATGAACCTGCACAAGACTTTCTGCATTCCCCATGGCGGCGGCGGTCCGGGCGTTGGCCCCATTGGCGTTGCAGCCCATCTCGTGCCATATCTGCCCGGTCACAGCATTCACGGAACCGATCACGCGGTCTCTGCTGCACCCGAAGGCTCGGCCTCGATCCTGCCGATCACCTGGATGTATATCCGCATGATGGGCGGCAACGGACTGAAACGCGCGACCGAAATGGCAATCCTCAATGCCAACTACCTTGCCAGAAAGCTCGAGCCGCATTTTCCCGTGCTCTATCACGGTCGAAACAGTTTCGTCGCGCATGAATGCATTCTCGATACGCGGGGCGTCAAGGAAAGCGCCCATGTCAGCGTCGAGGACATTGCCAAACGGTTGATAGATTACGGCTTCCATGCTCCGACAATGAGTTGGCCCGTTGCGGAACGCTGATGATCGAGCCGACGGAGTCGAACCAAGGCCGAACTCGACCGTTTCATCGATGCCATGGCCGCCATTCGCGCCGAAATCGCCTTGGTGGAAAACGCGACCTTGCCACAGGACGACAATCCGCTGGTCAATGCACCGCATACGGCGCAAACCGTGACCGCAGACGAATGGAGCCATGCCTACAGCCGTTCAACAGCGGCTGATCCCGCAGGCAGGGGCCTGGCATCCAAATACTGGCCGCCCGTCGCACGGGTCGACAATGTGCATGGCGACAGGAATCTTGTCTGCTCCTGCCCGCCAATGGAAGCCTATGCGAAAGCTGGCTAGAAAATCAGGATAGGCTGGCTTGTCGGAATATCGGAGCGCATTTCGAAAGGAATGCGCTCCCGGTCCTGCCAAGATGGTTATGCCGCGACGAAGACCACACTGTCGCCATTGAGCGTTGCGCTGACTTCCATGCCAGCGGCCTCTGCCAGTTTCAGCGTGTAGAGCGGCTGCACGGCATGGGCGTCAATCTGCTCGGAAAATGTTCCATTGAGAAAGTCGAGAAAGACATGCGGCACCCGCGCCGATGTCCCGGTCGACGTTACAGTCAGCTTTGGCGTGCCATTGGGGTCCTCGATCTGCGCCCTGACCACGCCACCGCGCGGAATGGCGCCCATCCCGACCAGCAGCAGGTTGAGCAGCAGCTTCACCTTGTTCTTCGGCATCAGGGCGCGCTGCCCTTCCCATTCCAGCGTCATCTTCTTTTCATTGGCGAAGTATCCGCGCGCTACATTTTCAGCGTCGCCGGTATCGATATCGGATCCGGCAGAACCCGCCGCACCAAAGGCAATTCGCGCAAATTGCAGCCGCGCAGAAGCATTGGTCGCGGATGAGCGGATCAGGCCCATGGCAATTTCCTTGGTCTCGGCATCACTGTCCTCATCCAGCAGTTCAAGCCCATTGGAAATGGCTCCCACCGGAGAAATGATATCGTGGCAAACGCGACTGCAAAGCAGCGCTCCCAGATCGAGTGCGCTGACCTCGGGAAGTTTCTGCATGACGTTGTCCCTCTTGAAACCGTTTCATTTTCTTGCCGCGCGATGCACCGGAATAACCCTTCGGCGAATCCAACTCACGCAGCCCCTGTTCCTGGTTACACAATGCAAACAGCGGAGAAAAGCCGCAGGCGGAAAGGCGGTTTTCCCAACGCACCACAATGCCGCGCAAATGCCGCGACTGGTAAACCTTCTGTAAATCGAATTGGCGCAATAGTTCAATCAGCAATCCGCATAGAGAACAATTCCGAGGAAAGACCATGCAAATCCTGTCCTCCCAGGCAATCGCGAACAGTGAGACCACGAACCGCTTCCGGGCACTGGCCTGCAACGCCATCGCTGCATTTGCTGTATTCCTGGCAATTTTCATCCATGCCGGCACTGCTCGTGCCTGGGCCAGCAACTATTACACCGCGCAGGAAATCATCGATGCCGGCCACGGCTTCTTCGGCGCCACCTCAGGCGCCCTTGCCGGTGTAATCGAGCGCACGTTCGCGCAGCGCGGGCTGCCCAATGGCTATATCCTGGGTGAAGAGGCTGGCGGCGCGTTCATTGGCGGCCTGCGTTATGGCGAAGGCACGCTGAAAACCAAGAATGCCGGAGACTACAAGGTCTATTGGCAGGGCCCGTCCATCGGCTGGGACTACGGCGTTGACGGCAACCGTACCATGATGCTGGTCTACAATCTCCCGACGGTAGACTTCATCTACAACCGCTATTTCGGCGTATCGGGATCGGCTTTCGTTGTTGGCGGCCTTGGCGTAACGGCATTGGCCCGCCAGGGCGTCACGCTTGTGCCGATCCGCACAGGAATTGGCGCTCGCCTGGGTGTCAATATCGGCTACCTCAAGATCACCAACCGCCCACGCGTAAACCCGTTTTGAGCCCGGTGCAGACTGATCACTTCTGCTGTAGACACACTGACAAATTTCGGCCTTAAGGTTAACTGATCCTTTCCGTGGCACTTGGATAAAGTTCGTGCGATGATTGGGTTCGTTATCCATCACATCCGATGTCGAGTGGCGCCCGTGCTTCAAGGAATTTTGTATTTCGGTCTAGGTTTTCTCAGCTCGGCACTGATTGCGCTGATGATTTCGCCTGCGGTCTGGAACCGTGCCGTAGTCCTCACCAAGCGCGCATCGAGAGTTCTGATGCCTCTGACGCTCAATGAGATCCAGGGCGGACAGGACCAGTTGCGGGCAGAATTTGCCATGTCGACGCGCCGGCTCGAGTTATCCGTCGACGAGTTGCGCGACAAGGCTTCACGGCAGGTAATCGAAATCGGCCGCAAGCGCGATGAACTGGCAAAGCTGGCTGAAGAATCGCAGGATCGAATCCGCACCATCGAGGAACTTGAAACCCGGGGCGCAGAAATGCGGGCTGCAGTTGCGCGAACGCGAGGAACGGCTTTCCATTACCAATCAGCGGCTCGAGGAAGCCCGTGCATTGCTGGAGGAAAAGGCACTCGAGCTGGAGCAGATGCGCGCCAGACTGGTGAGGCTGAAGCTGATTCCGACAGCCGACGGATTGAACTGGTAGCCAAGCAGACCGCAGTAGAAAATCTCAGCGACCAGGTTGGGGACTTTTCCAAGTCTTCCTCACAGATCCGCAATGAAGTCGAGCAGGCGCACGAGGCAGCCCGTGAGCATGAAAAGCAGCTGAAGGCTGAACAGCGCCGCACCTCGAAACTGGAAGCAGTTAGGTCGGGCGCAAAGCAGCTATCCGAGCTTGAAACAGCCTGTCGAAACGCGAACGCGACCTGTCGCGGCGTGAAACCAGTGGATCGGAAGACCGGATCAATTCCGAACTGACGGCACAGATTGTCGAGGAGAAGTCGCGCACGGTTGAGCTCGAGCAAAGCACAGACCACCCTGCAGATGGAAGCCCTGTTGTCAGATGCGTCAAACGACAATCCGGCCATGGCATCCACTCAACTCGGAAAAGCAGCGGCGGAAAGCGAACTCGCCGCCATTTCTGCTGAGAACGCAAAAATGAAGGCCATGCTGGAGATCGGCATCCAAGGTGCGCGTTGAGGATTGGTTACGGAGCGCCGCGAAAACGCTGTATTGCGCGAGCGCGAACGATCTCGCAGCCCACAGGTGACAGCCATGACCTCCGCACTGGAAGGCGGCAGCTCGATCACGCGATCCTCGCATCCGCTCCCAAGATTGCAAAAACCGAGGGCCGCAAGGCTGCCGAAAAGACGACCGGGCCTCGCACGCTGGCCGAGCGCATTCGTGCTCTGCAGGAGACCGCGCGTCAGAACAAGACTGGCTGAACCAGGCGCCGTTTCGCCGGAGCCTTCACAACGGCACTGATTGCATCTTTGCGAACCAAGATCCGGCCAGTTCTATGGTGGTCAGATGAGAAGTCTGCTTCGCCATTCTTGCACGGCAATCACTTTGGTTTTTGCGCCGACAGGGGCTGGGGCTGCTGCCCTGCCTGCGGCACCTGACCAAGCCTGTCGCTATGAAACGCGGCTTGAAGGACACAGGGCTTCCCTTGCCAAGCTCGATAATGCCCCCGTTTCGACCCCGATACACAGGGCGGTGCTGCCCTTGGCCGCGTCCTGTTTTTCGATCACGCCCTTTCCAGCAACGGCCTGGTGGCTTGCTCGAGTTGCCACAGCCAGGAAATCGGCTTTGATGATCCGACGCGATTTTCGATCGGTTTTGAGGGCCGGATCACCCGTCGTTCGGCAATGTCTCTGGCCAATGCCCGCTTCAATCCGTCCGGTCGTTACTTCCGCGACTTGCGTGCTGAAAGCCTTGAGGCACAGGTTCTCGAACCCTTCACCGACGAAATCGAAATGGGGCTGAAACCGGGGGAGCTTGTCCGCAAGGTTGCCGGGCAGCCTTACTATGAAGCGCTTTTCAACGCGGCCTTTGGCGATCCGGCAATCACGCAAAAGCGCATCGCGCAAGCACTCGCACAGTTTGTTCGCTCGATCACCAGCCTCGACAGCCGCTATGACGCGGAAAGGGCAAAGGCAGGCTCGCCGCAGGATGATTTTCCAGGCTTCTCGGCGCAGGAAAACCGCGGCAAGCAGCTTTTCATGACACCCGCCGTAAAAGGTGGAGCGGGCTGCATTGAGTGCCATGAGAGCGAGGCTTTCATCATGATCGAGCCGCGCGACAATGGCCTGCCGATCGTTACAGGGCGTGAAGACCAGGGACTGGGCGAGATAACCGGCAGACCGGAAGACATGGGAAAGTTCCGTGCCGCCTCGCTTCGCAACATCGCCTTGTCGGCGCCCTACATGCATGACGGGCGTTTTGCCACGCTGGACGAGGTGATCGAGCACTATTCCAGCGGTGTTGCAGAAAAGCCCAATCTGGCGAGTGAGCTTCGCGACAGGAACGGCAAACCGGCGAAATTGAACCTTTCCCGGGACGACCATCTGGCCCTTGTCGCATTCCTGCAAAGTCTTACCGACGAAAACCTGCCTGGCGACAAGTGCTTTTCCGACCCCTTCCGCCGCTGATTGTCCCTGCCGCAACTACCGTAGTATCGACAGCGCGAAATCCTTGAATGGCGCGGCAAGCGGTGAGCCCTGTTCGCTGATGGCCGCAGCCAGGGACTGGTCAGCAATGGCCTGCGCCGGTCTCGTTTCGAGCAGACCGGCAAAATCGGTGACACGCGACTGAAGCAGCGTCAGTCTTTCCAGGCGCCATTTTTGGTCGATCTTGTCGTCAGCAGCGCAACCCAGAACCGAGACGATGACACCGGTTACGGTATTGTCGATCGCCGCCATCGCATCCTTTACCGCAGGATCTTCCAGGCGTTCCGCAGACAATGTCGAACGTAGCGCGCTGCCGCCTTGTGAAAGGCGTGCTGCAATTCGCACCCGATAGTCATAAAGGGTGGCGATCTCGGGCAGGAAGGTAATGAAATTGCGGCCTGCCATCTGGCGGCCGTCCTCGTTCAGACCAGCATTGGAATTCGACCCGGTTCCGGCAAGGACATAGGCGCGAACCATCCTGCCCGACAGCTCCGCCAGATCTGCCAGCCGGGCCATTTCCGCAATGTCGGGAACATCGCCGCGACTGGCCGATTCCGGCAGCATCACTGCAAATTGCGCTGCAATCTTGGGGTCGGAAATTCTGGGCATTTGCGGTTGGGAGCTTGTCGACACAATCGCCCTGCCAAGCTCGTTTGCGGCAACCTCCGCAAGCCGCAATTCCGTATCGCTTACCTGCGCAAGGGAAAGCGATGGAGCACTGAAATACATCAGCGCTGCCGCGAGCGCAAAACACAGCCGTTTAATCAATGGCAACCCTGGCAAGTATCCGGTCTCCCGAAAGGCTGTATACCAGCAATTGGCTTCCGGCCCCCGCAAGCCTGATCGTCAGCAGAATATTCGTACCGTCAAGCGACGCAGAAACAATTTCGGCCCCTTCCGGAAGATCAATTCGGCCTTCAAAACCCGGCTCGATCGGCACCTTTGCCCCTGACGCTGCAACCACGGATTCGTCGGGTTTGCCATTGATCTTGTAGACAACAGCGCCAAGCATAGCCATAAGGCCGATCATCATGACGCCGATAGAGACCGCCAGCAACCGGACCATCTTCTTGCGAACCCGCTCAGTGGCGGGGTCCAGTGGCTTTTCTTCGTCCATGGTTTCATGCACATTCATGGCAAAACCGCCCTGTTCGTGTTCACACCCGAGCATCTGCGGGAGGACTTCGTGATGGCGCCTTCTATATCGGATGAAGTCGAAGGGAAAGCCTTGGCACAGGAGTTCGTGGTTGATCAACCCGGTATTGGCCAGCGCCTTGACGCGGCTGGCAAGCCAGATGCCCCAGCATGTGTCGCGCCCGCGTCAAGGCACTGATCCACGAGGGTGCGGTCACCTGCAATGACAAGCCCTGTACGGAACCAAATTACCGCCTCAAGGCCGATGACATCATCGTGCTGGAGGTGCCTGAGCCCGACAATGCGGAGCCGCAGGCGGAGAATATTCCGTTGGAAATCCTGTATGAGGACGAGCACCTGATCGTCGTCAACAAACCTGCAGGCATGGTGGTCCATCCGGCACCGGGCAATTGGAGCGGAACTCTTGTCAACGCCTTGCTGTATCATTGCGGCGACAGCCTCAAGGGGATTGGCGGGGTCAGGCGACCCGGCATTGTCCACCGCCTCGACAGGAAACATCCGGCATTCTGGTTGCAGCCAAGACGGATGAGGCTCATGCGGGTCTTGCAGCCCAGTTTGCCGATCATGGCCGCTCCGGCCCGCTGGAGCGCGTCTATCTGGCTTTCGTCTGGGGGACTCCGCAACGCAATACCGGCACGATAGATGCGCCGCTTGGCCGCTCGCAGTCAAACCGGCTCAAACGCGCTGTAGTCAGCATTGCCGGCCCCGACGCGGCGAGGCAATCACCCATTATACGATCATCCAGCACCTTGATGGTGCTGGCGATGGGCGCACCAATGCAAGCCTTGTCGAGTGCAGGCTCGAAACCGGAAGGACCCACCAGATCCGCGTCCACATGGCCCACATCAGCAATCCGCTAATTGGTGACCAGGAATATGGCGCGCATTTCGCGACCAAGGCCAATGCCCTGAAGGAGCCAGCAAGAAGTGCAGTCAAGGCGTTCACCCGGCAGGCACTGCACGCCCAGCTCCTCGGCTTCGGAACACCCCGTAACCGGGGAGCATTTGCGTTTCCGAGGCTCACCGCGTGATTTTGCTGATTTGCTTGAGGCTTTTGAAATTTCAATCTGATTTCGACAGCTTTCACATTACCGTTTTTTCATGCAACTGCCGCAAAACTCTACATTATGGCTGTGTGGCGGGAGATGATTGATCATGCCCGCCGAGGCGACTTGCCGATATCGGGAGTCGATCATTTTGAGAGGATGGCGCATCATGGCCAATGACATTACCCAGCGTTGCCGCCGGAGATTCCGGCCTTACACGATTACATGGAAGAAATCCGTCGTTTCCCCATGCTGGAACCGGATCAGGAATACATGCTTGCCAAGCGGTATCAGGAACATGACGACCAGACGCCGCGCATCAGCTGGTGACCAGCCATCTGCGCCTCGTTGCTAAGATCGCCATGGCTATCGCGGTTATGGCCTGCCAGTGGGCGAGGTCATTTCCGACAGGCAATGTCGGCCTGATGCAGGCCGTGAAGAAATTCGATCCCGAAAAGGGTTTCCGCCTCGCCACCATGCGATGTGGTGGATCAAGGCGTCCATTCAGGAATATGTCCTGCGTTCGTGGACCTCGTGAAGATGGGCACTACCGCGAACCGAAACGCCTGTTCTTCAACTTGCGCAAGGCCAAGAGCCGCATTCAGGCGATTGACGACGGTGATCTGCGTCCCGATCAGGTCAAGCAGATCGCAACCCAGCTTGGCGTCAGCGAGGACGAGGTCATTTCCATGAACCGCCGTCTTGGCGGCGACGCATCGCTTAACGCCCCGATCAAGGCGAGCGAAGGCGAAAGTGGCGAATGGCAGGACTGGCTTGTCAGATGACAGCGACAATGCCGAACAGGTGATGATCCGCCAGGATGAACTCGAATCGCGCCGTGAAATGCTCAAGGATGCGCTCGAAGTGCTGAACGACCGCGAGAAGCGCGTTTTCCTGGCCCGCAGGCTCGAGGAAAATCCGGTAACGCTGGAAGACCTTCAGGCCGATTCGACATCTCGCGCGAGCGTGTCCGCCAGATCGAGGTCCGCGCCTTTGAAAAAGGTGCAGAAGGCGATGAAGGCAGCAGCCAAGGATTGGCAAGCCGCCACGCTCACTGGAACACCAGCCCGGTGCATGACAACGCGATGGCATGAGAATTGACAAGGGCGGATGATGAATCCGGCCCCCTTTTGTTCGTGATGAAGTATCTCAAATTGTAACGAAATCCACATCCGCTGCGTCAACCAACCCGCCAGCGCCAATGATGGTGATCGTATCCGCACCAAAGTCAGAACCGCATTGCCGCTGGCGCTGGAGACCGTGAGATCACCAAAGTCATTCAAAGTGGCGGTCGCAATGAACTGGATGCGGTCGACCCCGTCTTCATAATCGTTGATGAAATCATTGCCCCAGCCGGTCCGTCAAACAGGAAATAGTCGGTTTCACCGGCAATTGCCAATCCGTTCGACCCGCCATAGAGCTGGTCATTGCCGGTGCCGCCATTGATGACATCCTCGCCGGCATCGCCAAACAGGAGTCGCCGTCAGCGCCGCCATAAAGACTGTCCACTCCAGTGCCACCATTGAGAACATCGCCGCCGCCTTCGCCATACAGCAAGTCATTGTCTTCCTCGCCGAACAGGCTGTCCGTGTCATCCGCCATAAAGCCGGTCATTGCCGAGGCCTCCGTGGAGATCATCATTGCCTGCCCCGCCATTGAGATAGTCATCGTTTTCCTGGCCCCAGAGCTGGTCGACACCATCCTCGCCAAAGAGCGTGTCAAAGCCGAACCGCCGAACGGGAAGTCACCATCGGCGCCGCCATGGATTTGGTCATCCCCGGCCTGACGGAAATCACATCGCCGCCTTCCTGGCCCCAAAGCCGGTCGTCACCATCTTCCCCAAAGATCGTATCGGTTTCGAGGCCGCCGAAGATCTGGTCGTTACCGATCCCGCCAAACAGGACGTCCACGCCCGCCTGGCCAGGATGGTGTCGTCATCGGCTTCGCCATAAATCCAGTCGCCGCCATCTTCGCCGACCAAGAGGTCATTGCCATCCCCGCCATAGATGAAGTCGCCATCATCACCGCCGTGAATCTGGTCAATCCCTTCTGGCCAAACAACAGGTCAGCCCCGGCATCGCCGTCCAGCAGGTCATTGCCACTTCCACCATACAGCCAGTCGGCCCACCGCCGCCATAGAGCAGGTCATCATTGGCTAATCCATAGAAGAAGTCCGCCGCTGATCCGCCCATCATCACATCGACAAATATGTCGCCATTAACGATGTTGAACTGTTGTCGCCGGTGGTAAAGCGAACGGGTTGAAGGATCTCTCCTTCAATGCTGCCGCCAAACTGATTGTGGACCACAACAATGCGGCCATCCGACAGCATTGTAATGGCAGAATCCTGGGTTGGATATTCCCAGTCATTGTCAGTATTGCCGATGACGTTGTAATCATCTGCAACCTGCAAGCCGGTTGCCGGGTCGATGATCCGCACAAGGGTCAGGACGTCACTATCGGTGCCTGTTTCCGGAGCTTCTGCAGAAACCGAAATCGCGATCATCCCGTTGTCAAGCAGAACTGCCTCCGGATTGGAAAGCGCTGCGGCATTGCCGGAAATGTCAAATTTTGCAACGAACACCCCGCTGGCGTCATAGGTCGCCATGGTCAAGCCACCATCGCGAAATTCATTGTCCTCATAAATGATGGCATAGCCGCCACTGGAGAGCGCCACGATTGCAGGATTGCGGTTGATCGTGCCGGTAGAGTCAACATTGATATCGTTGGCAATGACAACTGTGCCATCTGCCGATTGCACTTGCGACCATATAAAACTGTTGCCTGTCGTCAAACCGGTCAATTCCCAAGCATAGGCAACAGTTCCATTGGCCAAAACGACAGAGGCGACATTCGTTTCACTGATGCTACCGGTAAAGGCACTAAGTGATTGATTGCTGCCTATTGCACCGACTGCTCCGGCATTGCTCACAAAAAGCATCTGGGTATCCGTGTCGGTGCCATAGTCGGTTTCAAACCCGATCTGAAAACCCCCTGCCACAGCCACAACCGTCGGGTTCATATTCCCTGTGGCGCCACCAAAAGGATCCACAATTCCAAGATCCGTCGAGGCGACGACCACATTCCCGCTGAGGTCACGAACTTCAAGAAAATTGAATCCGCATCCTGGTAGACGATGGCCAGATTGCCGTTGTCCAGCTGAGCGACGGAGGCATTTGTACCCGGCAAACCAGTAACGGTAGCTACCACCAGCCCGCTGTCATTGTAGATTTCCAGCATCGACGTGCTGCATTGTCCCGCACCATGGCAAAGCCGCCAATGGTCAGTGCTGCGAGATCGGGAAGATTGGACGAGTCGAAAGGCTGGGTTCACGTCATTTCCACGCGCACCATTGAAATACTGGTCATTTACAGGCATGGGATTTTCCTCCGGTTTGATAGAAGCCGGCCTTTCCCGAACGTATTAGCCAACGAAAAAAACCTAAAAAAAACGGGCATTTCGCAGAACATTTGCGATTGCTCGCAAATGTCTGAAAAATGCCCCTGATAAGGATCAGTTAACAACGCATGAATGCCGGATGGCAAAGGAATTGCTTCATTTCAACTGCATAAGTCTCAAGCGGTGGTATTTCCTTGATCAGTCCGCTCGCCTTCATGAATTGCGCAAATCGATCATAGCGGCGTTTGTCGAGGGCGCCGGGCCGCTTTTGCCAATCGTGGCAGCGTGGCTACCAGGCACGCTCATTGAGGTCATTGTTCAATTCCTGATGGCTCCTGGCAAAAATGTCCCAGCGTCATCAGGATGGTTTGTCAACCACAAGGTCGCTTCCTCAATGACATCGACAAATCGCACAAACAGCGGATCATTGGCGCGGTCATTACGTGCCACCAGGATCAGCTCGTCATAGACGGAACGCCATGTTCCTCCGGATAGAAGGCGGTTCCGGATGCCCCTCGATATCCATCTGGTTCAGTTCGAAATTGCGGAACGCCCCGATTACCGCATCCACCTTGCCTGCTATCAGCGAAGGCGAGAGCGCGAAATTGATGTTGACCAGTTTGACATCGCTTGGCTGCGAGGCCTGCTGTTTTCAGCATCGCGCCCAGAACCGCATCCCGAACCCGCCAACCGAGAAACCCACGGTCTTGCCTTGAGATCGGCTATTGTTCACCGGCCCGTCGCGCAACACGACCAACGAATTGAGCGGCGTTTCGGCAAGCGTTGCAATGCGTGTCAATGGCAGCCCCTCACCGACCTGTACATGCAATTGCGGCTGGTAGGTAATCGCCAGATCACGCCTGCCGCGACCAGCCGCGGCGGCACTCGGGTCAGCTGGCGCGACCAGTTCCACACCTCCAGCCCGGCCTTTTCGAACATGCCGCGCTCCTGCGCAATCACGAGCGCCGCATGATCCGGATTGACGAACCAGTCGAGCAGGACCGTCAATTTATCAGCGGCGACTGCCTGCATGGGCAGCGCCAGAACGGCAAGGAGTGTGAGAATGACGCGCATGGCTTTCCCTTTCAGTCTTGAATTCTCGTGGATGAAGTCGTTGGCGATACCTGCCAGAAGACAAGGCGGTCGCATAATTTCGATACCGCCACCCGCAGGATGAGGGCGGTAATTGCCAGGATGAACACAGCCGCAAACACGGTTTCCGTCTGGCCGCGCGCATTGGCCTGCAGCATCACATAGCCCAGCCCTGCCGAGGCTCCCGCCCATTCGCCGACCACTGCACCAATCGGAGCCAGTACTGCTGCAATGCGAAGACCGCTGGCAAGCGATGGCAGGGCTGCCGGAATTCGCGCCCTTGGACAATATCTGCCAGGGCTCGCACCCAGCCCCGCGCAAGATCGAGATATTCCGCCGCCGTTCCACGCAGTCCGTCGTGAAAGCTGGAGGCAACAGGAAAGAAGATGATCAGCGAAGCCATCACCACCTTGGAACCCGCACCAAAGCCGAACCAGATGACGAGAAGCGGAGCAATGGCAAAGACCGGCAGCGTTTGCGTGGTGACGATGACGGGCATCACGTAACGCTCGATGCGGGGAAACCGGGCCACCAGCAATGCAAGAAGAACACCGGCAGTGCTGCCCAGTGCCAGACCCATGATCATCTCGTTGAGCGTGACAAGCGCATTGCGGGCGAGATAACCGCCCGAACCAGCGAATGCGAAAAACACTTCTGATGGTGATGGAAGCAGATATTTCGGTGGATCAAACAGCGTCTCTGCGCCTTGCCAAACGAAAATGAAGACAAGAACGGTTGCCAGGGCTGGCAGAACGCGACCTGTTATCCAGTGATATGACCTGCGGCCCTTATATTGGCTGCTTTCTGGCCATATCCGCACTTTCGTCTTCGTCGGGAAACCGGATCAGAAGGAAAAGCTGCGGCACCACCCAATGTTTGCGCGGTCCTGCCCGCTCATCCCTTCGCCGGCATTACCCGGATCAGGTTCCCGATCACCTTGTTGATCCGGACATCATGCCCGGAAGGGATCAAGGGTTCGGCGAAACCGCCATCTCAGCCAGTCGGAATTTCCGCCCGGCACCCCTCGAGTAGAATTCATTTAACAGCAAGCAGTGCCGCCTTGGCAAGAGCACGCTGTGATTGCCGTCAGATTGCGGCCCGTGGCAGCCTCAGCGCTTGTCCCAATCGGCAAAGGCATCACGGAACACCTTGTCACCGATCGCACCTTTTTCCAGGGTCACCAAAGCCCGCCGCCCGCTGGTATAGCCCAGCGGAATATCGATCCATCCCGAATCCAGCAGCAGCTTGCGGTTGGTTTCCTCTGCCTGTTCGAGATTGTTGAGCGCGATCAGAAATAGCCGGTATCGATTTTCGCAGGAACCGCGACCAGACCCTCGCCACGCGCCTGTTCGTTCGACTTCATGACAAAGCGCGCAATATTGTCGACATTGCCACCGGAAAAGCCCTCCGGCGCGGTAAAGAGCAGTTCGATGATGTGACTTGCCGGAAGCGCCTCATCAACATTTCGCTTGATCGTCAGCTGCATTCCCAGCCCACGGCCGGGAACGTCAAGCTGGCCACGAATGACCGCTTCTGGCGGCAAACCGTCCGCCGGTGCTTCTTCCGCCAGCGACCAGACTATGGCAGCATTGTCACGTGTGGCACCTGCACCGCTGGTACCTTCCTCATAGAGATAAGCCTTCTGCGCTATCGCCGGAACCCCGGCATCTGCCGGATTTTGTGCAGCCGTATCGGTTTGCGCACCATTATTGGCAGCATCATTGGCCCCCGCCTCATCGACTGCCCGCACTTCGCCGGTCTCTGCCGCTGGCGCGGGCTCACTTACTGCTGGCGCAGTTTCGGCAGCGCTGTCCAGGGCTGCGGTATCGCTGTCATTGGGCAGCGGGGTTGATCCAGGATCCTCATCCAGCGGCTCACCGGCAACGGTCTCACCATCTTGGCCAAGCCTGACATTTTCCTTTGAATCCTCAGGCACCACTTCGCGCGGCTGCGCCTTGTTGTCAGCGACTGCCGGTGTTTCAGCTGGAGCGGTCTCTGCAGGCGTTTCCGCGACCTGCGGCTCGGCTGACCCGCCGCCCAGAATGGTATTGAAGGCATCTGCGCGCCACAATGCGTAACCGCCACCTGCCATGGCAAGCAGCAGGAGCAGGCCAACGACAATGCCAGTCATGCGCCCGGAGCGCGTCGGCTTTTCTTCCAGAACAGATGCGCGCTGCCTAACCTTGGCGCGCCCACCTTGCGCCCTGTCGAGATTGTCCAGTTCGTCGAGCGACAGAATCATAGGCAGGACTGGATGCAGGCTGTGCCCTGCCAACCGGCTGAGTGCGAACCTGCGGCGCTACCGTTGCACCGGCATTGGCCTGCAAACCCGGTGCCCGTGCCGCAGGCGGTGTGGTTGTCGTCTTGACGCTTGCAACAACCGGCCGGACGACGCGCGGGCCGGTGCCCGGCAATTGTCCACTGACCTGCGCGGGTGCCGGAGATGGTTTGTTGACGACCGGACGCGTGGCACCGCAGATGTCTGTGGGCGGCGGGCGAAACTGACGGCTGCGCGGGTTGAGCAGGCTGCGCTGGCCGCGCGGGGATCGGCTGTCCGATATCGCCAGATTGCTGCAGCCTCGGCGGCGGTGTGGCAACCGGCCTTGTAACCGACAATGGTGCAGTTTCGGGTTTCGGCGCTTCTGCGCTTCGTTCTGCAATCACGGTTTGTGATGGCGCAGGCGCGAACTCTTCATCAATCTCGCTGATTGCCTGCTCAAGCAGACCCATCTGGCGCGCGATGGCATCTTCGCCTGGCGGCGGATTGATGGAACGCAGCTGCCGATCAATCGCTGCACGCGCCTTGGCATACACGGCCCTGCGCGTTTCCGCAGTGTTCGAAGGCAAACCTGAAACAGTCTTCTTCAGTATCGAATAGTAATCAGCCATCTACGCTACCACCTGCATCTTGCCTGCCATTCACCATTTCCGAGAGAATTGACGATTGCCAGCGCCCCGCTACGCCTGTTTACACGAAACTTTGTTCCAATTGCCGCAAAACTTTCAACCGGCCCACAAACTTCTGCAATCAAGGCTGTCATGCCCTCCACTGTCAGGGTCAGGACCCTAATCTTTGAAACGGGTCTTGAACAAGTATCGTGTCTTCGCGTTCCGGGCTTGTTGACAACAGCGCAACCGGAGCACCGATCAATTCCTCGATAAGGCGCACATATTTGATCGCCTGTGCCGGCAATTCAGCCCAGCTGCGCGCGCCGACCGTTGAATCCTTCCAGCCTTCCAGACTGGTATAGACAGGCTCCACCCTTGCCTGTTGGCCCTGGCTTGCCGGCAGATAATCGATCTCGCGCCCATCAAGCATGTAACCGGTGCACACCCGGATTTCATCTAGACCGTCGAGAACATCAAGCTTGGTCAGCGCAATTCCGGTAATGCCGTTGGTCGCAACTGCCTGACGCACCAATACAGCGTCAAACCATCCGCAGCGACGCTTGCGCCTGTCACTGTCCCAAATTCATGGCCACGCGTTCCCAGGAACTCGCCAACCTCGTTTTGCTGCTCGGTTGGAAACGGCCCCTCACCCACACGGGTTGTATATGCCTTGGTAATGCCCAGCACATAACCGATCGAGCCAGGCCCCATGCCGGAACCTGCAGCCGCCTGCCCTGCAACGGTATTCGACGATGTGACATAGGGGTAGGTCCCATGGTCGATATCAAGCAGGGTGCCTTGAGCGCCCTCGAAAAGGATGCGGGCGCCCGAGCGCTTCTTCTGGTCGAGCAGGCGCCAGACCGGCTCGATATAGGGAATGAGCTGGTCACGAACAGACGACAATTCGTCGAGAATGACCGAATGGGAAATCTCGTCCTGGCCAAGCCCGCGCCGCAAGGCGTTGTGATGTGTCAAGAGACGGTCAATCTTGCCCGGCAGGCTTTCGAGATTGACCAGATCCATCATGCGAATGGCGCGGCGACCGACCTTGTCTTCATAGGCAGGACCAATGCCGCGTCGCGTGGTCCCGATCTTGGTCCCGGAATTGGACGCGGCATCTTCGCGCAAACCGTCCAGTTCGCGATGCAGGGAGAGGATCAGCGTGGCGTTTTCGGCAATTCGCAGGTTTTCCGGCGTCACACTCACACCTTGCTGCCCAAGCCGCGCAATTTCTGCAACCAGCGCATGCGGGTCGATCACGACCCCATTGCCAATGACCGCAAGCTTGCCGGGGCGCACAACGCCCGATGGCAATAGCGACAGCTTGTAGCTGGTTCCATCTATGACCAGCGTATGACCGGCATTGTGCCCGCCCTGGAAACGGACCACCACATCGGCGCGCTCCGACAGCCAGTCAACGATCTTGCCTTTGCCCTCGTCCCCCCACTGGGAGCCGATTACCACCACATTCGCCATTACCAATTCCCTGGAAGTCGCAAACGCTGTTTGCGTTTGCATGATTGCCGCTGTGAAAGCGGTTGTTATTAGCCCCGAATGCGTCCAAACATCAAGCCATCGTCCCTTCCCGGTCAAGCCAACAGGAAACAAACTTGCTGATACTGCGCCGAATTTCGAGCCAGCCTTATGTTTTGCTGACGCTCACTGCCCTGATCTGGGCCGGAAATGCCATTGCTGGGAAAATGGCTGCCGGCCACATCTCCCCCTTTCTGCTGACCAGCCTGCGCTGGACAATCGCCTTTTCCGTGCTCATTCCGATATCGTTTCGATACGTGAAGAATGACTGGCCGCTGATCCGCAAGAACATCATCTTCATGTTTTTGCTCGGAGCCATCGGCTTCACTCTGTTCAACAACCTGTTTTACCTCTCGCTCAACTACACGACCGCAATCAACGTGGCCATCGAACAGGCATCCATGCCGCTGGTGGTTTTCGGTCTCAATTTCATGCTGTTCGGCATCCGCGCCAACTGGATGCAGATCCTCGGTTTCATCCTGACCATCTTCGGCGTTGCCTTGACCGCAACCCATGGCAATCTCGCCGGCATCACCTCCCAGGAAGTCAATTTCGGCGATCTCGTAATGTTGGCAGCCGTGCTCGCTTATGGCGGCTATTCGGTCATGATTTCGCGCAAGCCGCAAATTCACTGGCTCTCTTTCATTACAGTGCTTGCGGGAGCAGCACTCATCACATCCATTCCCTTCAGCTTGTGGGAATTTGGAACCGGCAGATTGCTGCTGCCAGATACCAAAGGCCTTGCACTGACGGTTTACACTGCGATCTTCCCGGCAATTGTTGCTCAGGTCCTGTGGATTCGCGGCCTTGATATCATCGGTTCCAATCGCGGCGGGGTGTTCATCAACGTGGTGCCGATTTTTGCATCCATCATGGCGGTTTTCCTGCTGGGTGAGGATTTCCGCCTGTACCATGCCATCGCCATGGTACTGGTTCTGATTGGTGTCTGGATGAGCCAGAAACAGCACGCCGCCGGCTGACTGTCGCAGCCGACGGCGCAAGGCTGGCAACGGGAAATTACCCTTTACCCGACGTCGAATTCCAGCGGCTTTGCCTGCTTGAACAATCCACCGGAAAGCAGCTTGTCGAGCACTAGCGGTTCCACCGGAGCATCAAGATAGAGCAGCGCAATGGCATTCCCGCCAGGCGCATCACGCCCAAGCTGGAAATTGGCGATGTTTACACCCGCCTGGCCAAACACAGTGCCGAGCGTGCCGATAATGCCCGGCACATCGTCATTGGTGGTGTAAATCATGTGGCGACCGATCTCGGCGTCGAGATTGATGCC
>JAWKWN010000034.1:0-29681 GCA_041397505.1 Nitratireductor sp.
CTGCTCGCGCTGTTCCTCTACGACCAGTACAAGAGCGCGGTTGCGCACAGAAATGCCGCTGTCTCCGCAGACTATCATGACGAGATACCGCAGACCCCGAAAAACCCGCTTGTGATTGACGGGCTTCTGATTGTCGGCCTCGTCCTGTTGCCGCTGGGCGCGGACATGACGGTCAATAGTGCTACCGACATTGCGCGCACCTGGGGAGTATCAGAAGAGGTGATCGGCCTCACCATTGTTGCTGTTGGGACGTCCCTGCCGGAACTCGCCACAAGCCTGCTTGCGGTATGGCGGAACAATTCCTCGGTGGCGCTTGGCAATGTGGTTGGATCGAACATCTTCAACATCGGTGCGATCATGGGTGTGGCCGCCGCAATCGCGCCGATACCGGTCGCGCCGCGCATCATCTCGGTCGATATCTGGGTGATGCTGGCCGCTTCTGGCCTGGTGGCCTTCCTGGCGCATTACAAGATATTGATTGGCAAAAAGATTGGTGGCGGGATGCTTGCCGCCTATGGCGCTTACACCATTCTCGCCTATGTAATGTGACATGAGCGGCAACGACACCCAGTCCGACAATCAGTCACAAGGTCCCGTAGCATTGGTAACAGGTGCTGCCCGGCGTATCGGCGCGGCCATTGCCATAGACCTTGCCGAAAGCGGTTTCACGGTTGCGCTGCATCACCATGCCTCGGACGAGGAGGCGGATTCGCTGGCAGCCGCCATCGTGGGTGATGGCGGCAAATGCGAGGTGTTTCGTGCAGACCTGACGCGGGATGACGAGACGGCAGGGCTATTTGATGCGGTAACTGAACAGTTCGGAAGGGTAGATCTTCTGGTCAACAATGCGTCCGTCTTCGAAAATGACAGCGCAGCACAGCCTGACCCGGCCTTGTGGGATCGGCATTTTGCGATCCATCTCAAGGCCCTGCCATGCTTGCCAGCAGGTTTGCCGGACAGGCCAAACTTGAAACGGGACTGATCGTCAACATCATCGACCAGCGCGTCTTGCGGCTCAATCCGCAATTCTTTTCCTATACCTTGTCGAAAGCCGCCTTGTGGACTGCGACACAGACCATGGCGCAGGCCTTTGCTCCAAAGGTAAGGGTAAATGCGATTTCACCCGGACCAACGCTTCCAAACGAACGCCAAAGCCAGGCTGATTTCGACAAGCAGATTGCCGGCCTGCTGCTCAAGCGCGGACCTGATCTCGCTGAATTCGGGCGCACAGTGCGATATTTGTGGCAAACCCCTTCCATCACCGGCCAGATGATCGCCCTTGACGGCGGGCAACATCTGGCACAGGAAATCACCTGACATAGCCGGCATCCGCGAATAAACTCCCGAATTCGGGAATCAGCCCGGCCCGGATCGCCGCACGATGACCTCTGAATCAGAAATCCAGCGCAATGACATGGCGTCAGATACGCACGCCACGAATGCCAGCACCCCGGCACATTGACTGGGAGGAGACGCTCGACCGCGACTGGCAGGTAGCGGGCTGAGTGGTGCTGCGCTGATCTCGGAATTCGTCAAGCGGTTGCCAAACTCGCCAGGCGTCTATCGCATGTTCAATGCGGCAAGCGATGTCCTTTATGTCGGCAAGGCGAAGAGCCTGAAGAAGCGCGTCGCATCCTATGCCAAGATGGGCGGGCATACCAACCGCATTGCCGGATGATCCGCGAGACGGCGGCGATGGAGTTCGTGCGCACGCATACCGAAACCGAAGCGCTGCTGCTGGAAGCCAATCTGATCAAGCGGTTCGGCCGCGCTTCAACGTGTTGCTGCGCGACGACAAGAGCTTCCCTTATATCGTGATTACCGACGACCACCGCGCGCCGGGCGTGTTCAAGCATCGTGGTGCGCGGCAGAAGGGGCGGAGCTATTTTGGCCCGTTTGCCAATGCCGGTGCCGTCAACCGCACGATCAATGCAATGCAGAAGGCGTTTCTGGTGCGCTCCTGCACGGATTCAATGTTTGAAAGCCGGACAAGGCCGTGCCTGCTGTACCAGATCAAGCGCTGCTCAGGCCCATGCACGGGCGAAGTCGATCTTGACGCCTATGCCGGGCTGGTGACGCAATCGAAGAAATTCCTGACCGGCAAGAGCACCGAGATCCAGGAACAGCTTTCGGGGCAGATGCAATCAGCATCGGAAAACCTCGATTTCGAAACGGCGGCGATCTATCGCGACCGGTTGTCGGCACTTTCGCATGTCCAGGCGCATCAGGGCATCAATCCGCGTGGCACGGATGAGGCCGACGTTTTCGCAGTCACGCAGAAGGGCGGCATGACCTGCATCCAGGTATTCTTCTTCCGTACAGGACAGAACTGGGGCAACCGGGCGTATTTTCCGCGCGCCGACAAATCCTATGAAGCGGGTGAAGTGCTGGGCGCCTTCCTTTCGCAATTCTATGACGACAAGCCCTGCCCGCGCCTGCTGCTGCTTTCCGAGCCGATTGAAGAGATCGAGTTGTTGAGCGAGGCGCTGGCAATCAAGGCCGGGCACAAGGTCCAGATTTCCATTCCGCAGCGCGGTGAAGAAGAAATGGTCGACCACGCCGCGATGAATGCACGCGAGGCACTGGCGCGCAAGATGGCCGAGACCTCCACACAGGCAAAGGCTGCTTGAAGGTGTCAGGGAAACATTCGGGCTGGAGCGCACCGCGCCGTATCGAAGTTTATGACAACTCGCACATCATGGGCACCAATGCGGTAGGCGGCATGATCAGTGCGGGCGCAGAATGGCTTCGTCAAGAACCAGTATCGCAAGTTCAACATCAAGTCGGAAAAACTGGTTCCCGGTGACGACTATGGCATGATGAAGGAGATGCTGACCCGGCGTTTCCAGAGGCTGGTTCGCGAGAATGGCCTGCGAGAAACAGCTGATGCGGGCGACGAGGATGAAAACCTTGATACAGTGGAAAGCGATGACAGCCTGCCGCCGTGGCCGGATCTGCTGCTGATCGACGGCGGACAAGGCCAGTTGAATGCGGCACTGAAGTAATGGGTGAATTGGGGCTGGAAGAACGAGTGTCGCTGGTCGGCATCGCCAAGGGTCCCTGACAGGGATGCGGGCCGCGAGAAATTTTCATGAAGGGCAAAGGCGTCCTTCATGTTGGCGGGCGCGATCCGGTCTTGTATTTCGTGCAGCGCTTGCGCGATGAGGCGCACCGGTTTGCCATTGGCTCGCACCGAGCCCGGCGCAAGAAGGACATGGTTCGCAACCCGTTGATGAGGTCGCGGGCATTGGGCCTTCACGCAAGCGCGCGCTTCTGCATCATTTCGGCACGGCCAAGGCAGTCAGCCGGGCTGCACTGGCCGATTTGAAGGCGGTGGAAGGAATATCAGAGCAGATGGCCCAGGCGATATACGATCATTTCCATGAAAACGGGTGATTGAACAAAGTTTTACCCGCCAAAAGTGCCGGGGTGATTGAAAAAACGGGAAAAGCCCTGTTTGGTGCCATTGCAAATATATCTGGGCTCATTCGACGGAACACAGCATGACGGGCGAGAACATGGCAGGCAAGAAGAAGAAGGATGCGCATTGGCTGGCCCTTCCCAATCTGCTGACCTATGCGCGGATTCTGGCGGTCCCGCTGGTGGTCCTGTGCTTCTATCTCGAAGGAAAGCTGCAATCATCCGACTTTGCCCGCTGGTCGGCCTTGGCCATTTTCGTCATTGCCAGCGTTACCGACTTTTTGACGGCTATCTGGCGCGGATCTGGGAGCAGACATCCACCATTGGTCGCATGCTGGACCCGATTGCGGACAAATTGCTCGTGGCTACCTGCCTTTTGCTGCTGGCGAAAGATACGGACCGCACCATTGCCGGCTGGTCGCTTTGGGCGGCGATCATCATACTGTGCCGGGAAATACTGGTATCGGGCTTGCGCGAATCTGGCGGAACTGAAGGTCTCCGTGCCGGTAACCCGTATTGCCAAGTGGAAGACCACGGTCCGGATGGTCGCCATCGGCCTGCTGCTCGCAGGCCCTGCCGGAGACAGATCTGCCCTATACCACGGAATTGGGCATTGGCATGTTAATGGCTGGCAGCCATCATCACGCTTTATACCGGTTATGATTATTTCAGGGCCGGCCTGAAACATGTGATCGTGGAGTGAGTGACTTGAAACTGGTTTATTTTTTTCCTGGATCCGCGAAGGCGTCGGCATAGGTGAGGAAGACGTCACCGTGCCGGGCAATGTGGCGACCGTTGGCGACCTGATCGCCTGGCTGAAGACTCGTGGCGAGGAATTCGACCATGTGCTTCGCCATGACAGCGCGATCAGGGTGGCGATCAATCATGAGCATGTCGATGATCGCAACCACCCGCTCGCCGGTGCTACGGAAATAGCGCTGTTTCCCCCTATGACGGGTGGCTGAGATGGCTATCGAACCGGTCGTGCGCATACAGGGCGAAGACTTCGATCCAGCCGGGGAAGTTGCCCGATTGACAAACGGCCGGAACGACATTGGTGCGGTTGTGACGTTTACCGGCCTTTGCCGTGATGAAGGCGGCAGCCTTTCAGCCCTGGAACTGGAACACTATCCGGGAATGGCAGAAGCGGAAATCATGCGGATTGCGCGAATGGCCGCTGAACGCTGGCCATTGACCGGTCTCACCGCCATCCACCGCTACGGCAAGATTGCGCCGGGAGGCAATATCGTTCTGGTCGTCGCCGCATCGTCACATCGTCAGGCGGCATTCGAGGCGGCGTCGTTCCTGATGGACTTCCTGAAGACGCGCGCGCCATTCTGGAAAAAGGAGCACCTCACAGACGGCACCCAGGGAAAATGGGTTGACGCCCGTGAGGTGGATGACAAGGCAGCGGAACGCTGGAAATAGGGCCTATTCGGGACCGAAGTCCCGGTTGGGCGCGGTGATGTTGAACACACCAACACCTTGCTGCGGCATGAACATTTCGATGCAATTTCCCGGCCCGTCGGTGAACATCCAGGGATGGGTAAGAAATGTCGAAACCGAAAACTGTTCGCCCGGATTGAGATTGGCGTAGTTTACCGGCTGACCGTCGAAGCCGATCCACATGACAGAGCGATAGCCTTCACTGCGATTGACGAATGTGACGGTCAAGGGAACATCGGAGCGCTGTGAGCGGTTGTTGCCCATCGTTTCACAAGTGGCCCAGCGCGGATCAAATGCCTGCCCGGTCTGGCCGGCTGGTTGGCCGGGCGCTTGTGGCTGGGCGATGTTTCCGCCCTGCCCGCCATAGAACATGCATTCATCGAGGAACCGGTTGATGGCCTTGCTCGACCCTGAAAGTCCAAGCGTGACGAACTGACCGCCATTGACGGAATAGGCTATTGAAGACATTCGTTTCAAAGCAGACCAGAGCGGGTCTTCGAATGGCAGATCCATGCGCACGCCATACAAGCCTTCTTCCGTCTGTGGAATATCGACCACGGCTGGATAGATGGTGTTGAAGCCTTCGCCGAGGAAGCGGATCTGCACATTGTCGCCATTTTGGGCCTGGCCAAAATTGGCTGCGAATTTCATCGAGACCGAAGTCGCCGAGGACCGCGCATTGCAATAGCCGTAGACGGCTATATTGTCCGTCTCGGGAACCGAGTAGCGCAGCTCGGAAGCTGTGACGCCGCGCTCAGCCTCATCGGTGAACTGGCTGGATGACCACTGGAAGCCATCCGGGTTCTGGGCTGTAGCCGGCCCTGCATGAAGGGCCAGCGCAAGGACGGCGGCGAACAATGCGGATACTCTGGTTGCCATGGAACAGTCTCCTTCGGTTTCCGCTTGTTTATCTGTCGAGCCTGCAGCTGTCTTCAATGCCATTGAAGTTCAAATATGCCTGCCTGCCCTTCGTATGCAATTGGTAGCTGCCACTTTCAAACAGGTTGCCTGAACCTGAAACAACCTGCGGCAACCGGATTTCAGGCAGACTGTCATGGCTGGCAAAGGCTGTAAACTGACCATTGATCTCTTCGAAACGGACAATCAGGGGTATGCCCTCATTGCAACTGTATTGGCTGATCGTCACGCGAGGCGGATTTTGCGAAACAACGCCGGAGCGGCCTGTATCCACATCGCGGTGATGACGTAAAGGTCCCGAACTGGCCACCGCGCTCGGCATAGTGGATCTTGCGCGTGTTGATGCCGATGGCGATCTGGACATTGCGGAGGCGTCATTGAGATAGACGAAATTGGCGTCAGCGCTCATCTGGACAAAGTTGAAGATCGAGCCATTGTCGCCCTGTTCCATCCAGGTATTGCCATTGATGCGGACAAATTTGCCGCCGGGGAAATAGGCAGTGGTGATGTTGGATGTCGTTACCTGCGAGCGGATTCGGAACGAGGTGCGGATTTGATTGCGGGCAGTGCCGGTGAAGCGGTTCAGCGCATTTGCAGATGATGATGCTGTTGCGATGGTGGCAAGTGCGAGGATTGAAAGTGCGGCTGTGCGCAGTGGCTTGATGTTCATTGTCGTGTTTCCTGTCTGCGTGGTTCAAGTCTTGTTAAAGGAACGGTTGTTTGCTCGTTCCCGTTGACCAACAGATAGGCGCATCAATGTGCATTTGATGCGCGATAATGCACACATTGAAATCAGGATCAGGTTGCCAGCGACGCGCCCGAAACGGCCGCGAAATGGCAGGCGGAAGCCAGCAGGACACAGCTGCCAGACGGCATTTTGAAAACGCAGGCTCTCCCACATGTGAAACAGGACGCCAATCGTATAAGATGACGCCGCCGGTAACGATGAGGATTGAAACAGCAAGGGGCAAGGTGGTGAAGATCGGCCAGACTCAGCAGCAGGCTTGCCCAGCCCAGCGGCAGATAAAGGGCAACGGAAATGCGCTCGAACCGTTTGCCAAGCGCGAGCTTTGCACCGCCCCGGCGAGCGCCACTACCCAGACCACGGCGAGAACTCCATAGAGAAAATACTGCCCAGAATGACAGCAAGCGGCGTGTAGGTTCCCGCGATCTTGATGAAGATTGCTGCCTGGTCAAACCGCTTGAGCACCGGCTTCCAATCCAGATGCGGGATCATGTGATAGGCTGCGGAGACCATGAACAGCGTGATGATGGCCGCGCCGTAGATCGCGAGGCTTATGCCGGTGCCGGTGCTGACGCGCGGGAGTGCGAATACCAGCAGCAAAGGCACTGCAATCAGGCTGGATGAAATACCAATGGCATGGACTATGCCATCGGCAAGGCGTTCCTGAGCCGAATATTCCCTGCCGTTTGAGCCATACCCAATACCTTCATCCGCAACCGGGCACAGTTTTTCACCCGGCAATCATGCAACCAGCTTTTTGACCGGTTGAAAGTGCTTCACGGGGTCCATTGTGTTCTGGTTAAGACCGATCAGTCGGATTCCAGACCGTTGCTGCGTCGTGTCGCAACCAGCAATGCGACCAATATCGAATATAGCAGCATCGCGCCAGATGATCGGGAACCAGCCGTCCCACATCGATCTGAGGATACCGATGGCCAGCCCTCCCATGGCGGCGGCCAGGGGTGATGACAATCCACCCAGAGAGGCCAGAAACAGGACCTTGATCGAAAAGGCGATTCCGGTGCCGAAATCCATGTTGCCATATGCGCCAGGCAGCGAGCACGCCAGCGAGTGCGGCAATCAATCCGGCAACGGTCAGCGAGGTCACGAATACGCTTCTGGCGTCAATCCCCACAAGTGCTGCAGCACGCTCATCCTGACAAACCGCACGCCACACCAGGCCGGCGCGCGAATAGGCCAGAACAGCGCTGCCGATGGCGATGGCAGTCAACCCGGCAAGGGTGACAATCAGCTTCAGCGGCGTGGTGGTGACGGAAAATGGTGCCCCGCCGATAGGAATGACCGTATTAAGGAAAGGCGCTAGCCAAGGCGACCAGTCCTCGCTGGCAAGCCTGGTTCCTTCCATCAGCACAAGAAGCACCGCCAACGAGGCAGCTATCGTCTGGGTGTTGCGATCCGCAATGGTTGCAGGATGGCACTCGCGATAAAACGCGCGGCAAGGCCGGTAATGCCAGGGAAGCCAGCAGTCCAAGTGTCAGAGCGGCAGGATAGATGAGCAGCAGTCTGTTCCAGCCGAAAGCCGTTGAATAGACTGCAACCTGTCCCGCAAAGGCAAAGAGCGCGCCGTGGATGAAACTCGCGCGCCTCAGGACGCCATGGGCAATGGCGTAGCCAAAAGCCAGAAGCGCATAAAGCGCACCCAGGTGAATGCCATTGACGATCTGCTGCGCAAGATAGGCCATTGCCCTTGCCCTCAATTACGCGCATTATAACTATCTATATCGGTTTAGACAGTTAGATTATTCGATGAAATTTGCCTGGACACCGCATCGCTTTTCGGGAGGTACGCTGGCATTTGATTTCGCCAATACGGTGATATTGCGCCACGATCCGGCGTCGGCTGGACCGGATTTCCGGCCTGAAGACCTTGCAGGCTTTGCCGTTGCCGCTTCGCTCCATTGCGCGGAGGCAAGACAGGACATGGCATATGCGCCCTGCCCTGCATCGGCGCTCCAGCCTTTGCTGGAATTGCGCGAACTGATCGATCGGCATTTCCGGTCATCATTGGCGGTTGGTGGTGAAAGCAACTTCGCGACATTCGTTGCCATTGCCGACAAGGCGGCGTCCATCCTCCGTCAGACTGGCATGACACCGCATCGCATTGATGGTGCGGTTTCGCTGTCTGCGCTTTCGCTCGCCATGGAAACCATGAACTCCGCCTCCAAAGCCTTGCGGGTAAAGCTGTGCGCCAATTGCGGCTGGCTGATTGTGGACACGAGCAGAAACAGAAGCCGGACCTGGTGCGACATGGCGGTCTGCGGCAATCGTGAAAAATCGAGGAGGCACTACAACCGGAAAGCCGGGAGGCCAGAGGCATGACAGGAAAAACCCTTGCGTTGATTGTCGTTCTTGCCCTCTCGCTCACAGGCTGCCAACGCGAGGTGAATACCGGGCCGTACGAGATTTCCGGCAGGTTGTTCGTCTTCAATTACCGGCTTTCCTACGCAACCTATCTGGTGACCTTGAAGCGGCTCGGAACACTTGACACCAATGCCCGGATGGTTGCCCGGTTTGAAAATCCGGCTGGGGGCGAGATGCTGGAAACAAGCCAGAAACTGTTTCCAGCGCAGGAAAAGGTTGTGATCGAAAGCCCGCATCTGACATGCGTGAGAAAAGACCGGCCCTATGCAGTTGCGATCAGGATATTGTCCGACAACGGAACGCTGCTGCAGGAACTTCAGACCATGGTCAAATCCGATCTCGACCAGTCCATATTGCCACCAAAGCCGCTGGTTGACGGGCCTGCCTATCAGCGAAATGCGGCGGCCTTCGATAAAAGCGGCAAGCCGTTGACGGGAACGATGGAGGGCTGTCCGCCCGGTTGACCACAATCAAACTACCGTCAGGATTTCGTCGAGCGGCTTCTTGATCTTGGCGACTGCCGGCACGGTGGCATTGCTTGCCGCATAGCCTGTTGCAATGATCATCACCGGCTTTTCCGAAGCCGGCCTTTTCAGCAAATCATTGAGGAATTTCATCGGGTTGGGGGTGTGGGTCAGTGCCGACAATCCGGCATTGTGCAATGCTGCCAGAAGGAAACCGGTGGCGATGCCCACGCTTTCAGGCACGTAATAATTCTTGTAGCGCGTGCCGTCGGCGAATTCGCCATAGCGTTGGGCGAAGACCACGATCAGCCATGGCGCGTCATCCAGATGCGGCTTTTCAGGGCCGGTGCCGATTGGAGCAAGCGCCTTCAGCCATTCATCACCCGCACCGCCGTCGTAAAAGGCAACCTCCTCTTCTTCGGCTGCCTTGCGAATGGCGGCCTTGGTGGCAGGGTCGTGGATCGCCACAAAATGCCAGGGCTGGTGATTGGCACCAGATGGAGCAAGCCCTGCTGTTGCGATGCAGTTCTCGATAACCTTTGGCGCCACCGCAGCGGTGTCGAATTCCCGTACGCTATGGCGCTTGCGCATATAGCCCAGAAATGCTTCCGTTCGGCTCAGCATTTCGGTTTCGGGCAATGCCACGCGGTCTGGCAGGGGCAATGCCTGATAGGTGAGATCATCGCGGGAATACATGCTTGTTCTCCATTGAAGGACTGCTTCGCGATCATAATGGCGAGGCTGGCAACAAAAAAGGCCGGAGCTTGCGCCCCGGCCCCCGATTTTCATGCTGGGTCAATCAGCCAACGACTTCGGTTCCGGAGAACCAGTAGGCGATTTCTTCAGCAGCGGTCTCTGGTGCATCGGAGCCATGTACCGAGTTTTCGCCAATCGAAAGCGCGAATGTCTTGCGGATGGTGCCTTCGTCTGCATTGGCCGGGTTGGTGGCGCCCATGACTTCGCGGTTTTTCAGGATGGCGTTTTCGCCTTCCAGAACCTGAACAACTGTCGGGCCAGATGACATGAATTCGCACAGTTCACCGAAGAAGGGACGGTCCTTGTGGACTGCGTAGAAGCCTTCAGCTTCGCGAAGGCTCATCCATACGCGACGTGATGCCACCACGCGCAGGCCTGCGTCTTCAAGCATTTTGGTGATTGCACCAGTCAGGTTGCGCTTCGTCGCATCCGGCTTGATCATGGAAAAGGTACGTTCGATGGCCATTGTATTTCCTCTGGTCCGTTTGTCGTGAAAATCGATACGGCGCTGCAGGATGCCCGCAGCGCCGGTTCGCGGGCGCTATAGCGCGTTTGTGCGAAAAACAAAAGACATGCCCGTCATGCACTTGCTTCGGATACCGAACGCGCAAGGCCGTCATGCAGATCAAGCATGCGGTTGACCCAATCAAGCACCGGCTCGCTGGCGGGGATCATGTGGAGACCCGAGCATACCCTGAGCCACTGAAACGAACCGAAAACGATGTAGTCGGCGAATGCGGGCTCATTGCCACCAAGGAAAGGCTGGCTAGCCAGCATTGTGCGAAGCGGTTCCAGCCTTGCCAGCAGGTCGGATACGGTGTTCTCGCGGCCTGCGACAATCTCTTCGAGTGGCTTGCCATACCGCTCTTGCCGCGACTTGCGGAAATAGGCCTGATCAACGGGATCCAGCATGTTGTGAATATCCATGAGCGCCCAGTTTCGGACCCATGAATTCAATTTGGTGTTGGTCCAGGCTTCGACGAAACGGGACAGGGCAACACCGCCCTCCCCGTGAAACAGGTGGGAGCCGGAGTCCGAAAATCTCTCCTTGAGGTAGACGGCAATCGACATGGAATCGGTCATCGTTTCCATGCCATTGGTGATCGCTGGCAGGGTCTTGATCACTCCGCCTTCAAGCGCCGGAATTTGTGTGAAACAAACCGGTATGCGTTCGAATTCAAGCGCCTTGTGGGTGAGCGCCATATGCACTTTCCAGCAATGAGGAGAAAACGGCCTGGCGGGATCACTGCCCACAAGGTCAAAAAATCTGATTGTCACCTGCAATCTCCCTCAATCGGCTGCACATGGTCCGGATCCACCTTCTATGCTTTGCCCGGCTGAAAGAAAAGCGGCAAGGCCCGGATCCGATAGTGCTGCAACGCAACATTCCGTCATATTCAGCCTTCACCCCTTGCCCTTTTCGGCGCACTGACGCAAAAGGCCGCCATGCTGGCCATAACCGATTCACCATCCGCATTGCAGGACGCCTTCTCATCGAAGGCGCGAGCGTGACCGTGCATAACCGGGGCCAAGGCGGGCCTTGTCGGTCGCAACGGCTCGGGCAAGACAACGCCTATCGCGCGATTACCGGGGAGATGACGCCTGATACCGGCAATGTAACCATTCCGAAAGGCCTGAAGATTGGCCGCGGCGCAGGAAGCCTGGCACCGAGGACAGCCTGATTGATATCGTGCTTTCCGCCGACAAGGAGCGCGCCGAATTGCTGGCGCGTGCCGAAACGGAAATGGATCCCGAAGCGATATCCGATATCCACATGCGGCTTGCCGACATTACGCCCATTCGGGCGAAGCGCGCGCGGGATCAATCCTGTCTGGCTGGGTTTCTGAAGGAAGAGCAGTTGCGTCCGGCGTCAAGCTTCGGGTGGATGGCGCATGCGCGTGGCGCTTGCCTCTGTGCTGTTTTCCTGGCCCGACATCCCGTTGCGCTGACGAACCGGACCAACTATCTCTTCGACCTTGAAGGCACATTGTGGCTGGAAAACTTCGTTGCGCGTTATCCGGGCACTGTTCTCTGATCACCAGCCATGACCGCGATCTGCTGAACAAGGCGGTGAATTCGATCCCGCAATTTGAACACAAGAAGCTGCCTTTTATCGCGGCAATTACGACAATTTCGAGCGGCAGCGCGCAGAGAAACTGATGCAGCAGGAAAAGGCGCGCGAAAAGCAGGATGCAAAGGCAAGCACATGCAGGCCTTTGTCGACCGCTTCCGCGCCCGTGCAACCAAGGCAGATACAGGCACAACAGTGCCGCATCAAGGCGCTGGAACGATGAGGCCGATTGCCGCTTTCAGCGAAGAGCGTTTGGCCCCGATCCGGTTTCGAGTCGAGGAACTCTCGCTTCGCCGATCATCCGGCTCGAGAGTGTCGAGGCTGGAGCTACAGCGCCGATACGCCAATCCTGCGCCGTTCTGACCTGCGGATCGACCAGGACGACCGTATCGGATCGTTTGCTCCAACGGCAATGGCAATCACCTTGCTAAGCTGATCGCCAACCGGCCTGATTTCGTTTCCGGCGAAACGGTGAAGGCGCAGCAGTTGAAGGTGGCGATGTTCGCGCAGCACCAGCTTGACGATTTGCGCCCGGAAGAAACACCGGTCGACCATGTGCGCCAGTTGATGCTGGGTGCAATGACCGAAAGTTCGCGCCTGCGTGGCCCAAATGGGTCTCGACACGGCCCGCATGGACACCAAGGCAAAGGATTTGTCCGGTGGGGAAAGGCGCGCCTGCTGCTCGGGCTGATCTCCTTTGACGGGCCGAACCTGCTGATCCTCGACGAACCGACCAACCACCTTGATGACGTCAATCCATTGATGCACCGATGATGGCGCTCAATGATCATTCTGGTGCCGTCATCATCATCAGCCATGACCGCCACCTGATCGAGGCAACCGTCGACCGCCTGTGGCTGGCGGCAACGGAATTGCGATGCCATATGATGGCGACATCGAGGACTACCGCACCGAAGTCCTGACCGGCAAGCGACCCGTGGCAAAAGCCGAAAAGGTGGAAATAATCCCGCAAAGCCGGCTGCAGAGCGCAGCGGGCGATGCGGCCGAGTGTCGCCGCGAAATGGAACCGCTGAAGAAGCAGATTTGTGGGATGCGGAAGGACAGATGGCAACGGCGACTGGGTGTGCTGTGACGTCGATATAGACGGGCGAACTGGCACGGCCGGAACCTATGAAAAAGATCCGGCAGGTGAAAGGCTGGCGAGACCGCCACTAAGAAGCTCATGCTGTCGAAGAAGACTGGCTTTGCCGCGAGCGAGCGCTATGAAAGCGCTGTCGCCTGATAACATCCGCAAAATAATGGGCTTCCAACCGATTGCCGAGACCAGCTAACAGGCGTAATTTTGCGTGGGGCGATTTGCTGCGAGGTGTTGCGATGCGAGTTCCGCTTTTTGTCGGCCTGATATTTGCGATGCAGGCTGGTTTTTCCTTCCTGCCCATGCCGACCCATTGAGTGACTGCCCTGAACTTGGATGCCGAAGATCCGGTGACCCTGGGGAAAAGTGGTGATTGACGATGTTTCGACCTCGACATGCGCTGATCAAGGCCTTGCTGCGACGCGCAAACAGCTATCTCGACCAGGATGATCCGAATCAGCCCTCGCGGATTTCGAAGTGGTAACGCAAAAAGTCGCCACTGTTGGTGGAGGCGTGGCGGGCAAGGCGAAGGCTGCATTCGACAATGGCGACAGCGACGTGGCCATGGATGCTGTCAACCGGGCAATCAGCCTTGATGACAAGGACGCGGTTGCGCATGAATTGCGCGGCGATATCGAATTCGATTCCTGAGAACTAGGCGCCGATGCCATTGCCGATTGTGAAAAGGCGGGAGCCATCATCCGGGTCGCGCCGATATCTGGCGCAGCCTGGCGGATGCCCATTCGGAATCTTCGGCGAATATCTGAAGTCCACCGACTTCTACACCGTTGCGATCAATCTGGAGCCGGATAATGCCGACTTGTACAACAATCGCGGCTTCGATTTTCTCAATGCCAAGGAATATGAAAAAGCACGAAACTGACTTTGAAAAGGCACTTTCGATAAGCCCGGATGATCCGCTTTTCTCCATCGCAATCTTGCCGATGTTCTGGCTGATCTCAAACGCGGTGACGAAGCCCTGACCCATTATGGGCAATAGAACTCGATCCCGGCGATTCATCGGCCCTGACCAATCGCGCATATCTTTACAGACAAAAGAACTGGACCGCCGCCCGGTCCGATCTCGACAAGGCGCTTGAAATCGATTTAATCGGACCCGGATCAGCTGGAGCAACCGCTCGGAAGTCCGCTTCGAGACCGGCGACATTGACGGCGCGCTTGAGGATGGCATCAGGCACTTGGCATTGATGACAATGAAAGCGATGCCTGGTTCAACAAGGCTCAGGCCCTGAAGCCGTGGGGAACCTTGCAGATGCGCTTTCGGCCTATCGATCCGCCATCGAAAAGGACAATCTGCCTGAGGCCAGAATCCCGCTGGCGAATGAAAAGATCATTGCGCTTGAGGCAAAGCTAAAGGGCTGATATCAGCCGCGGCCCCATCGGCGGGCCGGCTTCTGCGACGGGTCGGCTTGGCTTTGGTGGCCAAGGCCTGAAAACAAAAGCAGGACAACACCCAGCGCCAATGCCGCATAGCCGGTATCGCGAATGCGATTGTCGGGGATTTCAACTCTGGACCGAATGACGGCCTCGACCCTTGCATAGTTGATGTCCTTGGTCTCGGTCGATCGGACAAAAACAATGTAGTCCCCATCGGCATCAATCGAGAAAGGCGGCGTTACAAGGCTTGCGCGGCGAAGCGTCTGTTCGCCACCAAGCTTGGGAACGCTCAGTTCAAACTCGCCTTCCATCACCGTCTTGCCGCCATGCGCCAGCGAGATTTGCAGCCCCGTGGTGCTGGACAGCAGTTTCAGCCCTGGCAGAAATTGCGCCTCGACCAACAGCCGCATGGGGTTGTTGCGGTGTTTTGCCAGCTTACGTTCTTTTCAGCTCGCCAGCCTTGCTGCCAGCCGCCGTCCTTTCGGTCAAAGACAGTGACGCGGGCAAATTCACCGCCGGAATTGCGGGCAATTAGGGAAGGCGCAAAATCCCGCCCCAATGCCAGCCAGAATGAGCAGGATTCCAATGCTGCGCAGCATCTCAGCCGATCTCCGGTTTTTGCCAGACACAGAACCAATGCGGGATACTACGGTCAGGACGCAAGAGTTCGAACGCATCGCGGGAAACCAGTTGCGCACCATGGCTGGCAAAGCCCATGGCATCCCTTTCCCTGCAAGGCTATGGCGGGCCGGATGTCTCGCTGCCATCGGGGCGGATGCGGGTATAGACCAGCAGCCTGCCGCGGGTGCCAGCAATGCGGCAATCGCGGTAGCCATCCTGTTCCAGGTACGGCAGGCGGAACCGCCTGAAGCGTAGCATTCAGCACGAGGTCGAATCCGCCACACCAATGCGGCGGCGGATCAAGGAGATCGGCAACCTGATAGTCGACTCGCGCGGTCGGAGCCGGGAAGCGCTGAAGCGCCCAGACACCGCTTTTCCGCAAGATCGAAAGCCGTTGTTCGATAGCCTGCAGCCCATTGCCTCGGCGTTGTCTCCCAGGCCACAGGCGATGTCGACGGCTGTGCGACCATTGCCGTGATTGCTGGCAAGCCATTGTTGCAACTGCGGTTTCGGCTTCAAATCAGCCCAGGGAACCGCCTGCGCATCGCCTGCTGCCATGTCATAGACAGACGAAGAAAGCGCCGCGTCTCCGCCGTCGATCATGTTCTTGTCGAGCGGATCAATGCGGATTTTTAGCCTCGCGGCGGACGCGAAACGCTTCGGGATCATCGCCGGTCACGCCATTTTCTCCCATCGGCCTTCTCCGGGCTTGCCGCCAATAGGTAACGTCATGGCCGGCTGCCTTTTCGAATTTCCAGCGCGCGCGGGCATGCTCGAGTGCCGCATTGTCGTGGCCGTCGAAAATATAGACGCCGCGCTGATAGGGTGTCAGGTCGGGCGGAGTGGCACCATCGACCATGAAGCGGATGACCGCGCCATTGGGGTTGGTCATGCTCCTCGGTCAGCCAGACCGGTTGCTCTGCTTCCGTGCCGTCGCGCGTGCAGGAAATGGCAACGAAACTCTCCTCGGCAAAAGTCCACAGCTCCGAATCGAGCGCCTCCACCGCTCGCGCGATCCGGCCTGAACCACAGCACGCCAGCCGCGCTCGAGACTGCGCTGAAGCAAGCCCGGCAGGGTCTGCTCCAGTGTTCTTTCGGTCAAGTGATAGAAGAGGACCTCGGGCATCGCCTCGCTGTATCAACCCTATTCGTAGTCGTTCGCCACCAGGCGGTCGAGCAGGCGCACACCATAGCCTGAGCCCCATGACTGGCTGTATTCGTTCTTCGGCGAGCCCATCGCGGTGCCGGCAATATCAAGATGCGCCCATGGCACATCGTTGACAAAGCGCTGCAGGAACTGGGCAGTAATCGACCTGCCAAAGCGTCCGCCAATATTCTTCATGTCGGCAAATTTGGAATCAATCAGCTTGTCGTAATCAGGCCCCATGGGCATGCGCCAGACGCGCTCGTCGGTGTCGAGACCGGCCCTGGTCAGGTTGGCCGACAATTCGTCATTGTTGGAAAACAGTCCGGCATAGCTCTGGCCAAGCGCGATCATGATCGCGCCCGTGAGGGTTGCGAGGTTGATCATGAACTTCGGCTTGAAGCGGTCCCCGCAATACCAGAGTGCATCGGCAAGCACGAGGCGACCTTCGGCGTCGAGCTGATGACCTCGATGGTCTGGCCTGACATCGCAGGTAACGATATCGCCGGGACGCTGGGCATTGCCATCGGGCATGTTTTCCACAAGGCCGATGATGCCGATGACATTGGCCTTGGCCTTGCGTGCTGCAAGGGTACGCATCAGGCCGGTAACCGCTGCCGCGCCACCCATGTCGCCCTTCATGTCTTCCATGCCGGCTGCTGGCTTGATGGAAATGCTGCCGGTGTCAAATACAACACCCTTGCCGATAAAGGCGAGCGGCTGGTCCTTGGCCTTGCCGCCATTCCACTTCATCACGACGAGGCGTGGCGGGCGGACCGAGCCTTGCGCGACGCCCAGCAGCGCACCCATCTTGAGCTTGCGAAGCGCCTTTTCCTCAAGCACTTCGACCTCAACACCCAGTTTTTCCGTGGCTTTTGCGCGTTCGGCAAATTCGATCGGCCCCAGAATATTGGCAGTTCACGATTGACAGATCGCGAGCAGTCATCACGCCATCCGTGACGCCATCAAGTGTCTTGAACGCCTTTTTGGCTGTGGCATGGGATTCGGCTGCGAAAGTCAGGCGCGCGAGTTTCGCTTCCTTGCGGTCCTTCGTCTTGTAGGTGTCGAAATCATAAGACCGCAATTTTGCGCCGGCTGCAATCATTGCCAGTGCGTCGCCGCTGATTTCACCCGCATCGCCATCGGCGATGATGGTCGCCTGTGCCGATTTTGAGACCGACGCGAAAATCTTGCCGCCTGTTTTCAGCCAGTCGGCTTCCTTGTTGGCATCCTTGCTGCCGATACCTGCCAGCACCAGCCGGTCAATGCCCTTGGCCGGAGCCATGATTTCCAGCACGGTTGCGTTTTTGCCGGTGAATTCCACCGTTTTCATCGCCTGGGAAATACGCCCGTCATGGTCGAGCGCACCAGCGATTGGCGGCAACTTGCCATCGGTCGGGATGAGCAGGACTATTGCGCCTTCGCTCGGCAAAGCCGGTTTTGCAAACTGGATGGCAGGTTGTTTGGCCATGGGATTTCCCTGAATTGTTTGATCAAGATCAGCAGCAGATTCGGTGCCACAATTGAAGCATTTCATTTAGCGCGTTTATGGGGCGCTGTCTTCCCCATGCAATGCAAGGGTTTTGCCGGATCTGCATGCAGCAATCGCTATGATTTGCGCTGTTTGAGTGGCGATGCGGCAACACCTGAGAAAAAAGGCATTAAATCCCTGTTTACCTTGTCCTTTCGTCCAATTTTAGTCATTTCCTGAAAGACTTGTTAATGGGATGGTAACCACGGAAATCCTGCGCTTGCCGGAAGCGCTACCGAAAAGTGGAGCTGCCGGGAAAACAAAGCCCGTGATTGCTCCCGCGAGCCTTCAAATTGCCGCAAGGCTGGCTACTGTGCGGACAGGCCCGTGGGCCGGACAACGAAAATTATCGCATTTGCGCTGGCAAGGCTGCAGGGCGAATGACAACGAGCAAACAGGGACGCGAACCGGAAACATGGGCGTATGAAGCTGATCGAGCGCTACATCTTCAAGCGCGCCGGTGCCGCGGCATGGATCACGCTTGGCTCGCTGCTGGCGTTGTCTGGATCATCCAGGCCCTGAAGGAGCTCGATGTCATCACCAACAAGGGGCAAACGATCATCGCCTATCTTGCGCTGACCACGCTTGCGATTCCGATGTTGCTATTGGCTGTCATTCCCATCGGCCTGTTGCTCGCGACCGTCTTTACCGTGAACACGATGAACGGAAATTCGGAGCTGGTGGTGATCAATGCCAGCGGCGCGTCAAGCTGGGTTCTGGCAAAACCGCTGCTGATACTGGCATTGCTTTGCAGCCTGTTCACCGGACTTGTCGGGCATTTCGTTTCGCCCTGGAGTCTGGTGACGCTGAAGGTGTTTGCAACGGAAATGCGGGCCGACCTGGTTTCGATACTTGTTCGCGAAGGCGAATTCACCCGTATCGAGGACGGGCTTGTTTTCCATGTTGCCAAGCGTGAAGCGGGCGGCGTGCTGTCGGGCATCCTGATCTCCGACGAGCGGGAAGCCGGAAAATCCGTTATCTTCCCCACCGCCAGCAAGGGCTATGTCAGCAAGCAGGATGGCGGTGCTATCTTCTTCTCAAGGAAGGGAAATCCAGCAGCGTGACGCAAAGAGCGATGGCGTGACGGTCATCAAATACGATACCACTTTCTTCGATCTTTCGACCTTGCCCGAAAGCTTGAAGTCAGCGACCTGCGCCCCCAAGGAGCGGACAACGCCGCAGCTCAATCCGGATCCGAATGACCCGTATTACAAGGACAAACCGGGACTGTACCGGTCGCAGATTCACGAACGCTTCTCGGAAATGCTCTGGCCTTTCGCCTATGTCATCCTGATGCTGGCCTATGCCGGGCAGGCCGGGCAGACAGGGCCATGGCTCGGCAATCGGGGCGGCCATGCTGACGGTCACTTTCCTTCGCGGCTTGGCATTTTCGGCAGTCAGCGCCTGAAATCCGACGAGTCGGTTGTCTGGCTGGTTTCATCTTCTGCCGCTCATTGCCATTGTGGTCGGAAGCTATTTCCTGGTTCAGAACCGTCCGGTGCAACTGCCGGCGGACTGGCAGAAGCGCATTGATGCAGCGAGCCTGGCGCTTGACGAACGCGCGACATTGCTGCGCGAGCGCTATGCGGTCACGCAGGCGATCAGCGAGGCTCGGCGCATGATCGGGAAAACGCTGTTCGGCTATATTGCAGTCAGATTTGCCAAGACCGTGGCGGCGATGATGATCTCGCTGCTGCTGCTCATCGTGCTGATCGATTTTGTCGAGCAGTTGCGAAAGGCATCCGAGGTGAGTGACGTCTCGCTGATGGCATTGCTGCAATTGTCGATGCTGAAGGCGCCGATATTCCTCGACAAGGCGTTTCCCTTCGGCTGCTTGTTCGCGGCGATGATCACGCTCACGCAACTCAACTTGAAGATGGAACTGTGGTAGCCCGCGCAGCCGGCGTTTCCGCTTGGCAATTCCTGATGCCGGTCAGCGCTGCAGCACTGCTGATCGGCCTGTTCGCCGCGTTTGTCTACAATCCAATCGCTGTTGCCTCTTTCGAAAAGAGCAAGGACGTCGAGGTCAGCATCTTTGATCGCGGTGCCCGCCAGAACAATGCTGAAGTTTCCAGCTACTGGATGAAACAGGAGGAAGTCGACGGCAGCAACGTGATCAATGCCCGTCTGGCCCGCAGCAAGGGCACGATCCTGGACGATGTGAAGATCATCCGCTTTGACCTTGACGGGCATATTGTCGAGCGCATCGATGCTGAAACGGCCGTGTTTTCCGGGGTTTCATGGGTATTGACCAATGCAGTGATTTCGAGACTCGAAAGTGGCCGAGCGCAAGGACACGCTCGTTGTCCCCACCAACCTGACCCGCGACATTCTCGCCGGCGTTACAGCAAATGCTGATTCGGTGCCGGTGTGGGAGTTGCGCGACATGGCATCCAAGGCAGTGCTTGCAGGTGGTAATCCCAACCCTTATCTGGTGCAATTCTACGGACTTTTGGCCCTTCCGGTGTTTCTGGTCGCCATGGTGATGATTGCGGCAACCGTCACGTTAAGGTTTGTGCGCTTTGGCCAGCTTGGAAGGCTGATTTTGGGTGGCATCTTGTCCGGCTTCGTGCTTTATACCGTCACAAAATTGGTAACTTCCCTGGGAGCAACGGGATTGTTCCGCCCTTGTGGCGGCATGGTCTCCATCAATCGTGGCAATTCTTTTCGGAACCAGCATATTGCTCCATCAGGAGGACGGCTGATGAGCCCGTTTTCTCCTGTTTGGCGGGCGGCAGGGTCGGGCGTATGGCGCACCGCCAATGCGCTTTGCTGTGCGGTTGTCGTATCGGCAGGACTGGCGCTGGCTTCCCGCTCGCCCAGGCACAAACGCAACAACCGGCGAAGGCATTTTTGGTGGCGCGGTTGCCAATCCCGATGCGCAGATGCTGCTGGAAGCCGACAATCTGGTCTACAACAATGACGAGGACACGGTCGCAGCGGTCGGCAATGTCCGCATAGCCTATGACGGCTACACGCTGGTCGCGCAGCGCGTGACCTATTCGCGTCGTTCGTCGGTCATTGCGTCGGGCAATGTGGAAATCCCGGAGCCGAAGGGTTCAAGGATTTTGCCGAGGAAATCGACATCACCGATGACTTCCGCGACGGGTTCATCTCCTCGCTGCGGGTCGAAACAGCTGACAACACCCGGTTTGCGGCTGAAAGTGCCGAGCGCCGTGATGGCGAGATTTCCGTTTTCAACCAGGGCGTCTACACGGCTTGCGAGCCCTGCAAGGAACATCCCGAGCGTCCGCCCCTGTGGCAAATACGCGCCAATCGCGTGATCATCAACAACAAGACCCGGCGGGTCGAATATGAAGGCGCCAGCTTCGAGCTTTACGGCAGGCCGATTGCCTATCTGCCCCGGTTCAGCCATGCGGATCCGTCCATCAAGCGCATGACCGGCTTCCTGGTCCCCTCGCCCAGCTATTCGCAAAATCTGGGGTTTGGCGTGCGCCAGAGCTTCTTCTGGGCAATTGCTCCCAATTACGACCTGACACTCTCGGGTACCTATTTTTCCAACCAGGGCTTCCTTGGAGAGGCTGAATGGCGTCACCGTACGGAACTCGGCGAATACAATCTGAAAATTGCAGGCATCAATCAGCAAACGCCAAAGGATTTTGACGCAATCGCGATCGACTCCAACGAGACCGACCGCGTGGCAGTCATGAGCGCCGGACGGTTCGACATCAATGACCGGTGGAAATTCGGCTGGAACGGGCTGTGGCAGAGCGATGGCAACTTCGCCAAGACCTACAATCTGGACGGCTACAATTCCCGTGACATCACGAACGAAGTTTACCTGACGGGCCTTGCGGGCAAGAACTATTTCGACCTGCGGGCACAGAACTTCATCGTCCAGGATGACCGTATCGACCAGGATGGAAATCCATTGAATGGCAACCAGAAGCTGGAAGACCAGCAGGGCAATGCCTATCCTGTATTCGACTATAACCGCGTGTCGGATGATCCCGTAGCAGGTGGCGAAGCCTCTCTGGACATCAATTTCCGCAACATTCACCGCAGTGATCCGCAGGTCGTGAACAATGACGGCATCGTTGGCAATACCGATGATCGGTTCCACGGCATCGAAGGCCACAATCAGCGTCTGAGCCTGGAGTCGGAATGGAAACGCAGCGAGATCGTCAATGGTGCTGTACTGACCGCTTCGCTTAGTGGGCGGGCTGATGCAGCGTGGATGGAGACGGAAAATCTTGCTTCCGCCAGTAATCCGTTGACATCCAACGACAGTGTGTTCCGGCATGGCAACCGGAATGCTGGAAATCCGCTATCCGCTGGTTGCCCATGACAGCTACGCCACGCATGTGTTCGAACCGATTGCGCAAGTGATGGTTCGTCCGGAACGAAACCCATATCGGCGAATTCCCCAACGAAGATGCCCAGAGTTTCGTCTTTGACGCATCAAACCTTTTCCGCCGCGACAAGTTTTCCGGATATGACCGCGTTGAAGGTGGTTCGCGGGCCAATGTCGGCTTCCGTTATTCTGCCACTTTCCGCAGCGGCGCAACGCTTGACGTGGTCGCAGGACAATCCTTCCATCTGGCAGGGCTGAATTCCTATGCTGCCAGCAACAAGGACACTGTCAATGCCGGCATGGAATCAGGACTGGAGACTGCCCGCTCGGACTATGTTGTGGGTGCCAATCTCTCCAGCGGCAGCGGCCTTTCCGTCGGCCTGGGTGGACGATTTGACGAAAAGAACCTGACTTTCCGCAGGGGCGAAGCGACCTTGCGCTATGCAACGCCGATCGCCGCCCTTTCGACGTCGTACAACTTCATCGAGGCACAGCCAAATTACGGCTTTACCGACAATCGCCATGAGGTCTCCGGTTCTGCAAGCGTGAAGCTGACCGACACCTGGCGCGGCTTTGGTTCATTCTCCTACGACATTGAAAACAAGCAGCTTTATTCGCACGGATTTGGCCTTGCCTATGATGACAGTTGCTACTCCTTCTCGGTCGCCTATAACCGGTCGGAAACGCGATATTCAGGCAATCAGACCGAAACATCGCTTCTGTTCCGGTTCGGCCTGCGCACCATTGGCGATTACAACTACAAATATTCGCTGGAAGACAGCCAGTAGGCCCGACAGAATGCCGACAGCCATCCTCAACCACAGTTTTGCCTTATCTCATGCCCACAAGCCTGCCTTGGACCATCCGGCCGTCATGGCGCAGATGGGCCGGAAAGGGCGAAATGCTGTCTGAGCTGAAAAACCGAAACAAGGCTGGTATTGTTGCTTGGTTCGTGGCCTCGGCTTGTCGGCCTGTACGGGTCGACTTCGGCAATCGACAGCGCGCGTCCGGGCAAAAGACAGCAACCACGCAAACCGATACCGAGGTTGCCAGTGATGACGCTAGCGTTGAAGGCGCAAAAGTCATCCGCCAGCGTTCCACCGTTGCGCAAAAGGGAACCTATATCAAGGTTCTGGTCAATGGTGAGCCGATCACCAATTACGATATCCAGCGGCGCGCAAAATTCCGTCAGGTCAGGCGTTTGAAGGCGACAAATTTCCGAGACCGAAAAGGAATTGATCGACGAGAAGCTGAAACTGCAGGAGGCTTCCAAGCGCGGCCTCGTCGCAAGCGATGCGCAGGTCAATGCCGCCTTTGCCAATTTTGCCCAGAACAACCGCTCGACACCGGCCAAGATTTCCTCAGACCTTGACCGTATCGGCATTGGCGCACAACATTTCAAGGAATTCATCCGGGCGCAAATCAGCTGGAGCCGGACTTTCAGCAGCAAGCTGCAATCCGGAAGCCGTGTCGAACAACAGAGCGGGGCTATTTTCGATTTGCGGAAATCGGGAAGCAGCAAGCCGCAGACAACCGAATATCAGCTCAAGGAAATCATTTTTGTCGTGCCGGAAGACAAGCGCAAGACAAATGATGAAGACCCGCAAGCAGGAGGCGCTCGGCTTCCAGCAGAGATTTGCGTGGGATGCGACACGCTGTTTGACCAGGTAGCGGGATTGCGGGAGTGGCAATCAAGGATGCCGGAAGATTGATGCAGCCCGAGCTGCCGCCACTTTTGGAAAAAGGATATCGAGGCAACCAGCGAGGGTCAGACCACTGCGCCCAAGGAAACCGAAAGGGCGTTGAGCTGATTGCAGTTTGCAAGGCTCGCCTGACTTCGGACGACCGTGCTGCCGAAGTGATGGCCAAATCCGAATTAACAGCCTTGAGGCCAAGGGCGATACAGCCGCGAGCCGATTATCTGGCAGAGCTGCGCAAATCAGCTACCATCGTCTACAATCAGCGTCATTCCCATGGTTCACGCCCCATCTTCCCGATCGGCGCCTCTGGCAGTGACCATGGGCGAGCGTAGCAGGCATTGGCCCCGATATCGTGATCAGCGGCGCTGGGTCAACCGGGAGGCGAATTCCCTTCCGCCGTTTTTCGTGTTGGGCGATCCGGATTTCCTGGAGGAGCGGGCAAGGCTTCTTGGACATGAATTGCCTACCCGAACGATCAATGCAGGGGAACGTATCGAACCAGGTGATCCGCGCATGGCCGTATTGCCCTTTCGGGCAGGTTCCATGCCAGACCCGGCCTGCCTGACCCACGCGATGCGGCATTGCGATCGAAGCGATCACGCGTGGCGTTGAACTTTCACTGGCGGGAACGGCCAGCGGGATCGTCACCTGCCCCATCAACAAGAAGGAACTTTATGCAGCGGGTTTCGAGCATCCGGGCCATACCGAATTCCTTCGCCGAACTCGCTGAACGCGGTACTGGCAAAGCCTGCGTAAGCCGGTAATGATGCTGGCCGGGCCGGACCTTCGCACCATTCCGGTCACGATCCACATCCCGCTGATGGAGGTGTCAAGCCACCCGACCAGCGCGCTGATCGTCGAATGTGCACTGATAGCCGATGCCGATCTGCGCGCGCGTTTCGGCATTGATGCGCCGCGGCTTGCAATCGCGGGCCTCAATCCACATGCGGGTGAAGGCGGTGCGATGGGCGCGAGGATATCGAGATCATCCTAGCCTGCCGTCGAAACCCTGAAAGCGCACGGGGTGATTGCCAGTGGCCTTCTTTGCCTCGCAGATACGATGTTTCATCCCGCCGCACGGCAAAAGCTGATGTAGCATCTGCATGTATCACGATCAGGCGCTGATCCCGGCCAAGACGCTGGCCTTGACGATGCGGTCAATGTTACTTGGGCCTTCCCCTTCATCCGACATCCCCCCAGACCACGGAACCACTTGACATTGCAGGCAGTGGTACGGCCAAGGCATCGCTTCCGATTGCGGCGCTCAGGATGGCTCATTCCATGGCGATCCGGGAAGCAGAACTGGTGAACAGTAACCGTCAGCGCAGCGTAATCACCCATGATGGCCGGCAATGGACAGATTGATGACCTTCCGCCGCTGCGCACGGTGATCGAGACGCATGGCCTCACGCATATCAAGGCAATGGGTCAGAACTTTCTGCTCGATTCAACCTGACTGCGCGGATTGCCCGTGAGGCAGGTTCGCTTGCAGATCACGACATTGTGGAAGTGGGACCGGGTCCTGGCGGCCTGACACGCGCGCTGCTGCATCGAGCGCGTCGGGTAATCGCCATCGAGCGCGACCTGCGCCGCCTGCCTGCACTGGCGCAGATCGCCGCGCACATCCCGGCCGCCTGGAAGTGTTGAGGATGCGCTGAAGGTCAACTACCGCGACTGGCTTGCAGCGCCTGTGAGGATTGTCGCCAATTTGCTCTATAATGTGGCAACACCATTACTGACGGGCTGGATTGCAGACACGCAGTGGCCACCGTTGTAGCTCGCTCACCTTGATGTTCGCAGCGCGAGGGTCGTTGAGCGCATTTGGTACATCCCGGTGACAAGGCCTATGGCAGGCTTGCCGTCCTGTGCCAATGGCGGGCCGAGTGCCATATCGCCTTCGATGTCGGGCCGAAGGCCTTCACGCCTCCGCCCAAGGTCACGAGTTCGATTGTCAATCTCGTACCGCACCAGAACCCGCTTGCCTGCAATGTGCGAATGCTTGAAAGGGCAAACGGCTGCCGCCTGGCCAACGTCGATGCTGCGGGCGAGCCCAAGGTGCTTGGCGACAGGCGCTGCTGATCGGGCTGGAATTGACGGCGAACGGCGGGGCGGGAAACGCTTTCAGTCGCGGAATTCGTGACGCTCGCCAATCTACTGGATTAGCTTCTTTTCAAAATCGAAAAGGCCCGGGCGGCGGTCACGGCGCAATCGCTCGGCTGCCAGGATCGCCTCGACCTGATGAAAGGCCCGAAGTTGAGATCATCATTGATGACGACATAGTCATAGTCGCGCCAGTGCGGGATTTCGATGAGTGCATTGGCAAGCCGCTTGTCGATGACTTCGGGCAGATCCTCCGCCCGACGGTTCAGTCGCGCCTTCAGTTCGGCCATGGAGGGCGGCAGGATGAAAACGCTGACGACATCGCCGCGCGCCTTTTCCCGCCAGTTGCAAGCCACCCTGCCAGCCGATGTCGAACAGCATGTCACGGCCGTCCGCCATTGCCTTTTCCACCGGATCGCGCGGTGATGCATAGAATTGCCATGCACTTCCGCCCATTCCAGAAGTGCATCCGGACTCCGCGCAGCCGCTCGAATTCCCGGGTGGAAATGAAACGATAGTGGACACCATCGATTTCGCTGCCGCGTCTGGGCCTGGTGGTGACCGAGACCGACATGGAAAGGCTGGGAGACATTGTCCAACAGGTTGCGGGCAATGGTCGATTTTCCCGCCCCCGATGGCGATGACAGGACGAGCATGATGCCGCGCCGTTCGATGCCGTCGGACAATCCACCTCAAGTATGCGGCTCATTCATCTACTCCAGATTCTGCACTTGTTCGCGAAACTGGTCGATCACGACCTTCATTTCAAGTCCAAGTGCCGTTACGGATGCCGCATTCGACTTGGAGCAAATCGTGTTGCATTCGCGATTGAATTCCTGCGCCAGGAAATCGAGCTTCCGGCCTGATGGTCCGGGCGATTTCAACAGCAGGCTTGCCGCCTCGACATGCGCCTTCAGCCGGTCGATTTCCTCGCGCAGGTCAGCCTTGGTCGCCAGGATTGCGGCTTCCTGATGGAGCCTTTGCGGTCAAGACGATTGTCGCAGTCCAGTATCAGGGCCAGTTGCTGCGACAGGTTCGCGGATCAGCGGCCGGCTGGCGCGATGGATCCGCCTCCACTGCCTGCGCCAGCCTTCTCTATCTCGCCGACATGCCCGAGAAGCACAGTTGCAACGGCCCTGCCTCTGCTTCGCGCATGGATCAGTTCGTTCAATGCATCGGCAAGACCATCGAGCAATGCCTGATTGCGCAAGGCAATGGCTTCTCGCTTTCGCCTGTTTCGGCGATCTCCAGAACACCCTTCATCGACAGCACGGTTTCCGGCGGCTGGTGGTAATGAACCCAGTTCGGCGCGGAGCTGCTCGACATGCATCAGGATGGCGGCAAGTGCTGCTTCATTTATCACCGGAAGGGCTGTCGAATTACGCTTGTCATATTGCAGGCTTGCCTGAGATTTCGCGGAAAAGGCATTTCCCACCAATTTGCGGCAATCATTCTCGACCATTTCCAGACCGGGTGGCAGACGCAGGCGAAAATTCAGCCCCCTTTGCCATTGATTGCATCGTTCCAAACCAGTCGCCTCGCCCCGATGCGGCAAATGCCTGCGTTCGAAAACTCCGTTGCCGCGTTTACCGCCCGGTAAGGTTGTCACGCCGCATGCTGCCCGTTGCAATTGCGTTTTTCGTCTGTTGCACTGACATGTACAGTCTGGCATGGCATTGCGCTTCTCTGCCCTTGCTCTGCGCCGTTGCTCATCCACCATCGTTTGACGTTTTCCTCGTGCTCGTCCAGCGTCACGGCGAATACATGTCTGGGCCCATCGGCAACGACACACCCGTCGGTCCTCGAGCTGGATTGGCGACAGCCTCCAGCGCAGCACGACCCGGATTGGCAATCGGGCTCGGCGGGAGCCCGTCAATGACATAGGTGTTGAACGGGCTGGCTTCTCGATATCGGACCTGTCGGCCGGTCGGCCGGGCGTCCTCGCCGCCAAATGACCGTAAAGAATCGTTTCCGTCTGATTGCAGGCGCATGCCCTTGCTGAGACGGTTGATGAAGACTGCTGCCACCCTTGGCCGCTCATCTGCCTTGCCGGTTTCCTTCTCGACAATCGACGCGAGTGTCACCAGTTCCTCCGGCGTTTACCGGCAGGCCCTCGGTGCGCCTTGCCCAGACTTCCGCCAGCAGCTTGTCGTGAGCGCGGCGCATCTGGGCAACCACATCCGCACGTTTTGCACCACGCTGGAAGGGATAGGTATCGGGAAGCAGACTGCCCTCGGGCGGCAATTCGGCAGGCAGGTCGCCGGTCAGCACCTCGTTTTCGGCAAGGCGCTGGAATATCTGGTGAACGGTCAGGCCCTCGGGCAAGGTGACCTTGTAGACAACGCCCTTGCCCGAGCGGATCGTGTCCATGACCTCGAACATGCTCATGCCGGGATTGAAGGCGTATTCTCCCGCCTTCAAGCTGCTGGAAGCGCGATAGGCGCGCACGCCGGCACGAAAGATGAATTCGTTGTCGATGATACCGTTTGATTCGAGCTACAGCGTGGGGCACCCGGGCGAGGCCCGATCCTTCCTTGATGACGACGCTGCGCGTGGTTTGCAGCGGACCTGGTTCCTCGAATCTCTGCTTGCCGAAATAGACCGTGCCACAAGCCAGTATTGCGGCAAAACCATGAGGCTCATCAGTGCGTTGAAGACAATGACAATCCGGTTGCGCGAATGCCGGAGTTTCTGCGGCTGCGTGCTTCGGTCGGTTCGATAGGCTGCCGCAGAGCGCAGTGAGGCCCGTGAGGCTGGTGCATCAGATGCAGAAGCTTCCACTCCGATCGCTGGTCACGGTCGACTCCCTGTCTCTGCCTTCCGCTGACTGCCCTGGCTGTTTCTCCAGTGGGGCCTGGATTTCCTGCCCGTCACCATAAGCGCGATTGTGGCGATTTGCCGGTTTTCCGACCAGCGATTCACACCGCGCGGACGATCAGCGATGCGTTGGTGCCGCCAAAGCCGAACGAGTTGGAAAGGGCCGCGGACACCGCACGCTTGCGTGCCTTGTGCGGCACCAGATCAATCGGCGTATCACGCTCCGGATTGTCCAGATTGAGCGTGGGCGGGACAATCTGGTCACGAATCGACAGGATGGAGAAGATGGCCTCGGCCGCTCCTGCAGCCCCGAGCAAGTGGCCGATGGCCGACTTTGTCGAGGACATGGAGACATTTGAAGCGTGATTGCCCAATAGCCGCTCCACCGCGCCGAGTTCGATCGTGTCAGCCATGGTCGATGTGCCATGGGCATTGACATAATCAAGCTCGGAGACATCCATCTTCGCGTTGCGCAAGGCAGACTTCATGCAACGAAAGGCGCCGTCGCCATCCTCGGCGGGAGCGGTGATGTGATAAGCATCGCCGGACAGGCCATAGCCAACCACCTCGGCATAGATCTTCGCGCCACGCGCCTTGGCGTGCTCATATTCTTCCAGCACCACAACGCCCGCACCTTCACCCATGACGAAGCCGTCGCGGTCCGCGTCATAGGGGCGGGATGCCTTTTGCGGATTGGCATTGTTCTGGGTCGAAAGCGCCTTGCAGGCAGCAAAGCCGGCAATCGAAATGCGGGAAA
>JAWKWN010000035.1:0-29377 GCA_041397505.1 Nitratireductor sp.
GCCCATGGAGTGCCGGTTGGCGGTGAACTCGATTATCTCGATGAGGGAACGCTTTCAGCCGCCATTCGCAGCCGCAGCATTTTTTGAGCGGATCAAGCTGCTTTTTCACAACTGCTTCATTGAACAAATTGTCCTCGCCATTGAATTTCTCTGCGCGTGATACAGGTAAGCCGATGTGCTGCGTGTGATGGGGGCTAGTGTGGCCACGATAAGGGAAAAGATATTTTCGCAATTGATAACGGCAATCCTTGACGGGACCTTGAAAGCCGGGCTGCCGTTTCCAACGGAAGCAGAACTTTGCAAGAAATATGATGTTTCCAGGACAACAGTTCGCGCCGCGCTGAAAATGCTGCGGGAAGCCAGTTTGCTCGACTCTTTCCAGGGGTCGGGCAATTATGTCATCGGCTTGCCACCGGGTGAATTCGGCCGCTTTACCAGCCACTTCCAGATCGGACGATTGAGAGACTGGTTTGGCATTCGTCGCGCCTTGGAATCCGACTGGGCCTACATGGCCGCGCTGGATCGCAGTAATGCCCAGATGGATCAACTCCGATCCATCATCGCAAGGATGGAGAGAGTGGTGCCCGACAAGCCGGGTTCGATTGTTGAATACCGAAAGCTTGATATCGACTTCCATGAAGCAATTGCCGCAGTCTCCGGCAATCGTCTTGCCTCCGCGATGTCGCGGCTCATCTCGCCAATGATCATGAGCCCGCTGCCGTTCGACATGGAGCTGATCTCCGTTTATCCCGAAGAAGCGGACAAGGCGATGATGCGTCACCGCGCAATCGTCGACGCCATTGCACGCCAGGATCCCGTGGCGGCACACACGCAGATGCGTGACCATATCGACGAGATCATGGAAGTCGCGCTCGAATCGCTGCGAGCCGCCAAAATCAAGGCATCAGGCTGAAGGTTTGAGCACTTTTCGAACAAATTGCATCGGAAATGTCTGTGCACTGCCGATCAACCCCGGCCTTGCTGCTTCATTCATTCGACAGCCCTGAGCCGCGTCTTGGCTTCCTCGGCCTTGCGCACATCCTCGAAGTCCAGCTCGGCAATCCTGGTGCCGCGCCGTGTCACCTTGTCAGCCGAAGTGACAATCAGTTCGACATCCTTTTGCGCCATGGTGAAATGCGCTGACAACTTGCGAACACGCTCGTCAAGCCGCGAAACATCTTCCATGAGGCGAATCACTTCACCCTGTATCAGATGCGCCTGCTCGCGCATGCGGCTGTCCTTCAACACGGATTGTATCACCTGGATGGAAAGCATCAGCAGCGAGGGCGACACGATCACCACGCGCGAGCGATGGGCACGCTGGACGACGGCCTCGAAATTCTCGTGGATCTCCGCGAAAATCGATTCAGAGGGCACGAACATGAAGGCTGTGTCCTGTGTCTCACCCTGAATGAGATATTTCTCGGAAATCGCCTTGATATGGGTCTCAACATCGCGGCGAAACTGTTGCGTCGCCACCTTCTTCTCATCCGATGTTTCGCCGCGGCGGATGGCATTCCACGCTTCAAGCGGGAACTTGGCATCGATCACGAGGGCGGGCGAATCATTTGGCATGAAGACCAGGCAGTCAGGGCGAGCGCCGTTCGAAAGCGTTGCCTGAAAGGCATAGGCGCCACGCGGCAATCCGTCCTCGACGATGGCTGCCATGCGTGCCTCGCCGAATGCGCCGCGCGTCTGCTTGTTGGCAAGGATGTTCTGCAATTCGACGACCTGCCCGGTGAGCGCGGTAATGTTGTTCTGCGCGCTGTCGATGACGGCAAGACGTTCCTGCAACTTGGCAAGACTTTCATGCGTGGACTTCGTGGTCTGGGTGATCGATTCGCCCAGTTTGCCGGACATGTTGGAAAGACGCTCATCCACCAGACGCATCATGTCGCCCTGACGGGTGGAAAATATTTCGCTCAGCGTTTGCATTCGCCCGGTCAACTCGTTCTGGCTGGCGACAAGTTCGGCCATGCGCATTTCCGCTTCGCGTGCCCGCTCGGCAGCCGCCGCCTTTTCGCCGGCAAGCCTTTGCCCGTTCCTGTAGGCAGCAACAATGCGCACCAGCAGAAAGGCAATCACCAGAAGTGCCATGGCAATCAGCACCATTCCAAGCGTGATGTCGCGGTTACCAATGCGAAACATCGGTTCCGCAAGGATGTGCTCGAGTGAAAAAGCTGTTTGCTGCATGGCCGGACCATAGTTGATTCTTCTGGTTCAGGAATAGAACAAAACAGGAATTTTCAACGCGCCGGCCATGCAACATGCTCGATTGCCTTGACCCGTCGCGCGGCTTTTCATATCTGGAACGAAGTTTTGAAGTTCAAAGGCAGGCCATGGCTATCAGGCCCATCATTCAAATTCCCGATCCGATTCTTCGCCAGATATCAAAACCGGTGGAGCGCATTGACGCCGAGTTGCTGAAACTGCTCGATAGCATGCTGCTGACCATGTATGCCGCGCCGGGTATCGGTCTTGCCGGCATTCAGATCGGCGAACCGCTGCGTGTCGTCACCGTGGATGTTGCCAAGCGCTCACGCAAGGAAGAGGAAAACGAAGGCAAGCCCCTGCGCGGTGACAATGACGACGACGCGGATGACGGGCGCGATCCGATCTATCTGATCAATCCTGAAATCGTTTCCTTGTCCGATGAGCCGTCCCTTTATGAGGAAGGCTGCCTTTCCATACCCGAATACTATGCCGAGGTTGAACGTCCGGCGGCCTGCGTTGTCCGTTATCTCGACCGGGATGGCAAACGGCAGGAATTGAAGGCTGACGGCCTTCTGTCGACCTGCCTTCAGCACGAAATCGACCATCTTGATGGCAAGTTGTTCATCGATCACATCTCGAAGCTGAAGCGCGACATGGTCATCCGCAAATTCACCAAGCTGGCCAAGAGCAAGCCTGCACCCAACCGTATGATCGGCTAGCTTTCGGCCTTGCGGGCGGTTTGAAGCGGTTTTCTTCCGTGGTCGGTCTTGACCGCATGCGATTAAACCCGTTTGAAGCGCCTTGACTGCCGTCAACCGAACGGAACCGCTATGAGCCTGCGCATCATCTTCATGGGAACGCCGGAATTCTCCGTTCCGGCCCTGCTGGCCCTCATTGCCGCCGGCCATGATATTGTCGCCTGCTATACCCAGCCGCCGCGCCCGGCTGGTCGCGGAATGGAATTGCGCAAGTCTGCCGTTCATCTGGCTGCCGAGGACAACGCCATCCCGGTTCTTTATCCATCGTCACTCCGCGACAAGGTCGAGCAGGAACGCTTTTCCGGTCTTGATGCGGACCTGGCGGTTGTTGTTGCCTATGGGCTGATCCTGCCCTTGCCGGTGCTGACGGCTCCGCGTCTTGGCTGCTTCAATATCCACGCTTCGCTGTTGCCGCGATGGCGCGGCGCGGCGCCCATCCAGCGCGCGATCATGGCCGGGGATACCGAGACCGGCATCACCATCATGAAGATGGATGAAGGCCTGGATACCGGCGACATGGCACTACGCCATGCTTTGCCAATTGCGCCGGACATGACTGCCAGCGAATTGCACGATGCATTGTCAGATATCGGCGGTACCTTGATCGTGCAGGCGGTAGCGGCCCTGCAAGCCGGCACGCTCACGCTTGCTCCGCAGCCTGACGAGGGTGTGACCTATGCTGCCAAGATCGACAAGGCGGAAAGCCGGATCGACTGGACGCAGCCTGCCGACACGGTTCACAACCACATTCGCGGATTGTCTCCCTTTCCCGGCGCCTGGTGCGAGATGGAATTTCAGGGCAGGCGTGAGCGCGTCAAGGTCCTGGCTTCCACCCTTGGGCCGGCTATGATTGCTGCAATGCCCGGCACGGTGATGGACGAGAACCTGTCAATCGCCTGTGGCAGTGGCTCGGTGCGCATCCTGCGGCTTCAGCGCGCAGGCAAGCAGCCTGCCAATGTTGACGCCTTCCTCGCTGGAAACCGGGTAGACGCCGGTTCGGTCATTCACTGATGCCGCGCTATCGCCTGCTCATCGAATATGACGGCACGCAATATTTCGGCTGGCAGCGCCAGGCGGGAATGATGACCGTTCAGCAGGCCATCGAGGAAGCGGTCTTTGGTTTTGCCCGCCATGAAGTCACGCTGTTTGGCGCGGGCCGCACCGATACGGGGGTCCATGCGCTGGGCCAGGTTGCCCATGTCGATCTGCAGGATGAATGGCGCGCGGAAAAGGTCAGCGAGGCGCTCAACGGAATTCTGAAACTCGCCGATCACCGCATCGCCATTCTCGAATGCAGCCGGGTCGCGGACAGTTTCGATGCCCGCTTTTCGGCCCGCCGCCGCCATTACCGCTATCGCATCATCAACCGATGGGCCAATCTGACGGTTGAGCGTGACCGCGCCTGGCATGTGAAGAAGGCACTTGACGTGGAAGCCATGCACAATGCTGCCCAGGTGCTGGTCGGCCATCATGACTTCACCACCTTCCGCTCGATCAATTGTCAGGCCAAATCCCCGATGAAGACGCTCGAGGTACTCGATGTGCGACGTTGCAGCCATCAGGAAATCGAGATTGTGGCTATCTCCCGCTCCTTCCTTCACAACCAGGTACGCTCCATGGTTGGCTCGCTGAAGCGCGTGGGAGAGGGCAAATGGACTTCCAGCGATCTCGCGGCAGCGCTGGAAGCACGAGACCGCAAGGCTTGCGGTCCGGTCGCGCCCTCCTGCGGTCTCTATCTGACACAGGTGGACTACGACGAATAACGCTCAATGCGTGGTTGCGCTCATCCCTCATCGCCCCCACATTGTCTGACTAGGGGTTGGACAAGGGAGAGAGTTCATGCCTTCGGCCACCGAAGCATTTTCGAAGGCGCTTGAAGTCGCAGATGACTTTTCCAGCGCGTTTGACGACGCCTCTTTCATTCCGGTTCCCGATGACTGGCTGATTGCCGTCTCCGACGTTGTCGGCTCACGCAAGGCAATTGCAGCCGGGCGCTACAAGGCCGTCAACATGGCTGGCGTGGCCATGATTTCAGCCGTGATGAACGCTCTCGACAGCCGCGACATTCCCTTCGTTTTCGGCGGCGATGGCGCAGCACTCGCCTTTGCGCCCCAAGAGCGCGACATGATTGCCGATGCCATGGGCAAAACCGCGACCTTTGCATCCGAAGAGCTGGACCTGGACTTGCGGCTCGCCATCGTTCCGGTCTCGAAAGTCAGGGCCGATGGATTTGATGTTCGCGTCAAACCGGTGCGCGTATCGCCGGCAGTCACCAATTTCGCCTTCAATGGCGGCGGCGTTTCGCATGCCGAAAAGCTGATGAAGGCTGGTGAATTTCGAATCGGCATGGCTGCACCGGGCGCAAGGCCCGACCTCGAGGGTCTTTCCTGCCGCTGGACGCCAATCCGGGAAGAGGGACGCAACATTGTTTCGCTCATTGTCGAGCCGTCGCCAACGATCAGTGCCGAGCCATTTGCAGCAATCGCAAGGGAACTTGTTGCAATCGGCAATGACGGTGCCGAACAGTCAAACCGATGCCAGGGAAGGGTCCGGGTTTCAAATGGCCGCCTGAAGGCCTCGATTATGAGGCACGCGCCAGCGGGGGAAAAAATCGCTGTCTGCGCAAGGCGCCTGCTCTATTTCGTTACGCTGATTGCATGGCTGCTTGACCGGACCGGCATCAGGATCGGTGGTTTCGATCCGGTCCGCTACAGGGAAGTCACAGCGCTCAACACGGATTTCCGCAAGTTCCAGGACGGCTTGCGCATGACCGTATCCCTCTCCGCCGAGGGTTTGTCACAATTGACCGACAGGCTGGAAAAATTGCGCGAGGAGAAGCGCATTCGCTATGGCATCTGCGTTCAGGAAAGCGCAGTGCTCACCTGCTACGTGCCGTCAATCCTGGAGGATTCGCACATGCATTTTCTCGATGGTGCAGGCGGTGGCTATGCGGAAGCAGCCACCAATATGCGTGAGTGAGCTACCACAGGGTGGAAACCGCCCGCCCGCTCCATTCGCGATCATAGTCATCGCCGCCGACACGCCCGTCGCTGAGTGAGGCCAGAATCTGACCCGGTGTTGGCAGGTGCGAAATATCGGCCCATGCCCCCGGCTCCCAAAGATGCGACCGCAGGATTGCCCTGCCGCACTGGAAGTAAACGGCATCCGTGCGGATGACCACTACCGAGCGCGGCGTCTTGCCAGCGATTTCGAAGCTGGCGCACAGTTGCCGATCAAATGTCACTCTCGCAGTGCCGTTGATCCGCAAGCAGTTTGTTGAACCCGGTACCATGAACATCAGCGCCACATTCGGATTGCGAACAATATTGCGCAGCGAATCGGTTCGATTATTGCCACGCCGGTCCGGCATCATCAGCGTTCGCTCGTCATGCACGCGAACAAAGCCCGCCACATCCCCGCGTGGAGAACAGTCCATTCCTTCAGGCCCGATGGTGGCCAGGGCGCAAAATGGCGAGGCTTCGATGAAAGCGCGATATTGCGGGATGACGCCGATGGTTTCCTTCGCCAGTGAGGTTTCCCCCGGTTGGCCATAAACGGCTTCAAGTTCTTCGAGGCTTGCAACAAAGTCCATGGCCCAATTCCTTATGCCGTTCGGCCAAACCAGTCTTCGATAAAGCGGCCATAGATCCGGGTCAGTGTTTCGAGGTCTGCCAGTTCAACATGCTCGTCAATCTGGTGCATGGTCTGCCCGACCAGCCCGAATTCCACTACCGGGCAATAATCCTTGATGAAACGTGCATCCGATGTACCGCCACCGGTGGAAAGTTCCGGCCGCCTTCCGGTTTCGGCTTCAATCGCATCGCCCAATGTTCCAATGAGCTTGTCATCCCGGGTCAGGAAAACCGGACTGACCCGGCCCACCCACTCGACGCGAAAATTCACAGGCTCCTGGTGGCCATGGCGAAGCTTGCCATTCATTGCCCCTGCATCAAGACGGCGCAGGATTTCGGCCCGCAAGGTCTCGCCGCTCCAGGTGTCGTTGAAGCGGACATTGAACGCGGCTCTCGTTTCACCGGGAATGACATTGGTTGCCGTATTTCCGGTATCGATGGAGGTGATCTGCAGATTGGTCGGCTGGAAAAGATCAGTGCCGGCGTCAAAAGGGTCGCCGATCAGGGCGTTGACGAGATCAGCCATGGCGTGAACCGGATTGTCGGCCAGATGCGGATAGGCGGAATGGCCCTGCACTCCCGTCACGATGATGCGCCCCGACATCGAGCCGCGCCTGCCATTCTTGATGGCGTCACCCATGACTTTCGGGTTCGATGGTTCACCAACAATTGCGGCATCCCATTTTTCACCCTTGTCGGCTGCCCATTTCAGCAGCTTGTCCGTACCGTTGATCGATGGCCCTTCTTCATCGCCGGTGATCAGCAGCGATATCGAGCCATCGGGCCTTCCATGGCTGGCAATATGCGCTTCCACCGCTGCGATGAAACAGGCAATTCCGCCTTTCATGTCGACAGCGCCACGCCCGTAGAGTTTTCCGTCGCGCACCTCGCCTGAAAATGGCGGCAGGCTCCACGATGCCTCGGGGCCCGGCGGCACGACATCCGTATGTCCGGCAAACATCAGATGCGGTCCCGTATCACCCAGCCTCGCATAAAGGTTTTCGACATCGGGCGAGCCTTCCTCGCTGAAGACAGGACGCTCGACACGAAAGCCAAGCGGCAACAGCATGGCTTCCAGCGCCGATAACGCGCCCCCTTCGGCGGGTGTCACCGACGGACAGCGGACAAGGGTGGCAAGGATTTCGGCTGAACGTGAGAGCTGACTGGTCATGCGCCAGCATTATTGCGAGGCGCGCAAGGCGTCAATGAGGCATCAGCCCTTCTTGCGCAACATCGGCTTTTCCGGCTCGATCAGCATGATCTTTTGCCAGATCTTGCGGCTCAGGTTCGAACCCAGCCCCTCGACATCATTGACGGCTTCAACCACCTGCGGGTCGGGAACAGCCTGCGCATAAAGTGCCGCCAGCTTGCCGGTGATCGCCAGCATTTCCGAGCAGTAGTCGAGATAGCGCGACAGGTCCGCGGTCGAAAGCGAGCGGACGGGCGAAGAGGCCGTACGCTTGAAGCCGGATTTCAGCGTCACCGGATCCTTGGTCAACTGGTGCATGTCAATGATGTGAATGAGCGAGCGCAACGGGTGCAGGCCATCAAGGACCTTGCGCTGCTTGATCCGTTCTTCCGCCTTGTACAGTGCCACAAAGCCAATGCCGCCCAGGACCAGCATGTTGATCGATGCCTCGATGCCCTGAACAAAATCGAAACCGTCCGAACCAACGCGGTCAAAGGACAGGAAGGTTCCGACAAAGGCAAATACCAGCGCGCCTGCGACCATGGTGGCAATTACCAGCGCCCTGAGCCACCAGATTGGCCTCGACAGATCCTCGGCATTGGATTTGGCGTCGCGCGCGATTCCCACAAGTTCCGAACCGACCCGCGCAAGACCGGACTGCGGAAAGCGCTCGCTTATCCGCATGGAAATGGTTTCCGCGGTCGCAATGATCTTGTCAGGGTTGAGCGTTCGATATGGCATGGAGCCATAATCCACGAAAAGCTTGAAGAAAGGTTTTCAATTGCTGTCGGGAAATGGCGGCGGGCCATGCCTGTTGGTCTGTGGCCATGATGGCGCAGCCATCAGCGCCATTACGGCTAGGGCATTGAGCCATGGAATGAACAGCACCATTGCCAGCCATCCGGGCCGGTTGATGTCATTGAGCCGTTTGACGCTGAGCGCAACGAGCGACCAGGTGGACATGACGCAAAGTCCGATGAACATCAGGCCCCAGAAGACCGTACCTGCCTCATTGTCCTGAACCTGCAGGATTTGTGCAATGACGATGCCGAACAGTGGCAACATCAGCACGACGCCAAGGATATAGCTCTGGCGCGCTATCCTGCCAGAGAATCCGAAAAGCGCCCATCCAATGGTCGGCTTGGGGAGCTCTTCGGGTTCAGCCATGGCTCAGTCCCTCAGCAATTCATTGATGCCGGTTTTGGAGCGGGTCTTCTCGTCGACGGTCTTGACGATAACCGCGCAATAAAGCGACGGGCCAGGGGTGCCATCGGGAAACGGCTTGCCGGGCATTGATCCGGCCACGACGACGGAATAGGGCGGCACTTCGCCATAGCTGATCTCGCCCGTCGCGCGATTGACGATCTTGGTCGACTGGCCGATGAAGACACCCATGCCAAGCACGGAACCTTCCCGCACAATACAACCCTCGACGACTTCAGAGCGCGCGCCGATGAAACAATTGTCCTCGATGATCGTCGGGCCGGCCTGCATCGGCTCCAACACGCCGCCAATGCCAACGCCGCCGGAAAGATGCACATGCTTGCCGATCTGCGCGCAGGAACCGACAGTTGCCCAGCCGTCAACCATCGAACCCTCGTCAACATAGGCACCCAGATTGACGAAGGACGGCATCAGGACGACATTCTTGCCGATATGGGCGGAACGACGGACAATGGAACCGGGAACCGCGCGAAATCCTGCGGCACGAAAATGGTTTTCGCCCCAGCCATCGAATTTCGATGGGACCTTGTCCCACCAGGTTGCCTTGCCATTGCCACTGGAATGACTTCCATGTCGTTGAGCCGGAATGACAGGAGAACGGCTTTTTCAGCCATTGATGCACGGTCCACTTGCCGTCATCACCGCGGCTGGCGACACGCGCCTTGCCACTGTCCAGAAGGTCGAGCGCCTCGCCAACGGCATCGCGAATTTCACCTTTGGTCGAAATGGTCACGGCGTCGCGGTTTTCAAACGCCGCCTCGATTACCTTTTCAAGATCACCATGCGCGGTCTTGGACATTTCTTTACTCCTGCGTGTCACAACATGACACGATCTAGGGGAAGCGATTGATCACGTCAATTCGCTTCGGGTCGCTTCAGGGGCATGGTTTGCCTTTGGGCACAGGCATTTACGCTAATGGGGACCGCAATGGCAGACAAGGAAGAACCGGGCTGGAAGGCGCTCGTACGTTCACCCAGGGATATCGAACAGGCGCAACACATTCCGCGCACACCACAAACTCTGGCACCAGCCTACCGGCTGGCCTTTGATGACAAGGAATTCCTGTGCCGCGAGGAGTTGCGTCCGGTTCGCTTGCAGCTTGAGCTTCTCAAGACCGAAATGATCCTGCAGGAGCGCGGCGTTCGCTCGACCGTGGTGATGTTTGGCGGGGCAAGGATACCGGAGCCTGGTGGCGACGCATGGGCGGCCAAGAATGCCACCCAGAAAAAGAACCTTGAAGCACTGGCGCATTATTATGACGAGGCACGCAAGTTTGCCCGCCTGGCTTCGGAATATTCTTCCACCACCTATCACCGTGAAATGGTGGTTGTTACCGGCGGTGGTCCGGGCGTGATGGAAGCTGGCAATCGCGGTGCCGACGATGTGGGCGCACCCTCGATAGGCCTCAATATTGTCTTGCCGCATGAGCAGGCCCCGAACGAATTCGTCACGCCGGGGCTATGTTTCAATTTCCACTATTTCGCCATCCGCAAGATGCATTTCCTGATGCGGGCAAAAGCGATTGCCATTTTCCCGGGCGGATTTGGCACGCTTGATGAAATGTTCGAATCGCTGACCCTGATCCAGACCAAGCGCATGGAACCGGTTCCCTTCCTGCTTTTCGGCAAGGATTTCTGGTCGAAGGTCATCAATTTCGACGAGCTGGCCGAGCAGGGCACGATCTCGCCGGATGATACCAACCTGTTCCACCATGTTGATACCGCAGATGAGGCCTGGGGAGTGATCCGCAACCACTACCAATTGTGATCCGGTCACGGAATTGCCCCAATCCGCCCGGGAAAGGTTGCCGGATTGGGCATCCCGGGCGCATTCCGGAAAAAATGCAACATGGTTAAGAGACGGAAATAATTGAATAATCCGCCGATCATTGTGGCCGCAAAGCCACCTGATCACGAAATGTGTCAAATTGCACAGTCTGGCCGCTTTTGATTCATTAAATGATAACTGTAAGCAGGGAAAACATCTGCCGACCACGAAATCGGACAATACCGGCCAACAACATCCGCCAACAGGGAGCTCGGCTCATGGCACAGGAAAATGCAAGCAAGATTGGGCTTTCACGCGCTGCACTTTCACGCGCGGGCAATGGCCCTCATGCGGCAGCAGTGTTTGCCTCATCTGCAAATCGCATTGCAGCAGCGCGTTCAGGTATGCGGTTGTTTGGAAATTTCGAATCCGGTCAGGTATTGGCCGGGACAGGCGCATTGGTGTTTGAAGGCGAGCTTCTCGAACAGCCGCGCTGCCACTGACACCTGCTTCATCAAGCAAACAATTCAGTCTTTATCAGACCCGGTCAGCGATGGCCGGGTTTTTGCGTCCGGCGGTTGGGGACGATGCACCAGCGTCACCAGCACGAATGAAATGATCATCAGCAGATACCATGCACCAAGCTTTGCAGGAGAAACCGCTGTCCATCCGCCGTATTGATGCGGGTAGAGCCAGGCGCCTGAAAATGTGGCGATGTTTTCAGCGAGCCAGATGAAGAATGCAACCAGCAGAAAGCCGAGCAGCAGGGGCATTCTGTGGTGAAACCGAAATACCCGGAAATGCACCTGGCATCGCAGGAAAAGCACGGCCGTGAGCACAAACAGCCCGATCCGCATATCCGGCAGATAATGGTGCGAGAAGAAATTGACGTAGATGGCAGCCGCCAGCAACAGCGTTGCCCAAAGCGGCGGATACCGCGAATAGCGCATGTCGAACAGGCGGGTAATTCGCGCCAGATAGCTGCCGACCGACGCATACATGAAGCCGGAAAACAGCGGCACTGCGCCGATGTGAAACAGGCTGTCCTCCGGATAGGTCCATGAGCCTGCTGATGTCTTGAAGATTTCCATCGCCGTGCCGACCAGGTGGAAAATCAGGATCACCCGTGCTTCCGACAGCTTTTCCATGCCGGACAGGATCATGCCTGCCTGAATTGCCAAAGCAGCCAGAAACAGGAAGTCGTATCGGGCAATCGGCATGAAATCGGGATACCAGAGCCGCGTCACCATGATGAGCGCCAGCAAGGCACCACCGAATATGCAAGCCCAGGCCTGTTTGAGGCCGAAAACCAGAAATTCGACCAGCGCCCCGCTGAGTCCGCTGGCAGGCAGTCTGTCGAGAAGGCTATGGGCCCTGGAATCGATCCAGTCTTCCAGACTGGTGAACCGGCGGTTCAATTCAGCACCGTTCCCAGGTCCGGTCTCAGGTGTTGCCATGGCCGGGAATATTCACGAGGAAATCGTGCAAGTCATCGGTCACATGATCGATATGGGGATCAGTGCCCCCTTCCAGTTCCCATGCCTCGGCTGAATGGTCCTTTCCGGCCATGGGAACGATCAGCACCGTTACCATGCCCATTTCCTTCGGCACTGTCAGGTTGCGCGGCATGTCCTCGAACATCGCAGCATTTCGGGGCGCAATATCATGCGCTCCCAGGAATGCGTCATACGGCTCGCGCATCGGCTTGGGATTGAAATTCGAAGCCACAATGTCAAACAGCGAATCGAAATGGCGCACCGAAATGCCGATTGCTGCAAGCGTGTTTTCCGCATGGCGAACATCGCCATTGGTGAAAATGTGCTTGCGACCGGGTAGTTTGGCTATCGCCTCTCCCAGGGCCGGATTGTGCTCGACCTGCGAATAGTCAATGTCATGGACATCGGCGAGATAGTGATGCGGATCGATATCGAATTCGCGCATCAGCCCGTTGAGTGTGGTTCCATGCTCGCGATAAAGCCGCTTCTGCAACAGCCTCGCTTCGTCCTTCTGCAGGCCGGTAAGCTTTTCGACATAGGCGGTCATGCGCCAGTCGATCTGGCTGAACAGGTCGCAGTGACGGGGATACAAGGTATTGTCGAGGTCAAACACCCAATCGGTGACATGGGTGAAGGCTTGGCGTGGGATGTCTTTTTTCATGCCCGTCTTCTGCCATGGCGGGGATGGATTTGGAAGTATCTGGCTTGAACATCATCCCTGGTTACATGATTTTTACCGATACCGGTTATGAAGAGCTCTGGAATGGGGGTTCATGATGGGCAGGATTTTCTTTTTTTCATTTCTGATTGGTACTGGAGCGCTTCTGATGGCTGCTCTGCAGATCGGCATTGTAACGCCGCTCATGGGAGAGCCTTACCAGGCTAGCATGTTCGTCAATGCGGTCATTGGTTGCTATTCGATTGGTACACCGGTTGCGTTTTACTGCCTGCGCCAGAACCACCTGCTCAAGGGTGTCATGGGCGAACTCGAAAAGGCACATGCCCAACTCGCCGAAGCCCATGAGCATTTGTCCGAAAAGGCAAGCCGGGACGACATGACCGGTTTCCTCAACCGTGAGAATTTCTTCTCGGTGATGGAGGCGACCCGCCGGACAATCACCCACGGTGCGATGTTGATTGTCGATGCCGATCACTTCAAGAAGATCAATGACACCTGGGGCCATCTCAAGGGTGACGAAGCCTTGCTGCTCATCACCAATGCAATCAGGAAGTCGCTGCGCAACGGTGATTTTGTAGGCCGTATTGGCGGCGAGGAATTTGCGGTCTTCCTGCCCGGTGCATCCGAGCGGGACGCTGTTGCCGTTGGCGAGCGTATTCGTACTAGCGTCGAATTGCTGGAATTCCGTCCCGACGGCGAAATCGTGCCTCTGACGGTCAGCATTGGCGGGGCAACGGCAGGCAAGGAACCCACCACGTCACAATTGATGCGGGCTGCGGATTTGCGGCTGTATGATGCAAAGCGCAATGGCCGCAATTGCACATTGATGACAACAGAGCTTGTCAGCGCAGCAGCGACAGGCAAACCAGGCACTGCCGCAAACAACATGGCCGCCTGAGTCCCGGCGGGCTTGCTTTTTCCTCGGCCCGGGGAATGTCAGGTGATGGAAATCTGGGTCTTCATCACCATTGCCGCCGCGTTCTTGCAGAACATCCGTTCGATGCTGCAAAAACACCTGAAGGCGTCCATGGGAACCACAGCGGCGACCTTTGTCCGTTTCGGTTTTGGCCTGCCATTCGCGCTTGCCTTCGTTGCCTTTCTGCATTTCGGCATGGCCTATCCGGTTCCCGTTCCAGGAGCGGCCTTTTTGGTTGGGTGGTACTGGGCGGACTGACACAGATCATCGCCACCTTTCTGCTGCTTTACATTTTCGGCTTTCGCAATTTCGTCGTGGGAACCGCCTATTCCCGCACCGAGCCCGCCCAGGCGGCTGTCTTCAGCGTCCTGTTTCTGGGTGAACATTCTGCAGCAGGCACCCTGATTGCCATTACGATATCCGTGATTGGCGTCATGTTCATTTCCGTTGCCCGCTCCGCAACCGGTATCCGCTCACTGCTGACTTCCGTTTTCAGCAGGACGGCGGCTGCCGGAATTGCCTCGGGAACCGCATTCGGCATTGCCGCTGTTGCATATCGCGCAGCATCGCTCTCGCTTGGCTATCCCGGCTATCTGATGCAGGCAGCCCCTCACACTGTTGGCAACAATAAGTTTCCAGACAGCAATCATGCTGGCCTGGCTCTACTGGCGCGAGCGCGGCGAGTTTGCCCGTATCCGCTCAGCGTGGAAACTATCGGCAATAGTCGGAATGGTCGGCGCAACGGCGTCCTTTGGCTGGTTCACGGCCATGACGCTCCAGCAATCGGCTGTCGTCAAGGCGCTGGCACAAATCGAGATCCTCTTCACCATCGCGACATCGATCCTGTTTTTTCGCGAAAAAATAAACCGGCTCGAACTGGCAGGATCAGCGCTGATCATTGCCGGAATCCTTTCACTGCTCTATGTCGGCTGAGCGGGAAGACCAAAACTTCCGTTTTGCCGCTCATTTCCCGAACAAGCCAGAGTAACAGCCCTTGAACCAGCACCATTCAACGTCGCATCATGAAAACGACTATCCGCAAACCCGTTGGCGCGCCCTGGCCGTCCTGCTGATTGCCAGTTTCATGAACATGATTGACGTTACAATCGTCAATGTCGCCCTGCCGAGCCTGCAAACGAGCCTTGGTGCGACCAGCAGCGGCATCGAATGGGTCGTTGCCGCCTATATCATGGCCTTTGCATTGGGCCTCCTGCCTTTTGGCAGGCTTGGTGACACATTCGGCCGCCGACGGATGTTTCTGTGGGGTGTTGCCGCCTTCACCATTGCCTCGACATTTTGCGGCATGGCGACTTCCATCGAGATGCTGATTGCCGCGCGCGTCCTGCAAGGCGTCGCCGGTGCCATGATGACCCCGCAAACGCTGGCCATTGCCCAGGTGATTTTCCCGCCGCGCGAACGTGGCAAGCGCCTTTGCCCTGTTCGGGCTTGCCGCAGGCATGGCAGCGGTAACCGGCCCGATTGCCGGAGGCCTTCTGGTGGATGCAAATCTTTTTGGCATGGAATGGCGGCCGATTTTCCTGGTCAACATTCCCGTTGGCATGTTCGCGATTTTCGCCGGCCTGAGATATCTGCCGCCAATGCCTGGCGAGCGGGAGCTGGGCATTGATTTCGGAGGCATTCTGATTGCAGCCATTACCATGATCCTTGCCGTATTCCCGCTGGTCGAAGGGCGTGAGGCGGATGGCCCGCCTGGTGTTTCTGGATGCTGGCGGCGAGCATTCCCTCGGCCTTTGCCTTTGTTTTCTGGCAACGCCGTCAGAACAGCCTCGATCTGCCGCAGCTCTTTCCAATGGTCCTGCTTTCCAACGGACAGTTCATGCTCGGGAACGCTGGTTTCGACGGCGTTTTTCTCTGCCGTTCAAGCTTCTTTTTCGTGCTCGCCATGTTTCTGCAGGTTGGTTTTGGCACTCACCCCGCTTGAATCGGGGCTGACCACGGTTCCGTTTTCCTTCGGCGTCCTGGTCAGTTCCTTGGTCGCGGGCCGTTTCGCGGGCAAATATTCGCGCGAACGCATGATTGCCGGTGCTGCCATGCTGGTCTGTGCCATGCTGGGATTGCGGTGGCTTGTCTCCCTGATGGGCGATACGGTGGATCACTGGCAGTTCCTGCCGCCACTCCTGTTGGGCGGCCTCGGACTGGGCACGACCATTTCGCCATTGTTCCAGACGGTATTGTCAACAGTGCCGGGCCGTGACGCAGGTTCAGCCTCCGGCGGCTTGCAGGCTTTCCAGCAAGTTGGGGCGGCCATTGGCGTTGCAACCGTCGGGCAAATGTTCTTTTCGCGATTGGCCGAAGGCCTGGCAGCAGGCGGCAACCCGCACCCCTCCTTCATTGCAGCGCTGGAATGGTCTCTGATCTATACGATCAGTGCATTTTCGGTTGTCATCGTCGCGGCATTGTTTTTGAAAAGACCATCGACGGGCCATGGCGGGCAAGGCCAATCCCGACCAGCGCCTGCGGTTGAATAGGCCGGGAAAGGGTTCTGACCCTAGGGTCAGGACTCGTTAATTTGACTGAAATGGCGCTCGATATGACAAGATATGCAAGGAAAAACCTGCAAAGCGGGTTCTTCCCGGACATTGTTGGCTCTTGGGGTCTTGACGCTGCTGATCGCCGTCAGATCGAACGTCCTACGGATCAGGTGGATTTGCCCGGCTACATTGTTGCAAGTCCTTGAAAGGCTACAGCCTTCCGGCGAACTTGCTCCGCGTATCCGAACAAATCCCCTCCGACCATTTACAGCCAAATTAATGGGTCCTGATCCTAGCGCACGATCAGCGTCCCGGCGCCATGTTCGGTGAACAATTCGAGCAGCACCGCATGGGATGTCTTGCCGTTGAGGATGACAACGCCTTCCACACCCTTCTCGATGGCCTCGATACAGGTCTCGACCTTTGGGATCATGCCGCCCGAAATCGTGCCATCCGCGATCAGGCGTCGCGCCTCGGTCACTGAAAGTTCCTTGATCAGGTTCTTTTCCTTGTCCAGAACGCCCGGCACATCGGTCAGGAACAGCAGGCGCGTGGCATTGAGCGCACCGGCAATGGCGCCGGCAAAGGTGTCTGCATTGATGTTGTAGGTATGGCCGTCGCGGCCAGGGGCCACCGGGGCAATGACCGGTATCATCTCCGACTTTGCCAGGAGGTCGATCAGCGTGCGGTCAACCTCGACCACTTCGCCGACAAATCCCAGGTCAAGCGCTCTTTCGATATTGGATTCAGGATCAATCATCGTCTTTTGCGCCTTTTCGGCAAAGACCATGTTGCCATCCTTGCCACAAAGGCCAATCGCCCATTCACCCTCGGCATTGATGAGGGCGACGATTTCCTTGTTGATCGATCCGGCCAGAACCATTTCCACGACTTCGACGGTCTTGGCATCTGTCACGCGCAATCCGCCTTCGAAGCGCGATTCAATGCCAAGTTTGGCAAGCATCGCAGCGATTTGCGGCCCGCCGCCATGCACGACGACCGGGTTGATACCCGATTGTTTCAGCAGGGCGATGTCGCGCGCAAAGGCGCGGCCCAATTCCGGATCACCCATGGCGTGGCCGCCATATTTGACAACGACAGTGCGGTTTTCATACCGCTGCATATAGGGCAGGGCCTTCGACAGAAGCCGGGCCTGGTTTTCGCTTTCGGAAAGTTGTTCCATTGCCATGGTGAAATCCTCCGGGATTTGCTTTAAGCTATCGGTTAAAGCAAATCGTCAGGCTAGCGCAAGGGCGTGACGACGCTGACAGCGAAAAATGCCGACAAGGCGAAGGGCAGGGAAACCGGATTGGAATCACAGTCGGAGGAACAGGATGTGGAACTTGCCGGGCTGATGGCCCGGCTGGCTTTGCGCGACCGTTCGGCATTCTCGAAGCTGTATGATGCCGCTGCCCCGAAACTTTTCGGCGTATGTATGCGTATGCTCAAGGACAGGCAACTTGCCGAGGATGCCCTTCAGGAGGTCTTCGTCAAGATTTGGCGCAATGCAGGTGGCTATCGCCCGTCTTCGCAGGGGAGCCAGGCGCAAGGTGGCATGGCCTGGCTGGTTGCCATCGCCAGAAATCATTCCATCGATATTCTGCGCTCGCGGGTATCGAGGGGGCGAGCAGCCATGATCCGATCGATGAGGTCGCGGAATTGCCCTCGCCCGGACCGAACCCGGAACAGGCAGCGATTTCAGCGTCAACCGGACGCCGGATTGACACTTGCATGCAGGAACTACCCGAGGTCGTGCCGATGCGATACGTGCTGCCTATGTCGAAGGCTATAGTTATGACGAACTGGCGGCGCGCCATGGTGTGCCGCTGAACACGATGCGAACCTGGCTGCGCCGCGGACTTGCCGCCTTGCGCGATTGTCTGAAAAGGTAACAGCTGATCATGAAGGACGCCTTGGAAAGGGATGACGGGAACGACCGCGACATGCTTGCCGCGGAATATGTTCTTGGCGTTCTGGAGCCGTCGCAGCGACAGCTTGCCAACCGCCTGATTGCCCAGGAGCCGGAATTTTCAAGGCTGGTCGAGGCGTGGGGCAATCATCTGGCGCAGCTTGACGGTGAATTCCTGGAGCAGCGGCCACCCGAATATTTGAAGGCAGCCATAGAGGATCGACTGTTCTCCACGACCAGTCCTGCTGCGCGTCGCTCTGGTGTGTCATCCTTCTGGCGGCCGCTGGCGCTAGTAACCACTGCGCTGCTCCTCCTGCTGGGCGGCCTGTATGCCTATGACATGAGCCGCCTCATTCCGGTCGCCGGGGATCGGCTGGTCGCGACCCTTTCCAGCGATGGCAACGCGTTCTCTGCAGTGGTTCTCATCGATGCAGGCTCGCGTGAACTTCTCGTTACGCCCGTTAGGGCAGTGATTGCGGAAGACCGCGATCTCGAATTGTGGCTGATACGCGATGGTTCAGCCCCCGCACCAATCGGCCTTGTTGCCACCGGGGCGCCGTCGCGATTGCCGATCAGTCCGCAAGCAGCGCGGCAGATACTTGACGTCGACACATTTGCGCTGAGCATCGAGCCGAAGGGTGGCTCTCCGACCGGTCAGCCCACCGGCCCGGTAGTCGCTGCGGGCAAGGTGAAAAAAATCTGAAAAAATTCTCGATCCGGTGAAACTTTTCCCCGAAGCCTCACGTTTCCTCTCTTGCAGACCCCGAGGACGGGTCACAACAAAAGAGGAAACATCATGTTGAAACTCCTGAAAATCGTAACTCTTGCTGGCGCACTTGCAGCTCCTGCAGGCATTGCATTTGCCGAAAACCCGATGGTCGGGGGCGCGCCGATGTATGAAAGCAAGAACATCATCGAGAATGCAGTCAATTCCAAGGATCACACCACCCTTGTTGCTGCCGTAAAGGCAGCCGGTCTCGTTGAAACGCTTCAGGGCGATGGGCCCTTTACGGTTTTTGCGCCGGTCAATTCCGCATTTGAAGAGCTTCCCGCCGGTACGGTGGAGTCTCTCCTGAAGCCTGAAAACAAGGATCAGCTCACCAAGATCCTTACCTGCCACGTTGTTGGTGCGAATGCGCTTTCCGGTGCCATCGGCAAGATGATCGCGGATGACGGCGGCGATCACCCGGTCAAGACGCTGGGCGGATGCGTGCTGCAGGCAAGGATGGACGGCGACAAGATCACGCTGACCGATGAAAACGGAACCGTTGCCACCGTCACGACTGCCGATGTGAAGCAGTCGAATGGCGTCATTCACGTCATCGACAAGGTTCTGCTTCCGAAAATGTAATCCAGGCAATATCCGGCGCTGATTGCGCCGGTATCTGCGTTGCCTTGCACTGCCCGCGGGCAACGCAGCATGCAGTGTCCCGCTCCGGGTCTCCTACCCCGCGTCCGGAGCGGGCATTACCTCCCCGATGCGGTGATGGGCGCGAAACCCGTCGATGCGAACCCGTCAAAGAATGGGACTTGTATCCGTGGCGGTCATGATGGCCGCCTTCAGCTCATCCATGCCAAGGCCCTTCTCCGACGATGTCGCGATGACTTGCGGAAAGGCCGCCGGGCGCTTCCTTATTGCTTCCAGCGTTTCAGCCATCAGGCGCGGAACACCCGCCTCCTTGATCTTGTCGATCTTGGTCAACACGATCTGGTAGGAGACAGCCGCCTTGTCGAGCAGGGAAAGCACTTCCATGTCATTCTTCTTGATGCCGTGGCGCGCATCGATCAGCACATAGACGCGCTTCAGCGTCGACCTTCCACGCAGATAGGAAAAGACCAGTTGCGTCCATTTGTCGACCTGGGCTTTCGGCGCCTTGGCAAATCCGTAACCGGGCATGTCGACAATGGCGAGATAAGGCAATTCGCCGCTTCCGCTTTCGCCTGTATCGGGAATGAAGAAATTGAGTTCCTGCGTGCGCCCCGGTGTGTTTGATGTCCGCGCGAGACCCTTCTGGTTGACCAGCGCATTGATCAGCGAAGACTTGCCGACATTGGAGCGTCCGGCAAATGCGATCTCATGCGGTCCCTCCGGCGGCAGGAACTTCATGGAGGGTACGCCACGGATGAAAATCCATGGCCGCGCAAACAAAAGCCGCCCCTCGTTGGAAAGGGCGGCCTCCGTATCTTGTTCCTGATCGGTCATTGTCCGGGCTTCGGTTTTCGTGCGAACAATCCGCGCAAATTGTCGAACAGCTCGATCTTGGTGCCATGGCGCTTCATGATGATCGACTGCTGGATGATCGACAAGGTGTTGTTCCATGCCCAGTAGATGACGAGACCTGCGGGGAATGCAGCCAGCATGAAGGTGAACACGATCGGCATCCACTTGAAGATCATCGCCTGGGTCGGATCTGGCGGGGCCGGGTTCATCTGCATCTGCATGAACATGGTCACACCCATGATCAGCGGCCATACACCCAGATGGGGCAGGAATTCCGGCGATGTGTATGGCAGCAGGCCGAACAGGTTGAACACCGATGTCGGATCAGGGGCGGCAAGGTCCTGGATCCAGCCGAAGAATGGCGCATGGCGCATCTCGATGGTGATGTACAAGACCTTGTAGAGCGCGAAGAAGATCGGAATCTGGATCAGCATCGGCCAGCAACCGGCTGCCGGGTTGATCTTCTCACGCTTGTAGAGCGCCACCATTGCCCGCTGCTGGGCCACCTTGTCATCAGCATGGCGCTCGCGCAGCGCAACCATTTCCGGCTGCAGCTTCTTCATCTGCGCCATCGACTTGTAGGACATGTTGGCAAGCGGGAACACGGCACCCTTGATGATCACGGTACCCAGAAGAATGGCGACGCCGAAATTGCCCACCAGCTTGAACAGGTTGTCGAGCAGCCAGAACATCGGCTTGGTGATGAAATAGAACCAGCCCCAGTCGATCAGGAGATCGAAGTTGCTGATATACCTTTCTTTTTCGTATCGGTTGATCTGGTTGACTTCCTTGGCGCCGGCAAAGATTTTCTGCTCAAAGTGTAGTGTTGGCGCCGTTTGCAGCGTCAGCCCAGGAACTCAGCCTGCCAGCTTGGACGACCTTCGCCAAAATATTTGAAGCCTGGCTTGTAGGTGCCCGAAGGAATGAGCGTCGCCGCCCAGTATTTGTCGGTGATGCCGAGCCAGCCGCCATTGGATTCGACGCCCAGCACTTCCTTGTCTTTTTCAAGTGATTTGTAGGTTGCCTGTTCGAGGCCGGCCTCACCGAAAACCCCGATCGGGCCTTCATGCAGGATATAGGTGCTTTGAACCTTGGGCTTTTCGAAACGGGTGACGCGGCCATAGGGCGACAATGTATTTCCGCGCCGGAATTGTTGGTGATCGTGTCAAGCAATCTTCACCATGTAATTGTCGTCAATGCTGATCTTGCGGTTGAAGGTCACACCGCGATCATTGCTATAGCTCAGCGTTACCGGGCTTGACAGCGTCAGTTCTGCTGCCATCCGCCAGAGACCAGACCGTCTCCGGTCCCGGCACATCGCCGCTGCTGCCTGATTTCGCATAGCCGTATTCCGCAAAATACCCGTTCCGACAATTGTGCTGGCGAAAGCAGTGTGATGAGCGGGCTGTCCTTCTTGATGGTTTCCCGGTATTTCTTCAACTGCAGATCGTCGAACCTTGCGCCCTTCAGATTGATCGAGCCAGAGACATGGTTGTTCTCGATCTTTACGCGCTTCGTCTCTGCCAATGCGACATCACGCGACAGCGCGGTTGATTGCGGCAGATTGGGATTGTTTCCTCCAGGAGCCGCTGATGGCGTACCAGGAACCGTTTCCCGGACTGGGCAGTGTTGACGCCAGGTTGCGGGGCAGTCGCGCTGTTTTGTTGCTGCGTCTGCTCGGCGATGCGCCGCTGTGCCTCGGCTGCCTTTTTTCTCGGCTTCCAGCTTCAGGTTCACATAAAGAAACTGCCAGCCGACAATCACCACCAGTGACAAGGCAATTGCTAGAAACGTGTTCCGGTTATTTTCCATGTGCAGGGGATCCCTCGCAAGCGTTCATCCGGCATGGTGACAATCCGGTGATTGTCAGGCTGCCTCAGCGTGGTGGCCGTTTCCGGCTACTGATGCCGGTTCCGGGTTTATGCGGGTTTGCCCCGAACCGGCTGATGCGGTCAAGGCTTTCAGTGAGTGATGCGACAATTGCGGTGAACGGTTCGCCCAGCGCCTCGGTCTTGCCGATCAGCACATAGTCATGTCCGGGCAGCGCCGCCGCGCGGTCACAAAGCCGCACCGCCTCGCGGAGTCTGCGGCGGATGCGATTGCGCATGACGGAATTGCCGCATTTCCTGGTAACGGTGAAACCGAAACGGGTTTCGCCGTTTTCGGGTTCCGTCTTTCTCTTCACGGCCTGCAACAAAAAATAGCGCCCATGCAGGCGCGCGCCTTTCTGCGGCTTCGAATTCATCGGCGCTTGCGCAACCGAGGAGGGTTTTCACAGGTCGTGGTCTTGTGTTCAGCCATCGCCCCGGCCATTCCCGGCAAGCACCTCAATTCCCGGATATCCGTTCTCCCGGAAGGGATGTAGAACCGGGAACATCTAGCCCGATTATGCCGACAGACGCTTGCGACCGCGCGCCCGACGCGCTGCAATACACCTTGCGGCCGCCAGTGGTTGCCATGCGCGAGCGAAAGCCGTGACGGCGCTTGCGAACGAGTTTGCTTGGCTGATAAGTGCGCTTCATGATCCTGCAACCACGCCAGACGCATGGTCCCTTGTTTTTTCGTTTGTCTGCAATTTTGCAGGTGTTCCGGTGCTGTCTGCCAATGGTCGATGCTCACGCAGCGTGGACGCACACACCAAAGGACGCCGAAGCGAAACCCTGACGTTGACGGGCTTATGAAAGAACGCAGCTTGCTGTCAATCGCGCAGAGCCCCGCGACGCGATTCCGTGGGGTCGGGCAATGCCGGGCAAAACACCAGGTCCGCGCATATCTGCGATGGCCAACCAGTCGGTCGACCAGGCGGGCCATCACTCAATTGTCGGTATGTGTGTATCGGGTGTAAACATGCGGTGAGATAGGCTCGTTTGACATTGAACAGGGCCTGACAAACACGCAAATACGGTTCATGCATGCCCAGGCGAATGGCTCGGAGCCAATTGGGTACTGATCGCATCGACAGGATATTGGCAATGTTCAGGCGATATTCGGTAGGGAAACAAATTCGATGGGGTTTGCTTCCTCGAGGTTGGGACGAAATGCGAAATCCAGCGGAAAACGCCAGAGAAATGAATGAACACCGGGACAAGTGAAATGGCCATCGATGACAAGTCCAGTCTGCCGCGTCGCATCATCCCCATCGCCGTGCTCGCGGGAGTTCTGGCGCTAGCATGGGCTGGCGGATTGTTCGACTATTTTTCGCTGTCGAGCCTGCTGATCCACCGGGCCGAGCTCTCGAAATATGTGGCTGACCATCAGTTTGCCTCGCTGCTGGCCTATGTCGGAACCTATGCCGCACTGGTCGCAATATCCTTCCCCGGCGCGTCCTTGCTTACCATTGCATCGGGTTTTCTCTTTGGCGGGTTTGCAGGCGGTGTTGCTTCGGTGATTGGTGCCACCATTGGTGCCACTGATCTTCCTGATCGCGCGCTCCTCCTTTGGTGACTTTCTTTCCGCGAGAGCTGGCCCTTTCGTCACCCGGATGCTGGACGGCTTCAACAAGGATGCCTTCAATTACCTGCTTTCGCTGCGCCTGACCCGGTTTTCCCCTTCTGGGTGGTCAATATTGTTCCGGCACTGCTCAACATGCGGTTCGGACCCTATATCGCTGCAACCTTTCTTGGCATCATTTCCCGGCACGCTTGCCTATTCTTTGTCGGATCGGGCCTCGACAGCATCATCGCGGCGCAAGAGCTGGCCAATCCCGGCTGTGCGGCTGCCGGCACCTGTAGCATTGACCCGTCTTCGCTCGTGACGCGGCAGATCATTCTGGCAATGGTCGGATTGGCAGTCATTTCGGTATTGCCGGTCCTGTACAAAAGTTCCGCGCGAAGGCTGCCAATACATGATCGCTTGCGGCCATCGGGCCTGCGCCTGATGGCCGATACCTTTCGTTACCCAGCCTTGACCAGCTTTGCCTCTGTGCATTTTCCCGCAAGGCAAGAAACCGGTATTTCAATGACAACTGTACTCACTCCAGATATTTGCGTTATCGGCGCAGGCTCCGGCGGGCTTACCGTCGCAGCTGCTGCCGCCGCCTTTGGCGTCTCCGTGGTTCTGATCGAAAAGGGCCGCATGGGTGGTGATTGCCTCAATTATGGCTGCGTTCCGTCCAAGGCGCTGATTGCCGCTGCCAAGCATGCAAAGGCCATAAGGGAGGCGCCGGATTTTGGCATTATGGCCGATCCCGACTTCCAGATTGATGCCCGCAAGGTCAATGACCATGTCCGGGCGGTCATCGCGGCAATCGAACCCAATGATTCGCAGGAACGCTTCACCGCGCTTGGCGTAACAGTGATCCGAACCGCAGCCAAATTCACCGATGCCCGGACTGTGACGGCAGGCGAATACGAGATCCGCGCACGGCGCATTGTCGTGGCAACAGGCTCCTCTGCCTTTGTTCCACCCATTCCCGGCCTGGAGGAGACAGGCTATTTCACCAATGAGACCTTGTTCGAGAACCGCAACAAGATCAGGCATCTCGTCGTGATTGGTGGCGGCCCCATCGGCATGGAGATGGCGCAGGCCCATTTGCGGCTGGGTTCGCAGGTAACCGTTATCGAGGGTGCGAAGGCACTGGGCAAGGATGACCCCGAACTGACGGCCATTGTGCTGGACCGCCTGCGCAGCGAGGGGCTTGCCATTCTGGAGCAAACCTCCGTCAGTGCTGTCGAGAAGCGTGGCAAGACCGGAATTCGCGTCATTGCCAAGGGGCCGGATGGTGAAGTCACGATTGACGGCACGCATATCCTGGTGGCAACGGGACGCGCGCCCAATGTGAACGATCTGGGGCTTGAAGCTGCCAACATCAAGTTCTCGCGCAAGGGCATCGAGGTTGACAGCGGCCTTCGCACGTCAAACCGCAGGGTCTATGCCATTGGGGACGTGGCGGGATCTTTGCAGTTCACCCATGTTGCCGGCTATCATGCCGGGCTGGTGATCCGCTCCATCCTGTTCAGGCAGCGCATCAGGCCCGACACTTCCATTATCCCATGGGTGACATTCATTGATCCTGAAATTGCGCATGTCGGCCTGAACGAGGCCGAGGCCGCAGGAAAACATCGCGGATTGCGCGTGCTGCGCTGGCCCTATGCCGAAAACGACCGCGCCCAGGCCGAGCGCAAGACAGCCGGGCTGATCAAGGTCGTGGCAGATCGCAAGGGTCGCATTCTGGGGGCGACGATCGCTGGTGCCAATGCCGGCGAAATGATCCATCTGTGGGCACTTGCCCTGTCGAAGAAAATGAAGCTGTCGGACATGACCGCCTATGTTGCGCCCTATCCGACCATGAGCGAGATCGGCAAACGCGCCGCCGTCACCTTTTATGCGCCGCTGGCGCGCAAGCCGCTCATCCGCTGGGTCATCAATTTCTTGAGGAAATTCGGCTGAAAAGCAGTTGCTCGGACCCGCTTGAACCTGTCTTGCTTCCCTACAATCATCAAATGGTCTGGATTCCAGCTACAGCTTGGGCATATTGGGTTTTGAAAATTCACACCGGGAACAAGATTTGAATATCGCGCAAAATGCCAAGAGCCAGCCTGTTTCAGGGCCTGATCGCGAGACGCCGCCCGGTCTGGCGCGCGGTCTGTCCGGCAAGCTCCTGTTGTTGACGATCATTTTCGTCATGATTGCCGAGATCCTGATATTCGTGCCCTCGGTCGCCAATTTTCGCAATATGTGGCTGAAGAGCAATCTGGACACGGCAGAAGCAGCCAGCATTGTTTATCTCGACAATGCCGATCCGATGCTGTCGCAGCGCGCGCAACGCGAATTGCTGAAGGCCACGGGCGCGCTGTCTGTTGTTATCCAGGAAGGCTCGACCCGCAGGCTGATGGCGTCCGACGGCATGCCGACCAGCGTTGATGAACATATCGACCTTACAGCGGTACATCCCGTTGAAGCCGTGTTCAGTTCGCTTTCCATGCTCGTCTCGTCAACACCCGGCACCTATCGTGTCTTTTCCACCATGAAGTCGCGTCCGGCAACGATTGAACTGGTGCAGAAGGATGGGCTGATCAAGGATGCGCTTCGCCGCTATTCCCGCAATGTGCTGTTGTTGTCACTGGCAATTTCACTCATCACCGCCGGGCTGGTTTTCCTCGCCCTCAACTGGATGATCGTGCGTCCTGTCAGGCGTATCTCCAGCAACATGGTGGCGTTTTCGCGCGAGCCGGACAATGCCGCGCTGATTTACCAGCCAACGGGTCGATCCGATGAAATCGGGATTGCCGAATATCGCCTGGCTGCTTTCGAAAAGGATTTGCATGCCACGCTGCGCCAGCGCCAGCATCTCGCCGATCTCGGGCTTGCCGTTTCCAAGATCAACCATGACCTGCGCAACATCCTGGCATCTGCACAGTTGTTTTCAGATCGCCTGTCCGGCTCACCTGATCCCGCGGTACAAAGGCTGGCACCCAAATTGCTGCGCACCATAGACCGGGCAGCCAATTACACCCAGTCGGTTCTTGCCTATGGCAAAGCGGCCGAACAGCCGCCCAACCGCCGTCGCCATCGGCTGCGCCAAATTGCCGAGGATGTGGCCGAATTGCTGATGCTGGGGCCGGAAAGTTCGGTTGAATGGCAAAACACCATTGATCCTGCGCTTGAAGCCATGGTCGATGCCGAGCAGGTCTTCCGCGTTGTCATGAACCTCACCCGCAATGCGATGCAGGCCATGGAGGCTCTTTCCGACGAAAGTGCCGTGCGCCGCATCACCGTCAGCGCCGAGCGCGGCGAATGCGAACTTGTCATGCGCATCGCCGACACCGGACAGGGCATGGACGAAAAGACCAGGGCAAACCTGTTCAAGGCCTTTGCCGGGTCGAACCGTCCCGGAGGCACGGGCCTCGGCCTTGTCATTGCTGCTGAGTTGATCCGCGCCCATGGAGGCACGATATCGCTTGAAACCACCTCGCCAGCCGGTTCGGTCTTCAAGATCGCCATTCCTGATCCGGTCAGGGGCAATGGAACCGGAAAGCAGGCCGGAGGCTGACGGCGAGGCGGCTTGCTGCCGGGTTTGAAGCTTCACGCGCTGCTATCTGCAAAAGCGGTTTTTTTACCCGACTTGGGCCTTGCATTTCCGCAACCAAGCGATTACGAACGCGGCTTGCAACACGGTGCCACTCAGGCATCGCAGTTTGCTGGCAGGCACCCGTAGCTCAGCTGGATAGAGCACCAGACTACGAATCTGGGGGTCAGGAGTTCGAATCTCTTCGGGTGCGCCATTTTTCAATCGGGTGTCAGATGATGGCCTTTTCGACAATGGCCCGGCCAGCCTGAACCCGATCAAAATGGAAGGGTGAAAGGTCGAGGCTTCGATATTCCCCATGAACCAGCCATTCCGCGGTTCCACGTCCCATTGCGGGCGATTGCTGCAAGCCATGGCCTGAAAAACCATTGACAAACAGGAAATTCGCAATTTCGGGATGCGGTCCGATGATCGCATTCTGATCCAGTGTATTCATGGAATAATGTCCCGCCCATTCGGACGTTACCTTGATCGCCTGGAATGGCAGGATGCGGTTGGCTATCGCCGGCCAGATATGGTTCTCCCACAGCGAATGATCCATGTCGAAATCTTCCGGGTCAACAGGTGGATCAAAATCTGAATGTCCCCCTGCCTGATAGGTACCGCCTCCGATTTCGCGCACATGGACGCCCGAGGATCGATCGTCAGCGGCAAATCGGTCGAGCGGCTTGTCCGCCTTGAAGACCCAGGTAAAGCGCTGCGGGTTCGACCGGAATATCAATCCCTGCCATGCGGGCCGTGCGTGCCGCACGTGGTCCCGACGCATTGACAATTTGCCGCAGGCAATCATCTCGCCCGATTTGAGCGTAACACTTTCAACACGGTTGCCATCGGCATTTCGTGTAATGGCCACCACTTCATTCTCGACATATTCCACGCCGCGCTCGCGAGCCTGCCTGCGAAACCAGTCAAAGACGGTTGCCCCGTCCCAGTATCCCTCATCGACCAGGTTGATCGACCTGAGCACGATGTCATCCACCTTGTAGAACGGATAGGCCTTCGCTGATCTGTGCGGCAGTCATCACTGTGTGGCGGCGCCTGCTGCAAGCTGCACCTGCTGATTGCTGCGCAGGATCGACGCAAAAGCCTCGCTGTCCGCAAGATACATATAGCCAAAGGAGGATTTTCAGATCCGGAACCCGCTCATCGCCGCCCATGTGCTGGCGGAGGTTCTTGACGAAATCTGCCGTGAACTGACTGATGCGGACATTGAGCTCCATTGAGAACTGTTGCCGGATGCAGCTATTGGTATGCGCGGTCGAGCACGACGCATAACTCATGTCCCGCTCGACAACGAGAACCTTGCCGGTAAAGGCCTTGTCCTGCGTGAGAAACCAGGCAGTCGACGAACCCATGATTGCGCCACCGACAATGACAATATCATAGGAAGACGCCTTCGGCGCCTCGGTCTTTCCGGCCATTCCGTTTCTCCATTTGTTGAACCGCTTCGGGGACTGCGTTGCGACAATGCTGCCTGCGCGATTTCGTGTCGAGAGGGTTTGGCCTTCGGCGCTGAATAATTCTTGTGGCAGCAATCAGCATGGCTTTGACGCCGGGTTTTGCCCCCGAAACCCGTATGAAACAGGCATGCTGGTAAATTAACGGGCGTAAAGAAATGAGAATACGCGGGAAAAGTTTGGGTTGCGTTTCCCTGCCTGTCATTTTTAATATCCAGCTCAGCATATGCTGGAGAAGAGAGACATGAGTGAAACCAAGATCCAGACCATGGAGGAGTTCGCCGCCGCTAGCGGAATATCGCGTCCGACCGTATCTAAATACTTCAACGACCCAGGAAGCGTGCGCGATTCAACACGCCAGCGGATCGAGGAGGCGTTGCTGCTCTTTGATTTCA
>JAWKWN010000036.1:0-27889 GCA_041397505.1 Nitratireductor sp.
AACCCGAAAAATGACGCCAATGACATGGCTGCCAAGTTGAAAAAGCTTGGCTTCGAGGTTGTCGTTGGCACTGATCTCAACAATCGCAGCATGCGCGATACGGTTCGCGAATTCGGCACTTTGCTTCGCGGTGCAGATGTGGCGATGTTGTACTACGCCGGCCACGCCCTGCAGGTTGGCGGCACCAACTACCTGGCTCCGGTGGATGCCAGGCTCGAATTTGAAAGCGATCTTGAATTCGAAACGATTTCGTTGTCATTCATTCAGCGCCAGATGGAACGCGAAGCCAAGACACTGCTGATCTTTCTGGACGCCTGCCGCGACAATCCCTTGACCCGCAGCTTCAAGACGGCTTCCCGATCCCAGGGGGCCGGTAAAGGCCTGGCCGAAGAAAAGCTCGCATCCTCGGGCATCCTCATCGCTTTTGCCACCAATCCCGACAATGTGGCGCTGGACGGCAAAGGGCGCAACAGTCCCTTTACCAAGGCCTTGCTCGACAATATCGAACGTCCAGGTGTCGAGATTTCGACACTGATGACTGACGTTCGGGTGCAAGTGTCTCGTGACACTGGCGGGCAGCAGACGCCATGGATCAATTCAGGTCTTCTGGGCCGGTTCTATTTCAATCCTGAGACGGATAAATCTGCGGAAGCGAAAATTGTCGATGACAAGCCGGCTGAAACCCAGACCGCGGTAACACAAATCCTCAAGGAAATTGCCGCAAGCAACGGTCAGACACGCTCAGCGGCGGATCGCCAGACTGAAATAGCATTTTGGGAATCAATCAAGGACGCCAAGGACAAGCGGTTCTTCGAAGCCTATCTGGAGCAATTCCCCGAGGGAGCATTTGTCGGATTGGCGCAATTGAAGATCATGTTGCTGGGTGCCAAGACCGGGCAGGCGGCATTGGAAGCACCAGCCAAGACAGAAGTTTCCAAACCGGTTGCGCCGGTTGTTGAGGAAAAGGTCGTGGCCACAGTCAAGCCGGTCGAACCCGCAAACGTAGCAGAACCACTACAACTGGCAGCACTGGAGCCGAAACCGGAAAAAATTGAATTGCCCAGCGCTTCTGTCAGCACTGAAAAACCTGAAACGACAAAAGCCGACAATTCACCCGCGGAGCCGTCTCCGCAATTGCTCGGCGACTTGCAACGCGAACTCAACAGGCTGGGCTGTGAAGCTGGCAGGGTTGATGGCAAATGGGGATCACGCAGCCAGTCTGCGCTGGAGGGCTTCGCCAGGGAATCAGGTTTGAAACTCGCTTCTATCGAACCAACCAGTGAAATGCTTGGCAAACTCAAGGAGACATCTGGCAGAATTTGCCCACTTGTTTGTAGCAAGGGGTTTGAGGTTCGTGGCAATTCTTGTGAACGGATAAAAACGGCCACTCAATCCCCCGCACCTGCGATAAAGACAAGGACAAAAAAGCAAGCTGTGGCAAAATCCCGGAAAAAAGTCGTGAAGGCTCCAACCCTCTTTTCTTCCACACCATCGAAGAAGCGTGTCTTCCGTGAGACCAATCAGGGGAACCGCCACATGCCATTCGGGATCGATTCAGATGGCTCGCAAATGTAGATTTCTGGCAATTGTCTGCATTTGAAAGACACGAGATTGCGGAAAAGGCCGGGCCGGGAAGCCCGGCCTTTGCAGTTGAAAATGTTGGTTGACAAGACGTCACTGCTTCTTGCCACTGTTTCCTCGATGGATGTTCCGGTTGTGATGAATCAGACTACTGCCAAACCCGCCACCCTGCAGCGCGTCAGGGCGACCGGGCGTCTGGCCGTGAAGCGCTCTGCCGGGCGCAGCCGCATTGACATGCTCTATCAGGAAGGGGCGGCCAAGATCAGGTTTCCAACGCCGCATGATGATTGCCTCGAAGCCATACTCATCAACACCGCCGGAGGCCTGACCGGCGGTGACCGGATCAACTGGGAAGCGTCCGCTTGCAAAGACACCCGTCTCGTGCTGACCACACAGGCGAGCGAGAAGCTCTATCGCTGTGCCGAAGGTCGCGCCGAAGCCGGAGTCAGGCTCTCGGTAGGCGAGGCAGCGCATCTGTCCTGGTTGCCGCAGGAGACAATTGCCTATGAGGGGTCGGCATTGCGGCGGGTGATTGAGGTTGACATCACCCGCACCGGAACCTGCCTGCTGGTCGAACCGCTGGTGCTGGGCCGTCGCGCCATGGGCGAGAGCGTGCGCCAATGCCTGTTCCACGATTCATGGCGGATCAGGCATGACGGCGAACTCATCCATGCCGAGGAGTTCCGCCTCGATGGCGACCCGACGCAATTGATGGCGGGTTCTGCGACCGGCAATGGCGCGTCTGCATTCGCAACCCTGCTTCTGGTGGCGCCTGACCCGTCACTGCTGGCAGACCAGCTTCGCACGCAGTTGCAGAGCTGTGACGCACTTGATTTCGGTGTGAGTGCGTGGTCCGTTGCTGGAACTGGCAAGCTTCTTGCCAGAATCGCGGCAAGGGACGGCTATGCGCTGAAGATCGCCGTGGGACAGGCAGTGCGCCTGCTTAATGGCAGTGCAGGCCTGCCGAAAATTTGGGCAAGTTGAAGAGCGACAAGGGAAATTCATGCACCTTACACCCCGGGAAAAGGACAAACTGCTGGTCTCCATGGCAGCGATGGTGGCGCGCCGCAGGCTTGAACGCGGCGTCAAGCTGAACCATCCCGAGGCGATTGCACTCATCACCGATTTTGTCATCGAGGGCGCACGTGACGGGCGCTCGGTCGCTGACCTGATGGAGGCGGGTGCGCATGTCATCACCCGTGCCCAGGTGATGGAGGGCATCGCCGAAATGATCCATGACGTGCAAGTGGAGGCGACGTTTCCTGACGGGACGAAACTCGTCACTGTGCACGAGCCGATAAGGTAGGCGATGTTTTTGTCCCTGATGTTCCTTGTTGCCGGATTTGCGTCGCTGGTCGCCGGGTGGGTGTTCTACCGGCGGCGGCAGAGCCGGCACCCTTTTCTGCTGCGAGCTCCGCTGAGAGCAGTTGGGCTGGAAGAGCAAGTGGGTCAGGAAGGCGACGTCTACCACCATATTGTCTACGAGGTGGCAAATGGCGCGCATGCAGGGCGACGCCTTGTATCCGAACTGGGCCATGGCAGGCCACCACAGCTTCCTGACGGAATACGGTATGAACTAATCCATCCGGATGAAGACAAGGTCTTTACCGGTGCTGCACTGCGTCTTGAAACGATCATGATCGGCATGCTTGTTGCTGCCGGGCTGGTTGCCATCGCCGTTGCAGCCTATCTATTCATGGTTGGCCAGAACTGAGGAGTCTCGGAATGATCCCCGGTGAAATCATCACGCCCAAAGGCGATATCGAACTCAATGCAGGCTACGAAACCGTCACCCTGCGTATCGCCAATACCGGCGACAGGCCGATCCAGGTCGGGTCGCACTACCATTTTGCCGAGACCAATCCCGGCCTTTCCTTTGATCGCGACAGGGCGCGCGGCATGCGCCTCGACATTGCTGCGGGAACGGCGGTGCGCTTCGAGCCTGGGCAGGAGCGCGACGTGACATTGGTGCCGCTTGCCGGCAAGCGCGAGGTCTATGGTTTTCGGCAAGAAGTGATGGGGAAACTCTGAAATGCTCCATCACATCCTGCCTTCCGGTTGCACAAAGGCAATGCGGTCACTGCGATGAACGCTTGCGGCCTATTTCACATCCGGCAGAGGCGGCAGTGTGCGCAGATAGGCGATCACTGCTGCAATGTCGCTGTCAGTGAATTTCGCCAGATATCCATACGGCATGGGCGGCATCATGGCCGATCCATCAGGGCGCTTACCCTGCGTGATCATCAATCGCAGATCCGCATCCGAATAGCCGGCAATGCCATCTTCGCTGCTGGTGATGTTGGGAGCGACGGAAATGCCCCACGGGCCGTGGAACTCAAAGCCGCCCTGGCCAAGCTTCCCAAGGTCCGGTCCCTTTTCTGTCATCGGGCTGTGGCATTCAAGGCAATGCGCGACTGGTCCTGCAAGGTAGGCACCGTATTCGGCAGACGCGTCGCGCCTGGGTGCAGACACAGTGGTAACCGGTGGCCCGTATGCCGGCGGCAGCGCTATGTTGTAGGTGGACTTCCCGGGATCGTTTTCGACCGCCGGTACCGTGCGCAAGAAGGCAATTATCGCGGCAAGATCATCGTCGGAAAGCCCGCGATAGAATGTGAACGGCATGGGCGGCCCGATAACCGACCCGTCCGGGCGGATGCCTTCCCTGATGGCCCGGGCGAGTTCGCTGTCGCTCCAGCCCGCAATCTCCCCGGCAGGCGTGATGTTTGGCGAAATGGCGGTGAACTGCTCGTTCTTCTCGACCAGCCTTCCCGCCAGTTCCTGACCAGCGACAGGGCCGTCCGGTCCCAGCGGGGTATGACAGTTCCCGCAACCCATCGGGCCGCGTACAAGATAATCTCCGCGTTCAATGAGGGTTTCAGCCCTGGTTTCGAGCGGAATTGCGATGGCAGCAAGGGCTGCCAAGGCCCCCAAAGTGTTGAGGCCGGCTTTCATTTCGTTTCTCCCGTCACCGCCCCCGGATATGCAGCAGCGCAGCTTACATTGCGCGCTGCTACCGGAACGCTAGATAGGCGGGATTTTGTTGTCAATCGAACATTCCCAAGCACAGGATAACAAGCCATGCCCGCAAAGATATCCCGCTCCGCTTATGCCGCCATGTATGGTCCCACCACCGGCGACAAGGTTCGTCTGGCCGACACTGAGCTGTTCATCGAGGTGGAGAAGGATCTAACCACCTATGGCGAGGAAGTGAAATTCGGCGGCGGCAAGGTTATCCGTGACGGCATGGGCCAAAGCCAGGTGACACGCGCTGATGGCGCGGTGGATACCGTCATTACCAATGCGTTGGTGGTCGATCACACCGGCATCTACAAGGCCGACATTGGTCTCAAGAACGGGCGCATCGCGGCCATTGGCAAGGCGGGTAACCCTGATACACAGCCGGGCGTCAACATCATCGTCGGGCCGGGCACGGAGGCGATTGCAGCTGAGGGCAGGATTGTCACCGCCGGTGGCTTTGACGCGCATATCCACTTCATCTGCCCGCAGCAGATCGAGGAGGCGCTGATGTCGGGCCTCACCTGCATGCTTGGCGGTGGTACTGGCCCGGCGCATGGCACGCTGGCAACAACCTGCACGCCGGGTCCCTGGCATCTGGCGCGGATGATTGAATCTGCTGACGCCTTTCCCATGAACCTCGCCTTTGCAGGCAAGGGCAATGCCTCGCTTCCTGCAGCACTTGAGGAAATGGTGCTGGGCGGCGCATCGGCGCTGAAACTGCATGAGGACTGGGGCACAACGCCAGCGGCAATCGATTGCTGCCTGACGGTGGCTGGACGAGTTCGACGTGCAGGTGATGATCCACACTGACACGCTCAATGAGAGCGGCTTTGTCGAATCCACCATCGACGCCATCAAGGGCCGCACCATCCACGCCTTCCACACCGAAGGGGCAGGTGGCGGACATGCACCTGACATCATCAAGGTCTGCGGCCTTGAAAATGTCATTCCGTCATCGACCAACCCGACAAGGCCCTACACGGTCAACACGCTTGCCGAACATCTCGACATGCTGATGGTCTGCCACCATCTCGATGCGTCGATCCCGGAGGATATCGCCTTTGCCGAAAGCCGGATCCGCAAGGAAACGATTGCAGCGGAGGACATCCTGCATGACATGGGCGCCTTCTCGGTGATTTCCTCCGGACAGCCAGGCCATGGGCCGTGTCGGCGAAGTCATTATTCGTACCTGGCAGACGGCGGACAAGATGAAACGCCAGCGCGGTTCGCTGCCGGAAGAAACCGGCGACAACGACAATTTCCGCGTCCGCCGCTACATTGCCAAATACACGATCAACCCGGCCATAGCCCATGGCATGAGCCGGGAAATTGGTTCCGTCGAAACCGGTAAGCGCGCCGATCTGGTGCTGTGGAGCCCGGCCTTCTTCGGGGTCAAACCGGAAATGGTGCTGATTGGCGGCACGATTGCAGCGGCCCCCATGGGTGATCCCAACGCCTCGATCCCCACCCCGCAGCCGGTTCACATGCGGCCAATGTTCGGCGCATTCGGCAAGTCGCTTACCAATTCTTCGGTCACCTTTGTGTCGAAGGCAGCACTCGATCACGGCCTGCGTGAAAGGCTTGGCACTGCCAAGGAAATGCTCGCAGTGGAAAACACGCGCGGCGGCATTGGCAAATCCTCGATGGTGCTCAACAATGCCACGCCGAAGGTTGAGGTTGATCCCGAAACCTACGAGGTGCGTGCCGATGGTGCGTTGCTGACTTGCGAACCGGCGGATGTGCTGCCCATGGCACAACGCTATTTCCTGTTTTGAGGATTGTTGATGCTTTACCTGATTGCCGAGCTTACGATCAGACCTGGTTCCCTTGAAGCGGTGCGAGCTGCTGTTGCACCCTGCATTGAGGCAACGCGCAAGGAACCGGGCTGCATTTCCTACGAATTGTCTCAAGCATCGAGGAAGAGAACCAACTGGTTTTCGTCGAGCGCTGGAAAAGCAGGGCAGACCTTGATCTCCATTTCGAAACCCCGCATCTGATCGCCTGGCGCGATGCCGGTGGAAAATACATTACCGGTCGAAAGATCGAGATTATCGAAAATGCAACGGTGACCGTTCTTTAGGCGTGAGGGTTGCTACCCAAAACCCTTGGCCACATGCACAATCCTCACAATCGTTAACCTGTTAAGGAGATTCCGGATGCGGACCCGAATCCCCTGTGCTAAACGATTGAATCAATGGACTAATACAACCGTTTTTCACGTGGGGTGATCGGGTATGAAACGCGGGTTCTTTCTGGCTGTGGCAATTGCCATGGCCAGTTATGCGCTATTGATATTCTGGCTGCGCCGGTGCTGTATCACCTCTGGCGGGCTTCCCGTATTTGACATTCGCATGTCCGCCTACAGCGCCGAAGACGCAATGGCTCATGTCCAGGCGCTTGGTGAGACTGGTCGCCAGTTTTATCTGACGCGCGCAAGGCCGCTCGACACGCTTTTTCCCATCGCATTCTGCCTGGCTCTGGTGCTGGGCTATGGCCGCTGGTTGCCGGGCAAGAATTCCGGTGTCCGCGCCGCACTGATCCTGGTAGCGTTGGTCTATCTGGTTTGTGACCTGTGGGAAATGCGAATATCGCCACCATGCTGGAAGATCCTGCGAAGATTGATCCCGCACTCGTCAAGCAGACCCATCTCGTGACCTTGGCAAAATGGTTTTATGCGCTTCTGGCGCTCTTTGCCTGGCTTTGGCTGGCATTCCAGCAGATTGAAAAAGCTGTTAATTGGCAACCACCAAGGTGGTCTGCCCAAATCTTGGGCTTTCCTTTCCTTCAGGAATTGTGTTGGCTTCATCCATGACGACTTGCAACACGATCACCCGCCATTTCCATCAACCCGATGGCTATGTGTCACTGGACTATGACGCGCGCCACCGTCGCCGCATGGCATTGACCTCGGATGAGGGGGTCATGTTTCTGCTTGACCTGCCACACGCCCAATTGCTTCGGGATGGCGATGGCCTGCAACTCGACGACGGCAGGATCATCGCCGCGGTGGCGCGGCCGGAACCGCTGATGGAAATACGTGGCCGTGACACCCGTCACCTGCTGGCACTGTGCTGGCAGATCGGCAATCGCCATCTCGCTGCGCAAATCGAGCCGATGCGGGTGCTGATCAGGCGCGACCATGTGATCCGTGATATGCTTGTGGGGCTGGGGGCCGCCGTCATGGATGTCGATGAGGCGTTTGATCCTGAGGGCGGTGCCTATGACGGGGGGCACCACCACCACCATGGGCATTGAAGCAATGGCTGATCCACGTCCATTCGACTGGCATTATTCGCCACTGAACGATCATACGGTTATCGACGCAAGCTATCGCAACACACAGAATGTGCGTCGATATTTTGTATCACGTCTGGGGCAGGACTTCCGGCTTGACCGATCCTTCATGGCCTGGCTGAAGGCCAATTCCGGATCGACACTCGGCGACGCAGTGCAGGAATGGCAAAGACGCATGGGTGACCGATGAGCAGTTCGTCGCAATTACTGCGCCTGATGGCCTGGCTTTCGCCGGTTTTTCCAACTGGCGGCTTTGCCTATTCGGCCGGGTTGGAGCAGGCCGTCTCCTCTGCGCTGGTCCGCGATGAGGATTCGCTTTCGAACTGGCTGGAAACACTTGTCCGCCACGGCTCTGCCTGGAATGACGCAGTCTTGTTGGTAGCCGCACTCAGGCAAACATCTTCACCTGCCGCAATCACGGAAATTGCAGGGCTGGCCCTGGCGCTTTCAGGCTCCGCCGAGCGCCATCACGAGGCCGTGGCGCAGGGCAAATCCTTCCGTGAGGCAGTCGGCTTCTGGTTTGACGATGCGCTTCCTGCAATCCTGCCATTGCCTGTTGCAGTCGGGCTTGCCTGCGGCAAATCGGCAATTGACCCCGAAACCGCGCTTGTTGCCTGGCTCAACACCTTTGTTTCGAACCAGTTGCAGTGCGCCATCCGTCTCAGCGTTGTCGGCCAGCAGGGCGCCACGCGCATCCTGGCACGGCTTGAACCCGTTCTTGCAGATGTTGCGGGAAAGGCGGCAAATTCGAACCTCGATGATTTGGGCAGCGCTGCCATCATGGCGGAACTTGCCTGCATGAAACATGAAACACTGCAACCGAGATTGTTCCTATCATGACGCATGGCAACGGCCCCCTTCGTGTTGGTATTGGCGGACCGGTCGGTTCCGGCAAGACAACGCTGACCGAGAAACTGTGCAAGGCGATGCGCGACCACTGGTCCGTCGCTGTCGTGACCAACGACATCTATACCCGCGAGGATGCCGAGGCTCTGGTCAGGATGCAGGCATTACCATCTGACCGCGTTGTTGGCGTCGAAACCGGCGGATGTCCACATACCGCCATTCGCGAGGATGCCTCGATCAACCTTCGTGCGATTGAAGAATTGAACAGTCGTCATCCAGGGCTCGATGTGATTTTCATCGAGTCCGGCGGCGACAACCTGGCTGCAACCTTTCTCCCGATCTGGCTGATCTTTCGCTCTATGTGATCTCGGTTTGCCAGGGTGGTGACATCCCCCGCAAGGGAGGACCGGCCATCACCCGTTCGGACCTTTGATCATCAACAAGGCAGATCTTGCGCCCTATGTCGGTGTTGATCTGGACCGCATGCGCGACGACGCGCAAAAGGCACGTGCGGGCCGACCGCATCTGTTCACCGACTTGCGGAGAGGCGAGGGGGTTGACGAGATTGTCGACGCCTTGCGCCGTATGGGCGGGCTCTGACAGCGCGCGTTACAGGACCACGATGGGAGAGCCGGGACGGACCCGATTGTAAAGATCGATGACATCCTGATTGATCAGGCGTATGCAGCCCGACGAAGCCTGAGTGCCGATGGATTTCCATTCCGGCGAGCCATGGATCTGAAACAGCGTGTCGCGGCCATCCTTGAAGATGTACATGGCGCGAGCGCCAAGCGGGTTCATGGCGCCGGGTTCCATGCCATTGGCGTATTTCTGCAGTTCGGGTTTGCGGGCAACCATTTCGGCTGGCGGTGTCCAGACAGGCCATTCCTTCTGTACTGGATCACGGCGCGACCCTGCCAGTGCAAAGCCCTCCTTGCCGACACCGACGCCGTAACGAATGGCCTCATTGCCTTCCTGTACGAGGTAGAGATAGCGGTTCCGGGTATCGACCACGATGGTGCCGGGAGCTTCACCGGTAATGTTCGGCACGATCCTGCGCACGAAGCGCTGGTCCATTTCCTTGAGGAACCTCGGCAGCGAAATGCCGTTGTCTGTCACGGCAGCATACATCTGTTTGGAATTGGTAATGCCGGGATCAATGCTGATTTGTGGCACCATGCCGCCGGATTGCGATGGCGCGGTCACTGGCGTCGCCTGCGAGGCAATTGATCCCGTTGTCGTGGTATCAACGCCATTCGTTCCGAAGAAGTTGCCTACACCTTGAGACAGGCAGCCCTGCAGACCCAATACCGCGACCAGCGCCAGCGACGCGCCATATTGCCCCCCGATCCGCCCCCGCATTTGTCTACTGCCTGAGCCCGATTGCGCCAATGCCCGTTGCGGCCAGTGTCGGGCCGTTGTTTCTGGCTTTGCCGCCAAGCCTCAAATTGGCATTGCTTGCGGCTTTCGCCTGTGCTTCGACAATGCGCGCATTGCGCCCGAATGCTGAAAACAGTTCCGCTGCAGAACATGTCGCTGCGAAGGCAAGTCCGAGGGTGCAGATGGCTCTTGCCATAGCAGAACGCCGCTGTTTGCCATCGCTGACCTGATGGAAGTTGCGCGGCAATTCGCTCAACTGCCTCGAAGGGAAGCTTGTTGAATGCCAGCAATTCCTTTTCACTGATCGGGCTTTGCGGCTCGTTTAGGGTGTTTGCTGATATCGTGTTCATGGTTCTTACCCGGATTGACCTAGCGTAAACGATGCGCCACGAGGGTTAACGACCGGTTAAGGCAACGATTATTTCTTTAAAAATTCATGAAGAAGGCGGCAAGGTCCGGTTAATCAATGGCTTGCGCTGCCGATTTTGGTGCGCCAGTGTAGGCCGAACCGGAGGATGCCCGCCATGGAAATGCAACGAATCGTTCTCGCCGCCCGCCCGCAGGGCATGCCCACTTTGTCTGATTTTCGGCTCGAGACCGTCGAATTGCCCGAGCCCGCAGATGGCGAGATCCTTCTGGAGGTCGTCTGGCTTTCACTCGATCCCTATATGCGTGGCCGGATGGATGATGCCAAATCCTATGCCGAGCCTGTTGCAATCGGCGGCGTGATGGAAGGTGCCTGCGTTGCCCGCGTCATTCAGTCCAGAAATCCGAAACTTGCAGTAGGGGACCTGGTCGAAAGCCGGTTCGGCTGGGTCAGCCATGCGCTCAGCAATGGCAAGGGCCTTCGCAAGATTGATCCAGCCAAGGCCCCGCCATCCACGGCACTGGGCGTTTTGGGAATGCCCGGCATTACCGCATGGGCCGGTCTCAATCTGCATGGTAGGCCACAAAAGGGCGAGACCATTGTGGTATCTGCGGCCACCGGCGCGGTTGGTTCGCTCGTTGGGCAGTTGGCGAAGATCAAGGGCTTGCGCGTAGTGGGCGTTGCTGGCGGCGAAACCAAATGCCGCCATGCCGTCGAGGAACTCGGATTTGACGCCTGTCTCGATCACAGGGCGGGCGACGCGTCAGCATTGCGCAAGGCAATTGCCGCCGAATGTCCCGATGGCGTTGACATCTATTTCGAGAATGTTGGCGGCAAGACGCTGGAGGCTGTGCTTCCGCTGATGAACGTACATGGTCGCATTCCCATTTGTGGCATGATTTCATGGTACAACGCCGGTGGATTGGGTGCCGGAGCCTCTGACGGCCCGAACATGCTTCCTTTCGCATGGCGGTCAATTCTGGTGAAACGGTTGTCGGTTCGCGGCTTCATCATTACCGACCATTACGAGCATTTCCCCGAATTCGAGGAAGAAGTGTCTGCCCATATCCGCTCAGGTGCCGTCAAATACACCGAATCCGTTTCGCAGGGATTGGCCTCTGCGCCACAGGCATTTCTGGATCTTCTGAAGGGTGGCAATTTCGGCAAGCAACTTGTTGCGGTTGCCTCTTGATAACGGCAAGTGCAATAAGGTATTCCAAATAGGGAATGTGTAACATCGACAGGTCGATGGCACGCTGCAATCATGCGTGATAATGCACGCATATGCCGAGGGGAGTATCGAATGAAACTCAGGGTGATTGATTTCGGGCTGGTTCCGGCCTTGCGTAGCCAGGCTGTCTATCACGGCCTAGCAGAGACAATGACCCCGGACAGTGATCCGGTCCTTTCGCTGGTTTCGCCGATTGACCCCTATGTCTGCGTTGGCATGCATCAGGAGATTGCCAAGGAGGTTGACGAGGAATTCTGCCGCGCCAACAACCTGCCGGTATATCGCCGCCATGTTGGTGGTGGTGCTGTCTATCTCGACAAGAACCAGCTGTTCACGCATTTCATCTATCCGCGCAAGAAAGCGCCGGAATTCGCCGTAAACCTCTATCCGATGTTCATCGAGCCGGTGGTGCGTACCTACCAGGAGATTGGCGTCAATGCCAATTACCGCCCGGTCAACGACATCCATGTCAATGGCCGCAAGATCGGCGGTACGGGCGCTGCCAGCATTGGTGATGCAACCGTCATGGTTGGTTCGTTCATGTTCGATTTCGACACGGACACGATGTCGAAATGCCTCAAGGTGCCAAGCGAGAAATTCCGGGACAAGCTGCGCCAGACGCTGGACGACTATATGACGACCATCGCCAAGGAATTGCCCGTTGCGCCGGACCGTGCTGACCTGATCGCGCGTTTTCTGCGGCATTGCGCTGACGTATTGAAGGTTGAGCCGGTCATGAGTGAGCCGACAGAGGCTGAACTGGCAGCAATCGCCAAGGCCGAGGGCTGATCTGTCCTCTCCAGAATGGACCAATCTGCAGGGCCGCAAGCTGGTTGACCTAGGTGTCAAGATTTCAGCCGGAACGCATCTCACCGAAAGCGCCCACAAGGCACCCGGCGGCATGATGCGCGTGCATTTGCTGGGGCGCGATGGCCGGATCGGGAACTTGATGATTTCCGGGGATTTCACCTGCCTTCCGCCAGACGGGATTGACCGGATCTGTGCCGGACTGGCTGGAACCGCCCTTGAACAGGAAGCGATAGCCAAAGCTGCCGACAGCCTGATGAAGGAGCTTTCTGTCGAAATGCCCGGCATCTCCGGCACCGACATCGCCACTGCCGTCACTTCGGCAGCAGCGTCGGGAGACTGAGCAGGCATGAAGACCGTTTGCGTCGTGCAGCATGCCGAAGCCGAATATCTCGGTCTGATGGAAGATCATTTCGAGGGTCGAAACATACGCTTCATCTACAAGCGGCCTTTCACAGCGGGCGGTACATTGCCGACCGGCGTCGAGGACCACGACGGCCTGATGCTTCTGGGCGGTGGCCCATACGGTATTGTCAGCGGCCACATCCTGCCAAGCCTCGGACCTGAATTGCGCCTGACCCGGGCCTTCCTTGAGGCTGGCCTGCCGGTCGTGGGCTTCGGGCTTGGTTCGCTCATCCTTGCGTCGGCTGCGGGTGGTGGCGCGGATGAAGCACACTTGCGTTTTGAATTGGCGACGGCTGAGCGTACCGGTCTGGGCGATGGTTTCAATCAGGTCCCGCAATATTTCCCCTTGGCCCAATATCTGCGCGACATGCCGGTGCTTCCAGATGGTGCCGTGAAAATTGCCGTTTGCAGCCAGGGCAAGCCGCTGATCTTTGCCGTCAATGGCAACAGCCTTGGCTTTACCGGTCATCCGGGAATGAAGCGCGGCATGGCGGAAGACCTGATCATGGAATTCACCGAGACACCGGACAATACGGTGGACGCCCTGGACGCACTTGGATCGATGCAGTTCGAGATCGCTTCTGTTCTCAACGACCTGATGGTGGCAACCATGAGACATACCGGGCTGATGGATGCCAGGATGGCATAAAACTGAAATATGCAAATTTTTGCATTTTTCCCGTTTGCATATTCAAAATGCGCATGTATCATTTCTGAATATCGATGTGGCGAGCCTGGGGGAGGCTCGCACCGCTGCTGAAACGGGAGAGAGACGTGGCAAGCAAGCTCATCATCATCATGGTCAATACCGATCCGCGCAATGGCGAGGAACTGGGCGCGCCGTTCTTTCAGGCAACCGTTGCTGCGGCAATGGATTACGAAGTCGATGTGATTTGCACGGCAACCGCCGGGCAATTGATGAAAAAGGGTGTCGCCGAGAAGTTGGTCGTCAAGGACGGCTCGCCCAAGACCGTCTATGATTTCATCAAGGATGCGCATGAGGCCGGCGTCAAATTCTTTTGCTGCTCACCCAATCTCGATCTGTTCGACATGACTGCCCGAAGACCTCATTCCCGAATGTGAAGGCATCGTCGGTGGAGCAAAGGTCATCGAGGAGGTCATGGAGAACGACGACGCGAAAGTGCTGACCTACTGACGCGAAACCAGAGGGTAAGCGCGAGGAGGAGTGCGTTATGGCCCATCCGCAGATTAGCGATCCGGTATCGGGAACTCCCACAGGTTCCACAGGCCAAGCTTGAGGAGATCTTCGAGGATATCCGCAGCCATTCGGTCTATGACCATGAAATCCATGGCTGCCTGAACTGCGGCATCTGCACGGCCACCTGTCCATCAGCACATTATTACGACTATTCCCCGCGTGAAATTGTCCAGCTTTTGTGGACCGAAAACCTCGAAGGCATTTACGATGCCATGCAGGAAAAGATCTGGGCCTGCGCCCAGTGCTATACCTGCGCGGCACGCTGCCCGTTCGAAAACTCGCCAGGCGGCCTTGTGATGATCATGCGCGAAGTCGCGATCAAGCACGGCATGGAATCGGCAAAGGAAGTGCTGCGCCCGTTCTCGCGCGTGCTCTTGAAAGTGATTTCCACCGGCAACCAGCTGGCACCGAACATGATCACCAAGGAAGCCTTTCCCGATTGGGGGCCGAATGTCAGCCGCATTGACGCGCCGCTGAACATCCTGCGCAAGGCAATCCCGATGCCGACCATGCACACGCTGGACACAGCCTGGGAAGTCAATCTCAAGACCTCGGTCGAGCTCTATACCATCTGGGAGGCGACCGGCGTTCTCGATCAGCTCGAGACAGTGGATGAAAACCTGTTCGACGTTGTCTCCGATGTGATGGAGGAGAAGCGCGAGGAATGGGAAGAATGGCTTGAAGAGCAGGAAGACGAAGACGACGAGGACTGATTGCCAACCGCAGTCGGCCTTGCCAGTTCGAGGAGGAAGAAATGGCCAGAGGCAATGACAATAACGGCAGTGGCGCATTTGGCGGTTTTGGCGCGGAATGGCAGCCTTCGAATCTGAGTCGCGATGAGGCGCGGCGCGCCACCGACTGGGTCGAGGCAAAGATCGACAAGCGCGCGCTTTTGACCGGCAAGGAACGCAAGGAAGACATTCGCGACGCCATGTGGCAGTTGGAAAAGGATGGCGAAATCCTCGTCCATCGCGTTTCCGATGTGCATGATCCGGTCATGGCCAAGACGCTGTATGGCTGGGACAAGAAAATCCCCACCAACAATCTCTGGCACCACAAGTCCTGCGGCCAGTGCGGCAATATTCCAGGCTATCCAAGCTCTGTCCTGTGGCTGATGAACAAGACCGGCGTTACCTATCTCGACGAGACCGACCAGACGTCCTGCACTGCTTGGAACTATCATGGTTCGGGCATCGGCAATGTGGTTTCGCTGGCAGCCGTGTTCCTTCGCAATTTCCACCAGGCCTATGTGTCGGCCAAGTCGCAGGGCCTGCCGGAAGGGACCTATTATCCGCTGGTTCATTGCGGAACGTCGTTCGGCAATTACAAGGAAATGCGCATTTTCCTGATGCATTCAGCCGAATTGCGGGCCGAAGTGAAGAAGATCCTCGGCAAGCTCGGTCGTCTCGTTGACGGCAAATTGCTGATCCCCGAGGAGATCGTGCATTATTCCGAATGGCTGCATGTCATGCGTGATCGCATCAAGCAGCACCAGACAATCGATGTCTCCAATGTGCGCGCGACCGTGCATCCCGCCTGCCATGTCTACAAGATGGTGCCCGAGGATGTGATCTATGACGACACCGTCCTTGACGGAAACCGTGTGGCGGTAACGACAGGTCTGCTCCAGACCCTTGGAGCCCAGGTGATTGATTATTCGACCTGGTATGATTGCTGCGGCTTCGGCTTCCGTCACATCATCGGCGAGCGCGAATTCACCCGCTCCTTGCCATCGACCGCAAGATCAAGGTCGCGGTTGAAGAGGCGAGGGCTGATGTGATGGTGGGTCATGATACCGGCTGCATCACCACGCTCGACAAGAACCAGTGGATCGGCAAGGCCGTCGACAAGGTCTATGCACTTCCGGTGATGGCGGACTGCCAGTTTGCAGCGCTCGCCTGCGGTGCTCATCCATACAAGATGGCACAATTGCACTGGCATGCATCGCCCTTCGAGACATTGCTGGAAAAGATCGGCATCGACTGGGAAAAGGCCAAGGCCGAGTTCGAAACCTATCTGGGCGAAGTCAAGGCTGGCAAGATCGAAACCCTTTATGATCCCAAACGCGCCATTACATCGGGTCCCGGTTATGTTCGCCCGAAAGCGCTTGCCGGAGGTGACAAGTGACCCAACCCGTTCTCATAGTCGGTGGTGGTCCCGCCGGACTTTCAGCAGCCCATGCGCTGGCATCTTCCGGCCAGAAAACCATCCTTGTCGAAAAGGAGGACCGCCTCGGCGGCGCTCCGATCCTGCAAGGCTATGCCAAGCTGGTTCCGAGCCATGAATGGGCCAAGGACGCCATCGGCGCCATGGTCAAGCGCGTCGAGGACAACCCGCTCATCGAGGTGCATCTTGGGGCTTCCGTCGACAAGTTCGAAGGCAAAACCGGGCAGTTTCGCCGCGAGCTCTTTCCGATGGCAAACTTGTCAAGCCAGGGGGCGGCAATCCTTGCAACCGGCTTTACCCATTTTGATTCAGTCAACAAACCCGAATGGGGTTTCGGTACCTATCCCGATGTCGTGACAACGGTCCAGGTCGAGCAGATGTTCTCCTCGGGCAAGGGGTACGCTGCCCGTCGGATGGCCGCGAGCCTGAGCGCGTTGCAATTCTGCTTTGCGTTGGTTCGCGTGACCGCCAGATCGGGCGCGAATGGTGCTCCAAGATCTGCTGCACCGTTTCGGCCAATATCGCGATGGAAATCCGTGAGGCGCTGCCCAATTGCAACGTCTATATCTACTACATGGATATCCGGACTTTCGGGCTGTATGAGGGCGCCTATTACTGGGAGAGCCAGGAAGAGCACAAGGTCAAGTATATCAAGGCCCGTATCGCCGAGGTCACCTCCGATGGCAAGCGCCTGCTGGTCAAGGGCGAGGACACGCTGGTCAAGCGCCCGATCTCCATTCCTTTCGACATGGTCGTTCATGCCATCGGCATGGACCCCAATATCGACAACATGACCCTTTCGGCAATCTTCGACGTCAAGCTCAACAAATATGGCTATGTCGACAAGCCTTCGTCCTATCTGCACATGGCCGAGACATCGCGGCCGGGCGTGTTCGTGGCAGGTGCCGCGACCGGGCCGGAAACGATCGATGATCTCGATTGCCCGGTCACGCAGCTGCCATCCAGGCACTGAACATGCTCAGAAGCCCGGTCAAGGAGGCTGCGGAGTAATGTTTTCGCTGTTGCGTCGCACACCGGTTAGCGAAGAGAGCAAGGGTCCAGTCCTTGATCTTTCCGGTCCCCGGTTGCGCCGTGCCTTCGAGCATCTTGTTGCAGCCGCAGAGGATACTGGCGGTGTCGAGCGCTATGTTGGCGCATTGGCGCTCAAGGCCTCGCTGTTCGAGGAAATCCTCGGCAAGGGCAGGGTCGGCCAGATGACCCAGGACGAGTTTCTCGACCTTGCCGCCTTCATTACCCCGGTCCGTCGCCGCATTGCCGGCTGGATTGGTGATTTCGGCTACGCAGCCCTGCATCGCCGCATCGTTGGCCTGCTGGAGGGATGGTCTGACCTCTCGACAACCGACGCCCGCATGACGGCCTTTGTCGACAGTTTTCCGCAGGACCGCGAACATCGCTGGGTGCGTGATCTTGCGGCAGAAATCCTGCACTTCACGGCACCTGACCGCTATCCGCTGATGACCCGCTGGGTCTGGGACGAGCGCGTGGGAACCGGCGTCCTGCGCGAAATCTGGTTCGCCGAGGATGTCGATCTCGCCAGGATCACGGCTGACAACAGTCTTGCCACCTACGCCACCCTGCAAGCCGAACTGGAAGGCTTTCTCAAGGACAATGGCGTGTTCCGCGAATTGCCCTTCTACTGCGACATGCTGATGGCGCATGTCTATTCCGGTTACATCAACGACCGTGGCGGGCAATATCTGCGGTCTGATTTTACCGGTGCCGGCGACGCGATGCTGCATACGCGCCGCATGCTTGGTCTTGACGCAGTCGATACCGAAACCGGGCGCACACGCCTGAAACTGATCGACGGTACCGCGCATGTGCTCGGCGCACAGCGGCTCGTCACACATGAAGAGGTTTCCTGATGCCGATCCACGAGAAATCCCTGATCCGGCCGGAAAACCTGGTCACGCATGACAACCTGATCATTGATGGTGTCGATGTTTCAGGCCACTGGAGCACCTTTATCGAGACGCGTGCGATCAGCGACTACAACGAAGCCATGCAGGACGAGATCGAGGCACTTGGCGGCGGTGAGAACATCTCCCGCTGCTGGCAGTGCGGCTCCTGCACCAATGCGTGCACGGTCAATGCGATCAATCCCGATTTCAATCCGCGTTACTGGATCTACCTGATCCGGCTTGGCATGGAATCCGAACTCGTCCGCGACAAGGACATCATCTGGCAGTGTGTATCTTGCAACAAATGCACCTATGCTTGCCCGCGTGACGTCAATCCGGAAGGCGTGATGAAGGCCACGCGCACTGGCTCGAACTCAAGGGCCATACAGAGAAGAAGCCATCGATGATCTTCGACGAGGCGTTCTCGCACCAGGTTTTCGAAACCGGCAAGATCGAGGACGGGCTGGTGCTTCGCCAGTTCTTCAAGGGCACCAACCAGAAACTGACCCAGCCATGGCTGGTCGCGCTCGTCACCGGGCTCATCAAGCGCTTCCCGGTTTTCTATCTGATCAGGCTTGGCTGGGCGAGTGTCTTCCGCCCGCGCACAAAGGGCTGGGGAAAGGCGCGTGCTGCAATCGAGGAATATGTCGGCGAGGTCGAGGCAGCCAATCGCAAGGCCCTCAATCTCGGACCGAAGGGAGCTGAATGATGACGACCGGTGAAAACACCAAACACAAGCAGGTTGCCTATTATCCCGGTTGCGCCCTTGAAGGCACCGGCCATGCCTATAACCGCTCGACCAAGGCGATCGGCAAGGAACTGGGCCTCGACCTTGTGGAATTGAAAAACTGGAACTGCTGCGGCGCGATGGAAGTCAAGAACATTGATCCGAAGATCCAGACCTATCTTTCGGCACGCAACCTGTCGATTGCGGAAAAGATGGGCTTTGAGACGGTCATGGCCCCATGCAATGGCTGCTATCACAATCTCAAGAAGGCTGAGTATGATCTCGCCCATGATGAACCTTCGCGCGAGGTCAATACACGGCTTTCGACAAAGGCCGGGCATGAAACCTATGAGGCAGGCAAGGTCGAAACGATCCATGCGCTCGACTGGATCAAGGATTCAATCGGCGAGGAGGGCATTGCCAAGCGCGTCAAGAACTCGCTGAAGGGCCTGAAGGTCGCCAATTATTATGGCTGCATGTATACCCGCCCGCGCCACATCTTCCCTGAAAAGGACAAGGGGCCAGGCTCTGAATCCACTTCCAAGCCGCATTTTATGGACGATCTGCTGGCCGCAGCGGGTGCCGAAAATGTCGACTATCCGTTGAAGACTCATGCTGCGGCGGCGCACATGCGCTGTCCGACAGCGATACCTCTACCAGGCTGGTGTTGAACCTGCTGGAAACGGCGGAAGCCTGGTGCCGATGTGATCGCCACCGAATGCCCAACCTGCCACACCGGCCTCGAAATGCATCAGGTGCGCGCCGAAAAGGTGCTCGGCCGCAAGACCAGTGTCAAATCCTGTATTTCACCCAGCTTCTCGGTCTGGCCATGGGCTTGTCGCCGAAAAAGGTTGGCGTTCACGAGAATTTTTCCGATTCCATGACCTTGATCAAGGAAAAGGGCCTGGCATGAGTGCCAATATGCAAGTCAATGAAAGGGTGCCATTGTCGATAGATGAGATCCTCGACGCGGTGGACGGACTGGTGGCAAGCCCGGACGAGGTGCTGGTGAACAATCCGCAAACCGTAGCAGGTGATCTTCTTGCAATGGGAGAAGACATTCTGGATGCCTGGATCAGAGCAGCTGGCAATCAGCCGACGAAAAAGAAATCCGAAGGTTTTCGCCTCCTTGCATTGCACAAGCAGGCCTCGAGGGGCGATCCGTCCTTCAATGCTTGTCGTGAGACATGTCGGGAAATAGTGTATCATCACAATGTGGTGCTCGCCGATCCCGATTGCCTTGCAGTGGCAAGGACCCTGCGCCTTGGCGCAATGGTGGTGCGCCACTTGGCATTGTTTGCAGGCGGCAAGCTTGAAAATGCCGGGCTTGGAGAATTCTGTTGTTCGTCTCGCGGTATCAGGCAGGCTGATGATGCGATGACAAGAGGTATGAAATCATTGGACAGGCCGGATCACACCCGGCTTTAATCAAGGAGCAGGCAAATGCCCGTTGTAAGAGGCTGCAATCTACCCGACGATCTTCTTTATGACGTCGACAACAATCTTTGGTACCGGCCCAATGGTGACGGCACCTACACGGTTGGCATGACGATAGATCGCAACCGGCATGGCCGGTCAGCTCGTCGCATTTACAGCCAAGAAGGCCGGGAAGACCGTCAATGCCGGCAAATCCTGCGCCACGATTGAATCCGGCAAATGGGTCGGACCTGCAAAGATCGCCTTTGACGCTGAGATCGTCGCTGTAAACGATACCTTGAGCGGGAATCCGAAGCTGGCCAATTCCGACACTTACGGTGAAGGATGGATGGTCAAGGTGAAACTGTCCGATGACGGCGCCGTCGCATCCCTGACACCGGGCACCGCAGTTGCCGGGCCATACGAGGCGAAGATGGCTGCAGACGAGTTTGCTGGTTGCGCCTGATCGCAGGTCTTTACACGGATCGGCGCCCGCTGCGCCGGATGGGCCGGCCAGACCGGCATGGAGGTAGGAATGTCCGCTGAAGCCAACGCAAAATCGATGTCCATCATCGTCACTAAGGGGACGCTCGACTGGGCATATCCCCATTCATTCTGGCAACCACCGCCGCAGCGATGGGCCTTGAAGTAACAATGTTCTTTACCTTCTACGGGCTGACATTGCTCAAGAAGGACTTGAACCTGAAAATTTCCACCCTTGGCAATCCGGCCATGGAAATGCCGATGATGGGCATGCATATGGCGCTGCCGAACATTGTTCTGCCCTTCCAGGCGTTGATGGCCTTGCCACCGGCATGATGAAGAACCTCATCAAGAAAAAGGGTGTCGCATCCATCGAGGAATTGCGAGACATGGCGCTGGAGGCCGATGTAAACATGATCGCCTGCCAGATGACCATGGACCTGTTCGAATACAAGCGCGAGGACATGATCGAAGGTCCGTCCATCGGTGGTGCGGCAAGCTGGGTCGAGGTCGCCACCAAAAGCGACATCAATCTGTATATCTGAGTGGAGAAATCATAATGGCTGATCAAGTACTCGACACCAGGGGCCTCAATTGCCCGCTTCCAATCCTCAAGGCCAAAAAGGCACTGAAGGACTTGCCAACGGGCGGCACCCTGGAAATCCACGCCACTGATCCGGGCTCAGTCAAGGATTTCGAGGCATTCTGCCGGACAACCGGCAACGAACTGATGGGATCGAAAATGGACGGCTCGACCTATGTGTTCCTGATCAAGCACACGAACTGAAACCCGGATTTCCCGATTTTGCGCAACGACCCCTTTTGTGAGGCGGTCGTTTCGTCATGTGCAGAATTCGTCGTACAGCACCTTGATGATGCGCATCGTACGCTTGTCTGACAGCGAATAGATGATCGAACGCCCGGACCGTTCGAAATCGACCATGCCTTCTTCCCTCAACCTTGCCAACTGCTTGGACACCGCTGCCTGCGGAACGCCAACCAGTGTTTCAAGTTCGCCACACTGGCTTCACCTTCCGCGAGCCTGCACAGGATGACCAGCCGGACCGGATGCGACAGCGACTTCAGGAACGCAGTCGTGTGTTCGGCATTTTCCAGCATGTGACTGGAAACGGCCGGGCCGTTGCCAATCGAGCTTTCACGCGCTTCGCGCCAGGTAGAGTTGTACCCATTGATATTCCGGTTCTTTGGCGTTGTCTGAAACTTACATGCGGGACTGCAGGAAGATTGCAATGCCGCAAGTCTGATTTTCCGCGGGGCGCTGCCCATTTTCACGCTGCTGCAGCGACGGCTTCTTCCATGGCCGCAAGAAATTTCGCCACCTCGCCTTCGCTGTTGTAGTGGCACAAGGATACCCTGACACAGGCTGGCAAGCCAAGGGGATCAAGTACATTTCCCGAATAATGGTCTGCCTTGCGGATGTGGACGCGAATACCGCGTAGGCGCAGGAATTCGACCAGGCTCCCACAATCCATGCTGTCCACGACCACGGACACCAGGCCTTCGCGCGCCGGATTGTCGATGCCGCCAATTACCGTGACACCAGGCATCTCGGCAAGTCCGCGCAGGTTTCCCGTGCCGTGCAGCATGGCTTCGGTCAGCGAATGCTCATGCTCGTGGATTGCCTTGCCCGCCGCCAGGATGCGCTCGCGACGATCAAGGCTGGGCGTGAACTGGCTCCCGAGCCAGTCAAAATATTCGACCACATCCGAAAAGGTCGCATAGGCGCCGGTATCGCGTGTGCCGAGCTCCCAATTGGTCGCAGCACCGCCGATGATCTGCTCCTTCGGCATGGCGCTCAACCGGTCCGACGCCCAGCCCACGCCATAGCCATGGCGGGAAAACACCTTGTATGGCGACACTGCAAACCCGTCTATGCCATAGGCATCGAGATCGATCAGGCCATGGCTGGCATGCTGGATGCCATCCATGATGATCAAGCATTGCGGCGCGATTTCCCGGATGAGGCGTGTGATGGAAACCACATCCACGCCCATGCCGGTGACGGGCGAGGTTTGAATGAGAGTGGCCACGCGAACATCAGGCGTCAGATAGTTGCGCCAGGCGTCTGCCGTTACCGTTCCGGTCGCATCGTCATGGGGAACCAGCACATGCTTTCGCCCGGTCACCTCTGCCCAGCGTCCCATGGCGCTGCGGGTTGCGGGATGTTCGAGCGTGGTTCCGATCAGCACGCCACCTTCCTCCGCACCCACTGCGGCGGTGCGTACCAGCCGGAACAGCACTTCCGTGCCGCTCTCGCCGACGAAGATCTGGCCGCCCTTGGCGTTGAAGAAGGTCCGCATGTCCTCCTTGCCCTTGTTGATGATGGCCATCAACTGGCGCGAAGCATCATTGTCGCGGCCCTGATTGTCCGGGTAGCTGGCAAATGCTGCCGATGTCTCGACCACGGATTTCAGCCGCAAGGCGCCACCGGCATTTTCGAAGAAAATCCGCGGCCCTTCGAAAGGGCAGGTATCAACATGGGCAAAGCGATCCCGCACGGCCTCGAGCAGGCCCGGCTTGTCGGTTATCATTTCGTGACGTCCTTCTGGCACCTGCAGGAAAAAGTCCGGCATGGTTCTGATTTCGCTGTCAGATAAAGGAGGATTTGAATTCTGCCAAGCCGCCCGATCAAAAGAGGCGGACAAATCCGTTGCCAGCCGAATATCAGGCTTCGGGGCAGGGCCTGCAAAAGCCGGTCATTTGAACCGGCGAAACAGTCCCGTCCGGTCAAACAGCGCCTCAAGTTCGCGGGTGCGCAATTGCGCCTTCTTCCATGACGAGGCCTGAATGCGCGCGATCATGGTTTCGGTAATGACCTGCATCACCGCTGTGGAATCCCAGGCTGACGGGGCCTCGATCCGGCAACTGAACGTGTATTTGGCATAGCGCGCGGCCGGCGATACCCACTGGTCGGTAAACAGGATCAGATTGACACCGCGCTCGGCTGCAATCTCGGCCAGTTTAACACTGTTGTTTTCGTAGCGGCGCACATCATAAAGAACCAGCGTATCGCCGTCATGCATGTCCAGCACATAATGCGGCCAGTGGCTGTCAGTTGAGGGAACAAGCGTTGTTCCGGGCCGGATCATCTGCAGGTGGCGGAACAGATATTCGGCAAGCGTGCCGGTAATCCGGCCTCCGGCAACATGCACTGCATGTTTCAGGTCGCCCATCATTGCGCAGGCTTCGTCAAATTCGCCCGGATCCAGATTTGCCAGCGTCTGGCGCAGATTCTGCATCACCGCTTCGGCAAAGCGGTTGATGAGGTGGGCGTCCGGTGCGCCCTCGCTCCAGCGATTGTGCCTGGTGATAGGGTTCGAAATTGTCTCCTCCACCTCATGGCGCAACTGGCTTTGCAATTGTGGAAAACCACGGAAGCCGAGCTTTTTGGCCAGTCGCACAATTGTCGGGGCAGAGACGTCCGAGGTTTCGGCAAGTGCGGTTATACTGCCAAGCCCGGAGACCGGATAATTCTCGAGCATGGTATTGGCCAGCTGCCGTTCGGCACGTGTAAGCTGGTGAAAATTGGCGCGAATTCGCTCTGCGACCGTGTTGTCGCTCGCATTGCCTGTTGCAGGCTTTCCGGTGTCGGAATGCTGCTCGGCGTTCTTTTCATGTTTCCGGCATGGTTCTCCTCCACCAATGCCTGTTTCCCGGCAAACGACCGGGTCAACATCATACATGAAATATAACTTCCAGATAGCATCAGATTGAAGAATTATTTTCAGAATCGGCTTTGACGCCTCCCGCATTTCCAATGGATAGTTTGCCAATCAGAGGCTCGGGTGACAGTAATGTCTGGTATCGGAATGGCCATTGATGGTGATAGCGGGGTGGCAAGCCTCGTTAATCCACAAGGCAATGTCCCGAACCATTCTGGTCTGCGAACACGCCTCCAATCTGATTCCGGAGCGCTTGGGCGTCTTGGCCTGTCGCAAGAGCAATTGACCAGCCACATTGCCTGGGACCCGGGTGCGCTCGACCTTCATTGCGTCTTTTTCGTCATTGCTCGATGCCCTGCTGTTACATCAGCGCTATTCCCGGCTTCTGTATGATTGCAACCGGCCACCGCATGCGGCTGACGCTGTGCCCCGCAGGAGTGAAATTCATGAAATTCCGGGCAATGCCGATCTCGACGCAGAGGCGCGGCGGCGCGCGCAAGCCTATTATTTCCCGTTCAGGGAAGCGCTGTCCGGTTTCATTGATGCGCGCATGGCGCGGCCACAGGTGCCGGTTCTGGTGACGGTTCCCACAGTTTTACCCCGGTCTATTTCGGCAGGCCCAGATCGGTTGAAATCGGCATTCTCCATGACGCCGATCCGCGTATGGCGCTGGCGATGGCTGATCATCTCAAGGCAGTTTCAGCGCATGAAACAAGGCTCAACGAACCCTATGGACCGCAGGACGGCGTCACCCATACCCTGAAGGAGCATGCCCTGCCACGCGCGATTGCCAATGTGATGATTGAAATTCGCAATGACCTCCTCGCCGATGCCGACAGCGTGAACGCAATTGCGGTTCTGCTGGCGGATGCAATTTCCGCGGCAAATTCCAGAATGGAAGGGGAGCGCCAGCATGTTTGAGCTGATGGCCGGATATGTGAAGATTGTGGACCGGGTAAATTACCGTATCGGTCGTTTCGCCATGTATCTGATCTTCGCGATGATGGCTGTTCTGCTGTGGTCGGCGCTTACCAAGCAGATGGGCTCGCCATCCTTGTGGACGCTGGAACTCGCGCAATTCTTCATGGTCGCCTATTACACCCTGGGCGGACCCTATTCGGTGCAACGTTTTTGGGCGACCATGTGCGCATGGACCTCGCTTACGGCAGTTGGTCGCCGCGTCGCAAGGCAGCCGTGGATTCTTTACCGTGCTTTTCCTGATCTTCATCTCGTCGTCCTTCTATATGGCGGTATTTCCAGCACAACCTATGCCATCGAATATGGTGAGCGAGCCCATTTTGTCTGGCGGCCCTATATGCGGCCGGTCAAGCTGGTGGCGACAGTCGGCATTTTCCTGATGTTGCTGCAGGCAATTGCCGAGCTGTTTCGCGATCTGCTCTTCCTGCGCGGTGTCGAAGTCAAGCACCGTGCGGAGGCGGGCCTGTGAATTATGAACTGATCGCCTTCATGTTTGCATCCATGATGGCGCTGCTGATGACCGGGCAGCGCGTCTTTGGCGTGACTGGTGCGGTTGCCGTCATTGCCGTGTTGCCGCTGTGGGGAACAGGCGGCGTTGAAATTGCCTTTGCCCAGTCGATCAAGCTGATGAAATGGTATCCGTTGCTGACGCTGCCGATGTTCATCTTCATGGGTTACATGCTTTCCGAAAGCCGGATTGCCGATGATCTCTACAAGATGTTCCATGTCTGGTTCGGGCCGATACCGGCGGGCTGGCGATCGGCACCATCGGACTGATGGTCATCATCTCCGCAATGAACGGCCTGTCGGTTGCGGGCATGGCCATAGGCGCCACAATCGCTCTGCCGGAGCTTATCCGGCGTGGCTATGACAAGCAGATGATCACGGGCGTCATCCAGGGTGGCTCGTCGCTCGGCATCCTTATCCCGCCATCTGTTGTTCTGGTGCTGTATGGCATGATCGCACGCCAGCCGGTAAGCCAGCTTTGGTTGCCGGAGTGATCCCCGGCCTGCTGATGGCGACGCTGTTCGTTGCTTACATATTTGTTCGCTGCCAGATCCAGCCGCATCTGGGACCGCCTCTATCGGCCGAGGAACGCGCAGGCATTACCTGGGGGCCAGCGGTTCAGGCTGCTGCGTGCTGGCCTTGTTCCCCTTGGCATATTTGCCTTGATGAATGGCTTGTTCCTGACCGGCTATACCAGCCTTGTCGAGAGTTCCGCAGTCGGCGCACTCGCTGCCATGGGTGCAGCCATATTGAAGCGCCGCATGACCCGCGAGGTATTCGAGAACACGGTCAGGAGCCACGCTCGGCATTCTTTCTGCATGTTCATGTGGATTATCCTGGCAGCCCTTGCTTTATGCCGTGTTTGACGGCCTCGGTGCGGTCAAGGCCATCGAGGGCTTCTTCTCGGCAGGCTCGGTCTCGAGCCATGGGAAGTGCTGATCCTGATGCAGCTTTCATTCCTGCTGATGGGAACCTTCCTTGATGACACAGCCATGCTGGTCATTGTCGCGCCGCTTTCTATGTGCCGCTGGTCAAACTGCTTGGTTTCGATCTCGTATGGTACGGCGTTCTGTATACGATCATTTGCCAGATCGCCTACGACCCCGCCATTTGGCTACAACCTGTTTTTGATGCGCGCCATGGCGCCGCCCGACATCAAGCTGCGCGATATCTATCTTTCCGTCATTCCGTTCGTCATCGTCATGATCGTCACCCTTGTGATCGTGATGTTGTTTCCGGAACTGGCATTGTGGCTGCCGTCACATTTCCAGGGAAAACTCCAGGGGTAAGAGTGAAGGGGAAGAATTCGGGTCTCCGCTTTGCAACATCATTGCGAAACGCAGACACGATAGGCAACCGAAAAGGGAACCTCACCGGACATCTTCAAAGGGTGAATGGTGAGCCAAGCAAGAAGAGCAAAGGAGACTGAAATGATTAGCAGGCGTCAATTCATCAAGAAATCCGGTGCCGTCGGTGCCGGCGCTGCTGCAGGCACAGTGCTTGCCGCTCCACCAGTCATTGCCCAGGAACCCATTCGCTGGCGAATGCAGACCTATGCAGGTGCAACGCTTGGCCAGTTCGTGACCCAGCCTTTCGTCGATGCCTTCAACAAGGCGGCAAATGGCGAAATGGTGATCGAACTGTTCTTCGCCGACCAGATCGTTCCAACGGGTGAACTCTTCCGCGCCATGCAGGCAGGCACCATCGATGCGGTCCATTCGGACGATGACTCCATGGCATCCCCGACTGAAGTCGGTATTTTTGGAGGCTATTTCCCATTTGCCACACGCTCGATTGTCGACGTGCCGGTTCTGTTCCAGCAATATGGCCTTGCCGATATCTGTCGTGATGCCTATGCC
>JAWKWN010000037.1:0-27597 GCA_041397505.1 Nitratireductor sp.
GAAAAGGTATGTGCAGCGGGTAGCGATGGCGTGACAATTCAGGGCGATGTGGGCAATTCCACCGATATCAAGCGGATCTTTGCCGAAGCCGACAAGCTCGGCCCGCTTGCCGGGCTCATCAACAATGCGGGCATTGTGGACCGGCGTCAGCGGGTTGACGAAATGGATGTCGAACGGCTCGAGCGCATGATGCGGGTCAATGTGACCGGTTCGATCCTGTGCGCTCGCGAAGCGGTTCGGCGCATGTCCACTCGCCATGGCGGCAAGGGCGGATCAATCGTCAATCTGAGTTCGGTTGCAGCAAAGCTTGGTGCGCCAGGCCAGTATGTGGATTATGCGGCGTCGAAAGGCGCCATTGACAGTTTTACCCTTGGACTTGCACGCGAGGTCGCGGAAGAGGGAATTACGGTCAATGCGGTGCGGCCGGGCATTATCGACACCGATATTCATGCGTCCGGCGGAGAGCCTGACCGGGTTGCGCAGATGCGCAGTTCTGTGCCGATGAAGCGCGAGGGTAGCGCCGAGGAAGTGGCAGAGGCGATCCTCTGGCTGATGTCGCCTGCGGCCTCCTATGTTACGGGCACCATCATCGACGTTACCGGCGGACGCTGACACATTTTCAATGGAGAACCAATCGATGTCATTTGACGTTGTCATAATTGGATCTGGCCCTGGCGGCTATGTCTGTGCCATCAAGGCCGCGCAACTCGGCCTGAAAACCGCGATTGTCGAGAAAATGCCAACCCTGGGCGGCACCTGTCTCAACATCGGCTGCATTCCGTCAAAGGCATTGTTGCATGCGTCGGAAATGTTCCATGAGGCGGGACACGGGCTTGAGAAGCTCGGCGTCAATGTTTCCAAACCGAAACTCGACCTCAAGGCAATGATGGCGCACAAGGATGCGACGGTTAAAGCCAATGTCGATGGTGTTGCCTTCCTGATGAAAAAGAACAAGGTCGAGGTCTATCACGGCACTGGCTCGATCCCAGCTGCGGGCAAGGTGTCCGTCAGGGATGGCGATGGCAAGGAAACACTGCTCGAGACGAAGAATATCGTCATCGCCACGGGTTCGGATGTCGCCGGAATTCCCGGCGTTGATGTCAAGATCGATGAAAAGACCATCGTTTCGTCAACCGGAGCAATTGCACTTTCCAAAGTGCCCGAAACCATGATCGTGGTTGGTGGCGGCGTGATTGGCCTCGAGATGGGTTCGGTCTGGTCGAGGCTTGGCGCGAAAGTGACTGTGGTCGAATATCTCGACAAGATATTGGGCAATATGGACGCTGATGTTTCCAAGCAGTTCCAGCGGATTCTGCAGAAGCAGGGATTCGACTTCAAGCTGTCATCGAAGGTTACGGCGGTGGAGAAATCCGCCAAGGGTGCCAAGGTGACGTTCTCGCCGGTCAAGGGCGGGGATGCTGAAACGCTTGAAGCCGATATCGTGCTCGTTTCCACCGGTCGCAGGCCGTACACTGACAGTCTCGGGCTGGAGGCGCTTGGCGTGGAAATGGAGCGCGGCAAGGTCAAGACCCAACACTTCAAGACCAATATTGATGGCATCTATGCCATCGGCGATGTAACCGAAGGTCCGATGCTGGCACAAGGCAGACGACGAAGGGGTTGCGGTTGCCGAAATCCTTGCCGGGCAGGCAGGTCATGTGAACTATGACGTCATTCCATCCGTGGTCTATACCCAGCCTGAAGTTGCTTCTGTCGGCAGGAGCGAGGAAGAGCTGAAGGCTGCCGGCATCGATTATGTAGCGGGAAAGTTTCCTTTCACGGCCAATGGGCGTGCTCGTGCCATGAACCAGACTGACGGCTTCGTCAAATTCCTGGCGGACAAGGTTACCGATCGGGTCCTGGGTGTTCACATTGTCGGTTTCGGCGCGGGCGAGATGATCCATGAATGCGCGGTGCTGATGGAATTCGGCGGATCGTCCGAAGACCTGGGTCGCACCTGTCATGCGCATCCGACCATGTCGGAAGCAGTGCGCGAAGCGGCTCTCGCCACATTCGCGAAGCCGCTGCATATCTAGAATTTGCCGCGATGCAGTGACATTGACGCCAAAAAAACGGGCAGGATTAATCCTGCCCGTTTTATCATGCTGGAGGTAATGCTGTGCTGTTTGGATGCCTATTCGGCCTTCTCCTCGACCAGCAGCTTGCTATCCGCCGTGTCGTGGGTGCTCATGGCTTCTTCTTCCTTGACGGTTTCCGCTTGAGCCACCGTCATGTTCTTGATGGAGGCGGATGCGGTGTGGCCGCCACATTCGGCATATGCCACGCCGGTACCTGCAAGGGCTGCAATCGCGAGGGCTGAAAGAATTGTCTTCATTTCGATATCCTTCCTGTGATTGACACGCGAAAAGGTAACACGCGTTTCAACTCAGGAAATGGCGCTCCCGGTCACAAAGTGGTGAACAGGCTCAGCCGGAAATCGGTTCGAGCGTATAACCCTGCTGGCGCAAGAGGTTCACCAATCCTTCTTCGCCGGACAGGTGCAGCGCACCAACGGCCATGAAAACATTGCCCTGGCCAGATGTTCAGCGGCACGCGCGGCCATGGTGTGGTTGCGCCGCGAAACCAGCAATTCCTGGAATTCGGCATAGCCCTTGCCGGAATAGGTCTTGGGTGAAAAAGCACGAACCAGCGGCAGCAACATGCCGGTCTCGCCCTGTAGATAGAGCAATTTGGTGGTTTCCATCATGGAATCCGTCATGTCGGACAGCTGCAAGGTTTCGCTGAGCGCATTGACGTGGAATTCCTGCGGAATGCCCGAAACCGCCTTGAACTGTTCCTCGATGCTTTCAAGGCCGATCAATGTCTTGCCATCCGCCAGGGCACGCTTGCCGATGATGCTGTCGAGAACCTCTGCCCCTCCGGACTTGGCCTCAACCTCGCAAACAGGAATGGCGATCGCTGCTGCGACCATCCATGGCTGCATGTGGCGGGCGATTTCCCAGGGCATGTTTCGCGCTTCCACAGAAGCCTGAAGGGCAGGTACCGAATCACTGGCGATCTTCTGGTCAAGTGTCGAGCCGTCCATCAGAAGGGTCATTTCCTTGTACCGCAACAGCGCCTCGGTCATCTTTGTCCGGTCCAGCACTTCGGTATTTTCGATCAGGACGGTATCTGCTCCCTCGAATGCGGAATCTGCGGCTGGTTGTATCCGGGTAACGCGCGGATCGGCAGAATGCATGGTGCCCAACAGGAATGACGGCTTGAGTCCGTCGCGTGTGATTCGCCACATCACCGAATGGCCATTCTCAACCTTCCCGGCTTCCGCCACGACTTCGTCGAATTTTTGCGGGTCCGACTCCTGCAGCTTCTCGACCAGGTTTTCGCCACGGCAGGTTGTTTCGGCTGAAAGCGCCCTTTGAGCAGTGCCGAGAAACACCACAAACAACAGGAAAAGCACGAGGTTGGCTGCTGCAAAAAGCTTGAGTGCCTTTTCAGCAAGGCGATCAGCTTTGACGGCCGCGAAAGCCTGACTTTCTGGAACTCGGGTTTGCATTGCTCGGAAACCTCCAAATATCTGGAGCAATCCTGCCGGAAAATCATGCATATCCGGTTAAGGGAAAGAGCGGGGTTTTTACCAAAGACCGGCAGCGCCAGCGTCCATGAAATGCGAATTCATGCTCTGGGGTGGGCCTTTTCATATACATCAAGAAGCCGGGCAGTATCGATGGCGGTGTAGATTTGCGTGGTCGACAGCGATGCATGGCCCAGCAGTTCCTGGATGGTTCGCAGGTCGCCACCCCGGCCCAGAAGATGGGTCGCGAAGGAATGACGAAGTGCGTGCGGTGTTGCATTCTCAGGCAGGCCAAGCGCGCCGCGCATCCGTGCCATGGATCGTTGCAGGATCGCTGGTTGCAGGGGGCCTCCGCGCGCCCCGCGAAACAGCTGTTCGTTCTGCGCAGGCTGAAACGGACACAGCGCCCGATAATCTTCGACGGCCTCCTTCACGACGGGAAGAAGCGGGACCATCCTTGTCTTGCCGCCCTTGCCCAGAATGCGCAAGGTGCCGCCGGCTCCCTGGGACCAGGTGGCTGGCGTGATTGCCAGAGCCTCGCCGAGCCGCAATCCGCATCCATACAGCAATGCCATGATGGCTGCATCACGCGCACAAATCCACGGCTCTTCGTTCAATTGCTCACCGCTGCGGGTCAGGCGAATGGCCTGTGCCGCGGAAACCGGTTTTGGCAATGTCTTTGGCTGGCGCGGGGCACGGGTGATTGCGAGCCCTGCCGAGCTTGCCCTGCCATCCTTTTCGAGGAAGCGAATGAATGAACGTATGCCTGCCAGTCCCCGGCCAAGCGTTCTGGCGCCGGCACCTTCGCGACGCCGTTCGGCAAGGTAGCCGCGCAGATTTGCCGGGCGCAGGTCGGCAATGTCGGCAATGCCAGGTGGGCCGCCGAGATATCCCGTCAGGAATGAAAGGAACTGTCGCGTGTCACGTTCATAGGCTTCAAGCGTGTTGGCCGCCAGACGGCGTTCGCCGGCAAGATGGGAAAGCCATGACTGCCTGGCTTGTGCAAGATCAGGGCCGCAGATGACAAGGGGGGCTTCGCTCATGTTGCCAGTGTAGACCTGCATGGTGAACAGGGAGTTATCGGCGGAAAAACGAGGGCCGCCCGAGGAAGCGCGGGGTTCTGGAGCAATAGTTGCGGTATTCCTCGCCATAACCGGCTTCAAGCCGGGTTCTTCCAGAAATGCCGCAACCCAGTACATCATTGCCCAGATGACCAGAATGATGGACACCATCCAGCTTGCCGCGATCAGGCCCCATCCCAACAGGCCAATACAGGTCACCACATAGACCGGGTTTCTGCTGCGCGAAAACCAGCCGGTGGTTACCAGTCCCTTCCTGTCGCCAAAAGCATTGTGCCAACCCAAATTGATTGTGCTGGCGAAAGCGGCACCAAACCCCGCAACCAACAGAAGCAAACCAGCCGCAAATCTTGTCCATTCAAGTGAAGTGGCACTGACTTCAAAATTCAGGGCAGTCAAGACCAGCAACGGATAGACCATGGCCCTGAACAGCCAGATAAACAGGACATCCTGCCATGACCCCTTTGCCGGTGGCGGCCAGAACCGAAAGCTGGAAACAGTCAGATCTGCCAACCCCAAAGAAAGTATGGAGGACGAGGCGAGAAGTGAAATCCAGAATGCGATTTGAGCCAATGTCTGCGGTATCATCTACCTTGAATGCTATTTGCCAATTTTCTGGCCGGTCTTGGCCCAGTCGGCGAGGAATGCATCAAGTCCCTTGTCGGTCAAAGGATGCTTGACCAGCCCCTTCATCGTGGCTGGCGGGATTGTCGCTACATCCGCGCCGATGATGGCAGCCTGCTGGACATGGTTGATCGAGCGGATCGAGGCAGCCAGGATCTGGGTTTCAAATCCGTAATTGTCATAGATGGCGCGGATTTCGCGGATCAGGTCCATGCCGTCCATGCCGATGTCGTCGAGGCGCCCGATAAAGGGGAGATATAGGTCGCGCCCGCCTTGGCAGCCAGCAGTGCCTGTGCCGAGGAGAAGCAGAGCGTCACATTGGTCTGGTGACCAGCAGAGGTCAGTGCCTTGCAGGCCTTGAGGCCCGGCAGTGTCAGCGGCAGCTTGATGCAGATGTTCTCGGCAATGTCGGCAAGGATCGCGGCTTCCTTCATCATGCCGTCGAAATCGGTTGCGGTGACTTCGGCGGAAACCGGGCCTTCGACGATGCCGCATATTTCCTTCGTGACTTCCATGATGTCGCGACCGGATTTGGCGATCAGGGAGGGATTGGTTGTGACGCCATCCACCAGCCCCAGATCGTTGAGCTCGCGGATTTCGGCAACGTCTGCTGTATCGACAAAGAATTTCATGAGCTTTTTCCTCGGATTGAACCGGCACCTGAGGCTGCCGGTACTGCCTGTGTCCTGTGTTGCGCATGGCAATATAGCAAAAGCAGCGCGAGGTCATTACCCTGCATGCCGACTCAGTGAAATCCGGAATTTCATCCGTTGGCTCATCAAACCGTATCAGTCCTGTTACCCATCCCCGCAGAGCGGCCCTATACCTATGCCGTGCCTGAGGGCGTGGAATTGCAGCCGGGTGACATTGTGCAGGTGCCGCTGGGACCAAGACTGGTTGCGGGTGTTGTGTGGGATGCTGCTGTCGAAACGGTTGATTCGGCAAAGCTTCGCCAGATCGAACAGAAATTCGACTGCCCACCGCTGACGCGCGAAATGCGCAAGTTCATCCAGTGGGTCGCGGATTATTGCCTTGCCCGTCCTGGCATGGTGTTGCGGATGGTGCTTCGAACGCCCGCCGCCTTCGATCCGCCTGCTCCAATGAGCGGGTTACGATATGCCGGTATCGAGCCCGAACGGATTACGGGGCCGCGCGAAGCGGTGCTTGAACTTGCCAGAACCGGAATGGCATGGACGAAATCCGGCCTTGCCCATGCCGCCGGTGTCAGTGCCGGAGTGGTTGATGGCCTGGCAAAGGTAGGGGTTTTCACCGCAGTCGACATTCCCGTGCCTCCCATCGTTGCAGCACCGGTAGGCACCTATGGCCAGCCGGTCCTGTCGCCCGGGCAACAGGCTGCGGCTGACGAATTGCGTGCCAGTGTTGCGGCCGGTAGTTTTTCGGCCAGTCTTCTGGAAGGCGTGACAGGCTCCGGCAAGACCGAAGTCTATTTCGAGGCGGTTGCGCGTGCCATTGAACTTGGAAAACAGGTCCTGATCCTGCTGCCCGAAATCGCCCTGACGCCGAGCTTCCGGAGCGGTTCGAGATCGCGCTTTGGTGCGCCACCTGCGGAATGGCACAGCGAATTGGGCGCCAGGAAGCGCGAACAGGTCTGGCGGCAGGTGGCAACCGGCGAGGTGCGGGTTGTCGCCGGTGCGCGTTCAGCGCTTTTCCTGCCTTTTCGTGACCCCGGACTGATCGTTGTCGATGAAGAGCATGATTCTGCCTACAAGCAGGAAGACCGTGTGTTCTACAATGCGCGGGACATGGCGGTGGTGCGCGCGCATGGCTGCAATATTCCGGTGATCCTGGCTTCCGCGACGCCATCGCTTGAAAGCCAGGCCAATGCACGGTCGGGAAAATACCGTCATGTGCAGCTTCCCGGTCGATATGCAGACGCGGCACTTCCCGATATCGGGATCATCGACATGCGCCGGGATGCGCCTCCCGCTGGTCGCTTCATCTCGCCCAGACTGGTTCAGGCGGTAACTGAAACGCTTGCCACGGGGCGGCAGTCGCTGCTGTTCCTGAACCGGCGTGGCTATGCACCGCTGACACTGTGCCGGGTTTGCGGTCACCGGTTCGAGTGCAAGAACTGTTCTTCATGGCTCGTCGAGCATCGCTTTCGCCAGCAATTGCAATGCCATCATTGCGGCCATAACGAACCGGTGCCCGAAGCCTGCCCCAATTGCGGTACGCTCGATCATCTGGCTGCTTGCGGTCCCGGCGTTGAAAGGCTGGCGGAGGAAGTCGGCGGACTGTTTCCCGACGCACGCATCATTGTGTTGTCGTCGGATACGCTTGGCAGCGTCTCGCGTTTGCGCCTGGAGCTTGATGCGATTGCCAAGGGCGAGGCGGATATCGTGATCGGCACGCAGCTTGTCGCCAAGGGTCACAACTTTCCGCTGATGAGCCTGGTTGGCGTGGTGGATGCCGATCTTGGCCTTGCCAATGGCGACCCAAGGGCGGCGGAGCGCACGTTTCAGCTACTGTCGCAAGTCACGGGCAGGGCTGGCCGATCAGGCAGATCAAGCCGCGGTTTGTTGCAGACCTATCAGCCACAGCATCCCGTGATCCAGGCACTTGCTGCCGGAGACAGCGAAGCCTTTTATGAACGTGAGACCCTGCATCGCCAACAGGCGGGGCTGCCGCCCTTCGGCAAGCTTGCCAGCATCATCATTTCCGCTGCCAGCCGAAAAGAAGCCGAAGACCATGCCAGGCAGGTTCGCAGGGCGGCCCCTGCCGGTAGCGGCATGATGGTGCTGGGCCCGGCAGAGGCACCCATGGCGCTGGTGCGCGGGCGATATCGCTTCCGCCTGCTGGTGCATGGGGAAAAACGCTGCGACATGCAGGGATATTTGCGCAGCTGGCTGGCGGCAGCCCCGCGCGAAAGGGGTTCGATCAGACTGCAGGTCGATGTCGACCCGCAAAGTTTCATCTAGGGTCAGGACCCCAGGCACAATTGTTTTTCCGGCCTGCGGCAATGGTTAACCCTGCATTTACGGCGTGACGCTAGGATTGGCAAAATCCAGTCTTATCGTGCCGGCATTCAAAGCCCGGCAGCCAGCCTCCGGGGGACCCAATGAGCGATACCAATGCTTCCGTACTTGACCACATGTCGGTCAAGGAAATGCCGGCATTTGCGCAAGTAATGCCGCGTGTTGCGGCTGAATATGGAAAACCGCTGACAACGCAGTTGAAGGAACTGGTTTCCTGGTGCCTGCGGGGCAACAAGCTTTCGGTGGACGAGTATTATTCGATGTGCCTTTTCGACGGGTCAGTCTGGACCAGTGAAGAAAGAGGAAGGCGGTGGGTCTTGCCAGATCGCGCGACATCTGGGGTCATTTCCTGGAGCGCAATCCATGGACCGGCGTCATGGACGACAAGCTCGCCTATGAAAATCTGCTGCGCGGATTTGGCCTCAAGGGCACCAATACGGTTGCCATCATTGGAGGGCGCTATCCGAAAGACCGGCCGACAAGGCTCGATACCCGGCAGGATGTGAAGAAGTTCCTGGAAACCGCCAGTTTCCCGATCTTCGGCAAGCCAACAAACTCTTTGCAGAGCCTCGGCTCGGCACGCTTCAACAGCTATGACAAGCAAACGGGGCTGTTGATGATGTCCAATGGCCGGACGGTCAGTGTCGAAGCGCTGTGGAGCGAGATCGAGACCCATTTCAACGGTGCCTATCTTTTCCAGGAATGCGTCGAGACCCATGAAGCACTCAGGGAAATGTGTGGCAGCGGTGTACCTACCATTCGTGTGGTAACGCTCGACCGTGGCAACGGTCCGGAAATTTTCAGGGTTTGCGCCAAACTGACCGGCAACGGCAATGTGGCAGACAATTTCTGGCGGTCAGGCAACATGCTCGCGCCGGTGGATGCGGATACCGGCATTCTGGGCAAGGCGTTGACCGGGATGGGAATTGATGGCCAGCGTTTGGATGTCCATCCCGATACCGGCAAGCAGATCGAGGGCATCAAGCTTCCCCACTGGGATGCAATTCGCGATGCGGCGATAACGGCTGCCACGATCACCAAGGGATCACTGATCATCGGCTTTGACATTGCCGTCTCGCCCGAGGGTCCGGTCATCATTGAAGCCAATTACGACCCGCATCTCATCATGCTGCAGGTTGCTCACCAGAAGGGTGTTCTTGATGAGCACATGCTGGCGGCGATGGAATACATGAAGAAAATCATTGCGGATGAACATGCTGGCATCAAGGCCCATGTTCTCAAGGAGCGTGCCCAGAACAAGAAGGACATGCAGGAAGCCTTGACGAAAAAAGCTGCCTGACAGAAAAATGAGGTAATGCCGGGGCGGGCTTGCAGGTCCGCCCTTTTTTGTTGTTCCGGGGAAACGCATCGATGATTGACATAGTTATGCCAGCCACGCTTGCCGACTGGTTGTCTGTCATGGTTGCCCTGGCAACGCTCCTGATCGGGCTCGGCTTTTTCCTTCTGCCAGAACCGTCCTTGGCAGGCTCGGGATTGCCGGTGCAGCCTCGCATCCCGAGGCAATCGGCGAGGGGCGTTCGAGCTTTGCCGGTTTCCTCATCGGACTTCCGGCAAGCGCATTGCTGTTTGGTCAACCCGATATTCATGCGGTGATCGGGCTTGCATGGCTGCTTGCCTGTATCGGCAAACTTGCCAATATCGCAATTGACGGTGCAAGAAGCCGCTCCGCCCTTGTCCGCCTTGCATTGGCAGCACTGCTTTCAGGCCTTGCGATCCAGGAATACGGGATTCCGCAGTTCTCGCTCACGCTACCGCAATTGCGGGGTGACTGGCTGATATTTGCCATAGCCGCAATTACGGGCTTGTTTGGTCTCATCTGCCTGCTGTTTCCGGGTACCTCGCTGTCAATCATGCGGCTTGGTGGCAATGACAGGGCGGCGACCGGGGAGGTGCGCGGCGGGCTTGCCGGGTTCTACCTTGCCACCGGATTTGCGGTGCTGGGGAGCGGAAGTGTCCTGCTTACCCTTGCGCTTGGGGTCTGCTGGATCGTGACCGGATTCGGCAGAATGATCGCCATGCTTTTCGATGGCGCCAACAATCTGTTCAACTGGTTGTCGCTGGTGTTCGAACTTGCTCTTGGCGGACTTGTCATCGGCGTGGTGTTCGGAATTGTTGCATAAGGGTCAGGCGCAACTGCCTCCAGGGGCAAAAAACATTGCCTATCTGCGACAATCAGACCTTTTCATGATACGTTGGTATGTTGCGACTCCCAATTCGCTGTGCTAGGGGAAGCGCGGTTTTGACGGCAAGATTGTGGCCGGAAAAATCATGAAAGCAAAAAGATCAACAAGTTCAACGATCTGACGCTGCCGGGCTTTCTGAAAGGAAAGTGGGAATCGAAGCGCGGATTGTCATTCTGCAGGCAAATGCCTGTTGGGTGGGGTTGAACCGGGGAATGCCGGAAACAGGACCAAAGTGCAAAACTCTGCCTCACTGACTTCCGGGGTCGCCGGTCGCTACGCTTCATCGCTTTTCGAGGTTGCCCTCGAAGCCGGTAAGCTTGATGCGGTCGAGAAGGATCTCGCACGGTTTGACGCATTGATGGCTGGCAGCGATGAGCTGATGCGCCTCGTGCGCTCGCCCGTATTTTCAGCACAGGATCAGGAGCGCGCAATCGACGCGATCCTGGCAAAGGCCAAGATTGGCGGCCTTGCCGGAAACCTGGTCCGCGTGGTAGCCCGAAATCGCCGACTGTTCGCAATGCCGGACATGCTCGGTGCGTTTCGCAAGCTTCTTGCCGCTCATCGCGGTGAGGAGACTGCGGAAGTGACTGTAGCCAGCGCGTTGAGCGCTGCGCAGACAAAGGATTTGAAGGCGGCGCTCAAGGGCGTTGTCGGCAAGGATGTCGCGATTGATGCGAAGGTTGATCCTTCCATTCTTGGTGGCATGATCGTCAAGATCGGCTCACGCCAGATCGACACATCGCTTCGTACAAAACTTTCCTCCCTCAAGCTTGCGCTCAAAGAGGTCGGCTAATGGATATTCGTGCAGCGGAAATTTCCGCAATTCTCAAGGACCAGATCAAGAATTTCGGCAAGGAAGCCGAAGTTTCGGAAGTTGGTCAGGTTCTTTCTGTCGGCGACGGTATTGCCCGCGTCTACGGCCTTGACAATGTTCAGGCCGGTGAGCTGGTTGAATTCCCTGGCGGCATTGCCGGTATGGCGCTGAACCTCGAAACCGACAATGTCGGTGTCGTTCTGTTCGGCGATGACCGCGACATCAAGGAAGGGGACACGGTCAAACGTACCGGTTCCATCGTTGACGTCCCGGTTGGTCCGGAACTGCTTGGCCGTGTTGTCGATGCCCTTGGCAATCCGATTGATGGCAAGGGTCCGATCAAGGCCAAGGAACGCCGTCGCGTTGATGTGAAGGCGCCAGGCATCATTCCCCGTCGTTCGGTGCATGAGCCGATGTCAACCGGCCTCAAGGCCATTGATGCGCTCATCCCGGTTGGTCGTGGCCAGCGCGAGCTGATCATTGGTGACCGCCAGACCGGCAAGACGGCGATCATTCTGGATACCTTCCTGAACCGAAGCCAATCCACGACAATGGTCCCGAAAAAGGACAAGCTGTATTGCGTGTATGTGGCTGTCGGACAGAAGCGCTCGACTGTTGCGCAGTTCGTCAAGGTGGAAGAGCGCGGCGCGGAATATTCCATCATCATCGCGGCAACGGCCTCGGATCCTGCTCCAATGCAGTTCCTGGCACCGTTCTCGGCTTGCGCGATGGGCGAGTATTTCCGCGACAATGGCATGCATGCCCTGATCGGCTATGACGATCTGTCAAAGCAGGCCGTTGCCTACCGCCAGATGTCACTGCTGCTTCGTCGTCCTCCGGGCCGCGAAGCCTATCCGGGCGATGTCTTCTATCTCCATTCGCGCCTGCTGGAGCGTGCCGCGAAATGAACGAACAATGGTTCGGGCTCGCTCACTGCATTGCCGGTGATCGAAACCGGGCCAACGACGTTTCGGCCTATATCCCGACCAATGTGATCTCGATCACCGATGGCCAGATCTTCCTCGAAACCAACCTGTTCTATCAGGCGTTCGCCCGGCCGTTAACGTCGGCCTGTCGGTTTCGCGCGTTGGTTCGTCCGCGCAGATCAAGGCGATGAAGCAGGTTGCCGGTTCGATCAAGGGTGAGCTTGCCCAGTATCGTGAAATGGCTGCCTTTGCGCAGTTCGGTTCGGATCTTGACGCTGCCACGCAGCGCCTGCTGAACCGTGGTGCGCGCCTGACCGAGCTTCTCAAGCAGCCGCAGTTCTCTCCGTTGAAGACGGAAGAGCAGGTCGCCGTGATCTTCGCAGGCGTCAATGGCTACCTGGACAAGCTTACTGTTGCGCAGGTCGGTCCGTTTGAACGCGGCCTTCTCGCCTCGCTTCGCAGCGAACACAAGGACATCCTCGACGGTATCCGTACCGAACAGGCCCTGACCGATGGTTTGAAGGAGAAAAACTGAGCCGCTGCGATCGACGCATTCGCGAAGAATTTCGCCTGATCAGCCGGTCAGCCCTGCATTCGTGAATGCAGGGGCGTAGCTAAGACGTGAAACGTCAGGTTCCGGCTGGTCCGGTTGCCTGACGGTTTGTTGAATCCAGGCGATTGTTGCCCGCAATGCCGTTTCATCATGGCGGCAGACGGGGCAAGAGAGCCATGGCAAGCCTCAAGGACCTGAAAATCCGGATCGCCTCCGTGAAGGCGACACAAAAGATCACCAGGTGTCACAGATGGTTGCGGCGGCCAGCTTCGCCGTGCCCCCAGGAAGCGCAGAGTCGGCGCGTCCATATGCGTGCGCATGGCATCGGTTCTTGCCAATGCATCGCAAATGGTATCGGGTGAAAAGCGCCAGAACGATGACCGGCACAGGAAAGTCCGGATGTCCATCTCCTGGTGGTTTGCACCGCCGAGCGTGGTCTTTGCGGTGCGTTCAATTCCTCGATTGCAAGAGCGGCTCGTGAACATGCGCGGAAGCTGATTTCCGAAGGCAAGACGGTCAAGATCATGACGGTCGGCAAGAAGGGCTATGATGCACTTCGCCGCGATTATGCAAAACTGATTGTCGAGCGCATTGACCTGCGCGAAGCAAAGACAATCAGTTTCATCATGCCGATGCAATCGGAAAGAAAATCATCGGCATGTTCGATGCCCGGCGAATTTGACGTTTGCACCTTGTTCTTTTCGCGCTTCAAGTCGGTGATTTCACAAATTCCGACTGCTTCGCAGCTCATTCCCGCCGATGCTGGAGAAGTGAGCGAGGCATCGAACGCGGCCTATGAATATGAACCTGATGTCGGATCGATCCTTGGCGATCTGATCCCGCGCAACATTTCGGTCCAGGTTTTCAGCGCATTGCTGGAGAACGTGGCTGGTGAAATGGGTGCGAAGATGTCGGCCATGGATAACGCCACGCGCAATGCGGGCGAAATGATCAACAAGCTCACGCTGACCTATAACCGTCAGCGCCAGGCCCAGATCACCAAAGAACTCATCGAGATCATTTCGGGCGCGGAAGCGCTCTAAGCTGGAGTATCACGACGATGGCGAAAGCAGCAGCAAAGACAGCGGCTAAACCCGCGGCAAAGAAGCCGGCAGCGAGCGCTGCAAAGACGGCAGCCGCAAAGAAGAGCGAAGCACCCAAGGTCGCCCTTGGCAAAGGTGCCGTAGGCAAGGTTTCACAGGTAATCGGCGCGGTTGTCGATGTGAGCTTCACAGATCACCTGCCGCAGATTCTCAACGGTCTGGAAACCATCAACAACGGCCAGCGCCTGGTTCTCGAAGTTGCCCAGCATCTTGGTGAAAACACGGTTCGCACCATCGCGATGGACTCCACCGAAGGTCTGGTTCGCGGTCAGGAAGTTGTTGACCTTGGTCAGCCGATCTCGGTTCCGGTCGGTGAAGAAACACTTGGCCGCATTCTCAATGTTATCGGCGAGCCGATTGACGAAGCCGGTCCGGTAAAGACCACTGCGCGTCGCGCCATCCACCAGAAGGCTCCGGAATTTGTCGAACAGTCGACTGAAGCGCAGATCCTGGTAACAGGCATCAAGGTTGTTGACCTCCTCGCGCCTTATGCCCGCGGCGGCAAGATCGGCCTGTTTGGCGGTGCCGGTGTTGGCAAGACGGTTCTCATCCAGGAACTGATCAACAACATCGCGAAGGCGCATGGTGGCTATTCGGTATTCGCCGGTGTTGGCGAGCGTACCCGCGAGGGCAACGACCTTTACCACGAAATGATCGAATCGGGCGTCAACAAGGACCCGCATGAAAACGGTTCTACCGCCGGTTCGAAGTGCAGCCTCGTGTTTGGCCAGATGAACGAACCACCGGGAGCCCGCGCACGCGTTGCCTTGACCGGTCTGACCATCGCCGAGCATTTCCGCGATCAGGGTCAGGACGTTCTGTTCTTCGTCGACAACATCTTCCGCTTTACGCAGGCTGGCTCCGAAGTGTCGGCTCTGCTTGGCCGTATTCCTTCTGCCGTTGGTTATCAGCCGACACTGGGTACGGACATGGGCGCGATGCAGGAACGCATTACAACCACGACCAAGGGATCGGTAACCTCGGTTCAGGCCGTTTACGTCCCTGCCGATGACTTGACCGACCCGGCACCGGCCTCGACCTTTGCTCACCTTGATGCGACGACCGTTCTGTCGCGTTCGATTGCGGAAAAGGGTATTTATCCAGCGGTTGACCCGCTTGACTCCACGTCACGTATTCTCGATCCACAGGTTGTGGGTGAAGAGCATTACGCGGTGGCCCGCAGTGTTCAGGAAATCCTGCAGCGCTACAAGTCGCTCCAGGACATCATCGCGATCCTCGGCATGGATGAGCTGTCGGAAGAAGACAAGCTCGCCGTTGCCCGCGCCCGCAAGATCGAACGCTTCCTGTCGCAGCCGTTCTTCGTCGCCGAAGTCTTTACCGGTGCGCCAGGCAAGCTTGTTGCGCTCGAAGACACGATCAAGGGCTTCAAGGGACTGGTCGAAGGCAAGTATGACCACCTTCCCGAAGTCGCCTTCTACATGGTTGGCACGATCGAGGAAGCAGTTGAAAAGGCGCAACGTCTGGCAGCAGAAGCAGCCTGATTGTTCGGGTGTGGGTTGAACCATGGCACAGGCCTTTAACTTCGAGCTGGTGTCGCCTGAAAGGCTTGTTCTTTCCGGCGAGGCAATGCAGGTCGTTGTTCCCCCGGATCGGATGGCTATTTCACAGTCATGGCCAATCATGCACCCCTGATGTCGAGCGTGCGTCCGGGTGTGGTGGATATTCAATTGGCTGAAGGCGGCCTGACGCAGATTTTTGTGCGCGGCGGATTTGCCGCGATGTCTCGCCGGCAGGCCTTACCCTTTTGGCGGAATATGCGGTTCCATTGAAGGATCTTGCCGGAAGATCTGGACAGGGAAATCCGCAATGCCGAGGAAGACCTGGCAGATGCCGATAATGACGCCAAGCGTGAAAAGGCCGGACTCGCGCTGAGCCAGCTCAAGGGAAGCGCGCGATGCTATTGCGTTGATCCGACGCTAGTTTGTGATCATGGAAAAGGATCCGAAGGGCGGTTCATCGGGCTCCCCTTTTTCTTTGGCATCAGCTATTCACAGACGAGGTACCAGCCTCTTTTCACAAGGCAAAAAAAGCTTCGGGATAGTGCAGTTTGCCGCTCTTGCCGCCCAATGCACCTTCATGCAGCTCCAGCGCCATGAAATGTGGACCCTGCCATTTGATGTCAAACGGATCGGCCTTGTTGGATACGAAGCCGAATCTCTCGTAATAGGCGTTGTCGCCAAGGACGAATATCGCCTCATATCCTGCAGCCTTGGCCTTCTCGATTGCAGCCTTTACCAGAATTGAGCCTACCTGCATTTCCCTGAATTTCGGCAATACTGCCAGGGGAGCGAGTGCCATCGCCCTTACAGGGGCGCCGATCTCGGTCAGCAGAACATGGCCTGCAATATCACCATTGCATTCGGCGACCAGTGAAATTGTATGTGGCGGTGCCGAAATCAGTTGCAGCGAAAGATCAGCCTCGTCCTTGCGCCCGAAAGCCTCCGATTGGACCGTGACGATGGCAGAATCATCGTCTGCGGCACTTTCCCTTATCGTCAACTTCTTGCAAAGCATTGGTTCACCTGTGAGCGTTCACGGCACATTCTCACCGCGCGAGATGGGAAAAGCAATCCACGACCTGCTCATAGACCTGCCGCTTGAACGGTACGATCAGCTTTGGAAGGTCTTGCATGGGTTTCCAGTCCCATTGGTCAAATTCAGCTGTATGGCCGCCTGGCGGCGGATTGATGGCGATCTCGGATTCATTGCCATCAAATCTGTAGGCGAACCATTTCTGGGTCTGGCCGCGATATTTTCCGCGCAAGGCAATCCCAATCATCTCGGCGGGAAGGTCATAATTGATCCAGTCCGGAGCCTCGGCGAGAAGCGAAACGCTCCGCATTCCGGTTTCTTCCCACAACTCGCGTCGAGCGGCAGGCTCCGGGTCCTCACCCTTGTCGATGCCGCCCTGGGGCATCTGCCACAATTGCGTGGCACCTTCCATTTCGTCATCCTTGATAACGATCCGGCGACCGGCCCAAACCAGTCCTTGCCGGTTCAAGACCATGATGCCGACACAACGGCGATAGGGGAGGTCGTTCTTGTCCATCATTTGCCTTTTCGCTCAGGGTCCCTGACAATTGCCGAAACCGGCGTGATTTCGATGCCGTCCTTGTCAGCATTCCTGGCATATTCGGCGATAAGCTCGATCGAATCGGAAAAGGCATTGGCAACGCCAATAGCAATGCCGGTGCGCTTCGCTTCGGCGGAAAGCTTTTGCAACTGGGCTTCAATGTCCTTGCGGGTGCGAATTGTGTCGATCTGGATCTGTGCCCGCGCATATGGCAACAGAGCCTGCTCGGCGATCTCTGCCGTCATGGAATTGTTGACGCTGCCGTCATCCACGAAAAGCAGGCCGCGGCGCGAAAACTCCTCCAATACAGGTTTGAGTGCCGAAGGCGTCGTCACGAATTTTCCGCCGAGGAAATTCATCACACCGACGTAATTGGTGATCCGGCTCATGGCCCAGTGCAGGTTTGCCAGATTTTCCTCCGCATCGCTGCTCGATAGCAGCGTATTGGGCCCCGGATCGTTTCGAGGATAATCGAAGGGTTCCATTGGGACCTGCAACAGCAATTCATGTCCGGACTTGCGGGCCTCCTGCATCCAGCGAAACAGGCTGTTGCCATAAGGGGCGAATGCAAGCGTTACCGCGCCGGGCAGTTTTCGAATAGCTTCCTGCGAACTTGTCTGGCTGATGCCGATGCCGCCGACAATCAGGACCACACGGGCCACAACGGAAATTGCCCTCTGTCGCGGGTGGACGCGAATAGACATCCATCGCGCGCTCGCCGTCCTTGCCGCGTTTGGGTATCACCCCGCTGGCACCCTTCTCCACCAATGCCGGATCGGGCATGTGGGCAAGCCCGGCCTCCTGGCGTCTGAATACGGGAACCGGAACTACCGGCTCGATGCTGCCATCCGGCTTGACGTCCTCCAGTGTTCCGCTGCGTATCGCCTGTTCCCGCATCGGTATCGTTACCGGCTTCTGTCTTGTCCGCAGGGGCTGACGCTGGCGCATCGGCTGGAGCCGTGGCAGCGATCTGGTCGTTCCGGGCCGATGACGGTGGTTGCGTACCGGAATTCGGCTCTGGCGCCTTGAAAACAATGAACAGCCCTGAACCGAGAGCCACACCTGCAAGCACGAGGCCGGCCAGCCCAAGATTGCGCAAGCCATTGCGATGCGGTTTGTCCTTCCGCTGAAGCCCCAATGGTTTTGTAAGATCGTCCTGCATGAAACAATGCCATCCTGTTTTCCGGCAGGTCTTCCGGTGCGTTGCAGCTTCTCACCCTGAATCCGGACGGGAACAGCGCGGACCCGGTCAGACCAGTCGGCGGTTCACGGTCATGCGATGAAAGCCGAATCAGCCCTTAACCAATCAAAAGCCGGGGAGAGCGGACCCTCCCCGGCCATGAATGTCAACTGCTGACAGGAGCAGTAGTCCTGTCAAACTCAGTTCGGAATGGCGGAGGACGGATCCGGCGGAAACGCCTTGGAAACCTTGACGCCACGGATCAGGTCCAGTGCATAATTCAACTGCACGTCATCCTTGGTTTCCGGCGGAACATAGGCCGATGAGCCCGAACCTTCGGCATCTTCCTGCTGGCCGGTAATATGCCCGCGCAGTTCGGATTCCCCGCGATTTTCCACCTTGCCCTTCAGCTCGTCCGGCAGGGGCTGGACGACGTCAATGTCTGGCGTGATGCCCTTTGCCTGAATGGAAGCGCCTGACGGGGTATAATAGAGCGCCGTCGTCAAACGCAGCGCGCCATTGGCACCCAGCGGGATGATTGTCTGGACGGAGCCCTTGCCGAAGGAAGCGCAGACCGAGAATGGTTGCCCGCTTGGTCCTGCAGGGCGCCGGCAGCGATTTTTCAGACGCACTGGCCGAACCACCATTGATCAGCACGATCAGCGGTTTGCCACCGGTCAGGTCACCAGGACGAGCGGAATAGCGCCGGGTTTCGTCCGGGTTCCGGCCACGGGTCGAGACGATTTCGCCACGATCCAGGAAGGAATCGGAAACGCTGACGGCCTGGTCAAGCAGACCACCCGGGTTGAGGCGCAGATCAAGGATGTAACCCTTGACCTTGTCTTCGCCCAGTTCCTCCCGGATCTTCTTGATACCCTGTTCCAGGTTGTCATAGGTCTGTTCGGTAAAGCTCGAAACACGCAGATAGCCGACATCGCTACCTTCGACCCGGTATTTAACCGAACGAACCTTGATCACATCACGAATGATGGTGATGTCGATCGGCTGGTCGGCACCTTCACGCACGACAGTCAGGACAATCGGCGTATTGACGGGACCACGCATCTTTTCGACAGCGTCATTGAGGGTAAGCCCTCGGACCTGCTCGCCGTCGATCTTGGTAATCATGTCACCGGCAAGAACGCCTGCCTTTGATGCAGGAGTGTCATCAATCGGGGTGACCACCTTGACCAACTCGTTTTCCATCGTGACTTCGATGCCAAGGCCGCCGAACTCGCCACGGGTCTGGACCCGCATGTCGGAGAAATCCTTGGCATTGAGGTAGGACGAATGCGGGTCAAGTGAACTCAACATGCCGTTGATGGCGGTCTCGACGAGCTTCTCGTCATCAGGCTCGGTTACATATTGCGACCGCACGCGTTCAAAAATATCGCCGAAGATACTCAACTGACGATAGGTGGATGCCCCGGCGGCATTTGCTGCCCCCGGCCCATCAAAACCGGTCAGCACGACCAGAGCGGCAGATGCGCCAAAGATCGCACCTGCAAACAATAATGTGAACTTACGAATCATCCGGCTCTCTGAGGGTGTTGTCCGCCCACCATTGAGACGGATTCGATTGATTTCCCATCCTTGCGGAATTCGACGTAGAGAACGGGTCGCGACGACTCTACGTCAACAAGCCCCGTGCTGGCTAGTCTGTGTGCTCCCACGGCAGCAACAGGTTCACCTGCCAGGGACAAACTGGCCAGTCTGACGTCTATACGTTCCATCCCTGCCAATACCACATGATAACCGCTGCCAGCGTTCAGATCAAGAGCGTCCGTAAGAACGGAAAGGCCCGGCATAGACCACACTCAACCATCCGAAGGAGCGCTCACTTGCCGAGACGCGCGTGGCTATCGAAATGCCGTTGGAAATTTCACCAAGGCGGTCTTTTTGGCCGAAACTGCGGATCTCGACGCCTGAAACCGCGGGAAGCAGTCCCTGGCCTCATCAAAGGCAATTGCGGGTGCAATTCGGCCGGTATCGGAGAAATCGGGCTTGGGTGATTCCGCGTGCATTGGCCAGTCTTTCATTCTCTTTCGCCAGTCTTGCCCTTCTGCAAGGCGGGCTTTCTCGGCTGCGTCACGGGCTGCGGCGATTTCACTTTCCAGTGATCTGATCAGTTTTTGCAGTGAACTGGCCTTTAAGGCGAGCTCGGCCGAGCGCGCAGTCTCCGCAGCGAGTTGCTGGCGGGCGGTATTTGTGAGGTTCTTCTTCTCCTGCAACAGCAGGTTCAGCCGTTCCTCATCGCCAGCAAGCGCCTGCAGGCTGGCAGTCGGGGCTGGCGCGCTCATTGTCGATTTCGCTGCGAATGCGGTTCAGTTTCGGCCGGTTCGGTTGCCAGGGATTTCAGTCTCCGCCCGCAATTCGGGAACCACGGCGCCCAGCATGATTGCCGAGCGAACCGATGTCAAAGCATCATCCGGTGTCACCAATATGGCAGGCGTGGCTTCGCCCATTCGTTCACAGCGGCACCGATTACTCTCGCCCAGCAGGGCCCCAGCCCTTCAGCGACGTCTTCACATCGCTCTGGCGCTGTTGCAGTTCGCCAAGGCGATCACCACTGCGAGAAATCCTGGTTTCGAGATCGCGCGCCCGTTTCGAGGTCTCGATCAGGTCCTTGTTGATGGTTTTGCGGTCTTTTTCAAGTCTGCCGATTTCGTCAGCCAGATCCTGCCGCTGCTTCTCCGTCAATTCGATCTGCTGACGAACGGTTTCAAGTTCGCTCACGGTGGATGCCTGTTTCTGGTCAAGCTCCTGGGAGAAGGCAGGCAAGGTCGGCTGTGGAAGAAAGTGGAGGAGGACTAATGCCAGACTGCCCGCAGCCGCGCATCGACGGATCGGTTTGAGCAAGACAGACTTTCTGGCTGTTGTCTGCGCCAAGGCGACCCTCACAGTTGTTTGGTCCTCTGGTTCGGACGAATTCTTCCAGCCTCGGCTTCACAGGTCGAACATCGTGCCTGCAATTGCGTTGGGTCGATTGCGGTCTGACCCTATCGGGCGAGGGTTAACCTTCGCTTAACCTATCGGTTTTGTCACCAACCAGGTGGTTCAACCCTCGCGATGATATGGATGTCCGGTCCGGATGGACAGGGCCTGTAAATCTGCTCCGCCAGCATGACCCTGGCAAGCTGGTGGCCAGGTCATCTTGCCCATCCGGGCAGCACCCCGCATTGGCGCGCGAAAGCAGTTCTGCGCCATGACCGTCAGGACCACCAATCATGAAGGCAAGTTCGCCGGTTCCGTTATCCAGTGCATCCTGCACGATTTCGGCAAGACCGCGCTGGTCTCATCCCTGCCGGTTTCATCCATTGCGATTATCCGGGCAGAGGCGGAAATGGATTTAAGAAGCGCGCTGCTTTCGCCAGGCAACGCCTCCATGTTGCGCTCACGCGATCTGGCGAATTCGCGGATGTCGATCCCGGATACACCCAATTGGCGCCGGTCTTGGCTGCACGATCCACATAGCGCGCCAGCACCCGGATTCGGGGCCGGCTTTCATTCGCCCGATGGCGCAAATTACCAGACGCATGGTTTCTCCGGCGTTGTGGCCAGGGTGAATTCATGCCCTGCTTCGGCAATGCCTGCCTGATCAGGCCCGATTCAGTTCAGGCCAGCTGGCGCAGGTGTTGTTTCCGGCACCTGCCACATTCTCGATATTGTAGATTCGCGCACTTCCGGGCGGAAAATGTGGACGATGGCCATCGCTGGCGTCGATCAGCACCCAGTCGCAAGCTGGCAGGCCATCAACACGAGCAGTGCCGTAGCCTTGTCCTTCAACTCCCGGCAGCAAGTGGTCCGCTATCGCACCAACATGGCGATGCGAGCGACCGGAGACCACGACCATATAGTCCGCGATCGGCGACTTTCCCTTGATGTCAATGGTAACCGGTTGTTTTGCCTTGGAATCATCCGTGCTGGTGATAACCGTATCGAGAAGCCTTTCCACCGAATGTGCGACGGCAGAGGATGCTTTTTCGGCAGCTGGTTTTCGGGCGCCCCGTGCTTGTGGAGTGTAGTCAGTGTTTCCCTCATTCCAAATCAGGTTGATAAGGTGGAGTACCCGCATGACACAGGTGACATAAGTGATCACCCCAAGCCAATTCTACAGCAGAATCAGCAAATGCAACAGTGGCCCACATTTGTGATATTCGAGCTACCTTTTATGGATCAGCGGCCAGGCTTTCCAGCCCGCCTGATAGCGGTGGATGAAAGCGAATTGCGTGGTCCGTGGACAAAAGCCCAGGCCGGTGGGCTTAAGGCTGGCGATCCGTCCGGTATCCGCCTCGCGAATTCGATAGCGGACATGAGCGCTGCGGGTGCGGATGAACCGACAGCGTCGAGCCGGGGCGGTCAATGACCAGAATGTAATCAATGCGCATCCGGCGCCAGCGTTCTGCCAGCGATGAAAACCTGCAAGATTGTCCGCTCCCATGATCCAGACAGCGGATGCGCGGAAACCGCTTCACCAGAATTGCCAGCGTATCGGCGGTATAGCGAATGTTGAAACGCGCCTCGAATGCGGTGATCTCGAAGGCAGGGTTGCGCGCAATTGCCGAGCATTGCTCGAGGCGACCGGCCAAAGGTGCCAATTCGGAATGATCCTTGAGCGGATTGCCGGGGGTAACGATCCACCAAATGCGGTCAAGCTTCGCCGCGTAGCAAGGCAAGCTCGCTGACATGAACATGGCCTTCATGCGGCGGGTTGAAGGAGCCGCCGAAAAGCCTGATCGCCATGCCTGGCTCGCAATGGGGGAAACGCAGATAATGCGCCAGGCGATCCGGTCTCATTGGCGGACCGTCATGACGCGTCTGTCCCTTGCCGCGCACCAGATATTTGAAGCTCGTCAACTGTTCGACCCACAGGGCCGCGCGCATGCATCTTGCCGGTTGCGATACCGATCTCGGCGCCCATCCCGAACTCGCCGCCATCCGCGAATTGCGTTGAGGCATTGTGCAGGAGAATGGCTGACCAATCTCGTTGAAGAAGCGTGCCACGACATCGGCGTCCTCAGCGATCACCGCCTCGGTGTGATGGAGGAAATGCGCGCCACATGGGCAATGGCCCCGCCAATTCCGTCCACAAGTTTCACCGAAATCACGGAGCCAGATATTCGGTGTCCCATAATCCTCGTCGGTCGCCAGAATCGCTGCCGGAAAGGAGGTGCAGATTTCCGATGTCGCCCGGATCTCGCAACCGGCCTTTCCCAGCGCATCGAGAATGGGAGCTAGATGGGTTTTCGCGCAGGCCCGGTCGACCAGCAGGGTCTCGGCTGATCCGCAAATCCCGCAGCGCATTTTCGTGTTCACCGTAACTGCACCGCCATTTCCGAGCTTTGCGCTCTTGTCGACATAGACATGGCAGATGCCTTCGAGATGGGCGAACACGGGAAACGCGTGCTTCTTGCTGCACCCTGCAACCAGCCCTTGCCGCCGCGCGGTACAATTACATCCAGCGTGCCGCCCAGACCGGAAAGCATTTCACCGACCGCCGCGCGGTCCGTGGTTGGAACGATCTGGATTGCCGCTTCCGGCAAGCCGGCAGATTTGAGGCCCGCCACCATGCTGGCATGAATGGCACGCGAGTGGACGCCACGAATGGAACCGCCGCGCAGGATCACGGCATTGTTTGCCTTGGAGGCAGAGTGCCCCGGCATCTGCCGTCACATTCGGGCGCTTTCAGATGACCCCGATCACGCCGAGCGGTGTGCGCACACGCTCGATATCCAGCCTGTTGGCGGGGGTCCAGCCGCCATGACCTCGCCAACAGGATCCTTGAGTGATGCAATGTCGCGAATGCCCTGCGCCACGGCCGCAATGCGCTTTTCGTCCAGCTTGAGGCGGTCGAGCATGGCGGCCGAAAGTCCGGCTTTTTCCGCGCTCGCCAGATCCAGCCGGTTGGCCTCCAAAATGGATGCGGTATTGTCAGCAAGGCTGTCAGCCATGGCAATGAGCGCAGCGTCTTTCACCCTTGTTGGCGCGATGGCAAGATCACGCGCTGCAGCGCGGGCATTATGCCCGATTTCCATCATCACCGAATGAATATCATCGGCAGAGATCGCCCGGCTGTTTTCAAGCATGGCCTTCGACTTTCTCTCTTGCTCCCGAGGCAAAAACCACAAGGTCGTCGCGATGTATCATTTCGCTGCGCCCGTCATAGCCCAGTATTTCCGTGATCCGGCCTGATTTGCAACCGGCAATGCGTGCGGCATCACTTGCGTCATAGGCGACTATCCCCCTGCCAATTGCAGTGCCGGAAGTATCGCATACGGAAACGATGTCGCCGCGGGAAAAATTGCCCTCGACGCGCACGACCCCTGCGGGCAGGAGGCTCTTTCCGGAGTTGAGGGCCTTGAGCGCGCCGTCATCAACGGCAACGGTGCCGGTCTCACCCAACTGCCCGGATATCCAGCGTTTGCGGGCTGTAACCGGGTTTCCCGACGGTTTGAACCAGGTTGAAGCTTCGCCCGCTGCTATTGCCATGACCGGGTTCAGTTTCTTGCCGGATGCAATGATCATCGCGGTACCCGAGGCCGTGGCAATCTTGCCAGCCTCGATTTTCGTGACCATTCCGCCGCGTGACAATTCGGTTCCCGCAGCGCCCGCCATTGCTTCGATTTCGGGGGTGATTTCCTCGACATGCGCTATGAAACGCGCATCCGGATTGTGGGCCGGCGGGGCAGAATACAATCCATCTATATCCGATAGCAGAACCAGAAGGTCTGATCCGGTCATGGTAGCGACGCGGGCGGCCAGGCGATCATTGTCGCCATAGCGGATTTCCGTGGTAGCGACCGTATCGTTTTCGTTGATCACGGGAACGGCGCCGAGTTTCAGCAATGTGTTGATGGTTGCGCGGGCATTGAGATAGCGGCGGCGCTCCTCGGTATCCCCAAGGGTGACGAGAATCTGGCCGGACGTGATGGCGTGGTTGCCAAGGGCCTGAGACCATGCGCGGGCCAGGGCGATCTGCCCGCAGGCTGCGGCGGCCTGGCTTTCCTCCAGTTTCAGCGCCCGTGGCGGCAAGCCCAGAATGGAGCGGCCGAGCGCAATGGCACCGGAAGAAACCACCAGCACTTCGCTGCCATTGGTTCGCAATGTCGCAATGTCATCCGCGACAGAAGCCAGCCAGTCGGATTTGAGACCATGCTGGCGGTCCACCAACAGGGCTGAACCGATCTTGATGACAATGCGCCGATAACCTGCCAATCGCTTCAAAGGGGCCTCCAGCGCGCATCTTCTTCTTCCGGCTCGCTTTCAGCGCGGTCAATGGTGATCTTTTCCATCAAGGCACGCAAGGCCGCTTCCACCCCCTCACGGGTGACGGATGAGAGCGCGAGCGGTGTATGGCCGCAGGCGCGTTTCAGGGATGCGAGCTTTTTCTTGCGCTCCTCGGGGCTGAGCGTATCAACCTTGGAGAGTGCGACGATCTCGGGTTTGTCGGCAAGGTCATGACCATAGGCCGATACTTCCGCCCGCACCGTCTTGTAGGCCTTGGCGACGTTTTCCTCCGTCGCGGAAACCAGATGCAGGAGAACCCTTGTCCGCTCGACATGGCCGAGAAAACGGTCGCCGATGCCAATGCCTTCATGCGCACCTTCGATGAGGCCCGGAATATCTGCGATGACAAATTCACGGTTGTCGATGCGCGCGACACCAAGATTTGGATGCAATGTCGTGAAGGGGTAGTCGGCGATTTTCGGCTTTGCGGCGCTGACACTTGCCAGAAAGGTTGACTTGCCCGCATTGGGTTGGCCCAGCAGCCCGGCATCGGCAATCAGTTTGGAGGCGCAGCCAAAGGATGCGCTCGATCCCTGGTTGGCCGGGATTGGCGTGGCGCGGAGCCTGGTTTGTGGAACTCTTGAACTGGGCATTGCCAAATCCGCCATTGCCACCCTTGGCGAGCAGGTAACGCTGGCCAACTTCGGTAAGATCAGCGATCAGGGTTTCGTTGTCTTCCTCGTAAATCTGGGTGCCCTCGGGAACCTTCAATATAACATCGGCACCCTTGGCGCCATGGCGGTTGCGCCCCATGCCGTGAATACCGGTCTTGGCCTTGAAGTGTTGCTGATAGCGATAGTCGATCAGCGTATTCAGTCCGCCGACCACCTCGACCCAGACGTCCCCGCCCTTGCCGCCGTCGCCGCCATCAGGTCCGCCAAACTCGATGAATTTCTCGCGGCGAAAGGATACCGATCCCGCGCCACCGTCACCGGAGCGGATATGCACCTTTGCCTGGTCCAGAAATTTCATCGTATTCTTCCTTCTTCACTCGGGAAATAGCGCAATCCGCGTTCCGGCGTAAGCCCCTCCCGACAAGCATGGCGCAATCTGATTGTGCCCGGTAATGCGGGCACAATGCGGTTTCAGCCCTGTGCCATCTGCATCCAGTTGCTGCGTGTCACACGATAATGTTCAAGCTGCTGGACTTCACCCAGGACCTTGTTGAATGCCTGGCTGTTCTTCCAGAACTCGCCGCCGCATTTTGCACGATGCGCCGTGAAGCATGGTTGTCGGTGCGGCAGGAAACCAGAATTCGTGCTGGTCGCGCGCCGTAACCTTGAAATACAAGTCAACCATGGCGCGGGATGCCTCTGTTGCATAGCCCTTGCCCCAATAGGGCTCGCCCAGCCAGTAACCCAGAAATGGCAGGTCATAACGGGCATGATCCTCGTGCAGGCCACAGATTCCATGAAGGATCCGGAGTCTGCCGAGGTGATCGCGTAAACGCACCCATTTGCCGATGCGACCCGCGCCCGGTTGATGAATCCCTGATTGCATCCTCTGCAAAATAGGGATGCGGCATTGTTCCCAGCATCCCGGCCACACGGTAATTGTCTGCCAGCTTGACCATGTCCTCGACATCATCGGGATGCGGTGGGCGCAACAGCAGCAAACGCCCGGTGGAAACGACCGGGCAGTTGAGTTGCATGGCGTGGAATTCGCCGTCATCAGCAGGGTGCTGTGGTATATCGATTCTGTCTTGGACCATGACCGTTGTTCCGGATACCAAAATGGAAAAAGGGGAGGTGGCATCCCATCTCCCCTTGCATCCGGTTTTTCCGGTGATGGCTTCGGCTTTCGCCTTGTTGCCGGGTCCGATGGGACGCCGGCTTCATCTTGCCGGCTTATTCTGCAGCTTCTGCTGGCATCACATTCACGTAAGTGCGGCCATTGGCCTTCTTCTGGTATGCGACCTTGCCATTGGCGACTGCGAAAAGGGTGTGATCCTTGCCGATGCCGACATTGGCGCCTGGATGCCATTTGGTGCCGCGCTGACGCACGAGAATGTTGCCCGGAATGACGTTTTCGCCACCGAACTTCTTCACGCCGAGGCGTTTGGATTCTGAATCGCGGCCGTTGCGGGACGAACCACCAGCTTTCTTGTGTGCCATGATCTATCTCCTCTGGAGACTGCCCAATGACTGGGGCAGGAAATTACTCGGAATCTTTTGCTGCCTTCTGATCGACCTTGGCGCGTGGCGG
>JAWKWN010000038.1:0-27114 GCA_041397505.1 Nitratireductor sp.
GGCTGGCAAGGTTGCCGGACTGCATGGCGTGAGGCATGAACCAGGCATTCCTGAAATTTCCTCGGTTTACTACACCGAATTGCTGGCAGCGCTGCTTGAGCCGGACCCCAGATATATACGCCTGATGATCGAACGGCTCGAGAACGACGAAGCGCCACTGCTGGCGATTTGCGATACTTTGGTCATGCCGATTTCCACCGTTCTTGGCAGGATGTGGGAGGAAGACAGCCAGTCTTTCATGAACATCTCAGTGGCCACGGCGCGGTTGCAGATGCTGGTGAACCAGCTCTCCTATTCGAGGCAGTCTTTCGTTGCGCCTGAAAGGCGACACCGCATATTCCTTGCCCGGATGAAGGGCGATTCCCATACATTGGGGCTGTCGATGCTGGCAGCGTGTTTTCGCGAGCGCGGTTGGGATGTGGATGGCGGCCCGGATGAAGAGATAAGCGAACGGGCCGTCTCCCGCGTCATCAAGGGCAATTATTCGATATTCGGTCTGTCGATCAATATCGATTCACAGGTCGGCGAGGTGGAGCCGATAATCCGCAAGGTTGCAGAACTGAGGAGTCGCGGCGGGGGAAAACCGAAAGTCGCGGTAGGCGGTCCCATAGTTGCTGACGAATGGACCTGTTTCTCGACATGGGTGCTGATCTGGTCACCAACAATCGCGCGACGCGTATTTGGTGCACAGGAACTGATTTCGTAAGCGCAACCCATCGCCGCTGCGGGTTCAGCTTCCGGACGACACTTCCCGATCGTGGATGGCGCTCAAGCCTCCAGCTACATTGCCGGCGAGCCAGGCCTGGCGGGATGATGACGGCAAGCGCGGCGACCGAAAACCGTCTCGATCAGATATACCGCAATGGGAGTAGCGCTGTAAGCGACCGATCGGCAGGGCAAGGATGATGTCGCGAAGGACGCTTCCACGCCTGCAATGCCAGCCGCAGATGCCTGGACGGCACCCATGGCCCAAGCGCAAGGCCGATCTGTTCTCAGTGCCAGTCTCATGGTGGCGGTCAATGTGCCATGGCCGTGGCCCGGCACCAAATCCGACAAGCGTAGTGCCGGCGACGTAAAGCAGCGGCAGCGACAAGGGTGCAGCAAGGCAAATGGCGTGGCCCAGATGCCGCCTGCGCCATAAGCTGCCGCCCGATCAGCGGATCGAAGCCGCGCGCCAGAACACGTGATGCGAGCGCAAAGCCAGTCAGGCTGCCAAGGGCCAACATCGCCGTCAGTTTGGTCGTATCCGAAACACTGAGGTCAAGGACACGGCCGCCATAAGGTTCAGGCAACACATCCGCCATGCCAAAGCCAAGCGTTCCCAGGGCAACGACCACAAGGCGGCGCATTGCACCGGCCGCCGCTGATGAGCTTGTTCGAGGAGATCAGCGAATCCTGTTCCTGTTCCTCGACATCCTTGGGCTTTCTGTGCGCGCCTCCATTTCACAGTGCCCGGGACGTTGAGCACAATGGTCGCCACCGCTGAAGCCTGAACGACCTGCACAAGGCGACCGGCGAGAGAGGGCGCAGGCGCCAGCCGAACAGCAGAGCACACTGAAGATCATGCCCAGAAGCAGCATGACATACATCAGGCCGACTACGATGGGCTGGTCTTCGGGGAGCAAGATCGGTAGCCAGCGCCAGGCCAACTGTCTGCACCATATGCAGGCCACCGCCGACAGGCAGGAAGGCAGTGCCCGCGCCAGATAACCGATCCATACCGGCGCATTGGCTGCTCGCCCTGTCCTCCCAACACGAGAAGCGCGAAGGCATGATCGCCAGGCCGCCAAAACTGCAGCATCGTCCATACGCCAGATGAATGGGCACACGCCGCCGGCTGGGATGTGTGAACGTCCGACTTGAAGCCGATTACGGCACGAAACGGAGCGAAAAGAATGGGAAGGGAGATCATGACGCCAACAAGCGATGCCGGAACATCCAGCTCATTGATCATCACCCGGTTGAGCGTGCCTGATAACGCAATGCCATGCCGGACGAAGCCTGGAAAAGCGAAAGCCGCAGCAGTTTGCGCAGCGAAGCAGATCATCACTTGCAACATCGGCGAAGGGAAGAAATTGCGGGCCCGAACTTGCCCAGCCCTGAATGGCTTTTCGACTGGATCGGTTCATCTCGCCAACTCCTCCCCAAATGCACATTGACCAATGCGCCGACCCGATGGGCAGTCATTCCGATTGTTCGCGATATGCCCGGCAAAATGGCAGGCAGGGACCACACCTGTTCAGGGCATTCGGTCATCGGGACTGCAACCAGCGAGCACCAGACTGCATGGGCTTGCGAGAAATTGAATGACCAGGTCGGGATCTCGCAATCCAGGCCTCAGTCCTTTTTTGTGCGGCATAGACGTAACTACCACCGCCGACCTCGCCCTGAGTGGGCGATGCCGTCTTTGAGCCTTCGATGACCCTCGGTTCATCGAAAACCACCCGCGCGGTACGGCCGTCCGGAAGAACGACGACACCATGCTGGGCGGTGCCGACAAGCTGGGCGCCATCAAACACCACTGTTGCATTGCCGCTGGCCGGAACATTTTTGGCGTTACCGGTGACGCGGCCACATCGCGGAACTGCTCGGTAGCCTTGCTTTGCTTGCATAATGCTTTGGCAGCCAGGTGGTATTCTGGAGAACAGCGAGGTGTACGGCAAACAGACTGACCGCAACGGCAGTCAGGAACAGTGGAACACCAACAGTCCGGATTAACGACCAACCACATTTTTGCGTTATTCATGTCGCTCTCCCTTATCGAACCAGGGCGTGTACACATAGGCGAGGATATGCGCGATATACGGTGACCGAACACTCGTGTGCCGTCGATAATATGCCGGTGAAGCTCTTCAGCTTCCCCGATAGTCGAGCCGGAAGGCCATACTTTGTCAGGATCATAATTCATGGCGCCGTCTCCTTAAGAGCGTTATCATTGTAGCCCGCACGCAAGACGTGACGGGTCGACTGGGCAACAAGCAGGAATCACGCAAGCGCAGCCACCCCGAAAGTCACCAACCTCAAATTTGTCACAATTAATTTACGGTTTCAAGTGTCAAACATTTTTGACACTTTTGCAGATGTGTTAAAATAGGGCATTCGGCAAAGTGTAAATAAATATTGACACATTATACCGTAAATATAGCTGTGCAGTTTCGGCTTGGGTGTTACTGAAACAAAGTTAGCCTCACCATCGATGTTTTGGCGAAACCGCTGGGCAACATGACCACGATCATCACACGCATGTATGAAACAGTTGCAAAGGCAAATGCCTGTGCGGGCTGACTCGCGGAGGCAGGGTTCCGTAACGCCCATTATCAGGTTGTCAGTGTACACGACCGCAAAGAAGAGCGAACGGTCTGGCAACCAGGCAGCACTGGCAGCCTTGAATGAGCAGGTGTCATTTCACCTGCGCCGCCCTTGTCTATGCCAGAGCATATCACGTCAGGAAATGCCCTGGTCGTCGTGGAAGGCGCCGCTCGGTGCCTCATATCTTGCCAAGTCGATTCTCGATGGACTGTCGCCAATCAATGTTGATGTACGCGATGAGGTCCATGTCGAGGCACAAGGATCCGGCCGGTGTTCCGCAGCCGCAGCAACGGTTCGACCTTGCTGCCACGCGATGCAATGATTCTGTCCGGCTCTTTGCTGCCTGCAGTCATCCGGAATTCGACGCCGTTTTCCTCGTTGTTCGGCCTGCCGACCCTTTTCCGAAGGGCGAACCACGAGGGCCCGGCTGATTTCGAGGCTTACCGCTTCGTTTTCCTCGATGCTCGGCCTTCCGCTGCTTGCGAAGAAGCGCGCGCGTGACACAGGCAAAGACAATAATTCCATTGGTTGAAAGCGGGTGTCATGCGCCCGCTTTTTTCTGTTGATCTGCGGGTTTCTTCACAGCCGGTGCTGATTTGGAGAATGGCGCAAACGAGCATTGCCGTCATTGGCCAATAACCACTGGCGAATGACCAGGCATGATCACCAAAGCGTTCTAGATCTTATGATGTCTTTGAAAGATTGGCTCCCCGGGCCGGATTCGAACCAGCGACCAACCGGTTAACAGCCGGTTGCTCTACCACTGAGCTCCCGGGGAACAGCTGCTCTTAGCGAGAGCGCCATATAGCAAAGCTGCATTGATATTGCCAACCCGATAAATGAAAAAAATTTCAATCGGCTGAAAAATGCTTTCATTTGCCATGGCAAACCATTTTCATGGCTACTGGCTTGACAGAAACCTGCCCGTGACGGATATGGGGCGCAGATGGCCTCGTGGCGGAGTGGTTACGCAGAGGACTGCAAATCCTTGCACCCCGGTTCGATTCCGGGCGAGGCCTCCAAAAACATTCCTGCAGCTCCCGATCATAGCCAATCCTGTAGTCAGTGGGCCGGGCAGGTCGATCTTGATATTGCCTTGGCAACGATCCTTCGATAGACCTTTCCCAAATTTCCGATTTGCCTGCCCGTAACGGGCCCAGTGGAGAAAAGCGCATGACGCTCGACTTCGAAAACCAGCGCCAGCATATGGTCGATGGCCAGATAAGAACCAGTGATGTCACCAATCTGGGCGTATTGGCAGCATTCCAGGAAGTGCCACGCGAGGAATTCGTCGCAAATGAGCATTTGCCACTCGCTTATCTGGATGATGATCTGGCAATCGCAGCTGGGCGCTCGATCATGGCGCCGGCAACCCTTGCAAAACTGGTTCAGGCGGCTTCGGTTGGCGCGAATGACATCGTGCTCGATATCGGCTGCGGAACCGGATATTCCACCGCAATTTTATCCCGTCTATGCAATTCGGTCGTGGCAGTCGAGGAAAACAGCGATCTGGCAGGCATCGCCAGTACGAAACTGAGCGAACTGGGTTTCGACAATGCTGTGGTCGTGCAATCACGCATGACCCAGGGCTGTGCAGGCGAAGGGCCGTTTGACGTCATTTTTCTGGGTGGAAGTGTCGATGAGGTGCCGTCAACAATCCTTGAACAGTTGAAGGATGGCAGGCGACTGGTTGCAGTAGTCGGGCAAGGGGAATTCCGGCGTAGCCAGCCTCTGGACAAGGGATGGCAGCAACGTTTCCTCGCGTCGCCTTTTCAATTGCGCTGTGGCCGAGCTTCCCGGATTTGCCAAGGAAGCCGAATTCCAGTTCTGACCCCTGTTGCAACAGAAGGCGGTTGTCACCTGTTGCAACTGGGCAACTTTCCACCGTTTCTTCCATGGTGCGACACAAGATTAATTTGACGTTGAACAGTCGCGGGTTAGGGTATCAAAATTAGCTGGCCAATTGCCTTTGCGGGTAAAAGGAGCCAGCGTTTTCGGTTGGCCAGTTTGGCTTTTCTGATTTTGTACATTGTACCGAGAAGGTTTCAGGGGCCGATGCTCATTCGTTTCAATACCGTCAAGCGTTTCCTGGCTGGAACCGCCGCTGCAGCATTGCTTGCCGGAACGCCGTTACTTGCGCATGCGGAAACGATTGCGGAAGCACTGGCGCTGGCCTATGCGAACAATCCCACCATCAATGCACAGCGCGCCGCGACTCGCGCCGTGGACGAGGAATGTGCCGATTGCAAAATCCGGCCTGCGCCCGACTGTGAGTGGATCGGCCGATGTCAGCAAGACCTGGTCCTGATGACTCGTTGCGAGGTGTCAGCCATTTGACACCCGGCGGTTTCGGGATTTCCATTTCCCAAGCGCTTTTTGACGGCTTCAAGACCCGCAACAATGTCGAGGCAGCGCGTGCTGCAGTTCAGGCGAGCCGCGAGACATTGCGCAATACCGAACAAAACGTATTGTTCGATGCCGCCAGTGCTTATCTGGACGTGATCCGTGATCAGGCTATCGCAGGCTTTCGCGCGCAGTCACTTGAATTCCTGAACGAACAGGTCCGTTCCGAGCGGGCCCGCTTCCAGGTCGGTGAAAGCACTCGCACCGATGTGGCGCAAGCCGAGGCGCGCCAGGCGGCGGCAGTAGCGCAATTGAATGCCGCGCGCGCACAATTGCAGTCCTCGATTGCAGTCTATCGGCAGATCATCGGCAAGGAACCCAGCAAGCTTCGCGGACCTGCCGGTGTTGGCAAGCTCGTGCCGGGTCAGTTACAGCGGGCGCTCGATATCGCCTTTGCCGAACATCCGGCAATTCTGGCGACCAAATATCTGGTGGATCAGGCGGACTGGAACGTGAAGAGTTCCGAAAGCGATCTTCTTCCTCGGGTAACCCTGGATGGATCTGCCTCGAGGCGCTTCAACTCGACCGCACACGGACAGGTTACGGATAGTGCGCAGGTAACCGCGACACTGCGGGTGCCGATCTATCAGGGTGGGCGCGTATCCGCGACCATACGCCAGAACAAGGAAACACTTGGCCAGCGCTGGATAGAGGTCGATCAGACCGTGGACAGCGTCCGCGCTGCGGTGGTTTCCGCCTACAGCCAGCTGGAAGCAGCCAAGGCGTCTGTCGTTGCCAACCAGTCGCAATTGCGCGCCGCGCAGCTTGCCCTGCAGGGAGCCGTCGAGGAGCGCAATGTCGGTCAGCGCACCAGCTTGATGTTCTCAACACGCAACAGGATGTGATTTCAGCCCAGATCGCGCAGGCAAGCTCACAACGCGACGTGATAGTTGCCGGATATGCGCTGCTTTCGGCAATCGGACGCCTGAACTCTGACCAGCTTCGCTCTCTGTCGCAAGATATGAGCCGGTGGAGCATTACGAGGCAGTGGTCGACAAGTGGTACGGCCTCAGAACTCTGGACGGCCGCTGAGCGACCCGCTCAGCCAATACGCAATCTGAAAAGTCCAGTATGCTTGAAGCCAGGCATCAGGCGCTTGTCGCTCCAGGGAACCGCACGACATTGGGTACGGTCTCGCCATCAAGCTTGAGCAGGCAGCCTGCCGGGTTTCTCGCGGCCGGGTAGGCACCCGCGTACCCGCTGGCGTGAAGCCGCCTTCATTGCCTGCCTGTTCCACTACCTGACCCGAAACAACGACGACGCAATCGTCCTGCGGCCGCATCAGTTCCTTGCCAAGATTTTCCAGTCGCTGCGCGACATTTTACCGCATCGCCTACCATGGTGTAGTTCTGGCGCTCTTCACCGCCAATATTGCCCACCACGACCTTGCCGGTATGAATGCCTATACGCAGCCGCAACGGCTTGCGGCCGCGGCTGCGTCTTTCAAGATTTTCACTGGCAACCGAGGCTGCGATAGCGCGCGCTGCTGAGAGTGCATGGCGAACATGGTCGGGATCATTCAGCGGCGCGCCCCAGAACGCCATCAATCGTCACCCATGAACTTGTCGACAGTTCCATGGGTCGTTGCCACATGTTCACAAATACCCGCGAAATGCCGGTTGAGCAGTTCCGCTGTCTGGCTGGCATTCAGCCTTTCGGAAATCGAAGTGAAGCCGACAATATCGGTGAACATGATAGTCACCTCCCGCTCCACCGGTTTTGTGGCATCCGCGCCAAATCGCACCAGGCTCGACACAATCTCGTGCGGAACATATCGCCGAAACTCCGCATCGCCGTGTAGAGCCGGTTCAGCGCGAGGGCCTGCTTGTCGATCTCGGTTACCCTTGATCGCGGCAGCACGGAAATATCCTCCAGACGGAAGGCGGAAAAACTGCCTGCGGTCTCTGCGATCTTCACCATGGGAAGCGATATGCGTTTGCCCAGCAGGATGGCTGCAAGCACTGCCGCCAGCAAACCTGCCAGTCCTGCGAGCATGGATTCCATCGCCCGCCTGATTTCGCTGCCGATATCCGCTTTCGAGAAATAGGCTCCCGAGTGCTTGGGATGATCGGCATAGCCGGGCAATTGCGCGTGATGAAGACATAGCCACCAAAGCCGCCGCCGGTCTCGAATACCTTAACCGACTGGCTGGGAGGCGCGGGCAAATTCGTCCGATTCGCTCGCGGTCGGGAATTGGTGCAGCACAGGGTCGGGGAACACCTTCAGTGGGATTGCATTGCGATCATGGAACAGGTCGGCGCGTGCCGAATGGCCAACCACTTCATTGTTCGATGTCAGCACAAACACGGTTGTGTCGTTCTGCTTTCCCAGATCAGCCATGATCCGGTTCATCGAGGTCTGGCCGATCAGGGCCGTCACATAGCCGATTACTTTGCCATCCTTGACCAGGGCCTGTGAAATGTCGTGATAGCGAGCGCCGCTGATGGTCACCGGCGGACCCCAGAATGCCGATTCATGCAGATGCTGGGCACCAAGACCGAGATCCGAATACGTCTTGGCTCCGAGAAACCGGTCGCCCGCCGGCGTAACGGTGCCATCCTCGCCGCGAACCTCGCCGACACCGTTTCCATTCACGTCGAAAACCAGAATCCCCTCGACTACCGGCACTGCCCTGAGGAACGCCTTCAATTGCCGCGAAATCTGGCCTTGATCACCGAGAAGGTCATTGGGCAGGTCACCGGTTTGCGAAAATTCTGCTGCGAGTGTGGAAACCACACGCTCTGCCTGGTCGGTTTCGTCCTTGATGGTACGAACCATGCCGCTGATCAGCGTGATAGCGCGTTCATTGAGAAGCGAATAGGTATTGGCAAAATTGGCCATGACCGAAATGGCAAGAACGGCAGACACGGATATCGCCACCAGCCCGCCAAAGGACAGCGCCAACAGCCAGCGCAAAGACATCTGCATTCTGGGACTGTAGTCAGGTTCCGGATTTTGCTTGTCATTCTTCATTGGGCAATTGCCATGGCTGTTGGTCCGTTTGTCGTGAAACCGGATTCTTGCGCGTTTGTCCAATCCGCGCCAGTTAACAAGTGGTAATTGTCGCTGGCTTAGTCGAGTGAGCAATCCGTCGCAGGCAATCCGGCTTTGTGTTGCCGATTGCGGCCGACAATTGGGATTTTCTTTGATTTTCCCTTTGAAGGGAACCACAGCAATGCTATAGGACCCCGCGATTGTAACCGTATTGCATCGATTTGGATGCGCGATCGGTCGCATATGCGGGTATGGTGAAATTGGTAGACACGCCAGATTTAGGTTCTGGTGCCGCAAGGCGTGGGAGTTCAAGTCTCTCTACCCGCACCATGCCACAGGAGTTTCCAACCCATCCGGGACAGGCAACCGTATATCGCCGCGGCGATATGCTTCCTGTCAGGAAGGCAAGCGATAGGTAAGAGGATGCAGGTAACCGAAACGGCCAATGAAGGCCTGAAGCGCGAACTCAAGATCACGGTAGACAAGGCCGACATGTCGAGCCGTCTCGCCGAGCGTCTGGAGCAGATCAAGGGCCAGGTAAAGCTCAACGGCTTTCGCCAGGGCAAGGTGCCGATGTCGCATCTTCGCAAGGTCTATGGCCGTCAGGCGATGGTGGAGATCGTCAATGAGATGATCAACAAGCAGACCGGCGAAATCCTGGTCAATCGCGGCGAGCGCGCTGCGCAGCAGCCCGAAATTTCCATGACGGAAGACGAAAAGGAAGCAGAAGCCATTCTCAATGGCGAGGCCGATTTCGAATTCTCCATGGTCTATGAAGTCATGCCGCAGATCACGGCTCCCGATATCGAGGCGCTTGAGATCGAGCGGCCGCTGGCAGAAGTCACCGACAAGGAAGTCGATGAGCAAGTCAGCCAGATCGCCGAGAATGCCCGTCCCTATGAGGAAAAGAAGGGCAAGGCCGCCGACAAGGACCGTGTCACCATGGACTATCTCGGCAAGGTTGATGGCGTGCCATTCGATGGCGGCGCTGATCAGGACTCGACGCTGGTTCTGGGTTCGGGACGTTTCATTCCCGGTTTTGAAGAGCAGTTGATTGGCGCCAAGGCTGGCGACAGCGTTGTCGTCAAGGTCACATTCCCGCCGAATACCAGGCAGCCCATCTGGCTGGCAAGGACGCGGAATTCGAAGTGGCCGTGAAGAAGGTCGAAAAGCCCGGCAAGTTGGAAATCACCGATGAAGTTGCCAAGCAGCTGGGTGTGGAAAGTGCCGAAAAATTGCGCGAAGCGGTTCGCAGCCAGATTGAAAGCCGTTTTGGTTCATTCACCCGCGCGCGCGTCAAGCGCCAGGTTCTGGACAAGCTCGACGAGCAGACCAAAATGGAACTTCCGCAGAAAATGGTCACCAGGAATTTGACAACATCTGGGGTCAGGTGACAGGTGAACTGGAACGCGCAGGCAAGAGCTTCGAAGACGAGGAAACCACCGAGGAAGAAGCCCGCAAGGAGTACCAGACACTGGCAGAGCGCCGCGTGCGGCTCGGTCTCGTGCTTGCCCATATCGGCGAAACGGCTGGCATTCAGGTGACGGACGAGGAACTGCAGGGTGCCGTCTATGATCAGGTTCGCCGCTATCCGGGTCAGGAACAGCAGGTGTTCGAATATTTCCGCCAGCATCCCGACGCTGTCGCCGGCTTGCGTGCGCCGCTCTATGAAGACAAGGTCATCGACCACATTGTCTCCAAGGCAAAGGTGACCGACAAGACGATCAGCCAGGACGAGCTGACCAAGACTGACGACGACGAATAATCCGGATCGTATCGAAACCTGAAACTCTCGGGACAAGAAAAAAACCCGGTCAGCGCGCTGACCGGGTTTTTTGTTTTCTTCAACTTCAGGACTGTCTCAGCTTCCGAGTTTTCCGGCTGCATGGGCCAGCATCGTATGGACCTTGCCCGTATCCGATGTCAGGTAGGTCTGGGTCATGATGTTGTCGCGGTCATTCTTGGAGACGTCCTTAAGAAGCCGCTCGAAATCAGCGATATAGCGATCAACTGCGCTGCGGAATTCCCGCTCGCGGGCATATTTGGTTCTGATTTCGTCAAATGTCTGCTGGCCCTGAAGGGTATAGAGCCTGCGTGTGAAGACATTGCGTTCGCCACGCTGGTAGCGGTCCCACAATTCGACCGAAGCCTCGTGGTCAATAGCCCGGGCAATGTCCATCGACAGTGAATTCAGACTCTCGACTACATGGAGCGGCGAGCGATTGTCGGCGCCTGGCTGCGCTCGCGGCGGGGCATAGGCTGCGTCCTGGCGAGCACGGCCTTGTGGTGCTGCATAGTTGTCGCTGTAATCGAGTTCTGCATCATCCTCGCTGGATGCACGGCGCAACAAGTCGCTCACCCATCCGGATTTTTCGCCACCTGCATCACGTGGACGCTCCGCCTGCTTTTCGGCGGTTCCCGACGCAAGGGGGTCCAGTCGCAATCCGCCCCTGGGTTCGCCACGGCCCTGTGGTGCTTGTGGCGTATGTGGTGCCTGTGGCGTATGCGGTGCCTGGGCGCGGATATCGGGTGCCGGCGCGCGGGCAGGGGCAGGCGCTGCCGCACGTTGTGGTGCTGGTGCAGGCTGCTGCGGGACAGGCGCTGTTGGCGGTGCGGAGATGAAAGCTGGTGCCGAAGGACGGCGAGGGGCCGCCGGTTCCGCCGGACGGTTATAACCCGAACGTGCAGGCGTGGAGGCAGCCGCAATATCCAGCGTCTTGCCAGACCGTGTTACGATTTCCGACAATTCGCGCAAGGCTGACATCTGGTCGACGAGAACGCGGCGCATTGTGTCGGCGGACTGGGTGACTTCTTCCGGCAACTCCAGGATGCCGCGCTTCATCTGCGTGCGGGTATATTCAAGCTCCTGGTTGATCTCGGCAGTTGACTGACGCATCGCAGCCGCAGTTTCAGACAGGCGTGCCAGCGTCTGCTCAAAGGCCGTGCGAACCTCGTGATTGAGATTTGCACCCGCAGCGCTCGCCTTTTCGGTCATGTCGTTCATCAGGCCGGCAAGCGCCGAGGAGAAGCCGTCCATCGATTTCTCGAGGTTCATCGTGCGCGCGGTCAGATCGGCTGCAAGACGCTCCACCGGCTCGCGGCGCGTATCAATGGCCTCCGCGAGCGATACTTGCGCATTGGTGACCAACTGTGCGGCATCGCGCAGTTCCTTGCCCTGGTTTTCGAAGCGGATCGCCAGCGACGACATGTTCTGCAACAGATATTCTGAATTCTCGCTCACCGCTTCTGCGGTATGCTCGGCGACCTGGCGGGCATTTTCGGTATTGATCGAGGCGCGCTCGACCGATTCCGCGAGTGTAGCCGCACCGTCTGTGATGTTCTTTTCCAGTTCGCGCAGGCTTTGGCCGGCGCGCTGGATATTCTCGTCGAGACCTGCGCTCGATGTGCCAAGACGCGCAATGAGGCCGCCGATTTCCGTGGAAAGCTGAACGCCCACCTGCTCGATCTGGCTGACAAGCGAACTGGTTCCGCTTCGCAACTGCTCGACAAAGGGCAGGCCCTCATCGGCAATAACACCAGACAATTCTCGCATGCGTTCGGCAAGCGACGCGGAAAATTCCCTGGTCTTTTCTTCGATAGCCTGCTGTGCTTCCAGCAATTCCGAACCAAGCGTCGAATTGATCTCGCGGGCGCGTTCACTCAACAAGGTGCTGAGCGCTTCGGCCTTCTTGTCAATCTGCTGGCCGGTCAGCTCGATATGCTCGTTGAGCTGCGTCACAAGTGCGCCACGCTTTTCATCAAGTCCGGCCAGCAAGTCAGAGCTGCCCTTGCTGACATCAGCCAGGAACTCGTCACGTCCGGCGCGGAAGGTGGCAAAGATGTTCTGGTTCTTTTCGTCAAACACCGTGCCGATATGCTCTGCGGCGGTATCAAGAACGCTCGACAGGCGATTGGTGCGATCGTCGAAATTGCCCAGCACGGCAGCACCCTTGTCATCAAGGCGTGCAATCTCCGCGGTAATCTTCTGCATCCCGCCCAACAGGTTGTGGCCAAGGCTGGCCGCTCCTTGTCCAGCGTCGTGGTCAGCGCCTTGCCGGCCTCGTTTATCGTCAAGCCAATCAGTTCGGCCCGCTTGTCGAGTTCGGCAACGAGCCCGCTGCTGCTGTCATTCATGCGGTCAAGTTCGTTGACGATGCGCTGCTGGCCTTCGGCCAGGCTGTTCTGGATCGACAGCGCGCGAACATCAATGGCGGATGTCAGGCGCTCGCCGGACGCAGACAGGATCGAACCGATGTTCTCGGCCCGCTTGTCGATTTCTGCAACGAGTCCGCTGCTGCTGTCATTCATGCGGTCAAGTTCGTTGACGATGCGCTGCTGGCCTTCGGCCAGGCTGCTCTGGATGGTCTGCGTGCGCGTGTCGATGGCAGATGTAAGCTTCTGGCCGGAAACAGAAAGGATTTCCCCGATATTTTCGGCCCGCTTGTCGAGTTCTGCAACCAGACCGCTGCTGCTGTCATTCATGCGGTCGAGTTCACTGACAATCCGCTGCTGGCCTTCCGAGAGGCTCTCCTGAATGGTCTTGGTGCGTTCGTCGAGTGCCGAGGTCAGATTGTTGCCTGCCAATGTAACCAGCGCACCCATACGCTCGGAACGCTTGTCGATCTCTGCAACCAGGCCGGTGCTGCGATTTTCCATCTTGTCGAGTTCAGCGACGATGCGTTGTTGGCCATCGGCGAGGCTCTTCTGAATGTTGACGGTGCGCTCATCCAGCGTTGATGTGAGGGAATTGCCGGCGGCTGTCACCACCGCGCCCATGCGCTCGGTGCGCTTGTCGATCTCTGCGACGAGGCCGGTGCTGCGATTTTCCATCTTGTCGAGTTCGGCAACAAGGCGCTGCTGACCCTCGGCAAGGTTGATCCGGATGGAATCCGTGTGCTCCTGGAGCATTGCGGAAAGCTTGCCGCCCGAATCGGAAACGACATCGCCCATCGCATCCGTGCGCCTGGCGATTTCCGCGATGATGCCCTTGCTTCTGTCATCAAAATTGTCGAGTTCGGACATCAGTTGCATGCGCCCGGTGGCAATGCCGCCGGTCAATGCAGCGACCCGTTCATCCATGGCATTGATCATGCTTGTCTGCACTTCCTCGAGCGACAGCTTTGTTTCCAATGCCTTTTGCGAGATGCTGCCAAATGCATCCTCGATGGTTTCCGACAACACATTCTTGCCGGCGGTAAAGGCCTTGCCGACATCCATCGCGCGGTCGCGCAGCGACTGGTCGAAGCGCGTCACATGGGTCAGCAGTGCCTGCTCGACCTTGACGGTCGTGCTTTCAAGTTCCGCGCTGCTCTGTCTGAGCTGCATCGCTACTGTGTCCATATGGCCGGTAATGTTCTGGCCGAAGCCTTCCAGCTTCTGGTTCACGATACTACCCAGCGCATCTGACTTTTCGGCGAGCAATTTGTCGATATTTTCCGCCTGCATGCCCAGTGCGCGCACAAGGGTAGCGCCGCGATTGCCAAAATCACTGGTCAGCTTGCCAATCTTTTCCGATACCAGCGTATCAATGCGGCTGGCAGTCTGGTCAAGCGTTTCCTGTTGCTGGGAGAGGCGGTCGAATGCCGAATGGATCTTCCCATCCAGCACAGCACCAAATCCGGTAAGGCGCTCTGTGACGCCCTCGTTGATGATATTCGACCGCTCGGCAAGAACGCGGTCCAGTTCATCGGTGCGCAGGGTTATGAGCTGTGCAAGCTCGCTACCGTTCATCTGCAGCATGGAAGCAAGTCGATTGGTGACGCTTTCAAGATTATCGGTTACCAGCGATGCTTCATGGCTGAGCGATTCAACAATGCGTCCGGCCGAGTTTTGCACTGATTGTTCGATGCGTCCCGCGACCTTGTCGACTTCATGGCCTATGCCTTCATGGGTTCCCGACAGCGCCTGGCGCAGCATTTCCACATGGCCGATGATTTCCGCACGCTCTGCCGCCAGTTCACTGACCAGACCCTTGAGGCGGACTTCCGCGTCAGCATAGGAACGCTCAAGGCTTCCCACTTCCGAGGAGACAAGACTTTCGAGTTCACCCGCTCTGGCAAGGGCGCGCTCCACTCCATCGCCGATCGAGGCGACTTCGCGGCGTACCGCCGTGCCGATCATGGATACGGATTCCGCACCTGTCACTTCGGGCTGCAGCAACCTGATGGCTGCTTCCGTCATGGTGCGGGTGGCAACACGCATTTCCTGCGACCGGCGCATGATCGTGGCGAAAGTCCAGATCATCGCGAGCGGCACCAGCAATATGGCACCGAAGATCACCATGGATGGCTTGTTGAACAGATCGCCAATGCTGGTCAATGGCGCAATGCTGCCATTGGAAGCGCCAACAAAATACAGGCCGGCGCAAACGCCAAGCCAGACGACACTGATCAGAAATGCATAGACATAAGCGCGCGAGGATGAGCGCTGCTGCAGCGAATGGACCAGTTCCGACAGACTGCTGCTGCGCTGGTCATTTGCTGCCAGAAATTCGCGAAACGGTTCCTGGGCTCGCGATTGTTCGGCGGCGGAACGCGACGACGGCTGATTGCCGTCATTATCCATCATGTCAAATTCGGGCATACCATCATCGGGTAGGGGCTCCGAATCTTCCTCGCTCTGCAGGCGCAGGTCGTTTGCTGCCAGCGAGAGCTTTCGTTCCAGTTCCTCGAAATCGGGATCAAACTCGATATCGCCCGTTTCGGCAACTTCAACAGCCGGAGCATCGGATTCGAGAACGTCATCGAATACGCCGTCATTGAGCGCATCTTCCACCGCCTTCATGGCGAGTTCGGACTCGGTGCCGCTCTTTTGGCTTTTTCAGTTCAGACGCCATACTTACTTCCCCGTACCGAAACCTTTTCGGTCTGCCCAAAGGACAAGACAGAAAAATGTTCCGAAAAACTTAGCATGCCGTTGCGTTTTGCTGTGCTTGGTAACTGGAGAGTGAACAGGTATTTTTTCCCGTCGCTCGTTTCGTGGAACAGCATCCGCTTCGACCAGGCCTGCAATCAAGCAAGTCTTGTGGCCTGCGCTGGTGGACATTTCCGTTTATCTGACCCGCCCCAATCCGCCCGGGCAGGTTCGACAATCCATTGCATTTCCATCCTTCGCTTGCCGCAAGAGTACCGTAATGGCACAGTTGGAGGATATGAACAAGAAATCGGGCCTGACAGGACCATAATTCTTAACAGATGGTTAACGCTTAAAGCGGCAAAACGAAGACGTTCAGGGTTTGAAAAGGGGCCTGTGGCAAGGTTGGTCCGGATAGACACCATGATCAGGGTGCCGGCATTTGACCGGCTTTGCCGGCAGGTAATCAGGGGCTGGGAATGAGCAACAATCAAGAGGCCGAAGCGCAGGATCAGCGTAGTGACGAAGCCGAGGCAACTGCGGCCGGCAAGCCGACGGCTGCGCAATTGCGATATCTGCGGCTGGGGCTGAACCAGGCAGGCGGCAAGCTGCCGCTATTCGATGACCATGGACAGGAAATCAATCCCAAGACCATTCGCAGTTGCGTCGCCAAGGGCTGGGCGGAACCCTGGTTCGACAATCCGGGCATGCCCAACTGGCTCGTCTGCAAACTGACTGCCAGTGGCAGGGAAGTGGCAATGGCCGGATAAATCCGGCTTTTTGCGGGCAATTTTCCTCTGTTGGGCCGCACAAGCAGCGCTTAACGCAATATTTTCATCTTTCTGTCATCCTGGATCAAAGGATCAGTATCCAGGAGTTCATCATGCCAATGGCACTCAAGGCCGATGTATCGCGTGCATGCCGCAAGGCAGGAATGGCCAAGCCGGTAGATCTCGTACACTTGTCGACCCTGACCATGGGCGACCGCGATCTGGAACAGCAGGTCTTGTCCATTTTCCTGTCGCAATCCGAAATCTATGTAAAAAGCTGGAAACAGGCCCAGAACCAGGACACCCGGATGCGTGCTGCGCATTCACTCAAGGGTGCGTCGCGCGGTATTGGCGCGTGGGAACTGGCCGAACTGGCGCAGGAAGCGGAAGTTCCAGGCTTTTCCGACATTGAGGCAATTGAAAGCGAAGTTGCCCGCGTCAACGACTACATCCGCTCCCTCACAAGGGAATAGCGCGTGACCAGACGTGGCGGATGGTGAACCACCGTCAGCATGGCAGCTAGCCTGCCTCTGGCTCTTGACTTGAAATTCAGGTGCGCTAAACCCCGCCCTTGATGAAAGTCCCGCCCAAATTACCGGAAACTCCCAATGGCCAAGATTACCTACATCACGCATGACGGCAAAGAGCATGTCGTTGAAGCAGCTTCCGGCACCACTGTCATGGAAAATGCGGTGAAGAATTCCGTTCCGGGCATCGAGGCGGAATGTGGTGGCGCATGCGCCTGTGCCACATGCCACGTTTATGTGGACGAGGCCGGACCCAGGCAGTGGGCGGTCCGACGCCATGGAAGAGGACATGCTGGATTTTGCACGGGAGGCCAAGCCGGTTTCGCGCCTTTCTTGCCAGATCAAGGTCAGCGATGCGCTTGATGGCTTGATCGTCCGCATTCCCGAACGCCAGGCCTGATTTCGAGGCGACTACTGCGTTGCGGGCGCAAGGTCCGCATGCCGGGTCTTTTCAACCAGATCGGCGATCCGGCCCTTTTCGTTTTCGTCAAACTGCAATTGCTCTTTTTCATGGCTGGCCAGTAGCAGGCGCCATGTCAGCTGCGCTGATGAGCGCATGGCCGTACAATCACGCTCCGCCGGCAGTGCCACCAATATGCGTTCCGCATTCAGCGCATGGCGGTCGGCAATCGACACATGCACGGACTCATGCAACCGCGCATATTCCTCGAGATTGGTCCAGGCTTTCGACAAATCGCGTTTCAGGCTCCCGCCATTGGCGAGCCGGGGCAGGGTAACATGCGCCTGCACTTTCACATGCGCGCTTCCGACCTTGCATCTACCGTTTTCCTCGACAAACCGGAATTCCGGAACCATCCGCACGCTGGTTGCTGCAAGTGCCTTGCCAAATCCACCGACAGTGGGGCCGTGAACGTTGATCTGGCGGTCGATCTCAGAAAAACTTCGCCCCGAAAGCGAATAATAGCCAACCGAAAGCTGGGTCCTTTCACCAACCGGCGAGCAGGCAGCAATGCCGATCACGGGCAGGGCCAGCAGCAACAGCCGCATCAAATATCGGTTTCGCATCCACGAACCACTTCCGTCTTGCCAATGCCATCAGGCTGCAACCTTCATCCCTCCATACTCATGCCCATCAATGGTTGGCAAGGTGGGCTGCACTTCGATAAAAGGCAAGCCAAAGCCGAACAAAGGGCGATGGAGAAAATTGTTGCACAATGATTACGACCCTTTTGTGCCGCGCCAGTGGCATATTGGCCATGGCCGACAATTGGAGATCGGCCCCAAGGCGCTGATCATGGGCATTCTCAATGTCACGCCGGACTCGTTTTCCGACGGTGGCCGGTTCGATGGGACTGAAACCGCAGTGGCGCAGGCGATTGCCATGATCGAGGCAGGCGCTGACATTATCGATATCGGAGGCGAATCGACCAAGCCCGGAGCAGAGGCTGTGGATGCCGCAACCGAGCAGGCGCGCATCATGCCGGTTATCAACAACCTGGCGCAGCGCGGTGATGTCGTCATTTCCGTCGATACCTATCGCGCCCATACCGCAAGAATGGCAGTTGAAGCAGGCGCCCACATCGTCAACGATGTCTGGGGGCTGCAAAAGGAGCCTGAAATTGCCGATGTGGTTGCAGCGACACGCTCCGGTGTCGTCATCATGCATACGGGCAGGGAGCGTCAGCGCAACCGCGATGTAATTGCCGACCAGATTGCATTTCTCTCGCAGTCGCTGGAATTTGCCAATGCGGCGCGGATCGCGCATTCTTCCATCGTGCTTGATCCAGGCTTCGGTTTTGCCAAGGACAATGACGAAAATCTCGAATTGCTGGCGAGGTTCGATGCCTTGCATTCGCTCGGCTATCCGCTTCTCACCGGCACATCGCGCAAGCGCTTCATTGGTCATGTCACCGGCAGGGATGCGCAAAACCGTGATATTGGCACTGCGGCGACAAGTGTCGTCGCTCGAATGAAAGGCAGCGCGATCTTTCGCGTTCATGATGTGACTGCCAACAAGGATGCGTTGGCCATGGCCGATGCTGTAATTTCAGCTGGCAGAACAAGCGGAGCAGGCAATTGAGTCAGTATCGGATAGCTTTGAAGAATTGCGCCTTTTTCGCGCGTCACGGCGTTTACAACGAAGAAGAGGCGCTGGGGCAGCGGTTTTTTGTTGATGCCGATCTTCTGGTGAATGGCAGCGAGGCGCTGGCCGATGACGATATCGAGGGTACCGTTGACTATGGCAAGGCGTTTATCCTGATCGAGCAGATCATCACCGGACGCAGGCGCTATCTCATTGAATCACTCGCCCAGGAAGTCGCAATTGCAATCTGCGCGGAATTTCCGATGGTCCACAGTGCCGAGATAACCATCCGCAAGCCCAATGCACCGGTGCCAGGCGTGCTGGATCATGTTGCAGTTACAGTCAAGCACGAGCGGGATGCAGGGTGAGTTCGGTCACGGAAGCATCAAGGCGGGCCTGGTTGGGCCTGGGCGGCAATCTGGGCGATGTCCGCTATTCCATGATCGAAGTACTCGACTGGCTGGACCAGCGCGACCGGATTGCCGTCAATACCGTTTCAAGCCTTTATGAAACCCCGCCATGGGGCATTACCGATCAGCCCGTCTTTCTAAACGCCTGTGCTGAACTGGTGACCAGCCTTGCGCCTCCGGAACTGCTGTCTGCCTGTCTGGAAGGCGAGCGTATGATGAAGCGTGTCAGGAACGAGCGCTGGGGACCGCGCACGATCGATCTCGATATTCTGGCCATGGAAGGCGTGGAACTGCAGACGCCGGAGCTTGTAATTCCCCATCCTCGCGTAAGCGAACGCGCTTTCGTCCTGATGCCGCTCTGCGATCTGGCGCCCTTGCTTGAATTGAACGGAAAATCTGCTGCGTCCTGGCGAACTTTGCGACACCACCGGCGTCAGGAAGATTGCCAATGCCGCGGAGTGGTGGCGACAGGAAAGCCGCGCATGAAAAAGCCCGCATGAAGCGGGCTTTGAAAGCGTTGATGTTGCGAAGTCTATCGCTTGTTGACCGAACTCGTTACAACATCGTCGGTCTGGCCGATGCGGTCGAGTGTCATGCCGATCACCGGAATGAGACGATTCTGCACGCGCACTGAAATCGTGATGTTCAACTTGTCATTGGGGGTGAGGTTGGCAACCATCACGCCGCGCAGATCCTTGCGCTTGACATCAACCACAACCTTCGAACCGGCAAAGCGTCCGCCGATCACATCCATGCCTTCGCCGGCTTCGCCATCGAGGAATTGGCCGCTATAGCCGCTCGATGTCCGCACGAAGCTCGCCTTCATTGGCTGATTGAAAACGCCGACGCGGCAATTCCCGTCAATATTCATGCCTTTTCGTGAACTGGGTTCGAGGCCATTGAAGACACAGGTGAACTTGGTTCCCTTGTACTTGCCTGCAACGATCTCGCCTGGACCAGACCATTTGCCCTGGACATCACGATAGAACGACGCCTCGCTGGCAGATGCCGCATTGTAGCTGCCCAACATCGCTGAAAAGGCAAAAACAAAAGCGAAGAGACGTGTTGAAAACCCGAAACGCATGACGAAAAACCCTTGCTGACACGTAAGCGCAGTATTGTCGAAAATGGTTAATCAAACATTCCTGAGCCTTTATCAAGTCACGTTTCTTGTCGAATGGTATCGTGCTTAACGCTCGGGCGTTTCAGTGGATTTGCCAAGGCCGCCAAATTTCGTCAGTTCTCCCAGGAAGTCGGCAATTCCCGGACGCTTTGAAACCATGAACGGCAATGGGCGGCAGACATCCATCGCTGCAATGCCAATACGCGCCGTCAACAGGCCGTTGACCACGCCTTCGCCGAGCTTTGCGGAGAGGCGCGCTGCAAGTCCATGGCCGACGATCTGCTGCATCAGCCCATCGCCCAGCGCAATGGCACCCGTAGCCGCAAGATGGGTCAGCACGTCGCGCGCAAGGCGGAAGAACCCGAGTGTACCGGGCCTGCCGCCATACAATTCGGACAACCGCCGGATGAGCCGCATGTTTTCCATCAGCACGAAGGCAAGATCAACAATCGCGCGCGGGCTGACGGCCGTTACCACCGACACACGTTTCGCCGAATCCATCACCATGGCCCGCGCGCGTGCATCCAACGGGAGCAGGATCTGGCGCTCAGCCAGTTCGATACGGTCGCGACCATCAAGGACCTCGTCGTGGTGACGTGCGATTTCTGCGCGACCCGCCTGCGTATCAATGCGACTGGAATACAGGTTCTCCACCTGTTTGACGATGGAGCGCGCCGCGCTGCTGTCATCCTGGGACCATGCCGAAAGCGCATTCTCGCGAAGCTGGTGAATGGTGCGCAATCGCATGATGCCGGCAATTTCACGCACGGCGATTGCCAATGCGGCGAGCACAACAAGCCCGGCCAGCACGGCTGCCGCCCAGCCAAGCCAGCTATTGCGCTCGAAGAGGTCACGAACCAGCTGATCAACGGCAAGTCCTGCTGCCAGCGGAACCAGCCCGCCAAGCGCTGCAAGGAGAACCGTTGCCCATGAAAATCGCCGCTTTGGCGGTGTGGGAAGCGGCGGATCAAGTGCCTCAATGGCGCCGTTCACAGCCGTGTCCGGCAATATCTCCAATCGTGAAACGCTATCAATGCTTCGCGGCTTGCGCGACTTCGTTGCTGGTGCTTTCGCCGTGGCAGGTTTTTCCGAAATCTCGGCCTCGGCTTCGATGCGAATCGCTCGCGGCTTTCGGTTTTCTTGTTTCATCGGTGGCGATACTTTCGGCTTGATGGCTTCAGGGCTCAGGAAAGCTTGTCTGCGAGCAGGAATTCCAGCGCGCGGTCGAGCCGGATATGAGGAAGCGACAGCTTGATGCCTCCAGCGCCGGTTTCGATTGCAGGCGGTCGAAAGCGCAGAAAGCGCAGATCGGGAACATCCAGGGCGCGCTCTGCCTGCAGGAAGACGGTAGGATCATCCGGCAGGTCACCGGGGAACACCGCAGTCTCGGTCTTGCCGTCAAAGACCTCGCCATCGATTGTTTCGCCTTTCATCGGTGTCCCGAGAATGACGGGTAGCTTGTCCTTGCCTTCATGGACAAAAGCCTCGCGTGTGGCGCGCACGGCTGCCAGCGCCAGGACCTCGACACGCGCACCGGTATATCTGGAATGCTCTGACGCCCTTGCGACCAGGCGCGAAAGCAGCGCTTCCAGCCGATCGTGGTTTTCGTGGTGCAGGTGATCTGCCTTGGTCGCGGCAAAGAGGATTCGGTCGATGCGTGGTCCGAACAGGCTCGACAGTATATTGCTGCTACCGGTCCGGAAACATGCGAGGATGTCACCCAGCGCAGTTTCAAGATCAGCCACCGCCTCGGGACCGGCATTGATGGCGTTGAGGGCATCCACCAACACAATCTGGCGATCAAGCCGGGCAAAATGTTCGCGGAAAAACGGCTTCACCACCACAGACTTGTATGCCTCATAGCGTTCGCGCATCATGGAGGCGAGGCTGTCTCGTGCAAGACCTTTTTCCGGCAACAGTTCAAGTGGAGCAAATGTGAGTGCGGGAGACCCTTCGAGGTCGCCCGGCATAAGGAATCTGCCGGGAGGCAGTGTGGAAAGCGCCGTGCTGTCTTCGCGACAAGCCCGCAGATATGCCGTGAATGCTTCCGCCATTTCCTGCACGACAAGCTCGTCAGCCGTGTCATCCGGGTCGGCTTTCTGCAGCAGCGCATGCCATTTCCCTGCAAGCTTTGAGCGGTTGCCCTTGCGTGACAGTGAAATTGCCTGCTCGCTCCACTCCTCGTAGCTCATGCCAAGCAACGGCAGGTCAAGCAGCCACTCGCCCGGATAATCCACGATATCGATATTCAGCCGACCCGATCCGAATGCGCGGTTCCAAATGCTTGCAGATTCATATTCGATGCTGAGCCGCAATTCCGCGACGGAGCGTGTCGAATTGGGCCATTCGCGCCTTTCGACCAGGGTCTGATATGCTCTTCATATTGAAAGCGGGGCAATTCCATCGACGGCTGGGGTTTGAGCGCCGCAGCTTTCAGTCGTCCCGAGCTCACCGGCGTGAACAATGGCAGGCGGCCGCCATGGATGATGTTGTGTACCAGCGCCGAAATGAAAACGGTCTTGCCCGCCCGCGACAATCCGGTAACGCCCAGCCTCACGGTTGGAGTCACCAGATTGCCGGCGAAATCGGCGATATTGTCGAGCGCGATCAGCGCATCATCGGAAAATGTCGTGATTCTGGTCAAACTGGAATTCGCGCCCAAGGGTTGATGGTCTTTAGACCCGACCGTTTTCACATATGGTGACTGGCAACGCCAAACGCAAAACCGCGCCTGGATTGAATTTGCCGATTACGGCTTAGAGTTCGCGGGGAATGACAAAATCGACCAGATGGCCGCAATGCGGTTTCAATTCGCTCCAGGTGGATATGTCGAGATCGAAAACCGCAAGTCCGCCCGTCGGATATTTCATTGCGAGCGTTTTCAGCGCCTCGCCATCACCGTCTTTTGCAAGTTGCATTGCCAGTGCTTCACAGGTGGGATTATGCCCGACAATCATCAGCGGGGCTGTGCCGCCATGGTCGATCAGCAACCGCATATAGGATGCCGTGTCGCCGGAATACAGCTCCGGTTCGTAACTGATCGCAGCGCGCGGAACGAAACTGCCCTCGATGCCGGCCAGTGTCTCCCGGGTGCGCACAGCATCGGAGCAATAGACATGGGCGGGCACCCAATTGCGGCTCTTCATCAATGCAGCGATATTGGGCAAGTCCGCTTCTCCGCGTGCATTCAGCCTGCGATCAATGTCGCGTTTGCCGGGTTCTGCCCAGGAGGATTTTGCGTGGCGAAGGAGATACAGTCTCAGCATCTGGGCCCCGATTAGCCTGCGGTTGTGGCACTAGGGGTAAACAAGGTGTGGTCAAAGGGCAAGGCCGTGCCATCTTTTCCTTGCACGGCTTCGCAACGGCTGGACAATTCGGTAATGGCAGGCCAGAAATCATGACTGCAAACCGGGAGACACGATGAACAGCCCAACCTCATCCGCAATGGATAATGGTGCGACAGGCCATGTGCACGGTTTCTATTCGCAAACAGCAGGAAAATTGCCCGTTCATGAACCGCTGAATGCCAGTTTGACCGCTGATGTCTGCGTCATAGGCGGCGGCCTTGCGGGGCTGACTACAGCACTCGAATTGGCGCGGGGCGGCAAATCCGTCATCCTGCTCGAAGCGGAGCGCATCGGCTGGGGTGCTTCGGGCCGCAATGGTGGCTTCGTGTCGGCAAGCTTTGCCAGATCAATCTTCGCGATCGAGGACAAGCTGGGCCTTGATCATGCCCGTGCATTGTATCGCCTGAGCACCGAGGGTGTCGGATATGTCCGCAACACCATACGCAGCAGCGGTCGCGACGACATCATCCAGGGGCAGGGCTGGCTGAAAATGATCCGTCACGCAGACCTTGCCTCGCTGGAAATGCGCCGAACGGCTTGCCCGCGATTATGGTGCCATTCAGACGTTTCTGTCGAAGTCGAATTGGCCAGCCATGTCTCCAGCGACAGATATCATGCCGGTCTTCTGGACATGGGTCCGTTTCACATCCATCCATTGCGGTATTGCGGGCTGGTTGGCGAACTGGCTGCCCAGGCAGGTGTAAGGATTTTCGAGCACAGCCGCGCAGTCGCTGTATCGGGTGAGCGCGGAATATGGCAGGTGCAAACCGACAAGGGCATGGTTCGCGGCAGCAATATTGTTATCGCCACCAGTGCCTATGGCGGCCCGGTCAGCAGGATCAACCAGTCCATCCGCCGGTCTCGACCTATGTGGTCAGTGCGCGCTCGCAGAAATTCGACGAAGCCATCCGCTTCACCGGCTGTATAGGCGATACGAGGCGCGCGGGCGACTATTACAGGCTGGTGGGGCAGGGTGATGCCAAACCAGCTTGTAAAAGTCGCCTTGTCTGGGGTGGCCGCATTACGACCCGGCAGTCGGTGCCGCGCGATCTGGGGAAAAATTGCGGCGTGACATTCAGGCTGTCTATCCGCAATTGGACGATCTCGAAATCGAGACGGCATGGTCCGGCCTGATGGGATACGCCATCCACAAGATGCCATTGATCGGCAGGCTGCGCGAAGGGCTCTGGGCGGTAACCGCATTTGGCGGCCATGGCCTCAACACCACCGCAATGGGAGGCTTGCTGATTGCATCAGCCATCATGGGCGGAGATGACCGCTGGAAGCTGTTCGAGCCCTATGGCCTGCAATGGGGCGGAGGATTGGCGGGAAGGGCGGCCACACAGCTTGAATACTGGCGACTGCAAATGCTTGATCGCATCGAGGAGCGGCGCGCAGCCCTGTAGGCCTGTGTGACAGCGATGTGTGCAGTGCTTCTGGTGACCATGCATATACAGTCTTGAGACTTTCATCTGCGGACGCTATAAGGCGCGCACTTCAACGGGTTTACGGAGTTGCAGGATGTCTCAATCGCTTGATATGGATTATGTGCCGGGCGACGATGAGCCGTTCATGAACACAAGGCAGCGCGAATATTTTCGTCGCAAGCTGGTTACCTGGAAGAATGACCTGCTCAAGGAATCGCGTGAAACCCTTGATGGTCTCCAGGAACAATCGGACAAACTGCCTGACATGGCGGACCGGGCCTCTTCGGAAACGGATCGCTCGATTGAACTTCGCGCGCGTGACCGCCAACGCAAGCTTATCGGCAAGATTGATGCAGCCCTGCGCCGCATCGAGGACGGATCCTACGGCTATTGCGAGGAAACCGGCGAGCCGATCAGCCTGAAGCGGCTGGATGCCCGCCCGATTGCCACATTGTCGATTGAAGCCCAGGAGCGGCATGAGCGCCGCGAAAAGGTCTATCGCGACGAATAGGTTCAAGGCTTTGGCCGTTCTCGAACGGTGGCATTTTCAAGCCATCAAAAAAGGCGCCGTTCAGGCGCCTTTTTCGTGTTGGTATCGATATGGAGATTGGCAGGGCGCTAGCGCCCGACCGACAGTTCATTCAGCAGTTTCTGCATCTCGTCTTCCATGTCATTGGCCGGAGAGGGGACCGGCTCCGGTGCAGCGTCAATGGCTGGCGCGGTGCCCTTGAAGCCGTTTGCCTGTTGTCCGTCATTTGCAGCCGGCGATGAGATGTGCTCGTTCAGCATCGCATCGAAGTCCGGCTCGCGATCAGTTTCAGCGAAACTGGTCTGCGAGGTATGTTTCACTTGGGTTTCTGCGCTCACCAGCTCGGTCTCGAGCTCGGCTTCGAGGCTTGCAACGTCTTCCGCCGAAGCAACTTCGCTTTCACCGCCAAGATCGAAGTTTTCGACATCGAAATCATCAATCATGTGGTCATCGCTTGCAGCTTCAATCGCGGGCTGTTCTGCCCTGGCACCATTCGAACGACCATTGAGCAGGGCCGACGCGCGTTCCTTGACACTGTCTCCCATCGATGCGGCAGCCCCGGTCGCCGCCCCGGCTGCCGCAATTGTTGCGGCACCCGCCGAGGCCAGCCGTGAAGTCCTGGCACTATTGGCCGGGACTTCGGCAACCTGCAGCGTATCCTCGACCTGTTGTGGTTCGACCGGCGCTTCCGGCGCAGTAATGGCCTGGGGAACGGATGTCTGATGGCGCACGATATTCTGTTCAATGACAATATCGCCCGGTCCGCCGATCATCAGCAGATGTTCAACATTGTCACGCCGCACCAGTACCAGGCGGCGCTTGTCGTCGACAATGGCCGCATCCGTGACCGAAAGCCGTGGCTGGCGACTTCTACCGCCGCGCAACTGGCTGCCGGAGGTGATCTTGCGCCAGACCCAGAACAGCAGAATCAGTGCCACTGTCAGCCCGATGAAGAGAAAAACCAGCATCAATGCCTGGTTGTTCTCTCCGAATATCGAATTCAGAAATGTCATTTTCATACTCCTCGCCCCGAGGGTCGCTGTCAGAATTCCAGATCTTGCAGCGCCAAGAGTCTTGCTGTGCTGAACCTCCAGGAATCAGCGATTTCAGGTGATTAATGGTTACATCTTTCGATTAACCATGCGTTAACTTGCTGTATACAGCAATTTTATCCTCCAACAATGGGGCGATACCATGATCGCGAAAAGGTGGAAAAGGCGAGCGCTTCAATGCTGTGGTCAACCGCCGGTTCGCCATTGCCTTGTGGGAGGGGTGCAAAAAAGCCCAACGGGCCTTTCGCGGAGGCAAGTAATATGATTCAAGTGTGGCATGCATTTGTTGGGCAACAGGATTGAAGCGCTGCCGGGAATGGACCGTGC
>JAWKWN010000039.1:0-26802 GCA_041397505.1 Nitratireductor sp.
TGTCAATTCCCCGGAGAGGCCGGCATAATTGCCTTCGAGAATCCCCTTCACATCGGGTGTGCCGCTGAGTGAAAAGACTGTCCATGCAATGTCGGAGAAACGGGTCGAACCGATGTCGATGCCAATCCGGTTGATTTCGCCGGCATAGCGCTCGATCGGCCTGCCCTCGCGTTCGAAAATACAGCTCAGTTCTCGCGATGATCCGAGAATTCGTCCGGCCCCGCCATCGACCTGGCATGTCAACTGCCCGATCTGTATGGGAGAAGCCGCATTGGCCAGACTCGATGTCGCCAATACGGCCATCGCGGTCAGTATTGCCTTCAGATGTGCTCTCACGATGGAAACTCCACTCGCCTGGCAGTTCAGGCTTTCGGATCGGGCCCGGTCTTGCGGCTCGACCAATGTTTGCGGCAAAGCGAAACATAGCTGTCTTCGCCTCCGATAACAATCTGCTCTCCGTCTTCGATGATGGCACCTTCACCATCGAGGCGGACGACCATGGTTGCCTTCTTGCCACACCAGCAGATCGTGCGAATTTCCCTCAGATCATCGGCAAGTGCCAGCAATGCCTTGCTGCCTGGAAAGAGCTTGCCCTGAAAATCCGTTCGCAAGCCATAGCACATCACCGGGATTTTCAGTTCATCCGCCACGCGGCCCAACTGCCAGACCTGTTCCTCGCTCAGGAATTGCGCCTCATCGACGAAGGCACAATCAATCCTGCCCTGTGATGATTTCGCCCGCAGGAACTCGAACAGGTCAAGCCCGGGATTGAAGAGCTCTGCCTCCCGCTTGAGGCCGATGCGTGAAGCGATGACCCCTTTGCCAACCCTGTCGTCAAAGGATGACGTCATCAGCAGGGTGCGCATTCCCCGTTCTTCGTAATTGTATGATGCCTGCAGCAGCAAAGTGGATTTGCCGGCATTCATCGCCGAATAGCTGAAATAGAGTTTGGCCACCTTGCCCTCCGACGATCACCAGGATGCCAGACAATCGGAGTCCGCAGGCTGCTGTTCAAGACCGGGCGTCAGACATCCACAGGAACTGCGAGAAAAAGAGGGCCGCGTTCCCACAAACGCGACCCTCCTCGCCACCTCGGTGGCGCTTCCGGTAATTCCCCCACGGACTACCGGAAATTCGAGACCTGCAAGGCAGAATTGGCATCGCCCGCGAGCCAGGCGCGAATTTTCGCAACCACGTGATCGGGCGAGATCGGCTTGGCCAGATAATCATCCATCCCGGCATCAAGGCAGCGCTGCCTGTCTTCCTTGAGGGCATGGGCAGTCATCGCAATGATCGGGTGCGCGCGATGCCGGTTTCGGCTTCGATTTCCCTGATGGCCGCTGTTGCCTCAAAGCCGTTCTTTTCCGGCAGCGACACATCCATCAGCACCACCAGCGGCTTCAGGAGGCGGAATGCCTCAATCCCCTTGAGGCCATCTAGCGCAATATGAACCGGCATTTCGAGCGGCAGCAGGGTATGCTCCAGCACCAGCCGGTTTATCTCATTGTCCTCGACAGCCAGAATGCAGCGCCCGGTGTGAGTTTCATCCAGTCCGATCAGCATTGTTGTCCGCCTCCGCCAAGGTTGGAATGGCTTATCCCGCCTTGGCGAAATGATCTGCATTGGGATCACGATCCATGAAATCGCGGATATATCCCATTGTCTTGTGCGCATCCTGCGGCTTGCCGAACAGATAACCCCGGCCAGCATGGCAGCCATAGCGCTTGAGGCTCTCGGCCTGGCGCAATTCTTCGATACCTTCGGCAACCACGGTAAGTTCGAGACCGGCACACATTTCGAGGATCGCGCGGCACAATGTGCTCGGCCGGCTTGTCCTCGCCAATCGCCATGATGAAGGCGCGGTCGATCTTGACCTTGTCGAGCTTCAACTCACGCAACCTTCCAAGGCTCGACTGACCCGTTCCAAAGTCATCCATCGAAATCCGTATGCCCGACTGGTGCAACTGGTCGATGATCATCGCCGCAGTTTCGGGGTCGGACATCATGGCAGTTTCCGTTACCTCGATCTCGAGTCGATGGGGCGGCAGTCCGGCACGGCGAATGATGTCCTTGATATTGTCAGCAGTCGACGGATCAACAAGCTGGACACTGGAGAGATTGAACGCGACAGGAACAGTTCATCCGGCCATTCGGCTGCGGCACGTGCAGCCTGCAACAAGAGAGATTCAGGTCAGGGGCGCAATGATGCCGCGCTCTTCTGCGAGCGGTATGAACATTGCCGGTGAAACGAAGCCAAGCTCCGGATCGATCCAGCGTGCAAGCGATTCAAAGCCCAGCAACTTGCCATCCTGAAGCGAAATGATCGGCTGGAAATGCGGCTTGACGCGGTGTTCGGCAATCGCGTTTCGCAAAGCCTGTTCGACGCGGGCATTTTCGCGCACAACCTCTTCCAGTTCCTTTGAATATACCGTCACCCGGCCACGACCGCGGCGCTTCGACTGATACATGGCCGTGTCGATATTGCCCATGATCTGTTCAATGGTATCGCCGGAATTGGGATAAAGCGCAAAGCCGAAGGAGCCCGAAAGGCGCACATTGCGACCATCAAGATCGAACGGGGCCATCAACACATTCTGCAATATCTTGGCCTTGGCCGCAGCCCCTGCCTCATCCTTCACATGCGGGAAGATGAAGGCGAATTCGTCTCCGCCATAGCGGCTGACAAAACCGTCGCCCTCGACCGAAGCGGCCAGGCGAAGCGCGCATTGCTTGATGATCTCGTCACCCCCTGAATGGCCGAACAGGTCATTGATCGGTTTCATCCCGTCAAGATTGACGAGCCCGATGGCGAAGGCGGCATCGTCACCTGCCCGGCTTTCAACCAGCTTGCTGAATTTCTCGGACATTCGCATCTTGTTGCCGAGGCCGGTCAGTGGATCGGTATAGGCAAGCGAGAGTGCCTTGCCATTGGTCCGAGGGCCCTTCTTGCCCTTGTCATTGTCGAAGGAAAGGGCCGAAAACTGCCGCTCCTCGACAGCGAGTTTCTCGAGCGATTCTTCATTGGCAAGTGCCCGCTGGACCAGGGGGGCGATGCGCAACCACAAATATGCGAGACCAAGTACAGCCGCCAGGCCTGGCAACAACATGATCAATGCGCCATAGGCCTGTGGGATCAGGAAAGTGGCAGCACCGGCAAACAGGCAAACGATGGAAACAACAATCAGCACGGCTACCAGGGGATTCCTGACTTCCGTGGTGAACCTGGAGCTGTGATTGGAAGCTTGTCGTTTGGTTGAATCTACCGCCGACATGTCTTGACCCCTGTGATTACCCTTGATTTTTCGCAACAGGCTTGCAGGACAACAGTAAACAAGCTGTTCTGCGGAGCACTGCAACCCATGCCTTGAACGCAAAAAACCGGACGTTTCCGCCCGGTTTCTGGATGCTTGGTAAATGGAAGCCTAACTGCTGGCTATTCCAGCGAGCCCTTGGGTTCAGCGCCCTCGTCTGGCGTGACGTCAATGATCGCCGCGCGCTTTGTCACCTTTACCCCCGGCTTGCAATTCTCCATGCACGGTGCCTTGCGACGGTCTGCAAGCTCCGTTGTTTCACGGTCATCCATGTAGAAGTTGTCCGTGTTCGGCATTTTCACCGAGACGAAATTTTCCTTCGACAGCTCGAAATCCTCATCCGTCACCACGTCGTTGACATATAGAAGATAGGCCGTGATGGCATAGACTTCGTCCGGCTCGAGGCTCTTGGCCTCGGTAAACGGCATGGCACGATTGATATAGTCGAAAACGGTCGAGAGATATGGCCAGTAGGAGCCGATGGTTTTGACCGGGTTGTCGCTTTTCAACGAGCCCTGCCCGCCTGCAAGCACCGGCCAGCGATCCACACCTTCACCAAAATCTCCATGGCAGGCTGCGCATTTTTCCGCGAATATCTCTTCGCCCTGCGCCACCGTTACCCCGACCTTCTGGCAAGCCCCTGGCCATCGGGGCGAACATCGATGTCCCAGGCCGCAACCTCCTCTGGTGTTGCCTCGCGCCCCAGATTGAACTGACCGGCAAGAACGGGCGAGATCAGTGCCAGATGAATACCTGCCGCAAGGAGTGCAGCCTTAGGAAACCTCGACATTCTCCGCCTCCCCTTTCGAATTGACCAGCCAGGTCTGGATACCATTGTTGTGATAGATGGAGTTTGTCCCGCGCACGGCGCGCAACTCGTTCTTGGTCGGTTGCACATAGCCGGTTGAATCGATGGCGCGCGACTGGAGCAACAGTTCCGAACCATCCCAGTCGAACTCGTAGTAGAAACGGTGCATCGACTTGTCGAGGCTCGGCCCACTGATGCGCGCCTCGCGCCAGTTGTTGCCGCCGTCAAGGCTCACATCGACGCGGTCGATCTTGCCACGGCCCGACCAGGCAACCCCGGTGATGACCGTGCGGCCCTTGCCGTGGGTAATCGGCGCCTGTGGGCTCGGATTGGTGATGACCGACTTCGCGTCCATTTCCCAGGTAAAGCGGCGGGCTTTGCCATTGGCCATCAGGTCGGTATATTTGGAGGTCTCTTCGCGGTGCTGCCACGGCTCGTCACCCACTTCGATGCGGCGCAGCCATTTCACCCACATATTGCCTTCCCAACCCGGAACGACCAGACGTACCGGATATCCCTGCTCCGCACGAAGCGCTTCGCCATTCATCTTGAAGGCGACAAGGCAATCATCCAGCGCCTTTTCCAGCGGAACGGATCGCGTCATGCCGGATGCATCCGCACCCTCAGGCATTACCCATTTGGCGTTTGTCTTGACGCCTGCTTCTTCCAGCAGATAGCGCAGCGGCACGCCCGTATAGACGACATTGTGGATCATGCCATGCGTGTACTGGCAGCCATTGAGCTGCGCACCGCGCCACTCCATCCCGGAATTGGCCGCGCATTCCAGGAAATAGATCCGGTTTTCACGCGGGAAGCGCTTGAGATCTTCCATCGTGAAGACCATTGGCTTGTCCACCAGGCCGTTGATCATCAGCCGGTATTCGGCAGGATCGACTTCTGCAACACCACCATGATGGCGTTCGAAGCAAAGCCCATTGGGCGTGATGATGCCGTCAAGCTCGTGCAATGGCGTGAAATTGACCGATGAGATCGTATCCGCAGTCAGCCATGGCACATTGCGCCGCACGACATGCGCTTCAAACTGTGATGGCATGCCATAGGGAGCAGCATCCACCCCATTGCCCGGATATACGGCCCAATCCTTCTTTTCCAGGATTGCCTCATCGCCTTCGGCGAGCGCAACCCTGCCCGAAACCGCCATGGCACCTGCAGCAACACCCGCCGAAAGGCCGGCTTTCAGAAATTGCCGCCGCGCCGGCACAGCCAGTCCTGGCTTTTCATCCTTCAACATTTGCATCTCCTCACACCCGCAGCCCGGCCATCTGCCGGGAGTATTTTCACATCAGCGAATTACGCGCATAGTAACATTCAACTTTTTGAATGTAAAATCCTGCAGTTATCATTCAGCAATCCGGCCCTGGGCTGCCTGCCTGTACTCGGTCAGATTCCGCTGATCTTCACGGAGCGGTTTTCAGTAACCGAAACCGTCCCCTTTGCCGTGACATATTCCTCGACCACATCCCAGATTGGCGGGCCTTCCGTGCCTTCATTGACCGAAGCCCAACCTGCCACGACATAGGTCTTCGCCGGATCGATCGCTTCGCCCGTCTTGAGGACGGTCATATCGCTGATGCGTGAACCCATTGGTTTGCCAACATCAATCGAATAGCCCATGCCGCCCACGCGAACCATGTCTCCGCCCTGCTGATAATAGGGGTCGGCGTTGAACAGGTTGTCGGCGACATCCTCCATGATTTCATGAATGGTCTGGCCGGTCATTTCCGAGCGATAGGCAGCCGGATAAGTCATGGCTGTCGCATTGAACAAGTCCTCGACCGTGATGTCCTGCCCCGGAAGCAGAGATGTCCCCCAGCGGAAGCCTGGCGACAGCGCAATATCGGCTTCACGAACCTCGAGAAGCGCATCGCAGATCATGTCATCAAACGTGCCGTTGAAATTGCCGCGGCGGTAGAGCAGCGAATCCGTCTTGCCCAGTACCCGTTGCAGCTCCGCCTCATGCGGCTGGCGCACTTCGTCGATCTTGGCTGCCATTTCCGCATCAGACGAGATCACATCCGAGAAAACGGGAATGAGCCGGTGCCGGAAGCCCTTGACCTCTCCGCCAGAGACGTCGAGATCGAGACGGGTCAGGAATTTGCCATTCGAGCCGGAGGCTATCAGCATCGTCTTGCCGACCATTACCGGCTCGGGAATGGCGTCATGCGTGTGGCCCGTCAGGATGACATCAATGCCACTGACCCGGCTTGCCAGCTTGCGGTCAACATCAAAGCCGTTATGCGAGAGCAGCACGACAAGTTCTGCTCCCTCGGCCCGTGCCGCTTCGACATTTGCTTGCAATGCCTCCTCACGAATGCCGAAGGAAAGTTCGGGGAACATCCATTTCGGATTGGCAATCGGCAGATAGGGGAATGCCTGGCCCACCACGGCCACCTTCACGCCGCCCTTTTCAAAGAAGGCAGTATGCTCATAGGCAGGCTCGTCCCACTCGGCATTGAAGATGTTCGAGCCAAGGAAAGCGAAAGGCAAGCCATCAACGATTTCCTGTACCCGCTCGGCACCATAGGTGAATTCCCAATGGGCGGTCATGGCATCTGGCTGCAACAGGTTCATCAGTTCCACCATGTCGCCGCCAAGCGTCTTGTTGGAAACATAGGAGCCCTGCCAGGTATCACCGCCATCCAGCAACAGCGTCTTGTCGGGACGTTCGGAGCGCACGCGCTTGATGATCTGCGCGATCCGGTCAAGCCCGCCCAGTTTGCCATAGGTCCCGGCAAGAGCAGCAAAATCCTCCGATGTCAGCGCATAGGCGTGCGGTGAACCCGGCTCGATATTGTAGAGCTTGAGGAAGTCGGCACCGGTGACATGCGGCGGCAGGCCCTTGACCTCGCCAACGCCCACATTGATCGACGGCTCGCGGAAATACAGCGGCTTCACTTGCGCATGCAAATCGGTGACATGCAGCAGCGTAACATTCCCGAATGGCTCGAAACCGAGCAATGCCTCTTCGGAGAGTGCCTGCTGAGCGGCAGCGCGGCTCCAGCTGCCAATCAACCCGCCACCGGCAATTGCCGAAGCGGCCACGGATGCCATCAGAAACTCGCGTCTGCTTACCATTTCAATCCTCCGGCGGAGTGATTTTCGGCAATGAGCTGTCATCGGCGGCAAGTCGCCGCCGGATCATCCCGAAACTGTGGAACATGAAGCCTGGCCGCAATTGCGGTCAAAATCCCGGCCCGGAAATTCCGGGCCGGGCATTGGTATGGATCAGTGACGCACTGCCGGGGTCTCGACCGAGAGGCCTGTACCACGCCAGGTCACATAGACCTCAAGCGCCATCAACTCGTCCGAAAATGCCTTTGGCATTTCTGCACGCGTGTCACGAATGCAACCACGGAAACGGTTGTGAACCGAGGTCAGGCCGCTTTTCAGGCGATAGAGCGGGAAGCCATTGACCTGGCCCTGACTGAGATGGTCGGCGCGGATCATCTTGCCCATGCCGACTTCGTGACAGGATGCGCAGGAAAGGTTCAACTGACCCATCCGGGTGTAGTAGAGTTCCTTGCCCTGATCCCACCATTTCTGCATCTCACCCTGCGAAATGTCGATGGCAACCGGCGTTCCGAGCGACTGATACTTGATATACGAGGTCAGTTCCCTTTGTCCGCCCTTGTCGAATGGAAGCGCTTCAGCCCCCATCTGCTCGGTGCGGCACTTGTTGATCTGCAACTCGACATTGATCGGCTTGTTGGTAGACGCATCCCATTTCGGGAAATGCGCACCAACATCCTTCATGCTCTCGGATGCATTGCCATGGCAGGAGGCGCAGGATTTCCCCGCTGTACCTTCCACCTTGTTCCACATCGCTTCGCCGTCATCGACAGCAGTCATGGCCGGATTCTCGATTGAATCCGCTTCCATGGCGCGTGTGTCTGCCTCACGGAACAGCCACCCGGAATAGACCTCGTCAAAGGGATGACCTTCCGGTGCCTTGGCACGGGTAATCATCTTGACGCCGTCAATCTCCAGTTCATCATCGACCGGATCGGCATTCGCCCAGCCTGCCGACAAGGCAAGAGCGCCCAACGCCATTGCTGCGGCTATCACTGTTCTTTTCATCTTGGTTCCCTCCAGCTTGGGACCGACCCTCCGGTCCCGGTTTCCAGGCAAGCCTATTTCACCTCGATCGGATTTTCGGCCGAGTAAACCGTGCCGTCATCGTCCGTCCAGGTGAACTTGAATGTTCCGCTTTCGGCCACCTTGGCGGTGAACTCGAAATACGGATTTGCCGAAATTGCCGGATCGAGATCGCAGGAGAACACCGGCTGACCGTTGAACTCGCAAGCGAACTTGTTGATGATCTTGCGCGGGATAGGCTTGCCTTCCTTGTCCTTGCGCTGCCCTGACTCCATGTCATGGCTGATCAGTGTCTTGATGGTGATGACCTCGCCCGCTGAAGCAGACTTGGGGACCTTCACGCGTGGTTTGCTAGCTGCCATTTTCGTAATCTCCCTGTTGCCGCTCAGCCGCCGCAGCCGCCGATTGTGACCTTGACCTGCTTGGTATCCATGAACACCGAACCGTCATTCATCTTCGCGACGGCAACGACATTCTGCGTCTTTGCAAGACGCATGCGCGTGGTTGCCGCGGCTTCACCGCTCATCGGCGTGAAATGGAAGGTCGCGACCGCCGGACTCGGATTGCCATCGGCGTAAAGCACGACTGATTCCACGTAGGATTCCGCTGTCATCGGGCTGTCGACCGATACCGAGATTGGAACAGTGTTGCCGTTTTCGGCGATTTCAGGCGCGTTGAGCGTGATGGTTCCTGTCGCCGGCTCCTTGCCGCCGGTGAATTCCATCATCATCGCTTTTGTGTCTTCGGGGCTCGCAAATGCCACACCGGTCATACCGGCCAATGCAAATGCGGATGCTCCGGCCGAGAGTGCAAGCGCGCTGCGTCTTGTCAGCATCATGGCTGGTCCTCCTTGGGTTTCGTTGTTCACTTGAGGGTTGTCAGATATGCAACGATGTCTTCGACCTGCTGCGAAGTCAGGATCGTCTTGCCGACCAGATCCTCACGCACATGCTTGCCTACATCGAGCGAATAGAAGCCGGGCATGACCGTTTCGTCACCAAACACGGCCTTGGAGTTGACGACGATCGCGCGCAATTCCTCTGGCTTGTAGCGTTCCGCAACACCATCGAGCGAAGGCCCGATATTGCCCTGGAACAGTTCCTTGCTCATTGCCGAATTGACATGGCAGGCAAGGCAATTGCCCAATCCGCGGTTCTTGAATGCAGCCGCGCCCTCTTCCGCATTGCCATCTGCGCCGCTGACCGACATCGCGACCATGTTGTCTTCGATCTTGATGTCACCAGGCGCCATCTCGCCTGCACTGGCAACGCCAAACGCCACCGCCAGTGCGATACCGCCTGCAAAAGCGCCCAGAATCGTTCTTCCCGATTTCATGGTTTTCTTCCTCCATCATTGCGTCCGACTGCCAATAACCTGCAATCGGTCCCTCCACTCCGCCAACACATTAGCGCCATGACGAACGGACTTCAATGCACAAATATGATTTTTTGCATATGTGTACGTTCAGCCTTCGCCAACCAAAACCCGCAGGGACAGTCATTCGGAAAGGATTTTTCCTTCCTTGCGCGCCTCTTCGATCTTGCGGGCATGATATTTCTGGAAATGCTCCTCGCCCTCATAGCCCTTTTCGACGACCCATTTGAACATGTTGAGCGTCGTCCACTTGCCGAAGGCACCCGGCATGATCTCCACCGCAGCCCTGTCGGCAGAGGTTTTCTCGTCCGTTGCATCCTCCGGAAAGAACATGATGGTCGGTGTATAGACAACCCGCCATTTGCGCGCTGCCGATTTCTCGCTCAACTGCTCGCCGTCAAGGTCTGTCACTTCGACATCACCAAACATGTTGTATTGCACTACCATGTAGTGATCCCTGATGTAGTCGCGCACCTCAGGATCGGACAGCACAGCCTCATGCAGCTTCTTGCAATAGATGCAGCCACGCTGCTCGAAGATGATGGCAAGACGCTTGCCTTCTGCCTTGGCCGTGGCCATGTCCTCGCGAATGTCGCGGAAAGTCTCGGAGAACCATTCCTCCTTGTGCAATCCGTCATCGCCAACCTCTGCCGCCTGGGCAAGGCTGGCAAACAATGACGCGGCCACAAACATGACCATTGGAGCAAGCAGTTTCATGATCGCATTTCTCATTTCAACCTCCATCCCCGGACCTGCCGGGATCAAGCCTCGGGGCCGCAGTCAGCACTAGCCGACTGTCCCCAAGGACGGGAACCATTCCAGCAAAAGATAGGAAAGTGTCTGCATCTGACCGGTGATGAAAAGCAGGCCCGTTGCCACCAGCAACCCACCCATGACTTTTTCCACAGTACCCAGATGCCTGGCGAAGCGACGCAGGAAACCAAGGAACGGCACCACGAACACCGCTGCCAGAATGAAGGGAATTCCTATCCCAAGCGCATAGCTCAGCAACAGCATGGCCCCCTTCAGCGCAGTATCCTCGGCCCCTGCCACGAATAGCACCGCAGCAAGCACTGGCCCGACACAAGGTGTCCAGCCAAAGGCAAAGGCAAGCCCGACAATATAGGCTCCCAGAAAGCCTGCCGGCTTGCGCTGCACTTGAATGCGCGCCTCGCGATAGAGCAGGCCGATCTTGAAGACCCCGAGAAAGTGCAGGCCGAGAATGATGATGATCACGCCTGCGACAACCGAAAGCGTATCCAGATAGCGTGTAACGAACTGGCCAATGAAGGACGAAGCAGCCCCCAGCGCCACAAACACCGTTGCAAACCCCAATACGAAGGCAATGGAAGAACCGATGATCTTCGCACCATTGCCGCGCTCTTGCGATGAACTCGACAATTCACTCATCGACATTCCGGCCAGGAAACAAAGATAGGGCGGAACGATGGGAAGCACGCAAGGTGATATGAATGACACGAGGCCAGCGATAAACGCGCCCCAATAGGTTACATCAAGCCCCATGGATTTTCCTCCCGAATATGCTACATATTCATAAATCATGATACGTTTAGCAAGTGGATTTGTGAACGTCACGATTGAGACCGACGAGAAAGTATGACCCATGAAGCGCTGCATCCCGATGTTTCCTGCCAATTGGTCCGGCAAAGTGCTGCTGCTGGGTTCCGCAGTGTTTGCAATTTCACTCATGGCGAACGCTCTGGCGGCAAGACCGGCAAGCACTGCCGAACTCATCATGTTCGAACAGGCCAATTGCCATTGGTGCGAGACCTGGGACGCGCAGATCGGCCCGGCTTATCCAATGACGGAAGAAGGCCGCATCGCCCCGCTTCGCAAAGTTGACATCCACTCAAAATTGCCTGCTGATCTGGCAGGAATTGACCCGGGACGATACACGCCTACATTTGTACTGGTAGAGGACGGTCAGGAAGTCGGCAGGATTCGGGGCTATCCCGGAGAGGACTTTTTCTGGGGGCTTCTGGATGAAATGCTGCAAAAACTCCCCGGGCGACCGGATGACGGAAACACAATTGAAAAACCGCTTTCACTGAAAGCGATTTGAGGACCGGACCATGTCTGTTGCACTGTTTGATGAACCTCTCCAGGAAAAAGACCTGGATGCCATGGCCAACAATGCGCGCACGGCGACCGATTTCCTCAAGGCACTCGGCCACGAGGGAAGGCTGATGATCCTGTGCTATCTTGCTGACGGCGAGCGCTCTGTAACCGAGCTTGAGGAACTGCTTGCTGCGCGCCAGCCTGCCGTATCCCAGCAGCTTGCGCGGCTCCGCATCGAAGGCCTGGTGGACGCACGCCGCGAAGGCAAGACGATCTATTATTCCATCGCTGATGCAAAGACCCGCAAGGCAGTCGAATTCCTCTACAACATGTTCTGTCGCGATTCCGCGACCCCCTGCTAAGTGGCGCACCGCATTGCTGGAAGAATTATCCACAGGCACAATTGCAGCAAGAGGAGGACTGGCAGGCGGCCTGGTGCTCGGCATTGCCGCCAGATGGGGACGCTTTTGTACGCTCGGAGCCATTGAGGATCTGGTGCTTGGCAACAATGCCGACCGCTTGCGCATGTGGGCACTGGCCATCGGCATAGCAGCTCTGGCATCCTTCACCCTTGATGCTACCGGAACAGTGTCGGTGAGCGAGTCATTCTATCTGGCTGCCCCGGCCACCGTCCTTTCAACATTTGTCGGCGCAATCCTGTTTGGTCTGGGCATGGCATTTGTGGGAACATGCGGTTTCGGCATGCTGGCACGCATCGGCGGGGGCGATCTCAAATCCATCGTCTCCTTCCTGGTCATGGGAATATCCGCTTATGCCGCTGTTGCCGGTGCTACGGCATATTTGCGGGTCACGCTGTTTCCGATGCCCGATGCACCAACATCGCCAGCCGGTTTTGGTCATGCGATTGCAAACGCAACAGGGCTTCCCCTTCTTGCAATTGCCGCGATTGTATTCCTGATCGCGGCTGGCTGGGCCGTCTCGTCACCATCGCTGAGAACCAACTTCCGCAGATTGGCCTCGGCAATCGGCGTCGGCCTTGCAATCGCTTGGGGATGGTATGTGACGGGCTATCTTGCCCAATCCGACTTCGAAGCCGAGCGGCTGGTATCTTACACCTTCACCGTGCCGCTGGGAGAAACGCTGGTCTATTTCATGACCATGACCGGGGCCAGTCTGAATTTCGGCATAGGCGCGGTCGCAGGCGTTGTGCTTGGAGCTTTCCTTACGGCAATTCGCCGCAATGAATTTCGCTGGGAAGCATGCGATGATGCGATAGAACTTCGTCGCCAGATGATTGGCGGCTTTCTGATGGGAACGGGTGTCGTTCTCGCACAGGGTTGCACGGTCGGCCAGGGCCTTTCCGCTGCAGCCTTGTTGGCTTGGTCAGCACCAGTGGCGCTGGCTGGAATTTTCATCGGGGCGTGGCTCGGTCTCCAGTATCTCGTTACGGGAAACATTCTGGATGCCTTAAGGGCACTTGCCCCAAACTGGCTAAAACAAGGAGAAACGGGATGAAGAAAACAATTGCGCTGGCTGTCCTGGCCGCATTCATGGCAAGTCCGGCATTTGCCGAAGGCGACGTCGCCAGTGGCGAAAGGTTTTCAAGAAATGCGCCGCCTGCCACGCAGTTGGTGAAGGCGCAAAGGCAAAGGTTGGTCCTGTTCTCAACGGATTGATCGGTCGCACCGCCGGTACCAATGAGGAATATGCATCGAAATATTCCAAGGACATGGTCGAAGCCGGTGCAGGTGGCCTCGTTTGGAACGAGGAAACCCTCAACACCTATCTTGAAAACCCCAAGGGCATGATCAAGAAAACAAAGATGGCCTTTGCCGGCCTCAAGAAGGAAGAAGACCGCGCTGACGTCATCGCCTATCTGAAGACATTCACGCCGGCTGAGTAATGGCCGCTTTCCAAATGAAAACCGCCCGGTTAACGCCGGGCGGTTTTTTTGTTCAAGCTCCGGGGTCTATTGCCCGGCCGCTTCCCGAACGATGTCGTCGAGCAAGGCGTTCACATCGGCAATTGCCTTGATCGACTGCTCCGAGCCACGCGGTGTCAGGCGTCGGAAACCGACATGCACCTTGCCCGGCGCATCCGGCGTTTCATATGCGAAAACGACATAAGGACAGAACGCGATATTGGACGGGTCGGCTTCCATCGCCCCGCGCGACAGGACAGCAGAGCAGAACTGCAGGAAACCGGCATTCTCATAGACTGTCTTGCTGGCACCTACCGTATCGCCGGTGCGTTTCAGCATGCCGCCCACATCACCCGCATGCTCGATGTGATAGCCGCGATTGACGATCGCATCGCTCAGGTCCTGATGCACATTCTCGAAGGAATCCTCGACAACATAGTCCGTAACCACGTCATCCCCGGCATGGCTTGCAAGCGGGAGCACCAGTGTCACCATGACAGCAGCAATCAGCGAAACCGGGAAATACCTGTTCATGGAGCCAGTTCCTCTCATGCCTGGACAAAGCGATATGCGCTTCCGTCTTTTTCGGTCCGGCCGATACCATTTCCCGACAGGTGGTAACCCACCATCATCATTTTTTCATTGGCAAGCCGGTCAAGCAACATCGCGCGCGATTTCGCCCCGGCTTCCCGATCCTGATCGGAACCCGAATGCCAGTCGGGATGCATGAAGGAAATCGCCGAATGGCTGATGGCGTCGCCAGTGACAATCACGCTTTCACTGCCACTGCGAATTTCGAACGAAACATGGCCCGGCGTATGGCCATTGGTATCAATGGCGAAAATGCCTGGCAGGACTTCCGTCTCTGCTGGAAACAAGTCAATGGCGTCGCCCAGCGTATCGAGATTGCGCTTTGCCCCCGCAAAGAAGGCCAGCCTGTCCTCGGGAAGTTTGTCCGCCGTTTGCGGATCGGTCCAGAATGCGTGCTCTGCCTCGCCCATCATATGCCTGGCATTGACAAAGACCGGCTCGTCAAACTCGTCGAGCAAGCCCCAAAGATGATCGGGATGCGCATGGGTGAACACGACATGCGTGATATCGTCAGGCGACACGGAAACCGCATCAAGGCTTTCCAGCAGGTTCCCGGCACTCGGCATGAAATTGCCGCCGGACCCGACATCGAACAATATCTTGTTGTCACCGCTTTCCAGCAGGGTCACGTTGCAAGGCGGCTCATGCCCCGTTGTTGAAAGACCATTGGCCTCCAGCAATGCCTTGACCTCCGCCTCGGGCGTATCTGGAGCGAGCATCGCCAAGGGCAGTACCAGATTGCCATCGCTCAACGAATGGATGGTCATCTCCCCCATTGTCAGGCCTTGTGCAGCCAGCGCCTGCAATCTGAACCCTGCCGGCATCAAGCCTGCGCCTGCCAGGACCGCGCCAGCCTTGAGGATATGGCGTCGCGAAATTACCAGTTCTCCGGTCAACCCAAATTGCTTTTTCATGCTGCTCCTCCTCATTGCCCGCAAACGGGATCAGCAACATATTAACTTCTTTGAATATGAATGCAACGCGCAGACCTCATTTGCCCCGGACCAGTGCGGAAGCAACCTGCCGCCTGGCTTTCAGCGTCGCCGTGGTCAGTCCCGGCGCCAGTTCCAGCAGTGCATCAAATTGCGTCAGGAACACCTTACCCGTCAGTTCATGCAGGAAATGCGACTTTTGCAGACGATCCATCACCGGCCCCTTCACTTCGCTCAGATGCAGCGAAACACCTGAATCCTTCAATCGCGAATTGATGGCCTCCAGGCTTTCCAGCGCCGATGAATCAATCGCGTTCACCGCAGGACACATCAGCACGACATGCTTGATGTCCCTGTTGGCGGCAATCGCCTCGTAAACGGCATCTTCGAGAAATCGCGCATTGGCAAAATACAGGCTTTCATCGACACGAATGGAAAGGATGTCGATGGTGGTCGCGACCTTGTGGCGTTTGATATTGCGGAAATGCTCGGTTCCAGGCACCTGGCCGACAATCGCGAAATGCGGTTTCGAGGACCGGTAGAGATGCAGGAAGATCGAAAGCCCAACCCTGCCAATATCCCCCGCTCGACGCCGAACAGCAATGTTATGGCAATGGTCGCAATCATTGCCGCGCCGTCGCCGCGCGAATAACTCCAGGTGCGTGAAATGGCGCCCAGATCAACCAGCGAAAGAACTGCTACAATGATGGTCGCGGACAATGTCGCCTTTGGCAGGAAGAACAGCAGTGGTGTCAGCACCAGCGTTGCAACACCAATGCCGATTGCCGTGAACATGCCGGCCGCAGGCGTTTCGGCACCTGCATCGAAATTGACGACAGAGCGGGCAAATCCGCCCGTCACCGGATAACCCCCACTTACGGCAGAGGCGATATTGGAAGCACCAAGCCCGATCAGTTCCTGGTCGGGCGTAATGCGCTGGCGACGCTTTGCGGCAAGCGTTTGCGCGACCGATACGGATTCTGACAAACCCGACAATCGAGATCAGCAGCGCTGACACGCCGACCTGGCTCCAGAGCGAAAGATCGAAACTCGGAATGGTAAGCGCAGGCAGGCCGCTTGGCACTGCACCGACGATCTTGACGCCAGCCTTGTCCAGCCCGAACAGCCAGGTCACCAGAATGGTCAGGAACACCGAAACCACGGGGGCCGCCTTCGAGATGATATCGGCAAGACGTGGCTTGTAGCCACGCGCAACCAGGAGCGGCTTCAGTTTCTTCCTCGACCAGAACAGAAACGCCGTGACAGCAGTTCCAATGACAACCGTCGGAATATTGATCGAGGCAATGTTTTCCCACATCGAGGACAGCAGTTCCGGCAGCGTGTGCCCTTCTCCCTTGATACCCAGAATGCCTTTGACCTGGCTCGTGGCGATGATGATGCCCGATGCCGTGATGAAACCGGAAATGACGGGATGGCTGAGGAAATTCGCAAGGAATCCGAGTCGCAGGAAACCCAGCCCCAGCAGCATCAGGCCGGACAGAAATGCCAGTGCAATCGCAGCGGTGTAATATTCGGGCGTTCCCTGCTGTGCCAGTTCACCCACTGTTGCAGCCGTCATCAGCGACACGACGGCGACAGGCCCGACTGCCAGAGTGCGGCTCGTACCGAAAATGCCATAGGCAACCAGGGGCAGGATCGAGGCATAGAGCCCGACTTGTGCAGGCAGACCTGCAAGCAATGCATAGGCCAGCGATTGCGGGATCAGCATGATCGTGACGATCACCGCGGCAATCAGGTCGTTGGTGGCGGTGTCGCGATTATATCGTGATCCCCAGTCGAGGATTGGCAGGAAGCGGGCAACAGGGCCGTCAACGATATGCTTGCGCGCGGCAGAAAGATAGGAATGCATCGGCTTGGTCCGACTGGTTGGATTGGCCGGAATATAGTCATGCCGTGAACTTTAGCAAGTTCTAATATTTACCCTTGAAGTCCTTTGCCAAGAGATACAGCTCCACCGACTGCTCGCGCGAGGCGGGTGGCTTGACATGGGCAACGCTCTTGAAATTGCGCTTGAGCAGCAATAGCAAGTCGCCCTCCGTGCCGCCCTGGAAAGTCTTGGTCAGGAAATGGCCGCCGGGCTTTAGCACCTTGATCGCGAAATCAAGCGCGACCTCGACCAGATGCATGGTCCGCAAATGGTCGGTCTGGCGATGCCCGATAGTGGGGGCAGCCATGTCCGACATGACGATGTCCGGTGCATGGCCGCCAAGTGCCGCCATCAGCGCATCTGGCGCATCATCATCAAGAAAATCCATCTTCAGGATCGTTGCACCGGGAACCGGATCCATGTCGAGATAGTCGATACCGACGACGCGGATGTCATCGCTTTGCGAGCCGGTCCGCTCAACCGCGACCTCGCACCAGCCGCCGGGTGCCGCACCAAGATCGATCACCCTGTCGCCAGCTTCAGAATGTGGTGCCGGTCATCGATTTCCTTCAGCTTGTAGGCCGCACGCGAGGCATAGCCTTCCGCCTTGGCGCGCCGGACATAGGGGTCATTGAGCTGGCGCTCCAGCCATAGCGTCGAGGAGAGCTTGCGGCCCTTGGCCGTCTTCACGCGGGTGCGCAAGCCCCGTTCGCTGAGGCCCCGGCCACTGGTCTTCTTGCCACCGCCGGAATTCTTCTTTTCACCACTCATTGTCCGGCCCCTGCTTCTTCGCCATCCCAAACCCCTGCCGCATGCATCAGCTCCGAAAGGATCCTTCGCGCAAGCCGCGATCAGCCACCCGAAGCCTCGGACTGGGCCAGACCTGGCGGATCGCCTGGAGTATCGCGCAACCTGCCAGCACCAGATCGGCGCGCTCCCGCCCGATACACGGGTTCATCGCGCGCTGGTCATAGTCCATGGCTACAAGGTCATTGATCACCTTGTCGATCTGCCCTGACGAAAGCCAGATGCCATCCACCTTGCGCCTGTCATAGCGCGGCAATTCCAGATGCACCCCTGCAATGGTCGTCACAGTGCCCGAAGTGCCAAGCAGATGGGTGCGCGCAGGGTGCCAGATATCGGCAAGGCGGTGGCGATCATCGAAGGCTTCAAGATGGGCGCTGACCTCATCCACCATCGCGGTGAAGGATTGCGGTGTCACATCACGACCACCATGATGCTCCGAAAGGGTCACGACACCCAACGGCATGGATGTCCATCCGGCAATCTGGCCTGAGATCAGTCGCCCGCTTCCGGCATTCGCCATTGCCCTGCGTCGGTCAACCAGGATCAGCTCGGACGATCCGCCGCCAATGTCAAACAACACTGCACCATCGGCCTCGCGATCAACCAGCTGCCGCAGCCTTCTGCAGCCAGCCGCGCTTCGGTTTCCCTGTCAACGATTTCCAGATCCAGTCCGGTGACGCGGCGCACCCTGTCGAGGAATTCCATGCCATTGCGCGCGCGCCTGCAGGCTTCCGTCGCAATCAACCGCTTGCCTGCCACCTGGTGCGAGCGCAATTTCGATGCGCAGATGGCGAGCGCATCGACTGCCCTGTCCATCGCATCTTGCGACAACACCCCCGTCGCGGCCAGTCCTTCGCCAAGCCGCACGATCCGCGAAAATGCGTCAACCACCCGGAAGCCGCCCTGCGCCTGCGGCACAGCCATCAGCAAGCGGCAATTATTGGTTCCCAGATCCAGCGCCGCAAACACCGGCTGATGGCCATGCCTCCCGTCACGGCCCGACGCGCTGCCCGGGGAAGTTTGCCCATTGCGCCTTCGTGACGTGTTGCGCCAGGTCCCGCGCGGACGACCAGTTGGACGACCTGCCTGGTCCGAATCAAAACTGGGCACTTGGCTTGCTGGACCGGCGGCCGCAGATTGCGCAGGGCATCGGGCTGGCCCGGCGCTGCCGCCCTGCCCTTCTGCTTGCGACGCCGCCAGCGCTTCGAGTTTTGCCGATCAGGCTGCCGTGGCTGCCCGTCTTCGGTTGCTGCTGAATGGACTGGCGACGATACCTGCGCCGTTGAACCGGAGGACGCCGAATCCACCCGTGCCCCGCCGCCACGCTTGCGCCGATGCCGCTTTGCAGCCTGTTTGTTTTCACCTGCCGCATGCTGCGAAGCCGCTACCGGAGGAGTGCTGTTGCTTCCTGCGGAGACCGGATTCCGGCGGATCCGGCTTGCGTTTTCGCTGACGCCTCTTGCGCCGCTTGCGGGCAGGCACATCGTCTGACGGATTTCCGCCATCGGGAGCCTGGCTCACGCTTCATTCCTTCTGTCCCGGCCTTGGCGCCAGTCCCGATGTCGGGGCGGCTGCCAGCAGGACGCTGTTTCTGGTTGATCACAGGCTATCACCCATGGCGGCCGAACCCAAGTCAAAAACTGTCATGGCGATGTTGCAATATCGACTTTGCCAAACTATACAGGCGCACCAGTTGCCGCTCATGCGTCGCTCGCAACATGCGCAGCGGCTCGGCCACACAAGCGGTTGGGAACAGCCGCGCACAATCGGCCCTGTTGGGGAATAGGTTAACGGTAGACCAGCGGACTCTGACTCCGTTAGTCCTGGTTCGAATCCAGGTTCCCAGCCAACCACCTCGCTTTTTCACCCGCACATACACCCCGCCACCATTTCCTGCGACATTTCGGTGGGTTGGCGCTGCGTGAGACTGCGAAAGTCAGTACATTTCGGCGCTTTCAGCGGCTTTCGCCCGGATCGGCGGGATTTCGTCTCAATGGGCAAATTCGGCACATACGGTTTGGATTTGCGGTTTAACAGAGGCAGCAGGTCAGCCAAGCACTCACCAGGCAAATGCCCGGCGCTGCTCATTCCAGTCGCGGTGCCGGGTGGCCATGCTTGCCAAGTCACCGACCGTCAGGCCATCGGGCTGTGTGCCGGTTTCGATGGCAAGAACTAGATCGGGCGCCAGGAAGGCCAGCGGCAATTGCTCGGACCAGGTTTATTATCGGGCAGATGTGGAGGTTTGTTGTCACCTGCCGCCATGACCAGCTTTTGATGCGTTCATCGCTTCCGCTCCTTCTCCCAGCCGGGAATCCACAGCAGAAAACTCCAATCAAAAACGGTTCAGTTTTCGGGGATCAGAGCTCCCACAAACCTGCCCCCATTATCCTCATGCCTTCAGCATCCTGTCGATCAACGGCTGATCTTGCCCGGTTGTGACATGCCCTGCAACCTGTGGGCGAAGGTGTTTTGTCTTGCGGCGGCCGCAGCACAGCCGCATTATCCAGCAATAAGCTTCTTTCGCCCGCATGGCGTTGGACAGAAATATCAAGACGCAAGATCTCAAGGGAAAGTCACAGAAATGAATCTGAAGAACAAGGTTTGCCTGATTACCGGATCTGCCCGCGGCATCGGTGAAGGCATTGCCAGACGGTTTGTTGCCGATGGGGCGCATGTCGTGATTGCCGATCTCCGGCTTGAGGACGCGCAGGCAACCGCAGAGGCGCTGACCAGGGTTGGGCCAGGCAAGGCAATGGCGGTTGCGATGGACGTCACCGATGAGGATCAGGTCAATGCTGGGGTCGCCGAAGTGATTGCAAAATGGAAGCGCGTCGACGTCCTGGTTTCCAATGCCGGCGTCCAGATCGTCCACAAGCTGCAGGATTTTCCCTTTGCCGACTGGAAAAGGATGCTGGCAATTCATCTCGACGGCGCATTCCTGACCTCGAAAGCCTGCCTGCCGCACATGTATGAGCAAGGCAGCGGCTCGATCATCTTCATGGGTTCCGTCCATTCCAAGGAAGCCTCGCCGCTGAAATCAGCTTATGTCACTGCCAAGCACGGCCTGCTTGGGCTGGCGAGAGTGATAGCAAAGGAAGGGGCGGCAAAGGGAGTTCGCTCCAACGTCATTTGCCCGGGCTTCGTAAAGACACCGCTGGTCGAAAAACAAATTCCCGAACAGTCCAGGGCATTGGGCATATCCGAGGAAGATGTGGTCAACAAGGTCATGCTCGGCCAGACGGTTGACCAGGAATTCACCACCATCGAGGACGTCGCCGAAGTGGCATATACATTCGCTGCCTTCCCGACCAATGCCTTGACAGGCCAGTCGCTGGTGGTCAGCCACGGCTGGTTCATGGAATAGCAGATATCGGGTCACGCCTGGCCAGACAATCAACCGGTTTGGCCCTGAAACACCCAGCACTGCAACAGGAAAAAGCGCTGAGCTTGAGGCGTGAACCAACAAGAGCCGACTTGGCGCATGTCTCCCAAGGACATGACGATGGCGGTCGATTCCGACATTTCAGGGGCAAGACGGTTCCCCTGATTGTCGCGACTGCCTTGTTGATGGAAAATATCGATTCAACCGTTCTTTCCACCTCACTGCCGCAAATTGCACGCGACCTTGATACAGACCCGATCCATCTCAAGCTGGTACTTACGTCCTATCTTCGCCCTTGCCGTTTTCATACCTGCCTCGGGTTGGGCTGCCGACCGGTTTGGCGCAAGACGGATTTTCCGCCTGGCGATGGTCGTATTTGCAATCGGCTCGATCGCCTGCGCCACGTCCAATTCACTGGCAACCTTGGTGGTTGCGCGTATCCTGCAGGGCATCGGCGGCGCCATGATGGTGCCGGTCGGACGGTTGATCGTCTTGCGCGCACACCCAAACAGGGTCTCGTCAATGGGCTTGCATGGCTCACGGTTCCTGCCCTTGTCGGCCCCGTTCTGGGTCCACCGCTCGGCGGATTCATAACCACCTATTTTGACTGGCGGTGGATCTTCCTGATCAACATCCCGATCGCCGCGCTGGGCGTCTTGCTGGTAACACTGTTCATTCCCAAATTGCCGCTTGCCCCGACAGCCCGATTTGATGCGGCAGGCTTCTGGCTGGTTGGACCGGGGCTCGCCGCCTTGCTGGGCGGACTGGCCATTGCAGGTCTTGGACAGGCACCGTTTCTGGTCATTGGCGCCATGGTAATAACGGGCACTTTCCTCGTCACCGCCTATGTCCGCCATTCAATGCGGATCACCAATCCATTGGTTGATCTTCGCCTGTTGTTCATTCCCACATTCCGGATAGCAGCGATCGGCGGAACCTTGTTCAGGCTCGGCGGTGGTGCCCTGCCATTCCTGCTGCCATTGATGTTGCAGGCAAGCTTCGGGCTCAATGCGTTCCAGTCGGGAATGCTTACATTCGCTTCCGGCTTCGGGGCCATCCTGATGAAGTTCATCGCCCAGTCGATCCTGCAGCGCTTTGGCTTCCGCAATGTCCTGCTGGTAAATGCCGGCCTATCGGCCGCGATGATACTGGCCCCGGCCGGCTTCACATCCGCGACACCCTATTGGGCAATGGTGGGCGTGCTTTTTCTTGGCGGCATTTTTCGTTCGCTGCAATTTACCAGCATCAACGCCATCGCCTATGCCGATGTGGAATCGGCGAAGATGGGAAGTGCCACCAGTTTCAATGCCGTATTGCAGCAATTGTCGGCCTCGATCGGCATTTCAATTGCCGCCTTGGCGCTTCAGACAATCCAGCACCTGACGGGCGGCACCACAACCGATCCCGCGCATTTCCCGCCAGTCTTTGCTTTGCTGGCGCTATTGTCCCTGGGGTCTGCAATCTGGTTCTGGCGGCTTGCCTCGACTGCGGGCGACCTGCTTCTTGAAAACGGCCGCCCACGCTGACGCAATTCAGGTTTTGTCCACTGCTCCAACCAGTGAAAGCATTTTCGGGTTCAACCCAGTCACGCGTCGCGTTTCATGATCCATTCGACTTCGGGCGCCGGGACGAAGCGCCATTTGCGCAATGGGCCGGCCATCACGTTGAGATAATACATCTCGAAGCCATAGGGCGCTCCGCAAGGGTGATGCCCGCGCGGCACCAGAACGACATCACCGTCGCTGACCGCCATGGTTTCGTCCAGGCTGCCATCATCCGTGTAGACACGCTGGATGCCAAAACCATTGGCAGGATTGAGGCGGTGGTAATAGGTCTCCTCCAGATAGGTGATGCGCGGGAAATCATCCTCGTCATGGCGGTGGCTGGGAAACGATGACCAGTGCCCTGCCGGCGTGAAGACCTCAGTCACCAGCAGGCTGTCGCAATAATCCTCGTTTTCCATGGCAATATTGTTGATGTAGCGAGTGTTGGTGCCCTTGCCGCGTTCGGTGAGCGTGATGCCGTCCGGGCCGATCCGGCGTGCTGGATGACCGCCCTTCCCCGGAGCCGAGCACACTGCAATCACGCAGCCGGTTCTGGCCATCGCACGCCATTGGCTGCCATTGGGAAGATAAAGGCAATGCGGTGGTGTTTTCTCGAACACGCTCATCCGCTCGCCCAATATGCCCCAATCCTTTCCGGCACCGGTGAACTCCGCCTTGCCTTCGACCATGACCAGTGATCACTTCGTTGTCGCCTGTCGCCTCGGCCACGCTTTCGCCTTCACGAAGGTGATAGACCGAAAAGCCGACATAGGCCCAGTCCTGCGACTTGCGTCCCCTTGCGCTTTCGACACTGATATCATGCACCTTGCCATAAGCCGCCTTTTGGCTTGCGCAGCAGATCGCCCATGTCACCCTCCCCGCTTGCTGATCGCACTTTCATAGGCCTTGCGTTTTTCTCTCACCGTTTCACGCTCGCTCACTTCCGGCACCGCAACTTCCCACCAGTGTGCCGCCATGCGGCGTCGAGGGATAGGGTCCGCATCAATGACGATCACATACGGGCCCTTGATCATGTGGCGCTTTGGCAAGTGCCGCTTCGAGTTCACCAATCGAGCTGACCTTGAGCGATGTTGCACCCATGGCCTCGGCATGTTTGGCAAAATCGATGGCGGAAGGTTGCTCGTGGACAGCGTCCTTCAGGAGATTGTTGAACTCGCCCGCCGGTGCCCATCTGCAACCGGTTGATGCAGCCAAAGCCGCGATTGTCGGTAACGACGACGGTGAAGGAGATGCCCATCATCGCTGCCGTCGCCATTTCCGAATTGGCCATCATGTACGTGCCGTCACCGGTAAAGCAGATCACGTCGCGTTCGGGTTGCAGCCATCTTGATGCCCATGGCACCGGCAATCTCATAGCCCATGCAGGAAAAGCCATATTCCATGTGGTAGCTGCCGGGGCGGCCTGCTTTCCACAGCTTGTGCAATTCGCCGGGCATGGTGCCTGCCGCGCACATGGCAACGGTATTCTTGTTGGCCGCGCGCTGCACTGCGCCGACCACCTGCATGTCCGTGGCAAGCGCATTTCCGTCCTTGGGCGCATCGGTCAGGGGATCAACACTGGCAAACCAGTTTGTCTTTGCCGCAACGGTGTCACCGGAGACCTTGTAGGACCCAAGCGCCTGTCCCAGTTCTGCAAGACCCGCTCTGGCATCCGCCAGCAATGGCACAGCACCATGCTTTTGCGCGTCATGGGCCTGCACATTCAGGCTGACCAGCGTCTGCGCCGGCTTGCCGAACAGGTTCCATGAACCGGTCGTGAAACTCGAACCGGGTACCGATACCCAGAACGAGATCGGCCTGTTCCAGTGCCGCATTGGCCGGTTCGCCGCCCGTCACACCGACAGGTCCGAGGTTGAGTGGATGATCCCATGCAAGCGCAGATTTTCCGGCCTGGCTTCACAGACCGGAATATTGTGCGCTTCAGCGAATGCCTGCAACGCTTTTGTGGCATCGGAATAGTGCACCCCGCCGCCAGCAACGATCACCGGGTGTTTGGCCTTGCCGATGGCTGCCGTGACGCCCGCCAGTTCATTGACATCGGGGCGAATGCGGCGCTGGCGCCAGGTCCGTGCTTCGAAGAAGCTGAGCGGAAAGTCGTAAGCTTCGGCCTGAACATCCTGGCAGAAGGCAAGCGTCACCGGACCGCAATCAGCAGGATCGGTCATTGTCCGGAAGGCTCGCGGCAAGGCGGTGAGCAAATGCTCCGGCCTGCTGATCCGGTCGAAATAGCGGCTCACCGGCCTGAAACAGTCATTGGCGCTCACGGTGCCATCGGAGAAATTCTCGATCTGCTGCAAAACCGGATCGGGACCGCGTGAAGCGAAGACGTCCCCCGGCAACATCAGCACCGGCAGGCGGTTGACATGGGCAAGGGCTGCCGCCGTCACCATGTTCGTGGCACCGGGTCCGATGGAGGAAGTGACGGCCATCGCGCGCTTGCGACGCAACTGCTTGGCATAGGCGATTGCCGCATGCGCCATCGTCTGCTCATTGTGGCCACGCCATGTTGCAAGCCTTTCACGCTCCGCGTAGAGCGCTTCGCCAAGACCGGCGACATTGCCATGGCCGAAAATAGCCCACACCCCGGCAATGAACGGCTCGCCATCCTCGTTCATTTGCGCAGTGAGATATTTCACAAGTGCCTGTGCTGCTGTCAGCCGGATTGTCTTGCTCATGACGGTTCCTCCGATATTCCCGATCTCGCCTTGTCCCATAGATGGCAAAGACGCTGATAATTTGCGGCCATGGCCTCCACTGCCTCGCCATCGCCGATCCTGCCCGCCATCCAGTCCCGCGCGGCCTGGCCGAAAATCGTCCGTCCCACGGCAAAACCCTTCACCAGCGGCTGACGCGCGGCAAGCGAGAATGAGGCTGCAAGTTCGGCCTCCGGCGCGTCAAGCCCCAAAACCACGATCCCGCGAATCCGCGGATCGTTTTGTTCGATTGCATTGACGACATTTTGCCAGGCTGCATCGCTCCTGAAGGGTTCCAGTTTCCACCAGTCGGGGAAAATGCCCTGGTCGTAGAACCGCTGAATGACCGCCGCAGTCGTATCATCGCCGACCTTGCCGACCTTGGACGGGATTACCTCCAACAGGAATTCCAGGCCGTTGCGACGCGCGGCATGGAACAACCGGGCTACGGTCTCCAGCTGCTCGCGCCACATCGCATCATCATCATCGGGATGGGCAAAGCAAAGGCATTTGACCACCTGGTCCCTTGGCCATTCCCTCAACCCACCCGTGTCCGGCCCCAATTGTGGCTCAAGCGCCAGCGGGCGAGAACCCGGCCACTCGACGGGACGTCCGATCCACAGTCCCTGCCCAGCCGCCCTGTAAAGCGCGTCGCTCCCCAAACGCCCGTCACAAAGAATGCCATGGCCGGATTTGCCATCCGCAACCTGCAAGGCTGCATCAAGGCAAAGCTGCTTGAACGCACCTATCCTCGCAGGTGTTGCCCCGGCCATCTCTTCCATCTGGCTGCGATGGTCGAAGGCGAAAATCCGGATGCTGGACCAGTCTCCGCCGATGCGCGAATGCCGGTTCGTAGACCAATGAACCTGTTCGAGTTCGAGATCATTGCGAAGGTCGGCGCGCTGTACTCCGCGGTCGAGGAAGAACTGCAGTTCCTCCCAACTCGGATAGGACGGGGTGCAGCCATGCCGGCTGACAGCGAAGGCACCACAGGCATTGGCGTATTCGAGCGATGTCGGCCAATCCTCGCCATCCAGCCAACCCTTGAGCAGGCCAGACATGAATCCGTCGCCAGCTCCCAGGACGTTGAAGACCTCGATGGGAAAGCCGGGTCCCGCCTCGCCGTCATCCAGGCTATCGGGAATATTACCGACAAAGGCAACCGCGCCCATGGCACCACGCTTGCACACCAGTGTTGCCGACGAGACCTTGCGTACTGCCCGCAAGGCGGCGACCGTGTCCGTCGTGCCACCGGCAATGTGGAACTCCTCCTCCGTGCCAACAATCAGGTCAAACAGATGCAGCGTTGATTGCAGCTTGGCAGTCACCTTGCCGCTTTCGACAAAGCGGCTCTCGCCATCCCCATGGCCAGCG
>JAWKWN010000040.1:0-26721 GCA_041397505.1 Nitratireductor sp.
TGACGGCAGAACCGTGCCGGAAAACAATGAAGGCAAGAGACAGGCAGAACATCAGGCACAGGAATGCGGCGAATGGAGCAGTTTCTGCAATGACGACCGGCCTTGGTGGTCGAGAATGCCATTCAAGCGCCAGCGGCGCATGATCGCCGATATCGGGAAGCTTCATGGTGGAAACCGGCAATTCTGCGTTGCCGTCTGTGCCGGCTGGCCGGATATCCAGTTCCTCCAATCCGAGTCTTTGGCCCAGGCCTGCCATCATCGGAGCGCTCAAAGGCTTCACAGCGAGCATTATGGCCTGTTCATTTTCCTTGAGCGCGTAAGCCTGTGAATCCGGAACAATCATCTGCGCAGTGATGATTGATGGCACCCTTCCAACCATGCGATAAACAGCAACCGATACCGGCGGGTTCCGCTCGCCCGAACGAACCGGCACCATGAATCCGCGCCGTGTCTTGACGCGATTCTCCAGGTATTTTGCCCGAACCACATCCAGCAAATCTTCATTGTCGCGGACGAGCGCCAGGTCACTGACGCCATAGAGCGTGTCTGACCGGGTAGCGACAACGGTGGCAAGATTGTCCGGCTTTACCACTGCAACGGTCGAAAATCCGTGATCTTCGATCATGGAGACCACCAATTCATCTTCGACGAATTCAGTGTCCGGTGAATCGGATTTCACCATCTTTCTGACCGTATCATCCCAATAGGAGAGGTCAGCGACAAGATTATTGACCAGATCCAGTTCGTGGTCAGCCGCAGACGTACCATGTTCGCTTCCGCGACCACGGCAAACCTGTCAGCAACACGGCCTGCACGATCAACAACGAGAACCACAGTCGCCATAAATGCGATCACGGTAAGCGCGGCAGCAACATAGACATAGCTGATGCGAGCCGACATTGCTAGCTGGAATTGCTTTTGGACGTCATGACTTTTCCCCTGCCTTGAACAGACATAGCGGGAAAAGGTGAAATCACGGTTCTTTCAAAAGGTTAGGAACCATTGAACAAAACCGGTAAAATCTTGCCGATCGCCAAAAAACGCCTGGGTATCGGATAGCGACAGTGGCGCCCAAAATTCCTGCGGCTCCTACTCAACCGTGATCGTGATGACCTCGGAGGCAACGGGCGGGTTGTGCGGAATGTGATCCTTGTCGCCAAACACCATTTGCAGCGTGTGCTTGCCGGGTGCCAAATCCAGCGTCGTTTCCGTCTGGCCGCCGCCAAATGCTTTGTGGTTGTCGTCAGCAGGAATATTCATGTCTGCTTCCCAGCACCGTCAGCTCCCTGAAGGAATGGCGCGCGATCAATGAAAAAGGTGATGATGGCCGGTTCCCTCTTTTTCGGTGCCAGCGGGTGCAACGCCCATCCCGGAAAGACCGAACAACACCTTGACCGGTCCCTTTACGGTGTCACCGTCCTTGAGATTGATGAAATATACCGTTGTTCCAGGCTTTGAAGGCGTTTCTCCCGCCCATGCGGAGACAAGGGCAACAGCGAAATCGCCAGCGCTGCAATAATTCGTTTCATGATTTTTTCTCCCGAATGGTCTTGTTGAAATCGAGAGCCCATACTGAAGCAACCAGCCAGAAAATCAACGATCACGGAACCTGTTGGTGATCCGGATAACGCCGGTCACGGCCGAAATTCTTGCGGGTGATCTTTACACCAGGTGCTGACTGGCGACGCTTGTATTCGGCGATGTATAGCAGATGCTCGATGCGCTCCACTGTTGCGCGCTCGAAACCCTTTTCGACAATTGCATCAACCGACATCTCGTTTTCGACGAGGCATTCCAGGATACCGTCCAGGATCGGATATGGCGGAAGTGGATCCTGATCGGTCTGGTTTTCCCGCAATTCCGCTGACGGCGCCTTGTCGATGATGTTTTGCGGGATCACTTCGCCCGAAGGTCCAAGGCAATCGGGCGGTAGATGCGAATTGCGCCATGCCGAAAGCCGATAGACCTGCATCTTGTACAGGTCCTTGATCGGATTAAACCCGCCATTCATGTCGCCATAGAGCGTGGCATATCCTACTGACATTTCGCTCTTGTTGCCGGTAGTAACCACCATGGAGCCGAACTTGTTGGAAATCGCCATCAGGATGACGCCGCGCGTGCGCGATTGCAGGTTTTCCTCGGTAATGCCGGAATTGGTGCCCTCGAACAGCGGCGCAAGCGTTTCGAGAAACCCTTCAACCGGCGCGGAGATCGGCACGACCTAGCGCACACCAAGTGCGCCTTCGCGCAGGCTTCGGCATCGGTATGCGATTCCTTCGAGGTGTAGTGATAGGGCAGCATCACGCAGCGCACGCGCTCCTCGCCCAGCGCATCGACTGCCATCGCGGCGCAGATTGCGGAATCAATCCCGCCGGATAATCCGAGCACCACATTGCGGAAGCCGTTCTTGTTCACATAATCGCGCAGACCGAGAACGCAGGCGCGCCAGTCGCCTTCATCGGCGTCGGGAATGCGGGCCTTCACGCCATCGTCGCAGGCCCACCCCTTCTTGCCGCGCCGCCATGTGGTCAGAACCGTATTGGCTTCGAACTGGTTCATCTGCAATGCCAGATGATGATCGGAATTGATGACAAAGGACCTGCCATCGAAAACCAGTTCGTCAGGCCACCAAGCTGGTTGGCATGAGCATCGGTAGCCCTGTCTCGATCACCTGCTTGATGGCGATCTGGTGGCGGATTTCCATCTTGTCGCGGTAATAGGGCGAACCATTGGGAACGAGCAGCATTTCCGCGCCCGATCCGCCAGGGTTTCGCATACGCCCATCTCACCCCAGATATCCTCGCAAACCGGCACTCCGAGCCGAACACCGCGAAAATTCACCGGCCCCGGCATTGGTCCGGGCTGGAAAACACGCTTTTCGTCGAATTCGGAATAATTGGGCAGGTCTACCTTGTAGCGCCATGTGACAAGCTTTCCGCCGTCGAGCAGCGCAACTGCATTGTGCAGCGTATCGCGGCCTCGCGCGTGGCTCTGGCGCGCGGGTGAACCGATGAGAACGCCCGGCCCGCCGTCAGCGGTATCAGCGGCGAGCGCTTCCACCGCTTCCATGCATTCCTCGACAAAAGCCGGCTTCAGCACCAGGTCTTCCGGCGGATAGCCGGAGATGAAAAGCTCGGTAAAGACGACCAGATCAGCCTGCATTCGGGGCTTGCATCCGCACGCGCTGCCCTTGCAAGCGCAAGATTGCCGACTACATCGCCAACAGTCGGGTTCAACTGGGCATGGCAATTCGCAAGATATCGGGGGCGGATCGGGTGGCGGGTTTCTGGGTCTGCTTGGCTCATAAGCGATTTTCGCAGCTGTTTGAAGAAAAATCACGCAGCCGGACTGCAAGTCGGTTTCATTCAGGATGCGTTCAGCCAAGTACTGCCACAATTACTGTCAATAAAGACTCCACAGGGTCCTGAAACCCACCTTGAATGGCCAGAACCATATTGGAGTGTCGCCATGACCCGTACAATGAACAGCCGTTTTGCCGCAGGCGCACTCGCAGCGGTCATTGCCGTCGGCGCGCTTGCCCCGACACAGGCACATGCGGATCACCGCTATCGCCATCACCACAATGGCGGCGGCGATGCATTCGTGGCAGGCGTCGCAGGTGTGGTTCTGGGCTCGATGCTGGCAGGGCCGCGCTATCCGGTATATGTCGCGCCGCCTCCTGCAGTGGTCTATGTCGAGCCGCAGCCCGTATATGTGGCACCGCAGCCGGTTTATTCTGATCCGGGTTATCTCTCCGCACCATCAACGCCCTATCCGGTTTATCAGGAAGAGCCGGTGCGCAGGCCACTCTCACAGATACGCCGTGATCACGTTCAGGGTGGCCCAAAGGTTATCACCTATGACGATACTGTCGGCAGAACCCGCTCGGCCAATGGCTATGGCGAGCCGTGGAGCCCGAGCTGGGAAAACTGGTGCTCGTCCAAATATCGCACCTTCGATGCCTCGACCGGTACCTATAACGGTTATGACGGCAAGCGCCATTTCTGCGTGGTCAAATAGGGATCTACCCTTCCCAGCCCCCCTTGGGACACCGGTCCTGACCACGTGGAACGCGGGAGGCCTGGAAACAGGCTTCCCGCACAAGATTCTCAAGCACCTGAAATTTTTTGATAATTCCATGCGTCAGCTTTCTTGAATGGCGAGATCAGGAGCACCATTTATGCTTAGGCGGGCCAACAAAGAGGAACCCCAAATGACTTTCCCGGATGATCACATCAGGGGATTGGAACGGGTGGAAGACCATTCGGCTGCAAGTATCGTGATTGTTTCACTGGTCATGATCGGCGCAGCCCTGCAAGTCTGACAGCCGTTATTGTCTGAACTGACAGTGTCTGGACCTTCTTGGGTAAAGACCAATTCCAAAAAGCGGCAGGGCCTTTGGTCCTGCCCTTTTTTGTGGCATCGGCTTGCAGGGCTCAGCCAAGCGACTTCAATGTGTCAGGCAGGACTTCGGCAAGAATATCGAGGTCCTCGTCAAAACCGGCGCTGACACGAATGCATCTCGACAGCGGCTCGACGCCCGGCATCCGGATGAACACCCCGCGCGAAAGCACTCCTCCATCACCGATCTTGCATAAGCGCTGTCTCGACCACAATCGATCGTCACGAAATTCGTGGCCGAAGCGATGGGCGCAAGACCGTTGTCGCTGGCAATTGATGCAATGCGATGGCGGGCGGCAGTCGTTCTTTCCACCACCGATGCCAGCCATTCCTGGTCGCTCAAGGCAGCAACAGCGCCGATCTCGGCGGTCCGGTTCATGCCGTAATGGTCCCTCACCTTTTCGAATTCCGCAATCAGCCCGGCTTCGCCGATGCAGTAGCCCACCCTTGCGCCGGCCATGCCATAGGCTTTCGAGAAGGTGCGGAAACGCAGGACACGCGGATCGGAAACATCAATCGGCGGCAAGACGCCCGCAGGCGCATATTCGCCGTAAGCCTCGTCCAGCAGCAGGATGCAACCATCTGGCAGGCTGGAAATCATTTCGGCGATGGAGCGCGCATCCCACCAGGTTCCCATCGGATTGTCCGGGTTCGACAGATAGATCATCGCTGCCCCCGTCTCGCGCGCCTTGTCGATCAGTGCAGGCCAGTCCTCGCGGTCATCGCGATAATCGACCTTGTGCAATGTCCCGCCATAGCCGGTCACATGAAAATTGAACGTCGGATAGGCACCGTTGGAAGTGACCACATGGACGCCATCCTCGACAAACATGCGAGACGCATTTCCGAGCAATCCGTCTATGCCGCCGCCCAGCACGACGTTTTCAGGTCTGACACCATGATGCGCCGCAATTGCATGGCGGGTTTCATAGCCTTCCGGATCGCCATATTTCCAGACCTCCGCCCGGCGTCTGCCATGGCAGCAATCGCCTTGGGTGATGGTCCGAACAGGCATTCATTTGCGCCGATGCGAGCGCGGAACGGTTTTCCTCGCCCTTTCCTGCGCTTCCGGACCGACAAAGGGAACGGTCGCCGGCATTGCCGCAACAAGGGCGCAAACGATAGGGCTTGGTCATGTTCTACTCCGCATCCCGCTGCCAAACGAAAAATGGTGCCTTTCCGGGGCGAACGGACAATTCCGCACGCTGATCATCGCTGATGCCGTCTGGCAGCAACCTGCCTCCAGGCCAGTTTCGAAGCGTTTCGACAAAATCAGCGCCGAAACATTTGAAATGATCTTCCTGAAGGAACTTTTCCAGCCGCTCGGCATCACTCGAAAGATTTTCGCCACCCTCTTCCGTCTGCCGTTCCATGTATGGACCGGGACCGACAAAATCATCAGCCCTCCCGGCTTCAGCCAGTTGACGAACCCTGCAAGGTGATCCTTGTAGTGTCCGGGAATGTGTTCCAGCACATGATTGTGGATGATCGCGTCAAATTCGTCCGCCGCAAACATGCTGAAACCCTGTGGCAGGAACAATTTTACCGCATTGGCATGCGGATAGCGCTCGGGGGATGCGTCGGCCGGGACATAGCCTGCACCAAAGCGCTCTTTCAGCACCGGATGGAGGAACTTCTCCGGAGCCAGATGCAGGAGTTTCGCCCCCTCGCCTGCAAGCGGAAACAACAGCTTTTCATAGACTTCGAGCGCTATGCGATGGCGCGCTTTCGAACCACATTGCCGGCAGCGCTCATTGGGCCTGCCACGATAGGCTTCGAATTCGGTTCCGCCACAGATATTGCAATGCATGATGGGACATCCTTTTGCTCTCTCCATATCGGAGAACACCGAAAAGGCAAAGACAAGGTTCCAGCTACAGGCAATCGAAGCCTGCTGGCATTTGTTATCCGAAGATTTGGTACTGCACAGATTGACCACTTGCCAGCGATCGTTCATCAGCGTGCATCCCATACCGCTCCCGACCGGCTTGATCGGGCTGCAATCCTCAAAATAACGGAAAACCGGTGACAACAGCACTTGCCGACATGCGCAGCGCAAACTTTCTAGGCGGGACTTGGATGATCGCGTCCATGGCGGCGTTTTCCATGGAGGATTGCTCATCAAGATTGTCTCGAGGTCATTGCCAGTCAGCGAGATACTGATCCTGTTCGGGTTCGGCGGAGCCGTGGTTTTTGCCACCCTGGCAGTTTCGAATGGCGAGCGACTGTTCTCGCCCGACGTTGTGTCGCCTCCAATGCTCATCCGCGTCCTGTTCGAGATCACGGGTCGACTGTTTTACATTCTAGCCATATCGCTGGCCTCCTCTCTTCGGCGACAGTCATCTTGCAGGCAACGCCGCTCGTCGTTGTAGCAGGAGCGGCAATCATTTTTGGCGAGAGGGTCGGATGGCGCAGATGGATGGCAATTTTCACCGGAATGATCGGCGTTGTGGTGATCATCAGGCCCGGTGCAGACAGTTTCTCGGTGCTTTCGGTGCTGGCTGTCATTGGCATGCTCGGATTTGCAGGCCGTGACCTCGCCAGCCGTGCCGCGCCGGTTTCATTGAGTGCATCCATTCTGGGTCTTTACGGATTTCTCTCGGTTGTCGTTGCTGGCGGGCTGTTTTCGCTTTGGGAGGCAAGACCGTTCGCCTGGCCGACCAATGAGGTCGCACTGTATTTGTTTGGCGCTATCGCAGCCGGCGTCGTTGCCTATGGCTGCTTGATGAAGGCAATGCGCACCGGCGAAGTTTCGGCAGTCACACCATTTCGTTACACCCGCTTGCTGTTTGGAGTAGCGCTTGGCGTGCTGGTTTTTGGCGAGAAACTGGATTTGCCGATGCTGGTCGGGATGGGATTGATCGTTGTTTCGGGCCTTTTCATAATGTGGCGTGGAAAGCGGGCCATCGCGGCTACAAGATCGTGAACGCACTTGGCTTCGTGTTCTCGCAATTGCCGTCATCCCGCGATAGTCTCGCGCAATGATTCTCTCATGACTGTGATGTGGCAAGACGATGGACGATTCGAACGACCTGTTTTCCAACATGCCCGACCCCGGCCCGAAAAGGGTAGCGGCAAGCCGGATGCCAGCTACAGCGCAGCCGACATCCAGGTTCTTGAAGGGCTGGAGCCGGTTCGCAAGCGGCCGGGCATGTATATTGGCGGCACCGATGAGCGCGCCATGCACCACCTGTTTGCCGAAGTCATCGACAATTCGATGGATGAGGCGGTTGCCGGATTTGCCAGCTGGATCGAGGTTGAGCTTGACGCGCAAGGCTATCTGTCCGTTACCGACAATGGCCGCGGCATTCCGGTCGAGAACCATCCGAAATTCAAGGACAAGTCGACGCTCGAAGTGGTGCTGACCGTGCTTCATGCCGGTGGCAAGTTTGACGGCAAGGCCTATGAGACCTCGGGCGGCCTGCATGGCGTCGGCGTATCGGTGGTGAATGCGCTGTCGATCCACCTCGAGGTGGAAGTGGCGACCAGTCGCAAGCTTTACCGCCAGGAATTCCGCCAGGGCATTCCCATTGGTGGATTGCAGCATCTGGGCGATGTCCACAACCGGCGCGGCACCAAGGTGCGGTTCAAGCCGGACGAGGAAATTTTCGGCAAGGGTTGCGCCTTCGATCCCGAACGCCTGTTCAAGATGGCGCGTTCCAAGGCTTACCTCTTTGGCGGTGTCGAAATCCGCTGGAAGTGCGATCCTTCGCTCGTCGAAGGCAAGAAGGAAGTTGAAGCCAATGCCGTCTTCCACTTCCCGGGCGGATTGAGAGACTATCTCGAAGCCACGATCAGCAACCAGCACAAGGTGACGCTGGAGCCGTTTGCGGGCAAGACCGAGAAATCCGGCGGGCATGGTGCGGTTGAATGGGCCGTAGCCTGGTACGGCGATGACGGCTTTGTCAATTCCTACTGCAACACCATTCCCACGCGCGATGGCGGCACGCACGAAGCCGGCCTTCGCATTGCGCTGGCGCGCGGCCTGAAATCCTATGCCGACATCATCGGCAACAAGAAAGCGTCCCTCATCACCACCGATGACGTAATGACTTCGGCCGCCGCGATGATGTCGGTGTTCATTCGCGAGCCGGAATTTGTTGGCCAGACGAAAGACAAGCTGGCGACCGTGGAAGCACAGCGCATCGTCGAGAACGCGATCCGCGATCCGTTCGATCATTGGCTGGCGGCCTCGCCGCAGCAGGCGAGCAAATTGCTGGAATGGGTGATCGACCGGGCCGAGGAACGGCTGGCGCGGCGCAAGGAAAAGGAAATCAACCGCAAGACCGCAACGCGCAAATTGCGGTTGCCGGGAAAGCTCGCGGATTGCTCTGCCAATGCGGCGGGCGGCACTGAACTGTTCATCGTCGAGGGCGATTCCGCGGGTGGCTCGGCCAAACAGGCGCGCAACCGCACCAGCCAGGCAGTGCTGCCGCTGCGCGGCAAAATCCTCAACGTTGCCTCCGCTGGCCGCGAAAAACTGGCTGCGAACCAGCAGATTGCCGATCTGATCCAGGCGCTTGGCTGCGGCACGCGCTCGAAATATCGCGATGACGACCTGCGCTATGACCGCATCATCATCATGACCGATGCCGATGTTGACGGCGCGCACATCGCCTCGCTGCTGATCACCTTCTTTTATCAGGAGATGGCGGAACTGATCGCCAACGGTCACTTGTATCTCGCTGTGCCGCCGCTCTACCGGATCAGCCAGGGCGGCAAGACGCTTTATGCGCGCGATGACGCGCACAAGGACGAGTTGATGAAAACCGAGTTCAGCGGCAACAAGAAGGTCGAGATCGGTCGGTTCAAGGGGCTTGGCGAGATGATGCCAGCGCAGTTGAAGGAAACCACCATGGACCCGAAGCGCCGCACGCTTTTGCGAGTGGAAATCCCCGAACTGACAATCAACGACACGCGCGACCGGGTGGACCAGTTGATGGGCAACAAGCCGGAGGCCCGCTTCCGCTTCATTCAGGAAAATGCCGAATTCACCAATGACTCATTGCTGGATGTTTGAACTCAAGCCGCTGCGACAATAGTTTCATATTCTCAAATTAGCATATATAGTATGTTCCGTCTGGCGCATGGCAGTAGATGTCCGGGTTGAGGATGCCCAAGCGCCCTGGAGGAACAAATGGCACATATCGTAGTACTGGGCGCTGGCTTGGGTGGGTCAATCATGGCCTATGAGCTTCGCGACAAACTGAGCTCATCCGACAAGATCACGGTCGTTTCAAAAGACCCGAAATATCATTTCGTGCCGTCCAATCCATGGATTGCAGTTGGCTGGCGCGAACGCGAGGACATTTCAATTGACCTGTCGAAGCCGATGAAGAAGCGCAATATCGACTTCAAGCCAGTGGCTGCACAGAAGCTTCACGCCGAGGAAAACCGGCTTGAACTCGTCGACGGCACATCCATCGACTACGATTACCTGGTAATTGCCACGGGTCCGGAACTTGCTTTTGATGAGATCGAGGGTCTCGGGCCGCATGGCGGCTTCACCCAGTCGATCTGCCATGTCGACCATGCCGAAAAGGCGAAAGACGCCTTCGAGGAATTCTGCAAGAACCCCGGACCGATCGTAGTCGGTGCGGTTCAGGGCGCTTCCTGCTTTGGACCGGCCTATGAATTCACTTTCATTCTCGATACCGAACTGCGCCGCCGCAAGATCAGGGACAAGGTGCCTATCACCTTTGTCACATCCGAACCCTATGTCGGGCATCTGGGTCTGGATGGCGTTGGCGACACCAAGGGCCTTCTCGAAAGCGAAATGCGCGGCCATCACATCAAGTGGATGACTTCCACCAAGGTGAAGAAGGTGGAAGCTGGCAAGATGACCGTCGAGGAAATCAATGACGACGGCTCGGTGAAGGGCGAAAAGGAATTGCCTTTCGGCTTCTCGATGATGCTGCCCGCGTTCAAGGGCGTTGCAGCCGTATCAGGCATCGAAGGCCTGTCCAATCCGCGCGGCTTCACGATTGTCGACAAGCATCAGCAGAACCCGAAATACAAGAACATCTTCGCCGTTGGCGTTTGCGTTGCCATCCCGCCAATGGGTCCGACACCGGTTCCGTGCGGTGTGCCGAAGACCGGCTTCATGATCGAATCCATGGTAACGGCCACAGCCGAAAACATCGCCGAACTGGTGAAGGGGCAGCAGCCTACGCACCAGGGAACATGGAACGCGGTTTGCCTCGCCGACTTCGGCGATTCCGGCATCGCATTCGTGGCTCAGCCGCAAATTCCGCCGCGCAACGTCAATTGGGCCTCTTCCGGCAAATGGGTACATCTGGCCAAGATCGCGTTTGAGAAATATTTCATCCGCAAGATCAAGCGCGGCACGTCCGAGCCGCTGTATGAAAAGTCGTTCATGCAGCTCGTGGGCATCCACAAGCTCAAGGAAGTCAAGACCGACAGTTGAGGTTACGCAACAGCAAAATGCCGCCCGGTCATTCCACCGGGCGGCATTTTTGTTTGGTGCACAGGCCGCAATCACATGGTCGGCATGATGACCTTGTCGATGACATGGATGACGCCATTGTCGGCGGCAACATCGGCAGTGACGACCTTCGCGTCATTGACCATCGGGCCATTGTCGAGGTCGATCTTCACTTCATCGCCTTCAACTGTCTTGGCCATCATCTCGTCCTGGAGGTCGGTCGACATGACCTTGCCCGGCAACACGTGATAGGTGAGGATCTTCACCAACTTGTCCTTGTTCTCGGGCTTGAGAAGGTCTTCGACGGTTCCTGCCGGGAGTGCCGCAAAGGCTTCATCGGTCGGGGCAAAAACGGTGAAAGGACCTTCGCCCTTCAACGTGTCAACGAGGCCTGCTGCCTGTACTGCCGCAACCAGCGTATTGAAGCTTCCCGCAGCAACCGCCGTATCAACGATATCGGCTGCCTTGGCTGGTACTGCCACACTGCCCGCGATGATTGCTGCTGCAACGAATTTGGAAAGGTTCATTATGGTCTCCATTTTTGGATTGCCCGGTTCATTCCGGATGCGAGTGTTACGCGCCGGATCGCCCTCTGGTTCGGTTTCGAGCCATCACGTTATTGTTGGGAAGAATTGAAGTCTCGGCAGTGATCTGCGGACCGGATTTCCTCGTAAGGCGTGAGTTTTGCCGCTCTGGCAGGATGGCGGAAATGGTTGACTTCCCGCGATCTATGCCGTATCGCAATGCAATAACCGGCTGTTGCCCGGCTGATGCTTTGTATTGATTATGCCAGCCGTAGAGCCCGTTGCGCCGCCGTCACTGTTCTCCGCACCGGCGGAGCCGGCAAAAGAAAGAATCCGTTACAAGATGAGTTTTGACACCCTCGGACTGAGCCAGAAGGTCCTCGATGCCGTTATATCAAGCGGCTACACCCAGCCTACCCCCATTCAGGAACAGGCGATCCCCCATGTTCTGGCACGCCGCGATGTGCTTGGAATTGCCCAGACTGGCACTGGCAAGACAGCCTCCTTCGTACTTCCCATGCTTTCGCGCCTCGAAAAGGGCCGCGCAAGGGCAAGAATGCCGCGCACGCTGATCCTGGAGCCAACCCGCGAGCTGGCAGCGCAGGTTGAGGAAAGCTTCAACCGCTATGGCATCAACCACAAGCTCACGGTTGCCCTTCTGATCGGCGGTGTCTCGTTTGAAGACCAGCTTCGCAAGCTCGACCGCGGCGTTGATGTCCTGATCGCCACACCAGGCCGCCTGCTCGACCATTTCGAGCGCGGCAAACTGCTGATGACAGGCGTTGAAATCCTGGTCATCGACGAAGCAGACCGCATGCTCGACATGGGTTTCATCCCCGATATCGAGCGCATCGTGAAAATGGTACCATTCACGCGGCAGACCCTGTTCTTCTCAGCCACCATGCCACCCGAAATCGAGAAACTCTCCGCGCAGTTCCTGCAAAATCCGGTTTCCATTTCTGTGGCCGCCCCTCTTCTGCTTCCAAGACCATCACCCAGCGCGCAATCGCTGCGCCAATGGAAGACTATGAGAAGCGCGCCATCCTTCGCGAACTGGTCAACAGCGCCGACAATCTCAAGAACGCGATCATCTTCTGCAACCGCAAGTCCGATGTGTCCAATCTCTGGAAGTCGCTTGACCGGCACGGTTATTCCTGTGGTGCCCTGCACGGTGACATGGACCAGCGCAGCCGCACCGCGATGCTTCACAATTTCAAGGAAGGCAAGATCCAGTTGCTGATCGCATCGGATGTTGCCGCTCGCGGCCTCGACATTCCCGATGTCAGCCACGTCTTCAATTTCGATGTGCCTGTGAATGCGGAAGATTATGTCCACCGCATCGGCCGCACCGGTCGTGCCGGACGTTCGGGCTTTGCCTGCATGATTGTCACGCCACGCGACCAGAAGGGTTTTGATGCGATCGAGGAACTGATCGGCGAGACCATCGAATGGCAGGGCGACAAGGTGGAATGGAACGCCAAGGCGCGTGCCAAGCCGGCGGGTGACAAGACGTCAGGAAAGTCCGCCCGGTCAGCACGCGGCCGCAAGGACAGCACGTCCCGAGACAGCAGTGGCGGCTCGCAAGGCAAGCGCGACAGCCACAAGGCTGGTGAAGGCGCTGCAACACCGCCCGCCGCTGTACAGGAACCCGTTGCAACAGTGGCAGCCGAGCCGGCAGCACCGCCGCGGCAGAAGCGCGAGACCGCAGACACCCCTGCTCCGCGCAAGAATGCGAGATCGGATAAACCGGCGAGGCAAGAACGGCCGCGTGGCCGAGATCGTGACAAGGCTGGGGCCGGTGCCGGCGACATGGCCGAGTCAGATCATCCATTTGGTGGCGAGGAATTCGTTCCCGCCTTTCTGCGAATTTGATCCAGGCTCAAGCCGGTCGCAAGAACCTGCCATAAAATGAACGGCGATCCACTGCTGCGGACCGCCGTTTTTTCATTTTCCGGAATTGAAATTCGCAATCACATAGATTGCGCTCGCGAGGATGATAACCGTCGCGATCAATGATAGTGGCATATCCACAATCATCAGCTGGTCCGGCAAATAGCCAAGATAGGCCGCACCTGAAACCAGAACTACCAACATCAGCACAAACTGCATCGGATCAACCTCTTATGGTTAACCCACCCTTTATGTCCGTCCATACTTTTATTAGCATTTGTATTGTTTGTTTGCATCAAATACCCGCCGTAAAGGTTAACGCCAACGCTAAAGATGCAAATGCCGAACACACCATCATTTGCCTAAATATTAGGCTTTTTGCCTGATTTTTAATCACTTCCGGCAATCTGCTGCGGATGGCCCTCGCCCGATTGCAACAGAATCTGCCTCTGAAAGGGCAAGTTTTCCCCCAACGACGAAAATCGGGCAATCATCACCAAACTGGCACGGCTTGTGCTTAACCATTTGCGTGGATCAGAAACAGGTGTCTGGTACGACATTCCCCATGTCCGCCAAACGCTGAAAAACGGACCCCGACAGGAACCGGAATGAAAAAAATCGAGGCGATCATCAAGCCGTTCAAGCTTGACGAAGTAAAAGAGGCGCTGCAGGAAGTTGGATTGCAGGGCATCACCGTGACCGAGGCGAAAGGCTTTGGTCGTCAAAAAGGCCATACAGAACTCTACCGTGGCGCGGAATATGTTGTCGATTTCCTGCCCAAGGTGAAAGTCGAGTTGGTACTGGCCGATGAAAATGTTCAGGCTGCCGTTGACGCGATCCGCAATGCGGCGCAAACGGGCCGCATTGGCGATGGTAAAATCTTTGTCTCTACCATCGAGGACGTAATTCGCATTCGCACCGGCGAGACCGGCGTGGACGCGATCTGATTGAAATTCCGCTTTCAACCGCCGGTTCAGGCTCGGTGGTTGCTGGCGGTGAACACTTGCTACAGGAAGGAAAATTATGACCACGGCAAGCGACGTTTTGAAAAGAATCAAGGACGAAGACATCAAGTTCGTCGATCTGCGTTTCACTGATCCGCGCGGCAAGATGCAGCATGTCACCATGGATGCTGGCCTTGTCGATGAAGACATGTTCGCGGAAGGCGTCATGTTCGACGGCTCCTCGATCGGCGGCTGGAAGGCGATCAACGAATCCGACATGACATTGATGCTCGATCCGGAAACGACGCATGTCGATCCGTTCTTCGCGCAGGCTACCATTGCCATTTTCTGTGACGTTCTCGATCCCGTCTCCGGCGAGCCATACAATCGTGACCCGCGTGGCACGGCCAAGAAGGCCGAAGCCTATCTCAAGGCATCCGGCATCGGCGACACCATCTTCTTCGGCCCCGAAGCCGAGTTCTTTGTTTTCGACGATGTGCGCTTCGCATCCGACCCGTACAATACGGGCTTCAAGATCGACTGTTCCGAACTGCCATCGAACATGGACACGGAATATGATGGCGGCAATATGGGCCACCGTCCCCGCACCAAGGGCGGCTATTTCCCGGTTCCGCCAATCGATAGCGGCCAGGACTACCGTAGCGAAATGCTCACCGTTCTGACCGAAATGGGCGTCAAGGTCGAAAAGCATCACCACGAGGTGGCTGCAGCCCAGCACGAACTCGGCATCATGTTCGACACCATGGTTCGCAACGCCGACAAGATGCAGATCTACAAATATGCCGTTCACCAGGTCGCCCATGCCTATGGCAAGACGGCAACCTTCATGCCGAAGCCAATCTTTGGCGATAACGGCACAGGCATGCATTGCCACCAGTCGATCTGGAAAGATGGCAAGCCGACCTTCGCCGGCAATGAATATGCCGGTCTTTCGGAAAGCTGCATCTATTACATCGGCGGCATCATCAAGCATGCCAAGGCACTGAACGCCTTCACCAACCCGTCGACAAACTCCTACAAGCGTCTGGTTCCAGGCTATGAAGCACCGGTTCTGCTGGCCTATTCCGCCCGCAACCGTTCGGCATCATGCCGCATTCCATTCGGCTCATCGCCGAAGTCGAAGCGTGTTGAAGTCCGCTTCCCGGATCCGACACAGAACCCGTATCTGGGCTTCGCGGCCATGCTGATGGCTGGCATCGACGGCATCAAGAACAAGATCCATCCAGGCGCTGCCATGGACAAGGACCTGTACGACCTGCCACCAAAGGAACTCAAGAAGATCCCGACCGTGTGCGGCTCGCTTCGTGAAGCGCTTGACAGCCTTGCCAAGGATCACAAGTTCCTGCTCGAAGGCGGCGTCTTCGACAAGGACCAGATCGACGCCTATATCGAATTGAAGATGGAAGAGGTCATGCGTTACGAAATGACCCCGCACCCAGTCGAATTCGACATGTATTATTCCGTCTGATCTCTCCCCTGACGGACACAGAAACCCCGGTAGCAATACCGGGGTTTTTGTTTGGCCCTCTGCCTGCTTCACGTTGACCGTTTGCTGGATCATCAGCCACTGGATTCAAAAACCTCATTGCCGACCATCCACCCACGAAATGTGGGCAGACACGCCAGCAGAATTTGACAAGGCCCTGAAACAGTTCTTCGAGCCGCTGACAACGGACGTGCTTTGCATCAGTTCCCGGGCATCAGGAAACTTCAAACAATACGGCACGAAAAAGCCGGGAACCTTGCGGCTCCCGGCTTTGATCGTTTCGTTATCGAATGGCTGATCAGGCGACCTTGAGGGCAACCTGTGGCTCCACCGCCTCATAGCCCAGCGCATCGGCAACCGGTCTGTTGGTGACCCTGCCCTTGTGGACATTGAGACCATTGCGCAGATGCTGGTCATCGAGAATGGCGCTGAGCCCCTTGTCCGCCAGCATCAGACCGTAATGCAGCGTCGCATTGTTCAGCGCATTGGCCGAGGTAACGGGCACCGCACCGGCATGTTTGCCACGCAATAATGAATGATGCCGTCAACCACATAGGTCGGTTCGGAATGAGTGGTTGCCTTTGATGTCTCGAAGCAGCCGCCCTGATCGATGGCGACATCAACCAGCACAGAACCCTGTTTCATGCCGGACAACATCTCGCGGCTCACGAGCTTGGGCGCAGCAGCGCCTGGAATGAGTACTGCACCCACCACGATGTCAGCGGAGAAGCATTCTTCCTCAAGCGCTTCAACGGTTGAATAGCGCGTATGTATGCGTCCATTGAAAATGTCGTCGAGTTCACGCAGGCGCGGGATCGAACGGTCGATGATGGTCACGTCTGCGCCCAGGCCAACGGCCATCTTCGCAGCATTGAGACCAACCACGCCGCCGCCGATGATGGCAACCTTGCCCGGCAGGACACCCGGCACGCCACCCAGCAATACGCCGCGACCGCCATTGGCTTTCTGTAGTGCTGTTGCGCCGGCCTGGATGGCCAGACGTCCCGCCACTTCCGACATTGGTGCGAGCAGCGGCAGACCGCCTCGTGCATCCGTTACGGTTTCATAAGCAATGGCTGTCACCCCTGATGCCAGCAGGCCCTTGGTCTGCTCCGGATCGGGTGCCAGATGCAGATAGGTGTACAGCAACTGGCCTTCACGCAGTTGCGCCCATTCGGAAGGCTGCGGCTCCTTCACCTTCACGATCATGTCGGACTGCGTGAAAACCTCGGCTGCTGTGGCAACGATCTTTGCACCTGCTGCCTGGTAGGCACCATCATCCGCGCCGATGCCTGCCCCTGCGCCGCTTTCCACGATCACGGTATGGCCATGGGCAATATATTCGCGAACCGAGCCCGGTGTCAGGCCAACGCGATATTCATGATTCTTGATTTCCTTGGGGCAGCCGACACGCATGATGACCTCCGGGCGTTTGCGTCGATTTTTCGAGCCGCAATATCGCTGAAATCAGGTTGAATGTCCTTGCAAAGCTGCCCTTGCCGCCTGCCATTTTTCGTGCATTCTTGCGCCAAACAACAATTCCTTGAAGGAATATTGCGCGATGAAACTGGACAAGATCGATCGTTTGATCCTGCAGCAATTGCAGGACAATGCCAGACTGCCCAATGTGGACCTTGCCAACAAGGTCGGCCTGTCGCCTTCGGCCTGCTCGCGAAGGCTGTCGATGCTGGAGGAAACGGGCGTGATAGAGGGTATCAGGCCGTCATCTCCAACAAGGCGCTCAACCAGTCCATTACGGCGCTGGTTCACATCACGCTCAAGGCGCAGTCCGAGGATCACCTGCGCAAATTCGAAGAGGCCGTGCTCACCTGCCCCTATATCGTCGCCTGTTTCCTGATGTCGGGCGAATCGGACTACCTGATCCGCGTGAATGCGCGTGACATGGAGCATTATGAGCGCATATACAAAACCTGGCTCTCAACCCTGCCGGGAGTATCACGAATTCAGTCGAGTTTTGCCATGCGTATGGTTGTAAACCGCGCAAATATTGATATTGCGATGATGGACACATGAGGGAGCAGTCTACATGATCGGATTTCATACAATTTCAATGATGGAGCCGAAAGTGAGACGCCGCCTTAATATAATTGTGGTGGTTTGCGTTGGTATCATGCTTTCAATCGCCTTGGGGCCGCGCCCACCCATTCAGGAAACGATCACCTTTGACCCTGCTTCCATCGGGGAGGATCCGGTCGCCTATCTTGAATCCGTTGAATCCAAGCTAACGGGAATAACGCCCGGTGCGCAGAAGGAAATTGTCTGGGCAAATCCGGCGACCCGCGCAAGAACGCCGCTCGCTTTCGTCTATATTCACGGCTTTTCCGCCACACGGCAGGAAACCAGTCCACTGACCGAAAAGGTTGCTGAGCAATTTGGTGCCAATGTGTTTTACACAAGGCTTGCCGGCCACGGCTCGACGGGCGATGCGCTCGCCAGGGCGACCATGGGCGAATGGGTCAATGATCTTGCAGAAGCCATTGCCATTGGCGAGAGAATTGGGGACCGCGTAGTCATCATTGCGGTATCGACCGGCGGAACATTGGCCACCTGGGGCATAGACAATGAGCGCCTGATGGCCAAGGTAGAGGGCATGGTGCTGATTTCGCCCAACTATGAATTGCAGGGCGCATCGCTTGGCCTTTTGAACATGCCCTGGGGCAAATATATCCTGCCCGCCGTCATGGGCAAGACGCGGTCTTTCGAGCCGACAAATGCCGAACACGGCAAGTGGTGGACGACAAGCTACCCGTCGGTTGCGGTGTTTCCCATGGCAGCCCTGATGATGGCAACCAGCCAGAAGGATGTCTCGAAGACGCTGGTCCCGGCCTTTTTCATCCTGTCGCCGAACGACAAGGTTGTTAAGCCGCTTCCCACCATCGAGAAATACGAAGAATGGGGCGGTCCAAAGAAGCTGCTGGAAGTCACCAATTCCGACGACCCCAGCCAGCATGTGATCGCGGGAGACATCCTGAGCCCGTCAACCACGGACGAACTGGCAACACAGATCACCGACTGGATCCGCTCGCTGAAGAAATAACGGCCAACGATAATAGCGCCACTATCGCTGGCGCGATAAATCAGGTGAGCCCGCGAGCTGAGCGCACCCATTGCACAATCTCGGGAAGATTGGCTGGTGTGGGAAGCCCGCATTGCGTCAGTTCGCTGGCAAGTTCGAGTGTGATGCCCTGTTTTCCGGCGGCCAATGCCTCGGAGACAGGGCCGCTGAAACTGCCGTTGTCACATTCTGCAGGTCGGATACGCCCTGGCAAAGGTGAACGACACCGCCGCCGGCACTCCACCACACCAGGTCCTTGCCGACGAGTTGCGTGACCACCTGCGATTCGACCGCCATCTGCTCTTGCGACATCGGTTTGAAGTCTATGCCCATCGCCGTTGCAGCCAGCGCCACAATGATGGCAGCAGCGCCTGCAATACCCTTCTGCTTGGAATCCATGTCCTTGTTGAGGAAGATCATCGCTATCAATGGCAAGAACGCCAATAGCGCGATGAATGCGCCCAACTGGTTCTGGATGAAGAACCGGACAACATCCTTTCTGGACGCAGGGTCAAGCCGATTGGCCGCCTTCCACAACACCGATCCGGTGATGGCAAGGATACCGATGACTACCACGAAGCCGATCAGCGTCCACCAGCGCCATTGCGGAAATCCCTGACTGGCGACCAATTCGTCAAAAGAGGGTCTCAACAGCCAGAATATGGCAACGATTTCGAGCACGATAGCGACCAGCCAAGGCCAAGCGCAATCATGCGATTGCGTGTCGCCTGAGACTTTGCCTCCGGTGTTGGTGTAAAGAGCGGCTTGTCAGCCTCTTCAGTCTTCGCGGCCTTGGCCATGACGCATGTCCCTGCTGGTTTGGAGATGAGCCAGAATGTGGCCTAACCCGCAAACAAGCACAAGTCCCGAATTCATTACGCCTGCTTCATCACCTTGTCAGCGCGGATTGAATTCCATTGCCAGATACTGCGTGCAGACAATCCGATGGAGGCCCGGTTCCCCTAGCCTTGCGAAGGCTTGGAATCGCGGGCAAAGGCATAGATCACCAGCGCCACGGCCAGTGTGGCGGCATAGACGATGAACAGTGCCTGATAGCCTGCCTGCGGGTCACTACTGACCCCGTAATGGGTCACGACATAGCCGCCAAGCCATTGCAGCAGGCCAACGCCGCCAATCGAAAAGAAGTTCATCAGCGTCACCCCCTGCCCGTCATTTCCGCAGGCACGAAAGCCTTGCCATGCGCCATCAGCACCGCATAGCTGGTGCCGAAAAAGCCGATCAGTACAAACAGCACGCTGGTTTGTGTCACCGATGCAGGCAAACCCATGGCCAACCATGCAGCACAGGCAAGGACTACCAGATTGCCGACCATCGCAACGATCTTGCGGGAATTGAGCAGCCTGTCCATCGGGCCATAGGCCAGACTGCCGATCGACAGCGCAACGGCCATGTAGAAGGTCACAGTGCCAATCGCGGTGACATCATAGCCATAGACATCGCGCAAGATCGGCCCGGCCCATAATCCGCGTACGCCCGCAGCTACTCCATATCCCAACAGGATCAACGGAAAGATGCGCCACAATTGCGGGATTTTCATCAAGGCGAGATAGCTTCCATTCTGGTTTGGTCCGCTACCCGTCACCCGTTCTGGATCGCGCACCAGGAACAATACCGCAAGAGCGGTAAGGGTTGTGAAGACACACAGGAACCAGGCCACCAGATGCCAACCATACTGGTTGATTGCCCAGGCGAGCGGCGACGACCCGATGATATTGCCAAGCGTTCCGACGGCAATGAAAGTGGAACCCAGTGTTGCAAAGCCCCTTGCGGAGAAATTGCGGGCAAACAGGAAAAACGCGGCCATCAGCACCGGCGCACAGCCGACACCAATCAGTGCCATGGCAATGATGATTTCAGTTGGTGTTGTCGCCATGGCGAATACCGCAGCACCACCACCAGCGGCCACACCATGCAATATCCCCGCAGTGCGCCTTGGCCCCCAGGTATCGAGGCCATAACCGATTGGAAATTGCGCCAGGGCAAATGCAGCAAACCATGCGCCCGACGCCATGGCGAGTTCTTTTGGCGTCATGGAAAGGTCGATGGCCAGGACTGGCGAAAGCACTGCCAGGAACGACCGGTAGAACTGGCTCAGCAGATAGGCCACACACAATGCTGCAATACCGGGCATGACGATTGCTTTCCAAAAAGGCGCTTTGCAAAGGGAAATACCGATGCGATCAAAGACATTCGCGGAAATTTCCGCGTTTTCCGCCCGGCTTCAACGACAGGCGGAACGCTTCAATATGCTGGCTTTCATTGCTGTTCAAGCGGGGAAATCCTGGAGCAGTTCCGGCCGCACGCCTATCCAACGGCACCAAGCCGCTTGACCGGTTCGCTGCCATGCATGCGCTCCTGCATTATCTGCTGCAGCCAGTCCTTTGCCCTGTGTGCCGGCAGGGGTCGTGAGAACAGATATCCCTGCCCGTAGGTAATGCCATATTCGCACAAGCGGTCACGGACCAATTTCTGTTCGATGCCTTCCGCCACCAGTCGCAAATCCAGTTGATCGGCAAGTCCCGCGACAGCCTTCATCAGATAGGATTGCCTGCGCAGCGCTATTTCCGGCACGTCCGCAATTGCGTCACGCTCATGCGAGATGACGAAACTGCGGTCCAGCTTGATGATGTCGGCAGGCAGATGCGTGATATAGCTCAGCGATGAATGGCCCGTGCCGAAATCATCAATCGCGATCAGGATTCCCATCTGGCGCAGTTGCGACAGGATGAGGCTCGCCGGTTCGAAATTCTCCATGACCGCGGTTTCTGTTATCTCGAAGACCAGTCGGCCTTCCAGCGCAGGATAGCGGTAAAGCAGGCCGGCTGCCTTGCCGGTGAACCCGCCAACCAGTTGGCGCGGCGACAGATTGACCGACAGTAGCATGTCATGGTCAGGGCAATCCTCGATAACCTCACAAAATACCTTTGCAGCCGCATCGATGATCCAGTCACCGAGCATTTCCATGTTTCCGCTTTCCTCGGCAGTGCGGATCATGTTTTCGATCGAGCCTGAGAACCCTTCCATGGGCGCGGTTCTCAACAACGCTTCGAACGCATATGGCTCCCCGGTGATCATGTTGATCACAGGCTGCAGATAGACCTCGAAGCAGTTGTTGGCCATGGCATGGTGCAGCATCTGCACTTGCTCGGAGCGCGAGCGCACTACTGCAGCACGGCGTTCCTCGTAGAAGCATACCCGGTTCTTGCCCTCGCTTTTGGCCAGATACATCGCCTGGTCCGACAGCGAGAGTGCCTCGGATGGATTTACCGAGCCGTCATCGCAATAGGCGATGCCGATGCTGGCGCCGATCTTGCCGGTGCCTGCATTCAGCTCCACCGGTTGCGATACGGCATGAACGATGCCGCGTGCAATGTTCTCGGCCTCCAGCGGGCTTTGCAAGTCGCGCAGGATCAATGCGAACTCATCGCCGCCAATACGCGCGGCAAAGCCGGTATCGCCTTCAAAGCCGGCTATACGGCATGCGCTTTCCAGCAAAATCGTATCGCCGGCAGCATGTCCGAATGTGTCGTTGATCGTCTTGAAATTATCGAGGTCGATGAAAAGCACCGCCCAATTGGAAGGCTTCTTTGCAAGTGACTTTTCCATTTCCTCAAGATGCAGGGTAAGCCCGTTACGGTTGGGCATCTTGGTAAGCGGATCAGTGGCGGCCAGCCGACGCAGGCTTTCCTCCGTGCGACGCAATTGCGAAACGTCGTTCATGATGCAGACAAAGTGACTGCCGATAGCATCTGTGCGCCGGTCAGGCACAGCAGACAACAGCACTTCCACTTCGGTGCCATCCTTGTACCAGAAGCGCAGCGGCACATCGCGAGCGCAACCTTTTTGCGCAATTCATCCAGCACCATCTTGGAAAGTGGCGAGCGCGACTCGGGGCAAAGCAATGTTTCAAGGCGCGCGCCCAGAACATCACCCCGGTCATAACCCGTCTGCGCGATCCAGTATTCGCTTGCCGTCATCACCACGCCTTCAACACTCATGGTGAAGAGGAGCGCCGGCGTCGTGTCATAGGCACTGCGCAAGTCTTCCAGAGCATGGAGGGTTCGGTTGCGTTCTTCCTGCAATCGGTCCTGCATCATGTTGAAGGCCGAGCAAAGGGTGCCGATTTCGTCGCTGCTGCGTACTGGAGCATGCGCGAACTTGCCGTGCTCGGTATCCTTGACCGCTGCCAGCAGATCGCGCACCGGCCGCCCCACTGATGAGCGGAACGCGTACCAGCCGAAGCTGGAGGCACCAAGGAGGCCAATCATGGTTGTCAGCAGCGTGAAACGCCATGCGTCATCATTGAGTGCCACAATCTCGGCCGTGGTGAAACCGACCTTGATCTGGCTGCCACCCACTGCCGGAATTCCGGTACTCACGACTTCTTCCGGACGCATGATATCGCAACCCAGCCGTCGGGGCTGCTGCAATTCCACGATTTCTTGGCCGTCGGAATAAACGCCGACACAGGTGACCGCCGGATCGGCGAGCAAGGTCGAAAGCAGCCGCCTGCCGGCATCAACATGGTTTCCCAGCATTTCGGCGGTGAGCAGGGTTGAGACCCGCCCCATGTGATTGCCAATGCGCGCACCCAGCTGGTCGCTTCGCAATTCGACATAGTGCTTGGACAGCGTGAAAAGCAATACACCGGAAAAGGCCGCGAAAACCGGCACGAAAAGGGCCAGAAAACGCAATACTACATGGCGGCGAAACATCATGTTGCTCCTGATGCCGGATCAATCCAGCATTGCCACCTTGCCTGCCTTCATCAGTTGTTCGAGCGCTGCCCTATTGTTGATTTCAGTCTGGAACACGATGAAACTGCTTCCCGCACGCGCGATATAAAAATCGACATTGACAAATTTGCCCTCGGGATCACGGAAATCGGTGCAGAGCACGAATTTTTCGCCCATGGTCAGGATCATCGGATGTGCCTTGGTGGGCACAAGATCCACAACCGCTCCGCTCGCCAGATCGACATGGGGGATGGCTCCGTCCACCGACAGCGAATCAATGCGCTGGAAAACACTGGCCTGCAAACCGGCTTTGTCTTCAACAGACAGATCGCTGGCCTGGGCGGCCAGGCTCATCGACACAAAAACCAGTGCAGAACAAAGGATACGACGCATTGTGTGGGACTCCTGCCAATTTCCTTGCCCGGCGTGTATACACATTGCGAATTACTACCCTGTTCAAATGAATGATGACCTTTTCCCGATCCTGCTAACGAATGTTTAGGGATTTCGAAGATTGCGCTCATGATCCCCTGCTTCCTGCACTTTTGGCAATCGCTTCACGCGCGGAATATGGCGTCCGGCCCGTATCCGCCGCAGAAAAACCGGGACCCTGTGGACAGGTCGCAGTCCCGTGAAGATGATTGCAATGGTCGCGACGAATAACGCAAATCATGGTGAAATGAATGGTGCGGGCACCGGGACTCGAACCCGGACAGCTTGTGGCCGAGGGATTTTAAGTCCCTTGCGTCTACCAATTCCGCCATGCCCGCACTGGTTGCCATCTGGCATGTGATCTGACTATCCCTTGAATGCGCTGCGTTCAAGCGTCATTACAGTATCGAACCATTGGCCGTTGCAACACAGGCCGTCAATCAGCGGAGACAATCATGACCGAAACGGTAACCGCAGCCATGCTGGCAATCGGCGATGAATTATTGTCAGGCCGCACCAAGGACAGGAATATCGGCCATCTGGCCGACGTTCTGACACTACTGGGTATCGACCTCAAGGAAGTGCGCATTGTCTCGGACGATCAGGCTGCAATCGTTGAAGCCGTGAATGCGCTGCGCAAGCGCAATGATTATGTCTTTACCTCTGGCGGCATTGGCCCCACCCATGACGATATTACCGCGGATGCCATTGGCGCTGCCTTTGGAATTGAGGTTGTTCATGATCCGCGCGCGACCGAAATCCTGGAACGCCACTACGCCGAACGTGGCATCGAATTCACCGATGCCAGAAAGCGCATGACTCGCATGCCGCAAGGCTCGACCTGATCGAGAATCCGGTTTCACGGGCACCCGGTTTCCGGATTGGCAATGTCCATGTCATGGCCGGCGTGCCGTCAATCTTCCAGGCCATGCTCGACAATGTGGTGCCTACCTTGAAGACAGGCCAGAAAATGCTGTCACAATCGATTGACAGCCCCTCCGGAAGCGCACGATCGGCACACGCGCCTGGGCGAAATCGCCAAAGCCCATCCAGATACCGCAATCGGCTCCTATCCGCGCTTTGACGGAACCAGCCATTCGGTCCAGATCGTTGTCCGCGCACGCTCACAGGAGGCGATCAACGCCGCAGTGGCGGATGTGGAAGCCATGCTGGTGGAATTGTCTGGCAAATAACGGCAAACATCTGGCCTGTCCGTCATATTACCCATTCCCCTCACGTTGGCGTAAACGTCAACCCAATGTTGCAACCACACGAGGTCATCAGCGAAAGTAGTGCGCGCACAACGCCAAGACGCATTATAGGGTCATCAGCGGGCGAAGTCAGCGCAGCGAGCCCCAATTGTTACATCTTCCGTCCCAACGCGGTACGTAAAATGCCGAAAACACCTTTTGATTTGTTCCCGCTTGTAGGCTGCCTCTGTTTTAGCGATCTGACGCATCAATTTCTGGCGCTGCGAATTCCTCAGCTAAAGCCGAGATGCAATCTTGCACAGTTGGAAAATATTTTCCGTCGTATTTGTGAGCAATGAAGCTTCTAATTCTGGTTTAACCCAATTATTGTACAGGTAGTTTTCTGATGATGCGGCATTCATCAGGTCAATTGGATAATCGATAACATCAGAACAAAAGCCAGATTCACTGTTTAATTTTGTGCGCTCTGCAAGCAGACGTGCCAACTTGGCGGCAAAGTCTCCGATTTCCAGGTTTATCTCCAAGCCGTTTGCGACCGCTACGAAAATCCGCTGCCTTTTCAGGATCCTAAATGCAGCCGTAGCGAGCAATCAAAGAACACCCAAAGGACTTTTCATCCCAATTTGTCTTTTACAAAGCTCTGAATAGGCTTTTGTCAACTCCGCCTGCCGATCCAACAGGCGATGGCAGATGATATTAATGTCATTGGGCCAAATTCGATCGGCCGTATTGTCAGCTATTTCACTTCGAAGGATAGATTCACAGAAATCTACAGGGTTTTTGGACAGTTCATTTTGCATTCGATTACCTCGTAGAAAAATTCTCGTCCAACTTGTGGCTCATGCATGCCCGCAAGTCGGCACCTGAACGTAAAATATATCGTTCCGTCCAGGTACCCGGTTTCCGGGTTGGCAATGTCCATGTCATGGCCGGCGTGCCGTCAATCTTCCAGGCCATGCTCGACAATGTGGTGCCTACCTTGAAGACAGGCCAGAAAATGCTGTCACAATCGATTGACAGCCCCCTCCCGGAAGGCACGATCGGCACGCGCCTGGGCGAAATCGCCAAAGCCCATCCAGATACCGCAATCGGCTCCTATCCGCGCTTTGACGGAACCAGCCATTCGGTCCAGATCGTTGTCCGCGCACGCTCACAGGCAGCCATTGATGCGGCTTCAAGCGATATAATGGCAATGTTTGCGGATCTGGCTGGCTGAGCCAGCAAATTCAGACAAACGTGTTTGGGTTCAACTGGCTGAAAGGCTTTGGCAATTCATTGACGCGTACCCAAGATCCTCTGCCATAAGGTTCCGCCGGCAACTTTCGAACCCAGCCAGAAATAAGCAATGATCACGGCGAACAATATCAGGGCAGGAATGCCATTGAGTTGAAAGCCGTCATTTGTGGTGTTGCCGGTGAGTTTTGCAATCACATAGCCGCCGATAACAAAAATGGTGAAAAAATCCAATATCGCCGCGACGACCTTGCGCCATGTTGAAACGGTTCCAGTCTTTGCCATTGTTTGAACTCCCGCT
>JAWKWN010000041.1:0-26527 GCA_041397505.1 Nitratireductor sp.
TATTTTTCCTGCCTGGCACGCTGGTGCTCAAGCAGATGGGAATACCGGTTGAAGAGGACGCCGGCATTTTCCGCTCCTTCGTCAATTCGGTTTTCTGGGGCGCCGTCTTTCTGGGAATCGGCATCAAATTCTGGATGTGATGCCGGCCGCCATGGCAACGAATCCAGTTCTTTCTCTACAGCGCATCATCCCCGGTTTCGCCGGTGCGGATGCGCATGGCTTCGCCGAGGTCCCAGACGAAAATCTTGCCGTCGCCGATCTTGTTCTGGCCGGCGGCTGAACGGATCGCTTCCACGGCGCGCTCGGCTGTCGCGTCATCGACGGCTGCCTCAAGCTTCAATTTCGGCACATAGTGGATCTGGTACTCGGCACCGCGATAGATCTCGGTCTGGCCCTTCTGGCGACCATAGCCCTTGACCTCGGATACCGTCATGCCCTGCACGCCGATGGCGCCCAGCGCCTCACGAACGGCGTCGAGCTTGAAGGGCTGGATGATTGCCATGACCATTTTCATGTTGTTGTCTCCCTCTTGCCGTTACAGCCTGTAGCCGGTTTCGCCATGCTGGGCGAAATCGAGGCCCTCGGTCTCGGCTTCCGCGCCTGCGCGCAGGCCGGTAACCCGTCTGGTGACCGCGACGATAACAACCGTGGCAAGGATTGACCAGACGGCGGTTGCGCCAACGCCAGCAAGCTGCACGGAGAACTGGCCAAGCACGGTCTTGCCTTCGCCAAGGCCTGCAGCCCCAGGGCCGAAACTTGCGAGGAACGGCACAAGCAGCGTGCCGGTGGCACCACCAATACCGTGGACGGCGAGCACATCGAGCGAATCGTCAATGCCGAAGCGGTGCTTGATGAGGTCGACCGCGAGATAGCAGATCACGCCGCCTGCAAGGCCGAGCACCACCGCGCCTGCCGGGCCGACAGTGCCGGAGGCGGGCGTGATGGTGGCAAGCCCGGCAATGGTGCCGGTGACGAGGCCGATCAGCGACGGCTTGCCGAACTTGACCTTTTCAATGACCAGCCAGACCAGCGATGCGAGTGGCAGCCGACATGTGCGTGGACAGCATGGCCATGGCGGCGTTGCCATCGACGGCAACGGCGGAACCGGCATTGAAGCCGAACCAGCCGACCCACAACGGCGATGCGCCGACCATCACCATCCATGGTGCGTGCGGCGGAGTTGACCTTGTGCGGAAAGCCGATACGGCTGCCGAGCATCAGCGCGATGACGGCAGCCGAAGTGCCTGCGGTGACATGGACAACGATGCCGCCGGCAAAGTCGATGACGCCGCGCTCCGCAGGCCAACCGCGCCCCAGACCCAATGGGTCACCGGGGCGTAGACGAGGATCAGCCACAGGGCCGTGATCAGCATCACCGCGCCCGAAGCGGATGCGCTCGACAAGGCGCCGACCATCGGGGCGGTGATGATGGCGAATGTCATCTGGAACATGGCGAACAGCGCTGGGCAGGGTGCCGGTCAGGCTGTCGCGGGTCATGTCGCCCATGAAGGCCTTGGAAATGCCGCCGACCAGTGGTGTGCCAGGCGCAAAGGCCAGTGAATAGCCAATGCCAAACCACAGCAGCGAGACCCAGGCAGGCAATGGCAGTGCACTGCATCAGCACCGAAAGCAGGTTCTTGGACTGCGCAATACCAGAACAGGCCAAGGCCGGGCAGCGTCATCAGCAGCACAAGCGCTGTGGAGGTGAGAATCCAGGCGGTATCAGCGGCGTTCATGTCAAATATCCCGTCACAGTTCTGTTTCTGCCGGATTTTTTGTCATTCCGGCTTTGCGGGATGAGTGAGCTTAATTTTGAGCAAATTCAAGGGGGCCAAAAGTCGTGGCTGTGAAAAATGAGGCGGTTGTTGCGCAGTCGCTGGTTGCAGGATTTTCCGGAAAATGGCAGTTTCCGACATGTTCTGGCCAGTGCAGCTTGGCGCAATCCGGAATGGATCAATTCGTGGTAAAAGACCAGGCGGTGCCCGTGAGCCACCCGAAAACGGCGAGACATGGGATGCCGGCTTTCGCGCCGGAAATATGACTTTCTCCACAGGGAAAGTGAGAAGCACCGGCTGAAACTGATTGCGTCGCTGGTTGCTGACCATGCGGTTGCCGTTGGCGGCTGCGAGGTGGTGGATATCGGCTGCGGCGAGGGGCTGTTGCTGCCCTTGCTTGATGCATCGCAGGTTCGCCGCTATGTGGCGGTTGATATTTCCAGCGTGGCGCTGGAGCGCATTCCGCAATCGGATATCGAGGTTGTCCGGCTCTGCCAGAGCCTTGGCGACTGGGATGGAAGAAAGCCGGAACCGGTGGTGTCGCGCGTGATCGTCGCCAGCGAAATCCTGTATTACGACCCTGATGGTGTTGCTGAACTGGTGCGGCTTGCGGCATCAGGCACCGTGCCGCAACGCATCATCGTTTCACCATTGGCAGCCCATCCCGGCAAGCCGAACTGGGCGGAAGCCTCGACGCGGCTGTGGCAGGAGCTCGCATCCTCACCGTTCAACGAAATCGGGCGGCACCGCGTGCGCGATGCCGAAGCCAGCCTGAGCTGGGATGTTGCCGCTTACAGACTATAGGGGCAGACGCCACTGGAGCCGCCCTCGCTTTCAGGTTGCAGGGCATGTCACAACAGGGCATGATCTGACCTCCATGACAGGTTGCTCAAGGCAGCGGGCATGAAACTGATGGGAGGCGGGTATGTAGGAAGAAAACTGCAACATTGTTCTTGTTTCTTTCGTAAATTGTCTTCCTTCCCAAGATTGCGCATTCCGAAACTGGAGACAATGATGCGAATATTTACCCTGAGTGTTTTGTATTTTTTGGCATCAAAAAAAATATTTACAATATAGATTTGCCATTAACTGAGAAAAATTGCTATTCAAAAGTAGATGAAGGAATATATAGTAAATTGGTTTAATCTCGTGGAGATTTTTTACGAAAACAAAAAATTGCCGATTACCAGGACTTTTTCATTGATAGATGATTTAAATTGTAATTATCCAGAATTTACTAGTTCACTAATTTTTTATGTATACACAAATTTTGAAGGAGATTCAATTATACTTGAGAAGAGCATGGACAATCTGATTATTTCGGATAAGTGTTCGTTTTTATGGACACAGTGTTTGTTCTGAGATTTGTTAGATACACTAAAAGCAGATTTTGGTGCGCTTGAAGAAAAATTAGACAGTGAGGCAAAAAGTCTTTCCATTAACAGAATTGTGGAATTGCATAAAAAGAATGGCGGTTTCTATTCGTCATCTCTTGGCTTTCTTTTGGGAAAAATGTTTCCAAAAAGTAATGATATATATAGTGAATTTACAAGGAAAAACTGTAATAGAGATATTAATTTGTACATTATTTGCATTCAAAAGGGTGATAAAAGTGAAAAAATATTATCTGAAAAATTTAGCAATTTGTATAGGAGGGTTCTTTGTGAACAGGGAAGAACTATTTTCAAGTGTAAACATCGGACAATTCATCTTTTCACGATGAACGTTCGATAGATAGAAAAGATGAGCAAATCAAAAAGCCTTGTGAGCTGCTTCAATCTATTATTGACGTGGTACATGATAATTTGGGTTTCAGGTTATAATCCTGCGCACCGGAATGACAGTCGTTCGCAAGGTATTTGCATTGAATACTGTAAAAGAGTTGGCCAATCGGCGGCAAAGCCGAACCGGGCGGAAGCCTCGACGTGCCTGTGGCAGGAGCTTGGCGAGCGCCACTGAAGGACGTCACCCGCCATGCTGTTCACGATGCGCAGACCGGCATCAGCTGGGATATTGCCGGTTTAAAATCTGGAAATCAAATCGCGTTGCGCACCGGCTGATGTAGCGCGCGACCGTCAACAGTGACCAGGCACTTGGCATCGGTGCCGGCCAGACCTGTTCTGCGCAGGAAGGGGTGTGCCCGAAAGGCGGCATCAATGCGGCTTGCCCAGCCTGCGCGTGGGTGTTGCCGGCATTGGCGGCATAGACGCTGAAGGCGGCGGTGATGGTTGCGGCCAGAACGACCAGAAACACGAAACTTGTGGCTGACTTGCTCATTTGGGTAATCCTCTTTGCGGTGACGGGTCCTCGCCGTCGATGCAATGAAGATAGAAGTTCCGCCTGCCGATGTGACAGGATGCACCCAGTGCGGAAGGGGGGCAAATGTTGACAAACTTTGCCATCCAGCCCATTTCTTGTTCCAGGACAGGAGATGTTTCCATGGCAACGATGAATGTGTCACTTCCTGATGGCATGAAGGATTGGGTCGGGTCACATCAGGATGGCGGGTTCGCCAATACCAGCGACTATGTCCGGCACCTGATCCGCAAGGAGCAACAGCGGTCAAAGCGATTACGGTTATTGCAGCGCGCGTTGACGAGGGCTGGCGAGCGGTGAGCCGCAGGTTCAGCGCCACCGATTTCGAGCCCGCATGCGTGCGTCATGACGCCTGGCATGCCTGGTTTCCGGCTCACTCCCAAAGCAATTCTCGACCTTGAAGATATCTGGCGTTACACGGCAAAGCTGGTCTGTCGATCAGGCGGAACGCTATGTCGACAGCTTGAGCCAGGCCTTTGACACGATTGCAGCCATGCTGGAAATTGCCCGCGAGCGGCGATTCCCACTCCGGCGGTGCGCATTCACGTGATTGGCAGGCACCTGATCATTTACCGGTTGGCAGCAGACCATGTCGTGATTATCCGCATTCTGGGTGCCAGTCAGGACTGGACTGCCATGCAATTGCTGGACGCATAAGGCGCGGTCAACAATTCCTCACCGTCAATGAAACCCGCAGGCACTGTGTCCGCGGGTTCCGTGGTTCTTGTGCCAAGGCTCAGTTGGCGAGGCCGAGCATCGCGTTTCTTTCACGATCATCGGATGGAAGGTGAGACGTCGCGGCTGGTCGGGTCAACATCGACCTTTACCCAGTGGATGTTCGGGCTGCCAAATGTCTGCACGCGGGTGAAGTTTGGCGGCAAGGTGGAACGCGTCCTTCGTGGCTTGTCGACCTTGAAGAAGTGCGTGTCGCCATGGACGATAACGACCTGGCCGTCATAGTTCATGGTTTCCGCGATCAGTGCATCGAGGAAGTTGGCATAGCCATCACGGTCCGCAAGGCGGCTTTCGTTGTCGTCTTCGGTCTCGGGAACGTCAAAGCGGATCGCCCTGGATGACGACCATCACACCCTTGTCGCCAGCGGCCTTGGCCTTCTCAAGCTTTCTTGAGCCAGGCAATGTTGGCCGCGTCGCGTTCGCCATATTCGACATTGTCAGCGTCGCACTGGGCAACAGGTGCGGGCGCTCTTCTTGGTGCAGGACTTCTCGTCATTGACCTTGTTGTTGTTGGAGCCTGGAACATTGAGGCCAACAAAGGTTGCGCCGCCCTTTGAGGAGGCCCGGACATTCTCGACGAATTTCTCGCCCGGCTTGCCCTGGCGCTCGGCTGCCATAGTGGTCTTGCCGAGGCTGGCTGCGGTCAGGAACATCACCTTGCGAACATGGTCGAGACGCTCGAGATTGTCCCAGCCGCCATTGTTGGTGCGGTGGCAATCAGTCCATTCATTGTCGCCGGGTATGAGAACACCGGCTTTTCCATGCTGTTGAACATGGTCAGCGCGTCGGTGTAGATCTGGTCGACACATTCGGATGAACCATCCTTGATGTCGCCGTCATACATCGGAATTCGATGTTCGAGGCGTTGATGTCAGCAAGCAAGGCGGGAATGTGCGGCGCATCGCCGGACTTGGCGTACGGCATGTCGCCCCAAAGGCCCATGGAAAAGCTTTCCTGCGCCATGGCTGGTGCAGCAAAAGTGCAGGCGACAAAAGCGCCAAGTATCGTGATGTTTCGGGTCATGATCAGCTCCGGATAGGTAACAGCCGAGAATTCGGCGCTTTTGCGGTAGCGTGCGGACATGACAAACGAATGATGCCTGGGTGTCGACGGTCACTGGCCGATTATGCAGGTGCGACGCCGAGCCAGGCACCGCCATTTGCCCAAGCCTTGTTTGCAACGCAATTGTCAGATACAAACAGAAATCGATCTTTTTGGGCCAGTCTGGCTTCTCGCGGCGTCATTGCTACATTGTTAGCCCCGGCCCGCCATTCTTCTTAAATCGTTGATGATCTACAACGCGGTCACTCTGGCCGCGGTGCCTGTTTGGAAGGAAAATTCCATGAACACCGGAACCGTAAAATTCTACAATGGCCAGAAGGGCTTTGGCTTCATCGAGCCTGAAAATGGCGGCAAGGACGTATTCGTCCGCTGTCAGCGCGCTGGACCCGCGCGGGCCTTGGCGGCTGTCCGAAGGCCAGAAGGTCACCTATGAGATTGAAGCAGACCGCATGGGTCGCAGCTCGGCGTCCAACCTCGCGCTTGCATGATTCATGTGCTGCGTCGAGGAGACGCAACCAGTATAGTCCGGCGGTTTTGGCCGCCGGAACATCCAGACCACGAACTTCGAACAAATAAAATTGGACCATGGCACTCCGCCGTTTCGTCATCCGGGCAGAGCGTGCGGTTTGTAACCGGCACGGGCATGCGCCCAGGCAGTGGCGATGTATGCAAGATTACCGGAACGTTGCCTCCAAGGGACAATGTTCCTGTGCCGCATCCGCAACGAGGATGGGCGCCGCCGAAGCGCGTGACCACGGAGGACCGCACGGAAGGGATGGTTCTTGCCAGCGATCAGGACTCGGTTTTCAGATCCCGCCAAGCCTGAGCTTGCGCGGCAATCCATGCAGGAGTGATAGCCATGGCCAAAGGCCAACAACGAAGCAACAAGGAAACGCGCAAGCCGAAGCAGGACAAGAAGCCTGCAGCAAGCCAAACGGTTCTCGTTGCAAATGAAAATGCAGGCGCACCTGCACCGGCGGCGAGTGCAACCGGCGGGAGCAGGCAAGGGCAAGAAATAGCCAGCCACGGGCTTTGCGCCGTTTTATTTCGGCGACTTTGCCTTGCAGGTCGTCTTTGCCGGTTTTGCTGTTGTCGCCTTTTCCTTGGCAAGCTTGTACTTGAGAACCTTACTGAAGATCACCTTCTTTGCTGCGACCGGTTTGACTTTTTCTGCCGCCAGCGCAGCACGTGCGGCAATTGCCGCTGCTGCCCCTGCCTTTGGTGGAAGGGGAGGCAGCGACAAGTCGGCCTGCAATCTTTCCTTTTTCGAGGCGAAGCGCACGCAATTTTGCAGTTTTATCAAGAAGGGCCTTGGTTTCGGCATGATATTCTGCCATGGCTTCGGCCTTGTCTTCGGCAGTGCGCCTCGCCTTTTCCAGGCGCTCTTCTGATCTTAAGGCAGCATCGCCCGTTTCGTCGGTCATGGCTGCTTCCTTTGGTGGCCATTGCGTGAACTTCCACGCTATCAGACCGGGCCGCTGCAGGGAACCCGAATCGCTCCCGCCGCCAATCCTGCGGAAAACAGACCTGTCGGTTCTGAAAGGAACCGGCCAACCCAAGACTGGAAAGCCATTGCTTATTCTCGTTCGCGACAACAATATCGATCAGGCGCTGCGCGTGCTGAAAAAGCGGATGCAGCGCGAAGGTATCTTTCGCGAAATGAAGGCGCGTCGCCATTTTGAAAAGCCGTCCGAAAAGCGCGTGCGCGAGAAGGCGGAAGCCATTCGTCGCGCCCGCAAGGCAGCCAAGAAGACTGCCCAGCGCGAAGGCCTGCTGCCGATGCCAAAGAAGAAGGTGTTTGCCGCAAAGCCGGGTGCGCCATCACGGGCGTAACTGCCAGCGACAGCAACATCATGCAAGGGGGCCTGACGGTCCCCTTTTTTTGTTTGCGGAGTTGGCGGTCAGTCTTGCGATGTCGGGCGCAACTGCCTCACACGCCTTCGACAAAACTGTCGAGTACGCGTTTCTGGCCTGCCTTGTCAAAGTCGATGGTCAGCTTGTTGCCGTCGATCACCGCGATCTGGCCATAGCCGAATTTGAGGTGGAAGGTTTCACGGTCGCCGATACTGAAGTTCGAAGACGGGTTGTTGATCGAAGATGCAACGAGTTCACCCTCGATGGTGTGGTTACGGTTGGTCGAGGCCGGAGCGTGTTCCCCAATTGGAGCGCGCTGCGTCGGGTTCTTGTTCTGGGCGCGTTGCCAACCGGGCGTTGAATAGGCGTTCTTGAACGGGTCGGTTGTGTCGAAGCGCGAGGCACCATAGGCGCCACCCACCGATTTGGCGCCATAGCCACCATAACTCGAGCCGGTCTCGGCGATCTCGACATGCGATTGGGATGGCGGCGTGTTCGGGGCTTCGAGTTCGTCGACAAAGCGCGATGGCATGGTCGACTGCCACAGGCCGTGTATGCGTCGGTTGGAGACGAAGGCGATGGTGCAGTTGCGGCGCGCGCGGGTGATGCCGACATAGGCGAGGCGTCGCTCTTCCTCCAGTCCCGAGCGGCCACCCTCGTCAAGCGCACGCTGGTGCGGAAACAGGCCCTCTTCCCAACCGGGCAGGAACACGGTGTCGAATTCCAGCCCCTTGGCCGAGTGCAATGTCATCAGTGACACTGCATCAAGATCGGCATTGTTGTCGGTGTCCATGACCAGACTGACATGCTCCAGAAAACCGCGCAGGTTTTCGAACTGCTCCATCGAGCGGACCAGTTCCTTGAGGTTTTCCAGCCTGCCGGGGGCCTCGGCAGATCGGTCGTTCTGCCACATTTCCGTATAGCCGGATTCGTCCAGAATCTGCTCTGCGAGTTCGTTTTGCGGCATCGCGTCAATGAGGTCAGCCCAACGCGCAATGTCCGCAGTCAGGTGCTTGAGCGTGGCGCGAAGCTTGGGCTTCAATTCCTCGGTTTCAGTCAGTTCCTTTGCTGCCTGCAGCAAGGGAATGCGATTGGCGCGAGCCGTGTCATGGATGAAGCGTAGCGTTGCGTCACCAATGCCGCGCTTGGGGGTATTGATGATACGCTCGAAAGCGAGATCGTCAGCGGGTTGGCACACGATGCGGAAATAGGCCATGGCGTCGCGGATTTCGAGCCGCTCGTAGAAACGCGGGCCGCCGACAACGCGGTAATTCAGGCCGAGCGTGACGAAGCGATCTTTCGAATTCACGCATCTGGAAAGAGGCACGCACAAGGATCGCCATGTCGTTGAGCGTATGGCCCTGACGCTGCAACTGCTCGATTTCCTCGCCTATGCCGCGCGCTTCCTCTTCCGAATCCCACCAGGCGCAAACTCGCACTTTGGGATCGTCATTGTTCGGTTTCTCCGTGAACAGCGTCTTGCCGAGCCGGTCCTCGTTTCGCGAAATCAGATGTGCGGCAACACCCAGAATATGCCCGGTCGAGCGGTAATTGCGCTCCAGACGGATCACCTTCGCGCCGGGGAAATCCTTTTCGAAGCGCAGGATGTTGTCCACTTCCGCGCCACGCCAGCCATAGATCGACTGGTCGTCATCGCCCACGCAGCAAATATTGGGCGGGGCAGATTGTCTGGTGTCTTGATTCTTTTCCCGCAAACGCATCCGCGCTTGCGTCCGTTCGCGGGCTGGCGCTTTCGCTCGTCGCGAAAGCTTGCCCTGCCACGGAGGGAGCAGTCGAATTTCGAGGGTGCAAATCTTGCGCTTCGCTTCGCTCACCGTGCGATTTGGTTTCTTGCTGGCGCAAATCTTGCGCTTCGCTTCGCTCACCGTGCGATTTGCGCTGGGCCAACAACCGCAGCCACATGTACTGCGCGACATTGGTGTCCTGGTATTCGTCGACCAGAATGTATTTGAAGCGTTGCTGGTAGTCGGCCAGCACGTCCGGGCTTTCGCGGAACAGCCGGATTGTTTCGGTCAGCAGATCACCAAAATCCACCGCGTTGAGCGTCTTCAGGCGGTCCTGATACAGCTGGTACAGTTCGCGACCCTTGCCATTCCCATAGGAACGGGCGTCGCCTTCGGGAATCTTGTCGGGTGCCAGCCCCTTGTTTTTCCAGCCATCTATCATTCCGGCAAGCAGGCGTGCCGGCCATCGCTTGTCGTCAATGCCTTCGGCGCGGATCAGCTGCTTCAAAAGCCTGATCTGGTCGTCGGTATCAAGAATGGTGAAGTTGGATTTCAGCCCCACAAGTTCCGCGTGGCGACGCAATATCTTGACGCCGATCGAGTGGAACGTGCCGAGCCAGGGCATTCCCTCGACCTGTTCGCCGACATAGCGCCCGATGCGCTCCTTCATCTCGCGTGAAGCCTTGTTGGTGAAGGTGACAGCGAGAATCTGTGACGGCCAGGCGAGGCCGGAGGCGAGGATATGGGCAATGCGCGAGGTCAGCACACGCGTCTTGCCCGTACCGGCACCTGCCAGCACCAATAGCGGCCCTTCGGTCGTGACAATGGCTTCATGCTGCTCGGGATTGAGCCCTTGCAGCCATGACGGGTTCTGGCCGCCATTCTTTGCAGCAAGCGCACGAGCGGCGATTCCACCCAGAGATGGGGGTGATTCGGGATGTGGGTTGTTCATCCGCTGAATTTAGTGATTCCGCAGGGAATTGGAAGCGTTGAGGTTCAAAGCATGTATCCAAGTGCTTTAACTGATGTCATTTTTTGCGGTGTTTTTTCCGGAGCGTGTTGTCATGCAGCGGGGTGAAGAGTCAATTCCTCAAGGGCTTGTTATCCTGGCCTGTTCGACTAGGTTCAGGACTCACTGATTTGACTGAAATGGCGCTCGAGATGACAAGATATACAAGGAAAAACCTGCAAAGCGGGGTTCTTCTCCCGGACATTGTTCGCTCCTGGGGTTTTGACGAAGCAGATCGCCGTCAGATCGAACGTCCTACGGATCGGGTGGATTTACCCGGCTACATTGTTGCAAGTCCTTGAAAGGCTACAGCCTTCCGGCGAACATGCTCCGCGTATCCGAACAAATCCCCTCCGACCATTGCTGCCAATTCAATGGGGCCTGACCCTAGATTCCATAACAAAGCCGTTCCTCCCGAAAATCAAAGGACATTCATGAAAACCAGAACCCTTGGCCGCACCGAAATTAAAGTCAGCCAGATATGCCTTGGCACCATGACCTGGGGCTCGCAAAACAGCGAAGCGGAAGCACATCGCCAGATGGATTATGCGCTCGAGCGCGGGGTAGGTTTCTGGGATACGGCGGAGATGTATCCGACCACACCGCGACTGGCGGAAACGACCGGGCGTACCGAGGAAATCATCGGAACCTGGTTCGCCAGCACCGGCAGGCGTTCGGAAGTAGTCCTGGCCACCAAGGTTACGGGTGGCGGCAACAAGGATATCCGCAATGGCGCGCCTGCTTCGGGTACGACGATGCGCGAGGCGCTGGAGGGAAGCCTGCGGCGGCTCGGGACCGACCATGTTGATCTCTACCAGCTGCATTGGGGAAATCGCGGCTCCTACCATTTCCGCCAGACCTGGAAATATGATCCGTCCGGGCAGGATACGGCGAAGGCGCTCGACAATTTTCATGACATTCTGGAAACGGCGGGCGCGCTGGTTCGCGAAGGCAAGATACGCGCTTTCGGCTTGTCCAACGAGACCGTGTGGGGAACAGCGCAATATCTTCGCATCGCAGCCGAGGCGGGCCTGCCGCGTGTTGCGGCGATGCAAAACGAATACAGCCTGCTGCACCGGATATTCGATACGGATTTTGCCGAACTGAGCCATCACGAGGATGTGGGGCTCCTGGCGTTCTCGCCGCTTGCGGCAGGGCTCTTGTCCGGCAAATATCTCGACGGTTCAGTTCCTGAAGGTACGCGCATGTCGATGCAGCCGGACCTCAACGGGCGTTCGAACCCGCAATCCCAGGCAGCGCTTGCCCGCTATGACGCTGTCGCCAGGAAGCACGGCCTCAACCTCGCGCAAATGGCAATCGCATTCTGCCTGACGCGGCCGTTCATGACGGCAGCAATCATCGGGGCGACTGACATGGAGCAGTTGAAAACCAATATCGATGCAGCGGAACTGGAACTGAGCCCGGAGGTGCTTGCCGATATTGGCGAAGTCCATCGCCAGTATCCCGTTCCGATGTAAGGCGCGCTGGCATTTCGTTCACGCGGTTTTTATTTGTCCATCCGTGCAAGAGGATAACCAGATCATCAATTGCGTGGCATGATGCTTGCGAAATCGGTTTCCGGGAGGATGTTTCGATGAGCGACAAGCAAGATACAGACGAGCAACTGCCGCATATCACCCAGGCGATGATCGATGCCTATGACGAATATACGCATCTGACGCTGGACCGCAGGCGCTTCATGGAGCGGCTTCGCCAGCTTGCGGGTTCAGCCACTGCTGCGGCGGCCATCGCGCCAATGCTGGCCGCAAGTTCGGCTGCGGCGGCGATTGTTGCACCCGATGACGCGCGACTGGAAACCGGCAGAACCGCATTTGAGGGTGCGATGGGGGAGGTGGCTGCCTATTTTGCGCGGCCAGCCGGTTCCGATGCCCGGCTTCCTGCGGTTATCGTGATCCATGAAAACCGCGGTCTCAACGCGCATATCGAGGATGTTGCCCGGAGGGTGGCGCTGGAAGGGTTTCACGCAATCGCGCCGGATTTCCTGTCAGTTGCCGGGGGCACTCCGGCTGATGAGGACAAGGCGCGCGCCATGATCGGCGATCTTGATGGCGGACAGACCACCGAGGACGCCGTCGCTGCTGTTGCCTATCTCGAGGGCCTGGACACGACCAATGGCAAGGTAGGTGCAGTCGGCTTTGCTGGGGCGGCGGGTTGGTCAACCAGCTTGCGGTGCATTCTGGCGACCTGAAAGCCGGTGTCGCCTATTACGGGCGCCAGCCATCAGCAGAAGATGCAGCGAAAATCCAGGCGGCGATGCTGCTGCACTATGCGGGCCTTGATGACCGTATCAATGCTGGCATTGACGCCTACAAGGCGGCCCTTGCGGCAGCGGGCAAGGATTTCACCATACAGGTTTATGATGGCGTCAATCATGCCTTCAACAACGACACGTCCGAGGCGCGCTAACAAGGAAGCCGCTGACCTGCATGGAGCCGGACAATCGCCTTCTTCAAGGAGAAGCTTGCCGGCTGATCGGTCACTCGGAGATACGCAGATCGGAAATCTCGTTGCCGATTGCCTGCATGGCGCTGGCAATCGCATCGCCCGACACGTCGTAATAATATTTGGTGCCGCTGGAATTGGAAGAGGCGCAGCTATAGAGCAGGTCCTTGACCGATGAGCCGTTCGAAACGTCATAGGCGATGGTGAAGATCTTGTAGGCAGCTTCGCCGTCAGCGTCGACAATGGCCTTGATGTTGTCGCAGGTCTGTTCGGTATGAATGTTCATTGCGCCGACCTCTGACTGCCAACTGGTCAGTCCATCCATCACACGCTCATCCTTGCCATAGCCCCAGGGGTAATATTCCGTCTCGTTCCAGGTGGACTGGTTCGGATAGGTGTTGTTACCGTCGGTGAGCAGGATGATGTATTTGTCGTTTTCCGGCACATCATAGCCGCGTCCGCCGGTGAAGGGCTCGCCCGGCGAGAGCGTGCGCCAACCCCAGACAAGGCCCGCCTGCACATTGGTATAGCCGCCCGCATCCATGCCCTGAACCGCGTCGATGGCCGTCTGTCTGTCATTGGTCAGCTTTTGCACCGGGTCGGTGGTGCAGCCCCTGTTCGGACCCCAGTCGCCAAAGTCGCGGCTGCGTTCCCTACCCATCTGATAACGCGTACTGGTCTTGGCTTCCGATTTGGACCACGGGGCGTCGACATTGTATTTGGCGGTCCATGACTGGCGCCATAGCTGACGGGTGAAATTGCGCGACGTGTAGCTGGTCATCGGATAATCGGGACCGGGTCGGCGATAATCGTTGAGATAGCTGTTCTTGTAGTCGCGATCTTCCTGCTTGTGCACATAGTCGGCTCATCTGGCGCGAACATCGGCACGATCAGCGTATCGGGTACCAGTTCATCGGGGGTGTCGTCGGTGACGTTGTAGGGCCATGGCCGCATCTCGACACAGCCAGCCCAGTCAACGCCGAGCTTGTCATACAGGTCCAGCGCGTCAGCCACTGTGTTGTGCCGACGGAATAGACTGAGAACATTGCGAGTTGCTCGGCAGTCGGATTGGGTCCAAGTGTTTCGGTAAGGTCGTGCTTCCCTTTGTATCCGTCGCCGGTCTTGAAGGAATTGGGCCACGGGTCGCCGCGGGTATTGGTGCCGGAGCCAGTCAAAATTCTCGTGGTGGGCCGATGACCAGCCATAGCGGTCCATCCATGGCGCGCCGCGATATTGCGAACCGATATTGACAGAACTGCCGAAGGGCACGACCGATATCTTGATCGGGTCCGGCTTGTTGAAAGGGCGGCAGTGGAGTGAAGCGAGTTGATCAGGTTTTCAGCAGCGATCTTGGCGCGTTCGATGCGGGTGTCTCTGGTCGAGCCGGTATAGCTGTCCATCGAGCCTGAATTGTCGAGAACGATGGCGACTTCCACGGTGCGGTTGCCCGCGGCAACGGTCGCGGATATTTCCATCTCGAAATCCTCGACGCCGATGAATTTGCCCATGATGGTCTTCTGGTCGTAATTCGCCGTCAGTCTGACGGTATTGCCGCCGGTTGGGCTCGTGCCAAAGTTCAGTGCAAATGTGACGTCACCTGGCTTGATGTTGTTGTCGAGATTGGCATCGAAGAAGTTGCGGGCATATTGCTCCAGATAGGCACGGTCGGAACTTGCCGACAGTTCTGCCGGTGGCGAGCGCGGCTGCATCCAGCGCATTCTGGATGTTGGACTTCGTGTCGATGACTCGTGAATATTCGACAGCAGCCGCCGCCGTGCCGAACAGCGGCACCGTCAAAATGGCAAAGAGCGGGCCATAGGCCGCGCCAGTGTCCTGAAGAAATTTGCGAAACTTCGTGATCATGCCATTGCCCTGCAAGGTCTGGTCTTCGGGCAGGGCAGCAATGCCTTGTTACCCCGGAATGACAGGAAGATAAGGCAAGGCCTGATGGGAAGGTTAAAATTTTGACAGCTTAATAAAATATTCGGTTTATTTTTTGTTAAAACACCAATAATTTGATTATTTTTCGTGTTATGTTTTTTATATAGAGTATAAATAAAGTCTATTATGAAATTAATCCGGCAAAATATATCCAATCGTTGCCGAAATTTGCCATAGTACAGGCCTGGCGAGAAGGCGGGATTGGTTTTTGACAAGAGTGAATCGCTTGAGTGCCGGCGCAGTTCCCGGCGCGGGTCCTATTGCGAAATCCTGAGATCGGAGATTTCGTTGCCGATGGCCTGCATTGCGCTGGCGATGGCGTCGCCCGAAACGTCGTAATAGTATTTCTTGCCAGCGGAATTGCTTGAGGCGCAATTGTAGAGCAGGTCTTTCACCGATGAGCCGTTGGCAACATCATATGCGATGGTGAAGATCTTGTAGGCCGGCTCGTTGTCGGCATCGACAATCGTCTTGATGTTCGTACAGGTTTCCTCGGTATGGACATTCATGGCGCCGACCTCGCTTTGAAAAGAGGTGAGACCCGCCATAACGCGCTCATCCTTGCCATAGCCCCAGGGATAGTATTCCGTCTCGTTCCAGGTGGATTGGGTCGGATAGGTGTTGTTACCGTCGGTCAGCAGGATGATGTATTTGTCGTTTTCCGGCACATCATAGCCCCGACCCTCGGTGAAGGGCTCTCCCGGTGAAAGGGTACGCCAGCCCCAGACGAGACCTGCCTGGACATTGGTATAGCCGCCTGCATCCATGCCCTGCACGGCGTTGATGGCGGTCTGCTTGTCGGAAGTCAGCTTCTGCACGGGATCGGTGGTGCAGCCCTGGTTCGGGCCCCAGTCGCCGAAGTCCCGGCTTCGTTCCTTGCTCATCTCGAAACGCGTGCTGGTCTTGGCTTCCGACTTCGACCATGGCGCATCGGAATTGTATTTGGCTGTCCATGACTGGCGCCACAGCTGGCGGGTGAAGTTCTTCGATGTGTAGCTGGTCAGCGGATAGTCGGCGCCAACGCGACGATAGTCATTGAGATAGCTGTTCTTGTAGTCCCGGTCTTCCGAACTGTCGACATAATCGGGTTCGTCGGGCGCGAACATCGGCACGATCAGGGTGTCAGGATGCATTTCGTCAGGCGCATCGTCGGTCACGTTATAGGGCCATGGCCGCATCTCGACGCAGCCGGCCCAGTCCACTCCCAGCTTGTCGAACAGCGTCCAGCGCGTCAGCCACTGGGTGGTCTCCACTCCATAAAGCAGGGTCTGTTCGGTGGTTGGATTTGGCCCAAGCGTTGAAGTCGATGTGGTGCTGCCCTTGTAGCCATCGCCGGTCTTGAAGGAATTGGGCCACGGATCGCCACGGGTGGCGGTTCCCAGCCAGTCGAAATTCTCGTGATGGACGGATGACCAGCCATAGCGGTCCATCCAGGGTGCGCCGCGATATTGTGCGCCGATATTGACCGAACTGCCAAACGGCACGACGGATATCTTGATCGGGTCGGGCTTGTTCGACAAGGCTGCAACCGTGTGCAGCGAATTGATGAGTGTTTCAGCGGCAAGCTTGGCGCGCTCGATGCGGGTATCCCTGGTCGAACCGGTATAGCTGTCCATGGAGCCGGAATTGTCGAGGACGATGGCAACCTCGACGGTGCGGTTTCCTGCAGCAACCGTGGCAGAGATTTCCATCTCGAAATCCTCGACGCCGATGAACTTGCCCATGACGGTCTTCTGGTCATAATTGGCCGTCGAACGAGCGGTATTGCCGCCGGTTGGGCCAGTGCCATAGGTCAGGCCGAACTGAACATCATTGGGCTTGATGTTGTTGTCGAGATTGGCATCGAAGAAGTTGCGGGCATATTGTTCGAGATAGGACTGGTCAAACTCGACGACGCATTTCCTTTGCCGTTGCCAATGCAGCAGCATCCAGCGCGTTCTGGATGTTCGAGCTGGTGTCGATGAGGCGGGAATATTCGACAGCAGCGGCCGCCGTGCCGAACAGCGGCACCGTCAGAATAGCAGGGAAGCGGGCCATAGGCCGCGCCAGTGTCCTGAAGAAATTTGCGAAAACTTGTCAGCATGCAGACGAAGCCCTGCCAAACGGTGCCAATTCACCCATTTAGACGGCTTTCTAACCTGCTCTCCGTTACGGCTTGGTTAGCGCCAGGCTTAAAGCTTTACGGATTGTGCAATTCCAGTGACCATTGGGATTGGTATCGCGATGGTGCCAATTACGGCCAAAGCTTGGTTCAAACGGCGCTACCTGTGCTGTTCGGGGAGAAAACCGGATTTCGGGCTGCGCTGCGCCCTGCGGGGTTGTTTCCCGACGATTGGCTGGAGTATCGCTTTGAAATCATCAAAATCAGAATTGTGCCATGAATACGCCATCCAGCATTGCCAAGCCGTCCGTAGTCCAATCGCATGAAGCACCGGTACCAACGGGGAGCGGTGATCGAGAAGTCACCCTGCCGGTACTGGTGTTCTTTGCGGTGGTGGTGGGTATCGTTGCGGCCCTCGGCGCAATCGCGTTCAAATACATGATCGCGGCGATATACAATTTTTCCTTCTACGGCATCTTCTCACTTGAGCTTGATCCCAACGCCTATGGCGATCCGAGCCCAGGGATCATTCTGGTTCCGATAATTGGCGGATTGATCGTGGTGTTCCTGGTGCGCAGCTTTGCGCCCGAGGCAAAGGGCCATGGCGTGCCGGAAGTGATGTTTGCGATCTATCATCGTGATGGCAATGTTCGCGGCATTGTTTCCGTGGTCAAGGCGTTTGCATCCGCCATATCCATCGGAACAGGCGCATCAGTGGGGCGGGAAGGACCTATCATCCAGATAGGTTCCTCCTTCGGATCGACCTTCGGGCGCAGGCTTGGCCTGATCCGCTCGCAAAAGATCATTCTTCTTGCAGCCGGTGCAGGTGCCGGCATTGCCGCGACCTTCAATACACCTCTGGGCGGGGTGTTGTTTGCCGTTGAAGTCCTGTTGCCGGAGATTTCGCCGCGCAGTTTTCTGCCGGTCGTTGCTGCGACGGCCACCTCCACCTATGCCTACCGGCTCATCATCGGAGCGGAAGCGACGTTCTAACCCGCTATGGAAGCAATTGCCGCGTCATCGGCTGTCAATTTCTCCGAGATCGGGCTTGCGGCAGTAACCGGGATTGCGGTCGGCTTGCAGCATTTCTCTTTGTTCGGCTGCTCGAATACATGGAAGACAGGTTCGATGAAATGCCGCTTAACCCATATGTGCGAAGACGTCTCATCCGGGATGATACGGCGTGGGCGTGCTCGGCTATGTGTTCATGCTCAATAGCGGGCACTACCATGTGATGAGCGTCGGCTATGCACCGACCATCCAGGACATTCTTTCGGAAAACCATCTGGGCGTGGCGCTGTTGCTCGCGCTGTTCGCGGGCAAGCTGGTTGCGGCTCGCCAGCCTTGCTTCGGGTGCTTCTGGCGGAATTTTCTCGCCCAGCCTGTTCATGGGCTGCACATTGGGGGCAGCCGTCGGCACGGTTGGAGCCTATCTGATGCCGGATTCGGGCATATCGGTGGCCGTTTTTGCCATGATCGGGATGGGCGCGATGGTAGGAGCAGGAACCAGCTGCAATGACCGCGATCATCATGATCTTCGAGATGACGCGCGACTACAACATCATCCTGCCGCTGGTTGTTGCGGTAGCTATCGCGCTTGCTGTGCGGCGCGCCCTGGTTGCCAATGACATCTACACGATCAAACTGCGCAAGCGTGGCCGGTGAATTCCGACAGACCGCTCGACCAACATGTTCCTGGTACAGCCGGCACGCGAGGCAATGTCGCGCAATTTCGTGCAATTGCCGGAAGAAGTGACTGTCTCTGAAGCGATCAAGCAGGTGAATTTCGAGACAAACCGGGTAATCGTGACCTCGGGCCCGCGCATTGCAGGCTTTCTGTTCGATTTGCCTCGATACCCTATCAGCCGGACAAACACGGGCAGAAACTGGCGACATCCTTGAAAACCGATTTCGTGATTGCCACGCCCACCAACAATCTCAACGCGGTTGTTACCCGCATGAGCAGGCGAGATCATCCTTTGCCATCATCGTCGGCAATGAGACGAGGCGTTCCGCGCTCTGACGACGTGGAAGGGATTATTGACCGCGAAGAGCCCGGGCCTCATTGGAAATCACTATTCCTGAGCAAGTGCCGTTTTCATCCTGATCCGTGAAGTCTTGCCCTTGTTTGCGCTGATTGGTGCAGGCAATAATGGCAGCGGTTGAGTGGATGGAGGATATGCCGGTGGCATTGGCCGATCTTGAAATACCTGTACGCAACGAGACTGAATAGCGACGGCGCTGGACGTGCTGCAACAGCGCTTCGGTGAGCAGTTCAAGACATCGCAATCCCTGCGCGAGCAGCACGCGCATACGACTACCTATATTCCGGCACAATTGCCGGACGGTGTCGTGTTTGCCAATAGCGAAGGCGATGTGCAGGATGCGGTCTCGATCTGTGCGCAATACAAGGTGCCGGTGATTCCGTTTGGAACGGGAACGTCGCTGGAAGGGGGCGTCAATGCGCCGGCCGGCGGCATCAGCCTCGATCTCAACGGCATGAACAGGATCATCAGGGTTGATGCCGAGGACCTCGATGTGGTGGTCGAGCCCGGTGTCACCCGTGAACAGCTCAACGAATATCTTCGCGATACTGGCCTTTTCTTTCCCATCGATCCCGGCGCCAATGCGTCGCTTGGCGGCATGGCTGCGACAAGGGCTTCGGGCACCAATGCGGTGCGCTATGGCACGATGCGCGAGAATGTCATCAGCCTGCGCGCTGTCATGCCCGATGGCAGGGTCATCAAGACAGCGCAACGCTCCCGCAAGTCATCGGCCGGTTATGACCTTACCAAACTGCTGGTCGGGTCCGAGGGGACGCTCGGGGTGATCACGCAACTCACGTTGAAACTCTATGGCATTCCCGAAGCAATTTCAGCGGCGACCTGTTCGTTTCCCGATGTTGAATCGGCCTGCAATGCCACCATCATGGCGATGCAGAGCGGAATTCCAATGGCGCGCATCGAATTGCTGGACACGGATTCGGTAAAGGCGATCAATGCCTATTCCGATACCGGATTTGCCGTTTCTCCCATGCTCATGCTGGAATTTCATGGCACTACGGCCGGTGTTGCCGAACAGGCGGAACTGTTTGGCGCCATTGCCGATGACTGCGGCGGCTCCGGTTTCAAATGGGTGACGAAAGCCGAAGACCGCTCGAAAATGTGGAAGGCGCGCCATGATGCCTATTGGGCGATGAAGGCGGCAGCTCCCGGCATGAGCGCGCTATCGACCGATGTATGCGTGCCAATTTCAAGGCTTGCGCAATGCGTGACGGAGACACAGCGAGGACATCGCCGAGAATGGACTTTTCGGTCGATACTGGGGCATGTTGGCGACGGCAATTTTCATGTCGCATTGTGTTTTGACCGGCGGAACGGTCAGATGAAAAAAGGCCGAGGATGTGGTCAGGCGGCTTGCTCTTCGCGCGCTCGCGATGGAAGGAACCTGCACCGGCGAACACGGAATTGGCGAGGGCAAGGCGCTTCATGCGGCCCAGACGCGGAGCGGCTGCCGATTTGATGATTGCCATAAAAACTGCCATCGATCCCGATAACATCATGAATCCGGCCAGGTACTGTGCTTGGCCCTGCCATAGAAATTGGCAAACAGCTTGCGCGATCCCGAATGGAATGACCAAACCCGATCAAAGGGAGATTTGACACGCTGTATCGCCTTTTTGTCCTTTTCAGGTGGACTGATCGTGTTGGCCCTGTTCGCCGCGCTGATCGCGCCGATCTTCATCGACTGGACAAGTTATCGCGACACGTTCGAGCGCGAGGCTTCGCGTATCATCGGCCAGAAAGTGAAGGTCAATGGCGAAGCGAGCATGCGCATCCTGCCGTTGCCTGCGCTCCACTTTCTGAATCTGTCGGTCAGCTCCAATGCCGATGGTTCGCCGATGATGACGGCGAATGATTTTCACTGCATGCCGAATTGATGCCGTTCCTTTCCGGCGAGGTGCGGATTGTCGACATGACGCTGACGCGGCCAAAGGTAATAGTCGATGTCGGCGAGAATGGTTCGATTGCCTGGACCGCACGACAGAAAGCGTGGTTGATCCCGAAAGGTCAGCTCGACAATTTCAGAGTTGTCGATGCCTCGCTGCGCATCAACGGGCTTGCCGGGGCAGGAGCCTGATGGCTGAAAAAGATGAATGCCGATGTGAGCGCGCAGTCGCCCTGTTTGGTCCATGGCGCATCGTCAGGGGAAGGCGAGGCGGAAGGTGCGGCCTCCCAGTTCAACATCACAACCGGTCGTTTACAGCCTTCAGGCACGGTCCGGGTGAAGATGGTCAGCAAACGCGAAGCGGTACCCTATACGCGCTTTTCGCTTGACGGGCCGGTTGGCCTGAAGGAGGGCATTCTTTCCTGGGATGGGCAATTCGACCTGTCGCCACTCAGTTCGGCGGAAAAGGTGGAAGGCGATCCGCTGCCGGTCGTTGCGACCGGTCAGTTCTAAGCAGCTCGTCGCTGGTGGAAGTGCACGAACACCGATTGGAGATCGGTCCACGGGAAGATCCCTGCTATAACCGGCAATGGCAGGGCGAATATCCGCAGTGTCATTCCGGATGATTGCCGATGGCAGGCAGATCGATCTTGACCGGGTGGGCGGCCAGCAAAAGACGGCAGGAACGTCACCCAGTATCGAGCAGCGGATTGCTGCGTTACGCTCGGTAGTGGACCGGATGCCGGCGCCTTCGATCAAGGGGGTGATTGACCTGTCACTGCCAGCCATCGTTGCCGGTGACACCGTTGTTCGCGAGGTTACGGCAATTGTTGAACCCGACGAGCGCGGGTCAGGTGCATGGCGCATTCGCTCGTTCCGCTCGCTTTTTCGGGAAACACTATTGTGGAGGGTTCGGGTCGGCTTGGCATTCGCGATGATTTCGGCTTCAGCGGAAAGATGCTTCTGGCGTCGCGTCAGCCAACCGGTTTTGCGGCCTGGCTGGCGGGAAGCCGCAGTGCAGCATTGCGCTCACTGAAAAGTGGCGGCTTCAGCGCTGATGTTACCTTCACGCCTTCGCAGGCCAGTTCGACAATCTGCAACGCTGCTCGACGACGCATTGCTGACAGAGAAAACTGCAAGGCTCGCACCTGTGGATGGCAAGGCCGGCATCATTGCCGATTTGCAGGGCAAGCGCATCAACATGGACGACCTGCTTGCCGTCTATTCGCTGGCACGCGGGCAGAATGCCTCGGAACTTGCCAGCCATGATCTCGATGTCAGGTTGCGGGCCGACACGCTGGAGGTCGAGGGACTTTCAGCATCAAAGGTCGATACGCATTTTCGCGTTGAGGATGGTTCGGTGTCACTGGATCAGCTGAACATTGGTGATTTTGTTGGTGCGAAGATCGAAAGCACCGGCAAACTTGCCGATGTCCTTGGCAAAGCCAATGGAAGTTTCCAGCTCAAGGTCCAGGCAGAGATGGCTCGCGGCTTGCCGATCTGGGCCTGCAACGGCTGGGGAAAACCGTTTTCTGGCTGCGCGCCGGTTCCCCGATCTTGCCGCGAATGTTGATCTGGCAATCGATGTTGAAGCGCGGGCGCAAGGCGAAGGCTCGCTTGGCACGGTCGCGATATCTGGCGTGGTGTCGAACTCGGATCTCGTTGCGAGATCGCTACGTGAAGTGCGCAGGGACTGGTTCAGAGGCAAGCATGACCTTTCGGTCCCGGTTCGAGCAGGCGGATCCGGGAATACTGGCACGCGGTTAAGCGCTTCCAGTGCTGCCGTTTGGTGGCGAGGGTCCTGTGGTGGTAACCGCCGATCTCAATGGTGAGCCGGTAACAGGCCTTGCCACGCATGTATCGGTGTCTCGCCGCAAACCGACCTCGGCGCAGGCGGAACATTGGTCCTTGGCAAGGATGGCGGCGGCGGTGGGCTTTCGCTTGCTGCTTCTTCGGGCGTGTCGCTGGATGTGACGCTCGGCTCGAAGGATATCGACCCATGGCTGTTGATGGCGGGTTATCCATTGCGGAACCGGTGAGGGTAACCCGGATTTCACTGACCTTCAAATTGGCAAGCAGGCTGGAGGCCGGACAGCAAAGCTATGATGCAAGCGGAATTTCCGGCTCCTATTCCGGCAATGCGATCAAGGGCAACTTGCGCCTTGCGATGGTGCCATCAGGGCGTCCCCGTGTCCGCGGGGAACTGGCATTCAGCGCATTCTCGCTGCCTGGTCGGGAAATGGTTACGGGCAGCGGCACCAGCGATAATGGCGAAGGCTGGCCGAAAGATGAATTTCGGCGCGCGCCGCTTTTGCAGGATTGATGGCGAGGTATCGCTGACATCGGATCAACTGGACGCCGGGTTTGGACCGCAGGGTCGCCAATTCAGCACGCGTGCCTTGCTGGTCGACGGCTCGCCAAGTCTGCAGGACTTCGGCTTTCACTGAAATATTGACCTTGTACGGTGCGGTCCGTGGCAGTGGCGGTTTGCAGGTCAGTGCGGGAACGGTCGTGGCCAATCTGCAGGCACGTCTCGAAGGGGCGGATGCCGGACAAATGATTGCCGATGCAGGCTATGCGCCACGGCTTGGTGGCAAGGCCGACATCTCGATGACCCTGGATACGTCAGGCCGCACATTGGAAGCAATGGCATCCGGCCTGTCGGGCAGTGGCGTTGTGACGGTCGATGGCCGGATCGATGGCCTTGACGTCAACTTGGAATGACCCAGATTCTTGCGCGCGGAGGCAGGAAAAATTCGAGATCAATCCGACAAATGTGCAGCCGATTGCTCGCGACGCAATGCTCAACGGGTCTTTGCCGATCCCGTCTTTCACTGGCCTTTTCCGTTACCAAGGGCAGGTTTGTCCTGCGCAATGCGGTGTTCGAGGGAGAGGGCGGATCGGTGGATGCCTCCGCCTCGGTTGATCGCGGATGGCGACAGCGAGTTGAGCGCGACAGTGCGCCTTGACCCCGGCGGAAAAACTCGCGGGTGCGGAGCCGGCAGCTGGTTTCCGCTGGACGGGAAAGCCGGGTGATCTGAAACTGGAGACGGACAACGCTGGCGCGCTTGAGGGATATCTTTCGCTTCTGGCTTTTGAGCGGGAGCAGCGCCGCGTCGAGTTGTTGCAGGAATCAGTCATGGAAAAGCCCAGAGCTTCGCGCGAGGTGATCGAATCAATTCGCGTATCGCCATGCGTGAAGCAACGGCAGGAGGAACTGCGCCGGCTGGAGGAATTGCAGCGCCAGCAACGCGAAGCCGAGGCAGCGCAAGGCTGAGGAAGAGGCTCGTATCAGGGCCGAGGAAGAAGCGAAAGCGCAAGGCGAAAGCAGAAGAAGCGCGGCTAAAGAAGGCCGAGAAGAGATGCCCGAAAGCAGGCGGAGGCTGAGGCGCAACAGCGTGCGGAGCAAGAGGCCCGGCGCAGGGCCGAGGAAGAGCAGCGAAAGCGGGCGGAGGAGAAAGCGGCGAAAGGCCGAGCAGGAGGCAAGGCCAAATCCGGTGGTCGAGATCAGCCACACGCCTGCAGAAATTGCGCCGCAAGATGGCAATCGCACCCGGTCGGAGAACCTTTTCGACAACATCCAGAAAAAGCTGTTTGGACAATAGCGTCAGAACACAGCGAGCGTCACAACTTCGCGGAAATCCAGTTGAGCTTGCGGAGCTTCATCACCTTGCAGGCCTGCCTGGCGCTTGATGTCTGCCAGCACGAACAACCTTGTGTGCCGATGAAAGATTGTGCCCGGGCGGGCGTGATGCGTCAGACGTTGCGATCACACGCGCGCAATCGCCATGCCATCGCGCTTTGCAATGCGTATCAATTCGTCCTGAAACGGGTCCTCCACCGAATAGAAAGCTGGTGCGGTGGCCGTGGATGGAGACCGAACGCTTCTTTTCAGTCTTGCGCTTGCGGATTTGACTGGTCGCGAAGATGGCCTTCCAGCCGGGTTGCGGCCTTGGCGTCATTTTTACGGGCGGCCTTGCGCTCGCGCGAGGGAATGGAATGAAGCGCCCGGTTGGCTTCAGCCTTTTCCGATTGCGCCTGTCGGGCTGCCCGCTTTCGCGCCATGCGAAGATTGATGATCTCTGCCAAGGCGCAAGTCCTATTTTTTCTTGCGGAAGGAATCGAGCGACACGACATCTGCGCCCTTGGTCGCCTCGCCATCAGCTGGCTTGGTATTTCTGGTTTGGCGCTGTCCTCGCCTTTCGCGGGTTTGGCGTCCTTAGTCTTTGCAGCAGTCGGCTTGCGGGCGTGCTTTTTGCGGCAGTTTCGCCGGAGGGTTTCACGAGGAACCAGTCCAGGCCGCTGCTGCGCTTGGGAGCAGCGGTATCAGGCCTCACTGACAGCTTCGGGTTCGATTTCCAGCCACGTCCAAATTGCAGGCCGAATTTCACCGAGGTCGAAGAAACCCTGGATCGAGGCATAGGGAATCCGCAGTCTTTCGCGAATGTCATCAAAGGATAGGTCGATTTCGAATCCGGTATCGCCGGTTTCCAGGTTCCAGAAGCTGTGCTGGATGACGATGGTCATTTCCTCGGGATGGCGCTCGCGCATGCGTTTGACAGCCGCACCCGGAAATCCGTCGCAAAGGTAATGAAGAAGTGGTGATCCCCTGGCAGTCCCTGCGCGTTCGACCTCTTCCAGCACCTTGCGGATCACGCCGCGAAGCGCCTCTTGTGCAAGATGTCATAACGGATGAGATCGTCGCTCATTGGGACCTGCCAGAATTTCGAAATTGCGGACATGATTGCTTGGTTCCTCGAGACTCAATGATTACGCCAAATGCCGACGATACCGCAAGGGCAGGCTTTGCCTGATGCGATCAACAAATGGAAATGCAGGGACATAGTGGGCAGCAACCGGGAGAAAAGTGGAGGCTTCTGTTGCCAGGTGCCTCCGAACCCCGCCTGACCGTGCGAACAGTCAGGAGTTTATTTGAAGCTATCGCACCGCATTACGCAGCGAGACGTGCTTCCGCATAGTTGTCGTTTGCAACTATTGAGATGGCCCGATAACGGTGGGTACCATGCCGAACGAAAACTCAGTCTTTACGCCCTCGTCGATCCTGTTTCGCCCCCGCCAAAGCCCATATTTCACCTTGCAGGGCACATATGGGTTTTGGTGGAGGCGCCGGGTACCGCCCCCGGGTCCGAATGGTTTATTGCACAGGTCATTTATCGTCATATCCGGCGAACCGGCACCACAGATATAGGCTTGATCGGCGCGGAGTTAAAGTCCAAACTTCCCAGGCTGTTGTTGCGGCGGAATTTGCCCGGCGGAATTATCGGGGACAGTCAGTGTGCAACGGCATGGTGACGCAACGTAAGTCAGGTGCTAAGGTTGCAATTACGGGATTCGTCTGCCCGTGGGCGCATTGTCAAGGAACAGGCCGGGGGTATGCGCCAATGCTCCGCGGCAAACAGACAGGATGGGAGACCCCAGATGAGTGATTATCTTGCAGATGTTCAGCGCTATGATGCAGGCGCAGGCGAAGACACGGTGAAGAAGATTGTTCGCCACCTTGGAATTGCATTGCAGAGCCGCGACGCTTCGCTTGTATCTTGCACTGATCCTGCAGAAC
>JAWKWN010000042.1:0-25775 GCA_041397505.1 Nitratireductor sp.
CCCAACGAAATTGTTGTCGATGGCGTGAAAGAAGCGGGGATCAATGCCGTTGGGATAGTCTTCATCGGGCAAGCCTGGCAGATGCGCGATATCAGCCCCGACAAGGGCATTCACCCGGGCGAAATAGGCGGGTGAATGGTATTCGACCAGGTCAATCGAGAAGACATAGGAAGCCTGATCTTCGCCGAACAGGTGCGAAACGATACCAGTCTGGTTGTCTCCGTCCATCGACCAGTCGATTGCCGGAACGCCGGAGCCGATAAAACCGTCCTGATTGTGCTCAGCCGCCGGCAAACTGATTACGCCGGTCTTTTCCGCAACCTCGAAAATGAAGGCAGGATTGAAATTCAGGGCATCTGCGAGTGTCGCGGGCGTGATACCTGCCTTGTTGGCCATCTCCGCCGACTGTGCGAGCACCACAATGCCGCCATCGGGAAACAGGAGTTCGATATCCCCCTGTGGACCCACCCGGAAAACGCCACCATATTGGTTGACGCCGCTGACCAGACTGCTGAGCGTATCAATATTGATGGCCACTACCAGGACAGATTGCTGGGTGGTGGTAGCGGTCTGATGAATCGTCATTTCGGAAATGCCTTTATAGGATCAACAATTCCGAACAACTTTAACGAAATGCACTAATTAAGACTCATCAGACATGGTTACCAGAATCTTTCGCTACCTTAGGGTAAACAAAACCTTTGCGTGCATGACGACGCAAGGCCGTGCTGCTTTCACACGGTCAGCATGGCACGGACAGCGGGATCATCAAGGCTGGAGGCCTTCCCGCTATGCACGATTTCGCCGCGCTCCAGGATATGAACGGCATCAGCAAGTTCGCGGCAGAAATCCAGATATTGCTCAACCAGAAGGATTGTCAGTCCCGCCTGGTCCCTGAGATATCGAATTGCCCTCGCGATATCCTTGATGATCGAGGGCTGAATGCCTTCGGTCGGCTCATCAAGGATCAGCAGCCTGGGCTGCATGACCATGGCCCGCGCGATTGCGAGCTGTTGCTGCTGTCCACCGGAAAGATCGCCGCCACGCCTTCCAAGCATTTCCTTAAGCACCGGGAAGAGTTCGAAAATCTGCTCGGATATCACCCGATCCCTTGCCTTCAGCGGGGCGAAACCGGTTTCGAGGTTTTCCCGCACACTCAATAGCGGAAATATCTCGCGCCCTTGCGGCACGAGCGAAATGCCTGATCGTGCCCGGGCATGCGCCGGCATGCGCAGCAGCGACTTGCCATCGAGCAGGATATCCCCGTCAACCAGCGGATGATGACCGGCAATCGCACGGATCAGACTGGTCTTGCCAACACCGTTGCGCCCCAGAACACAGGTGATTGACCCCGCCTCGACATCCAGTGAAACGCCACGAAGAGCTTGCGCCGCACCATAGTTCAATCTGGCATCCCTGACTTGCAGCATGGCTTAGCGCCCCAGATAGACATCGACGACGCGCTGGTCGGCGGAAACGTGATCAAGCGAGCCTTCAGCAAGCACACTGCCCTCATGCAGACATGTGACCTTGACGCCAAGTTCCCGCACGAAATGCATGTCATGCTCGACCACAACAACGGATTGCTCTCGGGCTATTTCCCTCAGCAGCCTTGCTGTCTCCTCGGTCTCGGCGTCTGTCATACCCGCAACCGGTTCATCAACGAGAAGCAATTTCGGCTTCTGTGCCAGCAACATGCCGATCTCCAGCCACTGTTTCTGCCCATGCGAAAGATTGGCCGCAAGGTCACTGCGGCGATGCGCCAGGCGGATCGTATCAAGGATCTCACCAATGCGGGCGGTGTCCGATGAATTGGATCGGTAGAACAGCGCAGGCAGCGTTGCCCGCTCGCCCTCCAGCGCCAGCAGGATATTGTCCTCGACACTCAGCGTTTCGAATACGGTTGGCTTCTGGAATTTGCGCCCAATGCCGAAGGAGGCAATTTCGGCCTCATCATGCCGGGTCAGGTCTATGTCGCCATCGAAGAAGACTTCGCCCGCATCGGGTCGCGTCTTGCCGGTGATGATATCCATCATGGTTGTCTTGCCAGCGCCATTGGGACCAATGATCGCCCGCATTTCACCGGGCTCCAGAAACAGGGACAGATTGTTGATCGCCTTGAAGCCATCAAACGAGACTGAAACCCCGTCGAGATAGAGCAGGAATTTCGAACGCTTCTCCGCTGTCATGATTGCCCCTGTTCTGCCGACACCGGTTCACCTTTCGGATAGGCTGAAGGCGCGCTCGCAACCGGTTTTCGTGAAGCCTTGAACAGGCCCAGTATGCCCTTTGGAAGAAACAGCGTTACGAGGATGAACAATGCCCCCAGTGCATATAGCCACAATTCAGGCAACAGACCGGTGAACCAGCTCTTGCCGGCATTGACCACCAGCGCACCAACAATCGGGCCAACCAGCGTTGCGCGGCCGCCAACAGCAACCCAGATCACCACTTCGATGGAATTTTCAGGTGCGAATTCGCCAGGATTGATGATGCCGGCTTGTGGAACATACAGCGCCCCGGCAATGCCTGCGATTGCGGCCGAAAGCACGAATGCAAAGAGTTTGATCCGCTCGGGCCGGTAGCCAATGAAGCGGGTCCGCATTTCCGCGTCACGCACCGCCACAAGTATCTTTCCATATTTGGAACCGACAACGGCTGACAGCAGGATCAGGCAAAGCGCAAGCGTCAATGCTGTGACCACGAACAACCCTGCCCGCGTTGTGTCCGCTGCAATGTCGAAGCCGAGGATCTCCTTGAAGTCGGTCAACCCGTTATTGCCGCCGAAGCCCATATTGTTGCGGAAGAATGCGAGCATCAGCGCATAGGTCATCGCCTGCGTGATGATCGACAGGTAAACCCCGGTGACACGGCTCCTGAAGGCGAGCCAGCCAAAGACGAATGCCAGAAGCGACGGCACCGCAATGACCATCAGTGCCGCAAACCAGAAATGCTCGAACCCGGTCCAGAACCATGGCAGTTCCTTCCAGTTGAGAAACACCATGAAGTCCGGCAGTTCCGGATTGCCATAGACGCCACGTGCCCCGATCTGGCGCATCAGATACATGCCCATCGCATAGCCCCCAAGCGCGAAGAATGCGCCATGGCCCAGCGACAGGATTCCGCAATAGCCCCATACGAGGTCAAGCGCCAGCGCAAGCATGGCAAAGCAAAGATATTTGCCCAGAAGCGGTACCAGATGATCCGGCAGGTGCAGGGGATGGCCCAACGGGACGGCAAGGTTCAAAATCGGCACCAGTAGCGCTGCCGCAGCCAGGATCGACACTGCCACGACAATGCGGCGCGATGCCATGCCCTGTTTGAGGAAGGAGGCAAGGATCATGCTTCAACAGCCCTTCCCTTCAAGGCGAACAGCCCGCGCGGCCTGCGCTGAATGAAAAGGATGATGAGGACAAGCACCAGTATCTTCCCCAGCACCGCACCCGCATAGGGCTCCAGAAACTTGTTGGCGATGCCAAGCGAAAAGGCACCGATCAAAGTTCCCCAAAGATTGCCCACGCCGCCAAATACCACGACCATGAAACTGTCGATGATGTAGCCCTGGCCAAGATTGGGCGAGACATTGTCGATCTGCGACAGGGCTACGCCTGCCAGGCCTGCAATGCCGGAACCCAGCCCGAAGGTAAGTGCGTCAAGCCAGGGCGTGCGAATGCCCATTGACGATGCCATGCGCCGGTTTTTGCGTCACGGCGCGCATCTGGATTCCGAAAGTGGTGTATTTGAGGATGAACAGCAACGCACCGAACATTGCCAGCGAAAAGACGACGATCCAGAGCCTGTTCCATGTCAGGGACATCTCGCCGATCTGAAGTGCGCCCGACATCCAGTCCGGATTGCCGACCTCCCGGTTTGTCGGGCCGAAAATCGTTCTAACCGTCTGTTGCAGGATAAGCGAAACGCCCCATGTAGCGAGCAGCGTTTCCAGCGGTCGGCCATAGAGAAAGCGTATGATGGAGCGCTCCATTGCCAGCCCGACGCTGCCTGCCACCAGAAAGGCAAGGGGCAAGGCGATCAGCAACGAATATTCGAACAGGCCGGGCGCAGAGGTTCGTATCGTTTCCTGGACCACAAAAGTGGTATAAGCCCCCAGCATGACCATCTCGCCATGGGCCATGTTGATAACGCCCATGACGCCAAAGGTGATTGCAAGGCCAATTGCAGCCAGAAACAATACCGAGCCGAGCGAAATTCCGTACCAGATATTCTGCCCCGCATCCCAAAGTGCCAGATTGGCCTCGATGGTGCTGATCGCCTTGGTGGCCTCCACCTTCAATGTATCCTGCGCGCCAGCCTCGAACCGGGTCAGAAGCGCCAGCGAAGCCCGATCGCCGCGTTCGGTGATGGTCCTGATCGCGGCCGCCAGGGTCTGCACGTCGCTCGATGTAGCCAATTCGATGGATGCCCTGGCTTCAACCATCTGCTGACGGATGGACGGATTGGTTTCAGCGGCTATCGCTTCTTGCAGCGCTTCCAGCTGGGTTGCATCGGATGAGGAAAAAATGGTCTGCGCCGCGGCCTCGCGGATGGCAGGATCCCTTGCCATCAGTGTCATGCCGGAAAGGGCGGCGGCGATCTTGCGTCGCAACGAATTCTTGATCTTGACCTTGGAAAGCCCATCAGCAGCAATATCGACCTTCGCGCCGCTGACCGGATCAACGTATCCGCTATCCGTCTGGATATAGACCTGGCTGTTTCCGTCGCTGACAAGTGTGCCATCGCCCAGCGCATTGAGCGCGCGGATTGCCAGGGGTCACCCATGGCGGCAAGTTCGTCAATTACCGCCTCGATCTGGCTGAAACCGTCGGCGGTCGCAAATTTCGAAATGATGACGCGAACCTGCGCCTCTTCTGCGTTTGCCCGCAGCGGCGCGGCAAACACGAAGGCCAGCGCCATGAAGATCAACAGGAACAGGGTCCCGGCCATGGCCAACGTGTCGAAATTCAAATGAGCCGTTTTGGATCTGGTCACGATCATGGCCTGTCAGTAGCGGTATCAGGAATGGTTTCGGATCAGCATTCCCCGGACGCCGGGAGGATTTGGCGCCCGGGAAATGCATCAACCCTGTGGTGCAAGGGTCAGTTGGCGGCGACTTCGCCCAGGCACTTGCTGGTCTCGGTGTTGTAGTTGCCACATTTCAGATCAACCCAATCCGACTTCAACGGCTTTGATTCCGGCAGGTAGTCGGACCATGCGTCGCCAGGAACCAGACCATCGGTTTTCCAGACAGTCTCGAACTGGCCATCCGCCTGGATTTCGCCAACGAGGACGGGCTTGGTGATGTGGTGGTTCGGCAGCATGACCGACATGCCGCCCGTCAGGTTGGGGGATTCGGTGCCCGGCAGCGCTGCAATCACGGCATCGGGATCAGTCGTTCCCGCTTTTTCAACGGCCTTGACCCACATGTTGAAGCCGATGTAGTGCGCTTCCATCGGATCATTGGTCACGCGCTTGTCGTCCTTGATGAAGGCTTTCCAGGTCTTGATGAACTCGGCATTTTCAGGCGTGTCTTCGCTCATGAAATAGTTCCATGCCGCGAGATGGCCGACGAGCGGAGCTGTGTCGAGACCAGCCAGTTCCTCTTCGCCGACGGAGAAGGCAACGACAGGAATGTCCTCAGCCTTGATGCCGGCATTGGCCAGTTCCTTGTAGAAGGGAACATTCGCATCACCATTGATGGTGGACACAACGGCGGTCTTCTTGCCTGCAGAGCCGAAAGTCTTGATCTCGGACACGATCGTCTGCCAGTCGGAATGACCGAATGGCGTATAGTTGATCATGATGTCTTCCTCTGCCACGCCCTTGGCCTTGAGATAGGCTTCCAGGATCTTGTTGGTCGTGCGCGGATAGACATAGTCAGTGCCGGCGAGCACCCAGCGCTCGACGCCTTCTTCCTTCATCAGGTAATCAACGGCTGGAATGGCCTGCTGGTTTGGTGCTGCTCCCGTGTAAAAGACGTTTCGTTCGCTTTCCTCGCCCTCATACTGAACAGGATAGAACAGGATCGAATTCAGTTCCTTGAACACCGGCAGCACCGATTTTCTCGAAACCGAAGTCCAGCAGCCAAACACTGCCGACACCTTGTCAGCGGCAATGAGTTCGCGGGCCTTTTCGGCAAACAACGGCCAGTCGGAGGCTGGATCGACCACCACTGCTTCAAGTTGCTTGCCCAGGAGGCCGCCCTTCTTGTTCTGCTCATCGATGAGCATCAGCATGGCGTCCTTGAGCGTTGTCTCGGAAATGGCCATTGTGCCCGAAAGCGAATGCAGAATGCCGACCTTGATTGTATCAGCGGCATTGGCAATGACGGCGGAGGATGTGACTGCGAGAAGTGTGGCAAGACCTGCCACGGTATTTCTGGCTTTCTTCAGCATGGGAAACTCCCTGTTTCTTGTTGCGCCGCAAAAGTCGGAGCAAGCTCCATGCCAAGTTCATTCGCTGCCTAATAATCTCAATATTAACAAAATGTTAAGCAAATCGCCCACTGCTTCCATCTGCCATTGCATCTTCATGCAGCAGCGAGATTCGGCTGTTTCTTGTGCAGCGCATCAAAAGATGCCTGTTTTTATAACATATTCAATATTGCCTATTTATTGCGCAAACTGAGGCTCATGCCACCCTTCCAACTGCATGAAGGGCCCCACCTTCGTCGTGAGCGGATGACAGCAGACCACAGGAATCCGACAAAAAAATCAATTTCAGTTGAGCCTTTGCAATCAAGCTAAAGGTTTGTTAACCCTGCGCAATACAACCAATATTTCTTTTTGCAGGGGACCCCGAATGCTCACCATCTCTTCCACGCCTGTCCAGATCAATTCCACCAGCGCCAACGAAGAGGTGCCGTTTGTCGCCATGACACTGGCCAGCGGCAACGTTCTCGAAGTCTATGCCTCGCTCGACTTTGCCTACAATGGTGGCAATGGCGGTTTTTCGCTTCGTGCGACCCAGATCGACAGCGATGGCGTTCCGGTCAGCGGCACCGATGTCGAACTCGCCGCAATTGCGGGTTTTGATACCGGCTTTTTCCCCGGCTATATTTATGAATTGCCAAACGGCAATGTGATCATGTTTAGCGACTCAGGCGACAGCGGCCAAGTCGACTATCTTGTCTTCAACATGAATGCAGGCGCCAATTATGGCGACCTGGTCACAGCCAGCGCGATTACCTACACACCACCTTCCGGCTATACCCTCGACATTGTCGATGTCGACCTTCAGGGCAGTTCGCAGAACCCCGATGGCAGCATCAATCTTCTGGTTTCATTGCAAGGCCAGCAGACCGAGACGTCATCCGGAAATCCCGAGCAGCTGTATTCCACCCACGAACTGCACATGAGCGCGACCGGCGTCCCCACCGACGCGATTGACGACACGACCATGATCTTCGACGAGAAATGGGATGCGTGGCTGGAACTCTCCAACGGCACCTATGCCACCTTTGGCAGTGCCTATTATTACGATCCCGTCTCCGCAATGTATGTCGATGGACTGCAAATGAAGTTCGTCGATGGATCGCAGGGCACCACTTCCGGCCTGTACTGGTCACACCTGATCGACAATGGTGCCGTTCCTGGCAACCCGGATGGTCAGGCTGATGGTGTCAGATTGATCGAACTTGCCAATGGCAATGTCCTGGCAAGCTGGTATTTCGATTCCTATGACGACGAAAACGATGGCGACGGCATCTTTTTCACCATCCTCGACCCGACAAAGGAATCCGGTGAATCCATTGTGGTACCCACAACCGCAGTGGTGACTTCGGCCACACCCGAAATTGAATTCCAGTATGATGTCATCGTGCTTTCCAATGGCACATTCCTGTTCAGCTGGAATATCAATGACACCGGCAATTTCCTCGGCGGCCAGGTTTTCATGCAGCACTATGCTGCCAATGGCACCCCGCTGGGCGGCGTGATGGAGCTTGGCACTGCAGGCAGCCAGGAATTCTTCGCAAGCTTCGAAGAACTCGGCAATGGCGATGTTTCCATAACCTGGGGCGAACTGACGGCATCCGACACTGATGGTTTTGATGTCATGACGGCGACCTTCACACCCGAAGCACCCGTTCCCGTAAGCCACGAAGTGCCGTTCCTCGACACCACCCTTGCCAACGGCAACATTGCCCAGCTTTACTGGCATCTCGTCGATGATGGTGCAGGAAACCTGACCTTCGACCAACGCCTCCGAATCCTTGACGATACCGGCACACCAACCGGCGTGGATGAACTGCTGGTTGCCCCAGGCCTGGACGACCACCACATTACCCAATTGCCCGATGGCACGATTGCAGTGTTCGGCGTCGACTTCGCCAACTCCGAGCAGCAACTGGTGTTGTACACCTTCTCTGCATCCGGCGCTCCGCTACTCAGCAACGTGGTCATCACCGGTGGGGTCTACACGGTCGACCCGGGCGACATCCTGTTGTCTGTCAATCTCGATTTGCAGGACGTCATCAACAATGGTGATGGCACCATCACCCTGATCTTCGACCAGAATGTCGAGACCTTCAATGGCGGTACGACCAATTCAGCCTATAGCATTGACGCTGCGGTTACCGGGGCCGTATCCTCTGCGACCTTTCTGGCACCCACGGATTTCGCGGGCTACGAGGAACTCTCCACCGGCAATACGGTCATTGCCAACTGGGACGCAAATGAGGCCTTTGCAGTCGAAATCCGCAATTCAGGTACCCTGCTCCATGCATTCACTGTTGCAGAAGGTGCCATGCAGGATCCCGTTTCAGCCGGCGGGCACGATTTCTACTATACCGACCGTGAAAACATCCTCGACATCGGCTCCGGCAATTTCCTCGTCACCTGGGTCCAGGTCAACGACGACCCCGGTCAGCGCGATGGCCTGTACTTCGCCATCGGCAGCGACAATGGATCCGTCAGTCAAACCATCCCGGTCTATTTCAGTGCGAATATCGGCTTTGTGGCAGAGCCGGTTGTATTGTCCGGTGGCGGCTTCATGCTCGCCTGGGCAGCAAATGTCAGCGACAATGGCGGCGACGACGTGAACAGCATCTCGGCAGCCGAAGTCTGGTATCAGCAGTTCGATGCAAATGGCGTACCGCTGACTGCGCCCACACAGGTTGGAACCACCAGCTCGGCCGAATTCGGCGGAGCGATGGAAGTCCTCGCCAATGGCGATGTCTTGATCAGTTGGGGCCAATGGGACAACGCGGACGCTGATGGCTTTGACCTTGCAAGCATTACCGTAACACCGGTTGCTGCGCCCGCTCCAAACCCGGTGACCATCCAGCAATTTGTCGCTGGTGACATTGGCGACATCTATGACAACGCAATCCTGAGTTCCGATGCAGTTTCGACATCGCCAACACAGGTTGATATTCAAAGCACTGTTGACCCGAACTGGACGGCATCGCTTGTCGGCACCGGCTTCACCTATGATGCAAACGGTTTCACCGGCGGCACCATCGACAGCATCGACATGTTCTACAACGGCCAATTGCAGGCTTCGATCACCGGGCTGGATTTCGATGCCGTGTATTATCAAACCGCCTTGCGGCTACTCGATGGCGGAGTTTCATCCCTGCACGATTCACTCATCGGCAACATGCAGTTCACTTTCTTCGGATCAGCCGCAACTGGTGCGGTGGAATTCAGTGGTGGCGACCATTCCGATTTCGTCAGCGGCAGCGATCATGCCGACCTGTTCAATGGTGGCGGTGAGGTTGATTACATCTATGCAGGCCTTGGCGCGGACACCGTCAATGGCGGCGATGGCGGCGACTGGCTCTATGGCGGAGCGGATGGCGACACCATCAACGGCGATGACGGCAATGACCTGATGTTCGGCGAAGCTGGGGCCGACATCATGAATGGCGGGCTTGGCACCGACTACATGTGGGGCGGTTCCGAGGCCGATACCATGCACGGCAATGAAGGTGCCGACTGGCTTCGTGCCGAAGAGGGTGACGACACCCTCTATGGCGATGCTGGCGATGACGTACTGATCGGCGGTTATGGTGACGACCACATGTATGGCGGCATCGATACCGATACCTTCTATGGTGAATGGGACAATGACTGGATCTATGGCGAAGCCAATGGCGATGTCGCCTTCGGCCAGGAAGGCGACGACCACATCTATGGCGGATCGGAAGGCGACTTCCTCTTCGGCGGCGTCGGTGCTGACACCATCAATGGCGGCACCCAGAACGACCTGATGTGGGGTGCCATGCCCTCCACTTTCGACGGAGCGGTGGACACTTTCGAGTTCGATGCCAATTGGGGCTTTGATGCTGTCTATGATTTCGAGCTTGGTGTCGACCAGGTCCGCTTCAATGCTGTCGCTGGCCTGACGCAGTTTTCCGACCTGACGCTCTATGACGGCGGCGCCAATGTCACTGTCGCCTTTGGTGCTGACGCCATCACCTTCTACGGCGTGACCGAGGCCCAACTGATTGCAAACAGTGGCGACATCCTGTTCACCTGATCGCCATCTTTCCTGATCCCCCAAAACGCCAAAAACCCTGCCACGATTTTCGTGACAGGGTTTCTGGAGAAAGCGGAGATTTTCATCTCTGCAAGGGTTTTGGACCGCACTTCCGCAATTCACTGACAGGGGCGTTTGCAGCCAATCACATCAGTGCGGTCCATGTTGCCGGGCAATCTCAGGGGCGTGAAAAATGTCCCGGCAATTCAATTTCTTTGCGCTTAGTTGCAAACCGTGACGCGCTGGAACACCTGGCGGCCATAACCGTCATAACCGACAAACTGGTTTTCCTTCCAGCAGCGTGGCTGTGGCTGGTAGACAACGCCATAGCTTGGCTGGGCATAAGAGCGCGATGCGCCGCCGATGATGGCGCCGGCGACAATGCCGCCGAGAATGGCTGCACCAATATGCTTGCCGCCTGCATGGGCATCGGTTGGGGCTGCCAGCGACGAACCGGCAATCATGGCAAAGGCTGCAAGGCCGGTAATGGTAAGGGTGCGAATGTTGGTCATTTTGAAGTCTCCACTTTCTCAGGGTGTTGTTTCAGTTTCTTTCCGGCTGGCTTCTTGCCGCTGCCGATGATCAACAGATAGCCCCGCTCGAAACGGAATGATGTGCATTTGCGCACGCATCAAAACCGCCTATGAATATCAGCACATGCAAATGACATAGCCGATGGAAATTCCGAATGCCCCTGACAACCGATGAACAAAACCATGGCATCCTGAGCGGTTACCGTATCGTTGACCTCAGTTCCGTCGTGCTTGGCCCGTTCTGCACCCAGATACTGGGTGACATGGGAGCCGATGTGATCAAGGTCGAATCGCCCGATGGCGACATCATGCGCCATGCGGGGCCAACCGTTTCACCGGGCATGGGGCCGATATATCTGACGATCAATCGCAACAAGCGCTGCATGACCCTCGACCTGCAAAAGCCGGCCGCCAAGGAAATCCTGCGACGGCTGATAGCAACTGCCGATGCGCTCATTCACAATGTGCGCGCCGCCGGTATCGAGCGTCTCGGTTTCGGTTATGAAGCGGTAAAGGCGATCAAGCCCGACATCATCTATGTCCATGCAGTCGGCTTCGGCTCAAACGGTGCCTATGCCGGGCGCCAAGCCTATGATGATCTGGTCCAGGCTGTCACCGGCATGTCAACCATGCTGCCAAGACAGGACAGCACCAACGCCCGCGCTATTTCCCGGGCCTTATCGCAGACAAGACCACTGGCCTTTATGCCGCGAATGCCTTGCTTGCTGGCCTGCTGCACCGCGAGCGAACCGGTCGTGGCCAGTTCATCGAAGTTCCGATGATGGAATGCATGGTATCCTACACCATGGCCGAAAACCTCTACGGCCACACATTCGTGCCGCCAAGAGGCCCTACCGCCTATACCCGTTCGATCAATCCCGAACGCCGCCCCTACGCGACAAAGGATGGCTACATAGCCATCATGCCCTATTCGGATGCGAACTGGGCCGCCTATTTCCGGCTGGGCGGACGGCCGGAACTGGCAAGCGAACCGCGCTTTGCAACCTATGCCAAGCGCACAGAGAACATCACCGAACTTTATGGGATCCTCTCTGAAATAGCAGTGCAGCGCACTACCGACGAATGGCTCGAACTATTGGGCGAGGCCAATGTCCCGGCCATGCGCGTCCACTCCTCGAGACCGTGCTGGATGATCCGCAGATGCGCGACACCGGCTTCATCTCGCATCGCCAGCATCCCAGTGAAGGCGAATATCTGGCCATCGCCCATCCCGTTCACTATTCCGATGCGCCAGCAACCATCCGGAGCGACCCGCCATTGCAGGGTCAGCACAATCGCGAGATCCTTGGGGAACTCGGGTTCGGTGACGAGGAAATCATGGAAATGGTCAAGGCTGGTGCACTTGGCTGAAAAGCCGTGCAAAGTTCCAGGCGGGAGGGCATTGAGACCGGATCACGCCCCGGACCTGGAATCAATGCGCGCGGAGTGGGCTAGGCTGGGGGAAGTACTCCGCTCCTCCCTCATGCCAGACATATCACGGAATTGTCCGCATGCAAGAAAATCTTACGTAACGTAAGCATAATCAGGATAAAATTCCTCGAACCTGTCCGGCAACCGGAAGCAAACCGTAAAACCATGGAATCCGGGGCAGAAATTTACAGACATATTGATCCAGGTCAGCGAGATTGGAAATTTTTTCCCGATAGATAGCCGTCAATTGCAATCGCATTCCTGTCATGCTGTGGCGAACCGGCTCATTGAAGCACCATTCGATACGGGATATGAACCTCAAGGGAATGCATCGGGCGGGTAACTGCCTTTTGCAGGAAGGGCAATCGCAAATGGGCGCGATCAACATGAACATTCAGGAAAGCACCGCTTTCAATATCCCCGATGGTGTCTTTGGCGAACGCGTCGTGTCTGTTCACCACTACACGGACAGGCTTTTCAAGTTCCGTATCACAAGGCCTGCGAGCTTTCGTTTCCGTTCGGGCGAATTTGTCATGATCGGATTGCCGAATTCGGAAAAACCGGTCTATCGCGCCTATTCGATAGCCAGTCCCTCCTGGGACGACGAACTGGAATTCTTCTCGATCAAGGTTCCCGACGGCCCGCTGACCGAGCATCTGCAAAAGATCCAGCCCGGTGACATGGTCCTGATGCGCAAGAAGCCGACAGGCACGCTGGTCAATGACGCACTCATTCCCGGCAAGCGCCTCTACATGTTTTCTACCGGAACCGGCATAGCGCCCTTTGCCAGCCTGATGCGCGATCCCGATACCTATGAGAAATTCGAAAAGGTCATTCTGACCCATACCTGCAGGCAGGTTGCCGAACTGCAATATGGCTATGAACTGGTCGCTGCGTTGAAAGATGATCCGCTGATCGGCGAATTTGCAGATCACCTGACACATTACGCAACCACAACGCGCGAGCCTTCACCCAATATGGGCCGCATGACGACGCTGATCGAAAACGGCAAGCTGTTTGCCGATCTCGGCGTGCCACCGCTCAACCCGGAAACGGATCGCGTCATGATCTGCGGCTCAATGGCATTCCTGCGTGACATCAAGGCTCTCGTGGAGAAAGCCGGTCTCACCGAGGGCTCGAACGCGGCACCTTCAACCTTCGTGGTCGAGCGCGCTTTCGTCGACTGATCATCCCATATCGGAAAATGCATCGCTCAGGCGCGCGAGTGCCTCATCGATCCAGTAACGTTGGGTCGCAAGGTTGAAGCGGACATGGTTCTCGCCACCGGGACCAAATTGCGGTCCCGGAGAAACACCGATGCGTGCCTTGTTGGTAATGCGGTCCATGACATCGGAGCGCTCAAGCCCGGTGCCAGCAAAATCCACCAGGCAAGATAGGTCGCCTCCAGATGCATTGCCCGCGCACCCGGCACAGCCTTGGCTATCCCGTTGGCGAAGTGGTCGCGATTCGCCTCCAGATATGGCAGCAACTGGTCAAGCCATTCATCACCATGGCGAAGTGCGGCTTCCGTCGCGATCATCCCGAACAGGTTGTAGGATGAAAGCGCAGACGCGTTGATCCTGGCGTCGAGCTTCTTCTTCAGTTCCGGATTCGACGTGATGGTGGCGCCGACATGCCCACCTGCGAGGTTGAAGGTCTTGGTCGCCGCGACACAAGTGATCAGCCGATCCATGATGTCCGGCGCAACGCTCGCCGTGGGCAGATGCTTTGCTCCGCCATAGACCAGATCGCAGTGAATTTCATCAGAGACCAGCAACAGGTCCCTGGCAACACAGATGTCTGCCAGCGCGCGGATTTCCTCGCGTTCCCAGACCCTGCCGCCGGGATTGTGCGGCGAGCAGAAGAAGACGATTTTCCCGCGCTTGGGCATGTTGGCCGACAGGCGATCGATATCCATGCGGTAGCGACCCTGTTCCTCGATCATCGGAACATTGTGGATGCGCCGTCCGTTCATTTCGATGATGATGCGAAACGCATGATAGGCGGGCGAGAAAACAATGATTTCATCGTCAGGTTCGCTGAATGCCTGCAGGATCAGGCCAAGTGCGGAAACAATTCCCGGCGTGGTCGAAAGCCATTCCGGATCGGGTCGCCAGCCATGGCGGCGGTCCAGCCAGTCGCATTGCGCCTCACGCCAGCCCTTGTTGCTGGCATAATATCCATGGGTGGACCGCTCCACTTCCGCCATCAGCGCTTCCCTGACCGCGGGCGGGGCAGCGAAGTCCATGTCCGCCACCCACATCGCAATGGCATCTGGCGCATCGAGGTTGCAGGCAGCACCCATGCGGTCCCATTTTGCCGAATGTGTATTGCGTCGATCAATCACGCGGTCGAAATCGGTTTCATCATGTTCTCCTGCCTTCAATATGCCGTTCGGCTGCTTTCCGCCTCACGCTCCCAGGTACGCTTCAGCACGCTTTCCCAATTGCGATGGCAAATTCTGGTGGTCAGTGCCTTTCCAAAAGCCTGCCGCCAGCATTGCTTCAACGAGTTTTTTGCAAGCCAGATACATCGCCGATTTTAAGCACGCGGGATCATCGCCCGTCAAAATCCGAACCAATGGCAACGCCCTCTTCTCCGAGCCGCTCGACCATATAGGCAAGGTGGCGGACAAGAATATCGAGCGAGGTATCCGAGCGATGTCCGCCGTCAGGTCGAAGAAAGGCTACCGCCAGATTGGAGGGCCAACCACGCCTTTGTTTCGCGATTGCATCAAGCTGTTTGTCGGTCAGGTTCCTTGAAGCGGGACAGATGGCATGAACATTCGAATGGGTAGCCACTCAGCGGCGCATTGCTCAATCTTGCAAATATCCCAGAAACCCTTTTCATTGAGATGGGATAGATCGATCAATATCCGCAATTCATTGCACCGCTTGACAAGACGCCTGCCTGCCTCCGTGAGGCCGGGTCCGGTATCGGGCGAGGACGGAAAGCGAAACGGGACGCCATGCGCAAAAATGGTTGGCCTGCTCCACACAGGCCCAAGCGAACGAAGCCCGGCCGCGGGAAGAGATCGAGTTCGCACAAATCCTTGCCGATCGCATCAGCCCCTTCCATGTGAAAGATCGCGGCCAAGTTTTCCTCCCTGCGGGCAGCCGCAATGTCGCTGGCCTTTCGCACGATCTTCAATGCCCTGCAGCCTCCAGCCGCAACAGGATGCCTCTGCCCGCTCGCTGGCAACCCTGGAGTGCATAGGAATGATCGAGTCCGGGAAAGCCGGCCTCGGCTGCCTGCTTTCGGCTTTTCGGATTTGCGGTGCCGGAAGATTTCGCCGATTTGTCGGGCGGAATGAAAAATGGCAAAGAACCCGCCACCAAAACCTCCCTCCCTGGCGCGCCAGGTCGAGATGCCCTTGCGGGCATTGCCGGTATCGCCGGTGATGAAACTTTCGCCCGCAAGATCGCCCGCCATCCACAGGCGCAGCAAGACATCATTGTGACCATCGAAAACAGAAATCATCCGTTCGATTTAACACCGGAACGCCCTCGTTAACAGTAAGCATCAATCAGGGACATATTTTTTCCTCGGGTATGTTTGTTTTCGAACAGAAACATGGTGTCGTTTCCGTTAAGGAAACTTATCGCGGGGGCGAAAGTAAATAAGGAACACAAAGCTATTGGTGGCGCATCTGCGCCAATTTGGGGCGCTTTGCACTGTTTCCAGACATGCCATTTGACGAAATTGTGGCTGCTGGAAGGCTGCGCACGATGGAAAAAGGGGCAAACTGTCTCCGAAATCGGATTGCCAAGGATAGGGCCAATCTTTGTAATGAGCGGAATATTGTCGCTTGCCAACTGGACAAGTATTGACGATATCGAATTCATCTTTCCGATTTACCAGCGCAGCTGCTTCCAGCTTGATGCGTGGATGGATACGCCATCCCGTGCCACGGCAGTTGCAGTCTCGGATGTACAGGCATTCGTGATACCGGTAGCCGCCTAAGGGCGGAAAATTGCCTACACGCTTTCCAGACTTGCAGCGGGCGTTTTGGGCCGCGTCCTCACATAATGTCGATACGGTGATGGCGGTGTTTGCCGAATTTGTCAGCAACTCCTCCGACGAGCGTTTGTTTGCATTTCTGCGGCGATACATGAGGTCAGTGGAAAACATCGATAGTGAACGATGGCCGTGGCTGATTTCACAGGGCGAACTGGCAAATTTCCTCGGAACCTCACGCCTGCATCTTTCCACCATCATTGGCAAGCTGAAAAACCAGGTATGTTCTGAAAATGAGCCGCAGGGAACTGCGCGTACCCGTGACCAGCCCGCTGCACCTGCTGCACCAATTGATGCGGAACGCCTGAGGCAAGGCCGGTTTCATCATTGCCGACAATTCGGCCCCGACCATTGTGGGGACTGGCAGGAAAGCGCGAGGCTTGAATTCCGGTGCATTGATCGCGCCAAATATCGCAATGGACCAGAAAGCCTTCATCGCCTCGCTCAATGACAACGACCGAATTGCACTGACTTCACGGACCAATGGTCCGGGCTTGTCTTCGGTCGCAGCAATGGGGGCTGTTGGCCACGATGGTAGGCAGGGATCGCAGCAGGTCTGCCGGGGTGGCAATTGCTGCTGCTGCCATGCGGAATATTGATCGTGTTCCAGTTCACACTCCTCCATGAAATGAACACAACACCCTTTGGCAGTCCGAGCGGCTCAACCGCCTGCTGACGGTGGCAGCGTTTCTGGTGCTGGTGCCGCATGACTGGTTCCATTATTTTCACATGGCCCATCACCGTCACACGCAAGAGCGAGCATGATCCGAGCTAATCCGGCAAGCCGGAAACGCTCATGCAATATGTACTGCATGTCAGCGGCCCGCCCTTGTGGAAATCCTCGATTGCCAATCTGCTGCGCCTTTGGCGGCAAATGCGATTTTTGCTTCATGTACCGGCAAAAGTCTGCGGGCGTGCCGTGCGCGATGCACGATGATGCTCGCCATCCTCGTACTTCTTACTGCCGCATCGATAGTGGAAGGGACCGCAGTGCTGGTCTGGATCTGGATATTACCCGCCATTTTGGGCCAGCCATTTCTGCGCCTTTACCTATTGCACATGGCCGCTGTCCGCTGGTCGCCAACATGTTTGAAAACACCAGAACCACTTTCACAAACAGGTTCATCCTCTGGCTGGCGTGGAACATGCCATTCTACGCCGAGCATCACGCATGGCCGATCGATGGTGCCATTCCACCAATTGCCGCAACTTCACAAGCTCGCAAAAGACCATCTGCGCGTGACCGAAACGGTTATGCGGCCTTCACTGGCAAATATGTGGCAGGTTTGAAATAGGCTGGCCCGTTATCCGCGACCCTTCCACGGCACAAGCCAGTTTCGGCAATGCGCATCAGGATATCAATGCCATGGCCGATCACGCCAATGAGAATGATGCCCATGATGACAATATCGGTGAGCTGGAATTTCGACGCATTGACGATCATCATGCCGGCACCCTTTCAGCAGCAACCAGCTCAGTGGCAACGACCGTGCCCCAGCACACACCCATTGCGACATGGCACCGGTAAATATTTCCGGCAAGGAATTTGGTACGATCACATTCTTCAGCACCTGCCATTTGGAAGCACCAAGCGAATAGGCCGCATGCACCTTTGAAATCTGACGCCCGAAACTCTGCGCGCGCTGCAATCGTCATGATCCACAATGCAGCCAGGAACAGCAGGATGATCTTGCCTTCCTTCGCCAATGCCGAACCAGATGATAACCAGCGGGATCAGGGCGAGCGGAGGAACAGGACGCATGAATTCGACAATCGGGTCGAACCAGCCACGGAACCAATTAAGCGAGGCCCATCGCATAGCCAAGCGGAATGCCGACAATCGAACCAGTGAAGAATCCGAGCACGACACGCCAAAGCGAAGAGCCCAGATGATCCCAAAGCGTGAAATTCTTGTAGCCATCCTTGGCAATCTCGATAAACCGGTAAACCACCGCCTGGGCGAGGGCAGCCAGATCGGTCCCACCCGCAAACCGCGATCCGGTTTGACTGAAAGCGTACCCTTCGAAGTCATGGTGATGTCGCCATGCGCAAACCGCACCGTTTGTTCCGGCGCAATCGGATTCCGTCAATCGCGGTGACGCGGTAGCCGTCCTCCTTGCCACCCTCGTCATTGGTCTCCGGCTTTACCAGTCCGGCTGCGCCAGGCTCCGATCTTGGCAGCATCATCCCTGGCAAATCCATTCCCGCCGGTGGCTCTCCGGCAGGCTGTCTCGCCAATGGGATGCACCCTGAGTATAGACGGTGGCATTCGCGGTCTGACCCGCGGCATTGGTGGCGGTATATTCGAACGACGTATCGCCAATGAACGGACCCGGCACATGGATCGGAACAATCTTCGAGCCGGTGAAAGCGCCCCAAAGCGCAAACAATGTCACGATCGAAACGATGGATGCAAACCGGTTGGCACTGACGGTGCTTTCATCGCCAAAAAGGTGACCGTCTTGAGGCTGGTAAAAGTCGTGGCGCGCCTCTCGTGTCCGGTTCCATGCCAGGTAAAGGCCAAAGGCCAGCACAAATGCCGCCAGATAGATCAGACTCATTAATCATGCCGTCCTCCTGACGGCCCATGATCTCCTCTTCCATGTCCCAGATCATGGTGAGGATTTCTTCCCTGCGCTCACCAAATTCCTTTTCCTTCTTCACCATGCGCAAATCCTGCGAAACGCCAAGATCGGCAAAGGGAAGATTGTATTCACGATGTATCCGCCCGGGTCGGGGAGCCATCACCAAAAGCCGTTCGCCCAGCAACAACGCCTCTTCGACGGAATGGGTAATCAGAATGATTGTCTTGCCGGTCTCTTTCCAGAGCTTGAGTACCAGGCCCTGCATCTTCTCGCGGGTAAGCGCATCAAGTGCGCCCAGCGCGGCTCATCCATCAAGATGACATCGGGATCATTGGCAAGACAACGCGCCAGCGCAACACGCTGCTGCATGCCGCCTGACAATTCGTAAATCATCTTGTCGCCGAAATCCTTAAGGCCGACGATCTTCAAAAGCTCATCCACCTTGCGCGCCGTCTCTGCTGCTGGCTTGTGTGCCATGTCAGGCCCGAACGAGATATTCTTGCGGACATTCATCCATTCGAACAATGCGCCCTGCTGAAACACCATGCCCCGCTCCGGCCCGGGGCCCTGACGCGCTTTCCATTGAGCAGATCTCGCCTTCGGTCGGCGCCAGGAAGCCCGCAACGAGATGTTGAGAAGTGGGCTAACTTGCTGCAGCCCGAAGTGTCAAGAACCGAAAGCAGTTCGCCCTTGTTCAGATCGAGCGAAACATCCTTGAGAAGGCCTGAAACTGCTTCGCCGCCCGGCAGGTCGAACCGCATGGATATACGGTCGATTTTCAAACTGCCCACGAAAATTGCCCATGTCAGGCTCCCGGTTGGAGAAGGTTTTGTCGCCAAGGCCAGGCAGGGTTTGGTCAACCCGGCATTGCCGCCGGACCTGCTCTGTCATTGAGCCTTTGCTTACATCTTGCTCGCAGCGTCGAGCGGTCCGGTGTTGACAGCACCGTCATAGGTGTCGCGGGCTGCCGGAATGTTGCCCTGTTCCTTGAAGAAGTCACCGACGCCCTTCAGAACGCCTGCGTACCACCGTCGAGCCATTTGGCCGAAAGCTGTTCTTCAACCGTCGGGAACTGGAAGCCCTTCATGGTGTCAGTTGTATCGGCTTCGCCCATACCGGCATCCTTGGCGATGACGGGGATACTTCTGCCGCATCCGCTCCACCCTTGGCCCATTTGGCGTTCATGTCGGCAGTGACTTTCAGGAACTTCGCAAGCAGCTCCGAATTCCTCGGCGGCAAAGGTTGCCGGAACACTGGTCACGTCATAGACGGAATGCCGATTGCGTCCTTTTCCGCACCGGTCAGCAGAACATTGCCATGCTCCTTCATGCGACGTGCAGTGCGCCACCCCAGCCGCAAGCCATGTCGAGATTGCCTGGCAAAACGCGGTTGAGCTGGTCCGGCGGTGCCATGTCGACGATTTCATCGTCGAGGCATCAACACCGAAATGCGCCATCTGCTTCAGGAAGCCGTAATGGGCAGCCGTGCCGATTGGCACGCCGACCTTCTTGCCTTCCAGTTCCTTGGCATTGTCCTTGGTGATTTCCAGCGAGGTTTTCACGACACAGTTATCGTTGTCGTTGTAGACAACTGCGATGTCGGGCAACCTGCAGGTCCTGCCCGGCTGAGGTCGCCACAACGAATGGCGGCACACCCTGGCTGACCGCGCGAAATCTGCACGTCTCCCGAAGCCATTGCAGCCGACATGATGTCTTGCATCAAACGAACGCCAATTCAATTCTGACGCCCATTTCCTCTTTCGTAAATTCCCATCACCTTGCCGTATTCGAAGGGCATCGGCCATTCGAGGAAATAGGCCACCGTGATTTCATCCATCGCGCGCGTTGACGCTTCCCATTGTCAGGATGGAAACGCCTGCAGCAAGCGTGAGGGCCAATTCTCTGATTTTCATGCTAGTTCCCCTTTGTTGCCGGAAGTTTACCGGCATTGTTGACCAGTTCGCGGACTGGCAATTTCGCAGTCATTGCAAATGCATTGGCTGGATCCGGTTGTTCCGTTTTCGGCATCCGGTCTTGTTTAAACCGGTGTCCGGATATTCCCGATGCACAAGGCATGATGACAGATCACAATGAAAACATGCAAGCCGGTAGCGCCAGAAAAACAACCTGCATGGCACCAGCAGGCAGCAGGAACGCCAATTTGAACACTACTGAATGGCCAACCGGATCAGCCTGGCAAGCCCCAGGAAAAACAGCAGCAGCAACACCGCTCGACGAAAGCCGGCTTCTGGAAGTGCCGATGAACTGTCGCGACCCGAACAGGATGGCGATGCCGACCACCGGCAATGCGACGAGCGCCAACACCACCACCTCTCGCTGATCATTCCAGATGCCATGATGACTGCCGTATACACATCACTTGCAAAGAAGTAGGCAATCAGCGTCGCACGCATGGCTGCCGGCCGGGTTGCGCTCATGCTCATCATCACCACGATGAACAGCCCCGACAATGCGCTCGCACCATTGATGATCCCGGCGACCAGCCCGATGAACAGCCAACCGGCATTTCGGATCGACAGGGCTCGCGCCTTGCCGACCAGCAGCGCAAGCGCCGACAGCAGGATGAAACCATAGACAAGAATACCGATTATCCTTGCATCGGCAAATTGCAGAACGGATATCCCGACCGGGTTTCCGATCAGGCCACCTGCCAATAGCAAGGTCATGCGTTTCCATTCGACATCACGAAGAATGGTCGGCGCCATCTGCAGGCTAGCGCCAATTTCGAGCAGAATTGCCATCGGCACGGCTGTCGCCAGCGGCATTACCATGCCAGCTCCCGCCACCGTGATCGCCGAAAATCCAAACCCGCCAAAGCCACGCGCATAACCGGCAATGCCCAGCACCAGGAAGCAGACCGCCAATGTCTGGAAATCCATCGCCGACGGCACTCGGCCGATCAGCCAGTCGATCATCATCACCGCTTAACCCGACGCAGAGACCAGACTGGAATCCATGGCGCTCAACGGATCAATCCCCATCTGCATTGCAGCAGCCGCCAGGCGCTCAATTCCCTCGCTGATGCGCTGTTCGGGTATCGAGGAAAAACCGAGACGGAAAAAATTCCGGTTGCTGTCGGGCCTGGCAAAAAACACGCTGCCCGGCTCTATCACGACACCATCCTTCAACGCTTCGACGGACAGCTTTTCCGCGTCCAGATGCGCCGGTCCCCTGACCCAGAATGAGGTTCCACCAAATACCGGAGATTGCGACCAGCCAGGGAAATGGCGACCCAACGCCTCATCCATCGCTTCCCAGCGAGAATGATAGGTGCGCTGCAGGCGATTGATCAGCGCATCATGGCGGCCCAGCGCCAGAAACAGCGCAACAACGCGCTGATTGTTGCCCGGCGGATGGCGCAACATCAGCCTGCGCATGGCGCGCAATTCCTTCACCAGCGGGGCCGGGGCTACCAGGAAACCCATGCGGATACCAGGCATCATCGATTTCGAGAGGCTGCCGACATAAAGCACTCCCCCTCGCGGTCGAGCGATTTCAGGGCTGGCGTCGGTTCGCCCCGATAGTTTGTCTCATACTCGTAGTCATCCTCGATGATCAGCCCGTCATTGTCACTGGCCCAACCCAGCAACTGCCGCCGCCGCTCGAGGCTCAGGGTCACATTGGTCGGGAACTGATGGCTCGGCGTGGTGAGCCACAATGCCCCCGTCCTTCAATTCCTGCGTCCGCAGCCCCTGCCCGTCCACTGAAATGGTCCGCAGATCGTTCGACAGCAAGGCAAACATGTTGCGTATGTCGGGATAGCCCGGGTCCTCGACATGCACGGGCGTATCCGGTTTTACCAGCAGATTGGCAATCAGGAAGAGCGCGTTCTGCGCGCCCATTGTCACCAGGATTTCATCACTTTCCGCCATCACGCCGCGACGGGTAAGGATGCGCTGGCGGATCTGCTCGACCAGCATCGGATCATCCGCATTGAAGCGATCATCGGTCCATGCATCGAACCATTTCAGGACTCATGGCCTGGCGCATGCAGTCGCGCCATGCCGTGATCGGAAACAGGCTTGCATCCACCTGTCCGTAGATGAAGGGATAGGATAGTCATGCCAGTTTTCAGGTTTTTGAATGTTCAACTGCTGCGATGGCGAAACACGCAACCGCGAATTCCAGTCAACCCCGCCCTGTGCCGCGCGCGGTCTTGATTTCTTCGGCTGCGCCTCGACAACTCTTGCGGACATCGGGCGAGACATAAATCCGGATCGCTCGCGCGCCACCAGATAGCCATCGGCAGCCAATGCCTGATAGGCAAGCATTACCGTGTTGCGCGATACTTTCAGCCGCTTGGCCATTGCCCGGGTGGAAGGAACCGCCGAACTTGCCGGCAACTGCCCCGCCAGCATGGCCGTCACCAGCATCTCGCGAATCTGCGCCTGCAGCGTTGCCGCTTCCATGCGTCCGACGTGAAACAGGCTATAGCGCATCTTGCAGATTTCCCAGCATTTCCACGATTGGGGCGAGCAGAAGGCACCATGGTCGCGAGTGTCCCCAAATTCAAGGAAAACTGGCACTACTATGGGGTCAATTCACCAGCCATGGTAATTTCAGGACTTTGCTGTGGACAACCCGCATGGCAACGCCACCCCTTCTTTTCAGGAGCACAAGATGAACATCGTTGCCAAACCACTTGAGCGTTTCGCCACCAATTCGCTGGAAAGCCACTGGATGCCGTTTACGGCGAACAAGGATTTCAAGGCAGCGCCGCGCCTCGTCACCAAAAGCGAAGGCATGTATCTGTGGAACCAGAATGGCGACAAGCTGATCGACGGTTCGTCGGGCCTTTTCAACGTGGCCGCTGGCCATGGCCGTCGCGAGATCGCTGAGGCGGTTTATGCCCAGATGCTGCAAAACGACTACACCGCGCCGTTCCAGTTGGCCCAGCCAACATCGTTTGCGCTTTCGGCAAAACTCGCCAAACTGCTGCCCGAGCCGTTCAACCACGTATTCTTCACAAATTCCGGTTCGGAATCGATTGATACCGCCCTCAAGATGGCCATGGCCTATCACCGCGCGCGTGGCGAAAGCCAACGCATCCGCTTTGTGTCGCGTGAGCGCGCCTATCACGGAGTCAATATCGGTGGCGTGTCGCTGGCCGGAATGGTTCGCAACCGTGAAACCTTCCCGGTTGTCATGCCCAACATCGTGATGATGCGCCATACCTGGGACGACAAGAACCTCTCCAGAAAGGCCAGCCCGAGCACGGTGCCGAACTTGCCAATGACCTTCAGCGCCATTGCGAGACCTATGGCGGTTCGACCATCGCTGCCGTTTTCGTCGAGCCGGTCGCCGGCTCCACCGGCACCCTGGTCCCGCCAAAAGGCTATCTGGAGCGCCTGCGCCAGATCTGCGACCAGCATGGCATATTGCTGATATTCGACGAAGTCATCACCGGTTTCGGCCGTATGGGAACGCCCTTTGCTGCGGACAAGTTCAGCGTCATGCCAGACATTATCACCATGGCAAAGGCACTCACCAACGGTGCCATTCCAATGGGCGCGGTCGCTGCCACCGACAAGATCTATGAAACCATCACCGGCGCAGCTCCAGAAAACGCCATCGAGTTCTTCCATGGCTACACCTATTCAGGCCATCCGGCAGCCTGTGCCGCCGGCCTTGCCACACTCCAGATCTACGAAGACGAAGGACTGTTCGAGCGCGCAGCTGCAATGAGTGAATATTTCCTCGATGCGATCTGGTCTCTCAAGGACCTGCCGATTGTCCGCGACCTGCGCGGCATCGGCATGATGGCAGGGATCGAGGTTTTCCCGATCGAGGGCAAACCCGGCATTCGCGGCAATGAATTGCAGAAACAGCTTTTCTGGAACGGCTGCCACGTCAAATGGACCGGAGACACGGCGATCGTTGCACCATCCTTCGTGGCTGAGAAAGGCCACATCGACGAGATCGTCGATGCGTTCCGCCGCACACTCAAGGACCTTTGATAGCCACAAAACGCCAAAAACCCTGCCATTTCTGGCAGGGTTTCTGGAGAAAGCGAAGCGGGTGCTTCGAGTATTGGGGTGGGCCGCATCGTCGCGAATATGCTGACAGGGGCGTTTTTCAGCTTCTTCGGTTCAATGCGGCCCTTATTGCCAACCCCTTCCTGCCATGCAGGTCAGGCCCCGGCAATTGGAATTGCGCTTAGTTGCAGACCGTGACGCGCTGGAATACCTGGCGGCCATAGCCGTCATATCCAACAAACTGGTTTTCCTTCCAGCAGCGTGGCTGTGGCTGATAGGTAACGCCATAGCTTGGCTGGGCGTGGGCACGCGCTGCACCGCCGATGATGGCACCGGCAACAATGCCGCCGAGAATGGCTGCACCAATATGCTTGCCGCCTGCATGGGCCTCGGTTGGTGCCGCCAGCGACGAACCAGCGATCATGGCAAGGGCTGCAAGGCCGGCGATGGTCAGGGTGCGAATGTTTGTCATTTTGAAGTCTCCACTTTCTCACGGTGTTGGTTCAGTTTCTTTCCGGCTGGCTTCTTGCCGCTGCCGATGATCAACAGATAGACCCGTTAGAAAGGCAATGATGTGCATTTTTACACACCAGATGCACACATTTGGAATTCTGGAATTTGAAGTGGGATTGGGTTCGGAATTCAGATTTTCTGACCGGGGACCGGCAACAGCATGCCGCGCTCCTTGAGCCAGGGATTGAGTGCGAGCGCTTCGCGCAACACTTTCTGCCCCAG
>JAWKWN010000043.1:0-24910 GCA_041397505.1 Nitratireductor sp.
GCTGTGATGCAAATCTGGCGATGATGTCGAGGGCCAGATCAATCGCATTGAGCTCTATGTGGCATAACGCATGAATGAGGGCGATGCGGCCCCTGACGGTGCCGATCCGGCGTCTCGCAACCTGGTTTGGCGGCAATAGTACCGGCTTTTCCGGACGTCCCGGGCGAGCAGGCAATTTCACACTTCCATGCCGCAGGGAAAGTCGGCGCTGGAACCAGACACGGCTCAGCGCGTTGACCTTTGTCACCTTGAGCCGCAAATCAGCCTCGCACAGCGCATCAACGGCTCCTGATTGCAGGCTCGCGGCATGGTCCGGCATTTGCGTCTGCGTGTTTTCGTGATCAGGCAAGGGCGCGCGCAGCAGCCAGCACCTCATCGACATGACCGGTTACGCTGACCTTGCGCCATGCCTTTGCGATCTTGCCATCCTTGCCAATCAGGAATGTCGAGCGCTCCACGCCCATGTATTTCTTGCCATACATGCTCTTTTCGACCCACACGCCATAGGCATCAAGAGCGACCTTGTCCTCGTCGGAAATCAGTGTGACGCCGAGTGAATGCTTGTCACGAAACTTGTCATGCTTCTTGACCGGATCGGGTGACATTCCCGCCACAACGACGCCAAGCTTGTCGAATTCCGGTTTTGCTGCCGTGAAGCCGATCGCTTCGGTGGTGCAGCCGGATGTCATCCTTCGGATAGAAAAACAGCACCAGCGGCTTACCTGAATGGGCTGAAAGGGAGAATGTGCCGCCGCCATCGGTCGGGAGCGTGAAGTCGGGGCAATGGAACCTTCTTCGGGTTTGGACATGGATGCCATCCTTTCGACATGATGGTGTGGTTTTCGCTGATGGGGGTCGCAGCCTAGAGTTATAAGCCTCTTGCGACCCGCTTCCAGTGTCAAAAACCACGATTTTGAGTTTTTCCTCAACCGTCGCAAGCAGGCGAGGCATCGGCGTTGTGATGATAAACGGGCAGTCGGGGATGCGCTCGCAATTACCACCGCTGGTTGGCTTGTCATCGCGGCCTTATCGGGAAATAACCCGATATGCCAAATCCCCGCGAAACAGAATCGGGGCTGATTGGCGGAATGCCAGAACTGAGCGGAGCCGCTTTTCTTGATCCACCGCAAGAAGCCATATTCACTGAAGGATAACCAGCCATCGGCTGGTTCCATCCGTGCGAGTGCGAGACCGTTCCGCAATCGCGAACTGCATGTGGAGGCAGAGCATGATTCGCTGGATCACGGTGGTTTCATCGTTCCGCGCGCCAGCAGGCTCGCCAGATTTGCGCGGATGCTGGGCGCCTTTGTTGTCGTTTTGCTGCTGGCAGGCCTCATGTCAGGTGCAGGCATCTATTTTCTGCTGCGCGGTGAGGCGATCGAGAATTCTGCGCTCAATCAGCGCATAGAGCAGCGCATCCAGCAGATGCTGGGACGAAAGATGCTGGTCAATCTGGGTCGCATGACCATTGCATTTGACCGCGACGGATTGCTGTCACTGGCTGCGACCGACGTGCAGTTGCTGCGCCCGGTTGACCGTCAGATTGCCTCCAGATTGGGCAAGGTCGTGGTTGGGGTGCGCCCGTGGTCGCTATTGTCGGGCGAGCCGCAGATTGACGCCGTGATCATCCAGGATTCCACGATAGACGTGTCTCTTCTTCCACTGCCGGCCCAGGCTCCCATCCCGGCCAACCTGCCAAAATTGCTGGAAGTTGCAGGCAGCCAGCTTGATGGCTTTGCCAGGCAGTTTGCAGCGGAACGCTTTCGCCTGTTCCGCTTCGAGAACATCGATATTTCCGGTGCAGGTCTGGGACGCAAGACCGCCGACATCATCCATATCGACAATTTCGACCTGCGATTCCGCCGTAACGCGACGCTGACGGTTTCATCGCAACTATCCACCACCAAATCCCAGATTGTTCTTGAAGGCGCCTGGCGCAAGACCACCGGCGACGCAGCCGAGCTCGACATGCGCCTCAAGGGCATCAACCTGCAGGAATGGGCAGGAGATCCGGCTGAAGAGGGCGGATTGGGAGGTTCCAATAGCCCGCGTGAAATCTACGCGCGTACCGGTTTTTCTGCTGATGGCGAGCCTCTGAACCCGCAATTGTCGATTTCCTCGCAGGAGCCGGGCACGCTGAGGTTGGGGCGCTATGCCCGAACCGAAATCAACCGGTTTCAGCTGAATTTCAGGCTGCTGACCGACCGCAACCAGATTGAACTCGATCCATCCAATTTCTCGGCAGGCAATTTTTTCGCCCGTCTCATCGGCGGCATCCGGCCGGTGGACGCAAATCTCGGCTATGCCGGAAAACTCGAATTCGAACTGATCGCCGACCCTGCAATTGGTGCGCCGACGGTGGTCGGCGAAGATAGCGTTCCTGCGGCGATCCGTATTGGCGGCAGTCTCGACCGGGCCGAGAAGATCGTCGATTTGTCGCAGATATTGGTGCTTTCCAGGTTTGATCGCATTTCAGGCTCGGCAAGTTTCGGATTTGACGGTCCCACGCCGTCCATTGCCGCTGCTGCAGCAAGCGACGGAGTAAGCATGGCGGCAGTCAAGCAACTGTGGCCGTTTTTCCTTGCGCCACCTACTCGCAACTGGGCGATGCGCAATATTGTTGGAGGGCGTGTTTCCAACATCGATCTTTCGGCCAGCATACCGGCGGGCATTATGGGACGCTTCCTTGATGGCGCAAAAATCGCGCCGGGTGACCTGGTGCTGAATGCAGATTTTCCGATGTCAGAATGGACACTTTCGGTGAACTGCCTGCGATCCGCAACGCATCGGGGAAAATCCGGGTGGATGGAATGACCTTCACGGCTGACCTCGCCAGTGGGGAAGTGTTCCTGCCGGAAAACAGGGTCGTCAAGCTACCTTCCGGCCAGTTCCATGTCGATGATTATGGGGAGCGCCCAGCACTTGCGAAAGTAAATGTGCAGGGTGAGGGCGAAGCGCAGGCGCTGGCGCTCATTGCCAATGCAAAGCCGTTGCTGGTTGCCGACAGACTGCTGGTCAAGCCGGGTCAGTTTTCGGGGAAGGCAGATGTTGACGTGGTTGCCTCGTTCCGTCTCAAGCCGGGTTTGAAACCCGAGGATGTCGAATGGCATGTCCTGCTCAATACCTCGCGTCTCGCCAGCAGCGAGAAAATCTTCGGGCATAGTCTTTCGAAGGCAGATCTGTTCATCGAGGCAAATCAGCGCGAGGCCCGCATCACGGGTGACGCGATTGTTGACAATGTCAGCACCAGGCTGTCCATGGTGCAGCCGCTCGGCAAGGATGCAGGACCGGCTGAAAGCCAGTTTTCGGCAGAACTTGACGAGAAGGCGCGTAAGGCCATGGGCCTTGATCTCAATCCCGTGATCCGTGGGGTCATCCGCCTTTCAGCCAATCAGGGCGGCAGCAAGGACGGCAAGCAGGTCGTCGACCTCAAGGATGCCGAGATTGATTTGCCATGGGTGGGATGGAGCAAGGGCAAGGGTATTCCCGCCACCGCCAGTTTCACCATGAAGAACGCCAATGGACAGACAAGGGTCAGTGACTTTTACGTCGAGGGACCTGGGTTTTCAGCCACCGGCAACATGGTCTTTGACAAGAGCGGCATTGTTTCCGCGGACCTGCCAAACGTCTCACTGAACGAGGGTGATGCCCTTTCCCTGACCATCAAGCGCAAGGGCAATCTTTACACCATCAATGCCGAGGGCGCGCGCGCTTTGATGCACGCAGCCTGATCAACATGCTCATCCATGAGGGAGGAGTTGGTGACGTCCAGGCCAATATCAATGCCCAGGTCACGGCTTCCATCGGCACCATTACCGGCTTTGCCGATGTTAAGGCGCAAAACGTTTCGCTGTCCTATGGAACGGCGAATGGCTGGTTTGATAATCTGACCCTCAGGGGCAATTTCGCCAGTTCCGGCATCGTCAACATCATTGCCTCGACCATGGATCGCAAGACCACTTTCAATATGTAGATCGACCGATGCCGGCGCGGCGCTGGGTATGCTCGATATCTATCGTAGAATGCGCGGCGGCAATTTGCGGGCCCAGATTGGATCGTACTGGCGGTGGCCCCTTTACCGGCCCCATTCGCGTCCGGGATTTCGAGATTGTCGACGAGCCGAAACTGGCGCGGCTGGTTTCGGACCCTGCTCCACTGCAAAGCGAGCGCGGACAGGCCTGGGTTGCCGTTGCCGAGCAACTCAGCAAGGTCAATGTCAAGCGGGTCAGGTTCATCAATGCCAGGGCGATGATCGAAAAGGGCGAAGGTTCTTTCATTGCCCGCGACGGCGTTCTCACCTCAAGCCAGATCGGCTTCACTTTTGACGGCACCGTTTATGACGCAGCCAATCGCATGGATCTCAAGGGCACATTCATGCCGGGATTGGCTTGAGCAGGGCGCTCGGCTTCATTCCCATTGTCGGCGAGTTGCTCGGCAATGGCCGCGACACCAACCTGATCGGTATTACATACCGACTGAGTGGCCCGGTGAAAAACCCGTCCATCGAGGTCAACCCGATGTCCATCGTGGCCCCGGGCGCATTTCGCAAGGTATTCGAGTTTCGGGACTGACAGCGCAGCCGAAAGGTTCGCCGCCCCTGCCTGAAAATCCATGATCGCCTGATCATTCTGCCTTGATCATTCTGCCTTGATGAGAATGTGTTTCTTCTTTCCAAGCGATAGTTTTATGACACCGTCGCCATCGGCATTGGCCGTGGAAATCACCATGCGTTCGTCAGTGACAGCCGCATCGTTGATGCGCACGGCTCCTCCCTGTACATGCCGACGCGCTTCGCCGTTGGAACCGGCAAGACCAGCCTTGACGACAAGGCCCAGCAGTCCGGTTCCCGCTTCCAGTTCGGCGCGCGCTATGCCGATCGAAGGCAGTGTGTCGGCCGCAATCCCTTCCTCGAAGGTCTTGCGCGCAGTTTCTGCCGCTTCTTCCGCCACCGCCCTGCCATGCAGGAGCGCAGTCACTTCCGTCGCCAGTATTTTCTTTGCCTCATTGATCTCGGCACCGCCAGTGGCTTCGAGCCTGGCGATTTCATCCATCGCCATCGTTGTATAGAGGCTTGAGGAAGCGACCGACATCGGCATCCTCGGTGTTGCGCCAATATTGCCAGAAATCATAGGCGGGCAGCATCTCCGCGCTCAGCCACACCGCACCATCTGCGGTCTTGCCCATCTTGGCACCTGATGAAGTGGTCAGGAGCGGCGAGGTCAACGCATATAATTGCGGCGTTCCCATGCGGTGGCCCGGGTCGATGCCATTGATGATATTGCCCCATTGGTCGGAACCACCCATCTGCAAACGGCAGCCATGCCGCTTTGACAGTTCGACAAAGTCATAGGCTTGCAGGATCATGTAGTTGAATTCGAGGAAGGAAAGTGACTGCTCCCGATCAAGCCGCAATTTCACGGAATCGAATGACAACATCCGGTTCACCGAAAAATGCCTGCCGACATCGCGCAGGAAGCGCACATAGTTGATGTCCATCAGCCAGTCTGCATTGTTGATCATCAATGCGTCCTGCCTTCCATCGCCGAAATGGAGATAGGGCGAGAAATTCTTCCTGATCTCACCCAGATTGGAAGCGATGTCGTCTTCCGTCAGCATCTTGCGCGCCTCGTCCTTGAACGACGGGTCGCCAATCATGGAAGTGCCGCCGCCCATCAGCGCAATTGGCTGGTGTCCGGTCTTCTCTGCATCCAGTGCAACATCATGAGTCTGGATCAGTGAACCCGCATGCAGGCTGCGCGCAGTCGCGTCAAAGCCGATATATCCGGTTACGACTTCCTTGGCGAAAAGCTGGGTCGAGCCCTGTTTCATCCGAAATCTGATGGATGAAACCGCGTTGGGAAAATGTGTGCAGGAATTCGGATTTGAAGCCGGACATCTCGAAATTTTCCGTGTAGGTTGAATTTTCAGGGTTCCGATTGCATGACAATCGGAAATTCGGGTTGCGCGCCCGCGCTCTAACAGTTTTGAAACGGAATTCACCATCCAATGCCGCGAAATCTGCCAAGCCGCAAACGATCCTCCCGCAGGAAGGCTGATCGCAAGCTTCAGCAAGCCCTTGGCCTGATGAGCGGAACAAGCATGGATGGCATCGATGTTGCGCTGCTGGCTACCAATGGCAAATCCCGGATTGAACGCGGGCCTGGTGCGTCATTTCCCTATGATCCGGACTTTCGCAGACAACTTGCTGCTGCTCTGGTTGAAGCCGCAGATATTGGTGAGCGCGAAGATCGGCCAGGAAAACTGGCAGAAATCGAGCAGGAATTGACGACACGCCATGCGGCTGCGGTCAGTTCCTTCCTGTTCGAGCATCGCCTCAAGCCCGGCGACATTGACCTCATCGGATTTCACGGCCAGACCGTCCTGCATCGCCCGCAGGATGCCCTGACGGTACAACTGGGAGACGGACAATTGCTGGCCGACCAGACCGGCATCAATGTGGTTTACGACCTTCGGGCGAAAGACATGCAGCATGGCGGCCAGGGCGCGCCACTGGTTCCGGTCTATCACCGTGCACTTTCGAAAAACCTGCCGACAGACCTGTTTGCCCCGGGCAAGGACCGTTGGCCGGTTGCCTTTGTCAATATTGGCGGAATAGCCAATATCACCTGGATTTCCTCGCGCGGTGCAATGATCGCCTTTGATACCGGCCCCGGCAACGCCCTGATCGACCAGTGGGTCCAGGTAAAGGCGGGGATCCCCTTTGACCAGGCAGGTGCCATCTCCTCGGAGGGAAGGGTCATGCCCGAAATGGCAGACGCCTATCTCGGCTCCGCCTTTTTTGCCCAACCGGCACCAAAATCACTGGACCGGAATGATTTCCTCCCGCCTGACCCTGAATCGGCATCGCTGGAGGATGGCGCGCGCACCCTGGCCCATGTGACGGCCCGCTCGATCCTCATGGCAGCAGACCACCTGCCTAAGGCACCTGTCTTGTGGATTATCTGTGGCGGTGGTCGTCACAATGCCGCAATCATGGCTGACCTTGCCACCTTGGCAGCGCAATCCGGTTCGCGCGTCGTAAAGGCCGAGGAAGCCGGGTTCGACGGTGATGCAATGGAGGCTGAAGCCTGGGCCTATCTCGCTGTCAGGGCACAGCGGGGCCTGAAAATTACCTGGCCGGGCACAACCGGCATAGACAAGCCGCGAAGCGGGGAAAAAAGGCCCGGTTTCGAAAGCAATAGTCGCAAATCGCAACTCGGTGTTCATTGATATTCAATCTCTTGAGTGGCATATTGCGAAATCAGGGTACATCCATTCAGGAATGAATGGGTGCTATTCGCAATCTTATCCGGTTTTGTGCAGTGCATATATGGAAATGAAACCAATGCTGCACTAAATTCGAGGACTCATCAACGACGTCAAGCCTGCGTCCCGCAAGCAAGGCATTGGGTCGAACGGAAATTGGCCGCCGGGCCCGGAAGAATCTTGCAATGGCAAAAATCAGATTTCACCGTCTGGCGGCGTTCGCCGTCCTTGTCGTATCGGCTGCTTGGGTGCTCACTGGCGAGTTTTCGTCGGTTGGCAGTGCCGCAAGCGAAAGCGACGATCAGAACCAACCCAAGCAGGCTGAACAGAATGTGAAGGCCAACGAGCCGCAATTGCGGACCGTTGCCTATGTTCGCCCACCCATGTTCGAGCACAGCCGCGCGATCCTGGTCTCTGGCCATACGACGGCTGACAAGAAGGTTGACCTTTCCACCCGTGCGGGCGGCGTCATCCAGTCCCTTCCATTCCGTGAGGGCCAGCGGGTATCGGAGGGCGATGTCATCCTGAAACTCGACCCCGAGGACCGTCCGGCACTTCTCGCCAATGCGAAAGCAACGCTGGCTCAGCGCGAGAACGAGCTTTCTGCAGCAGAGCGGCTGGTCAAGCAGGGCAACATGGCGACCCTCAAGGGCGACGTTGCAAGATCGGCACTCGCTGCCGCCAAGTTTCAGGTCGAACAGGCAGAGGCCGAATTGGCCAAGCTTGAAGTCAAGGCGCCGTTTGCGGGAACCCTGGACAAGCTGATGGTGGAAGAAGGCGGAACGGTTCAGCCCGGCAACCCGGTCGCGACCCTGATCAAGCTTGATCCGGTCATTGCATCGGGCGAAGTCGCCGAAGCCGATCTGCATTTCATCAAGCCGGGCAGCAAGGCCGAAGTCAGGCTGGTTGACGGCTCGAAGGTCGATGGCACTTTGCGCTATATCAGCCGCCAGGCCAGCCCCCAGACAAGGACCTTTCCCGTCAGAGGTGGAAATCCCAGATCCCGACTTGCGCATCCCGTCGGGCATGACCGCGGAAATCAAGCTTCTTGCCGATCCCGTTCTGGCCGTGGCGCTGCCACGCTCGGTCGTAACGCTTTCGATAAAGGGCGATCTTGGCATCCGTATCCTGACTGATGACGACAAGGTGGAATTCGTTCCGATCGATCTGGTTGATGATCTGCCCCAGGGCCTTCTGCTTGGTGGAGTTCCCAAGGATGCGCGCATTATCGTGGCCGGACAGGATCTCGTAGCCGAAGGCGAAAAGGTCAATGCGGTGGAAGCAGATGCTGACTTGATCAAGAGGCTGACGGGTGCGTCGGCGGCGGTGAACTGATGGGCATAGTTGAATACGCGATCGCAATGCCAGGCTGACAATATCAGTCCTGCTTTTCTTTCTTGTCGCTGGCGCGCTGTCTTACATCGCCATCCCCAAGGAAGCCGAACCGGACATCCAGATTCCGATCATCTATGTGAGCCTGAGCTATCAGGGGATATCACCGGAGGATTCGGAGCGTTTGTTGCTGCGTCCGATGGAGACGAAGCTCAAATCGATCACCGGAATCAAGGAAATGCGCTCCACTGCCTATCAGGGCGGTGGCAATGTCGTTGTCGAGTTTCAGGCCGGTGCCAATCTCAACAAGGCACTGGACGATGTCCGCAACAAGGTCTCCGACGCCAAGCGTGACCTGCCGGACGGCGCTGACGAACCAACAGTCAACGAAGTCAACATTTCCGAATTCCCGGTTCTGGTCGTGACCCTTTCGGGCGACGTTCCAGAGCGCGCCTTGACTGTCGCTGCGCGCGCCATGCGCGACCGTATCGAGGAAGTGCCGGGCGTGCTTGATGCCGCATTGCAGGGTGCTCGCGAAGATCTGGTGGAAATCATCATTGATCCCGTGAAACTGAGTTCCTACGGTTTGCAACTCGACCAGATGATTGGCGCGGTACGTGCCAACAATTCGCTCGTTGCCGCCGGTGCGCTGGAGGGCGGCGAGGGGCGTTATCCCGTCAAGGTGCCATCGCTGATCGAAACGGTTGAAGACGTTGCCAACCTGCCCATTGTCGCCGGACCCAATGCGGTTGTCCGTGCCCGTGATCTTGCGACCATCCGCTCGACCTACAAGGATGCCGAGACAATTGCACGGCTCAACGGCAAGCCTGCCATTGCCATTGAAGTATCAAAGCGCACCGGCGCGAACCTGGTGGAGACTGTCGACGATGTGAAGGTCGTCGCCGAGGATTTCGCGAAACTGTTGCCGCCAGGTGCAGTGATCAGCTTCAGCCAGGACAAGTCGACCAATATCCGGCAATTGCTGGGGGATCTGGAAAACAGCGTTCTGACTGCTGTCATTCTTGTCTTCATCGTCATTCTATACGCCCTGTCCGGACGTGCATCGCTGTTGATCGGCCTTGCAATTCCAGCATCCTTCCTGATGGGCATTCTCGGACTTTCCCTTGCCGGGATGACCATCAATATCGTTGTTTTGTTCTCGCTCATTCTGGCGGTCGGGATGCTGGTCGATGATGCGATCATCGTCACTGAATTTGCCGAGCGGCGCATGGCTGAGGGCATGCCCAAGGATGAGGCTTTCGCGCTTGCCTCGCACCGCATGGCCGGGCCCGTTATCGCGGCAACCATGACCCGTGTTGCGGCATTCTCGCCCTTGCTGTTCTGGCCGGGAATTGTCGGCGAGTTCATGAAATACATGCCGATCACGCTGATTGCGACGCTTTCAGCTTCAATGCTGTACGCGCTGGTCTTCACGCCGACACTGGGCGCAATTTTTGCCAAGCCGGTCGTCGAGGAAGGACCGGCCAAGGACGGCATTTATATGTGGGTCGTCGGCAAGGCAGTGAAGCATCCCTTCATCGTGCTTACCCTAGGCATTGGCTTGCTTGTCGCGGTTCCCGTTGCCTATGGAAAATATGGCAATGGCGCGGAATTCTTTCCCGATGTGGAACCTGATTACGGCCTGCTTTACGTCCATGCGCGCGGCAACCTTTCCATCGAGGAAAAGGACGCCGCAGTGCGTCAGGCCGAGCAGCGAATTCTGGGCTGGCCGGGCATCAAGACGGTCTATACCCGCGTCGGCAAGGCCGGCGGGGCTGGTGGCCAGCAGGTCGCCGAAGATGTGGTTGGTGTCATCCAGTACGAATTCGTGGATTGGCGCGAGCGCAAACCCGCAAATGACATTCTGGCTGACCTTCGTGTCGCCATGCAGGGGATTCCGGGTGTTGAAGTCGAGGTTTCCGTTCCGCAGGCAGGGCCGCCAACCGGCAAGGCGATCCAGGTGCGCCTTGGTGCGGTGGACCCGCAAAATCTGAACCAGGCTGCTCATGACGTGGCCAAAATGCTGGCAAACACGCCGGACGTCATCGACATTTCCGATGGTTTGCCACCTCCAGGCGTTGATTGGGAACTGAATGTCGATCGCACCAAGGCCGCCCGCTATGGCATTGGCCCCGGTTCTGTTGGCACGGTTGTCCAACTCGTAACCACGGGACTGAAACTGACGGACTACCGGCCGGCAGGAACGGATGATGCCGTGGATATTCGCCTGCGCCTGCCGCAGGACAGGCGGACCTTGGCTACGCTTGACCAGCTTCGTGTGGAAACACCCCAAGGGCAGTGCCGATATCGAATTTCGTCACCCGCGAACCGGCCAAGAGCACCGGCATTCTCAACCGTATTGATGGCACCAGAACCGTCACGGTTCAGGCTGGCATCAAGGAAGGTGTCCAGTCGGACGCTGTTCGCAAGTCCGTTGTTGCGCAACTGGATGCCATGGGCCTTGAAAACAAGGGCGTTCGCTGGAAGCTTGCGGGCGAGGACGAGGAACAAAAGGCGGCAGGTGAGTTCCTTGCCAAGGCTGCAGGTGCGGCCGTGTTCCTGATCTTCGTCGTGCTGCTGGCGCAGTTCAACAATTTCATGTCCGTAGGCCTTGTCCTGTCAGCCGTGGTCATGTCGACCATTGGCGTGTTCCTTGGCCTGATGATCATGGATCAGCCTTTCGGGGTCGTCATGACAGGCATTGGCATCATTGCGCTTGCAGGTGTTGTCGTGAACAACAACATCGTTCTGATCGATACCTATGACCATCTGCGTCGTGAGGGCTGGGACAAGCTCGATGCAATCCTGCAAACCTGTCGCGAACGTGCGCGCCCGGTCGTACTGACGGCGATCACCGCAATTCTCGGTGTTCTTCCGATTGCTTTCGCGGTCAATCTTGAAATCCTGAACCACGAGACCACTTTTGGTGCGCCTTCGACCCAATGGTGGATTTCACTGTCGAGCGCAATTGTATTCGGATTGGCATTTTCCACCGTGCTGACGCTGATCGTTACGCCATCGATGCTGATGATCTTCACCAGCTCGAATGCCACCCGAAAGGCCGGTTGGTTCTCGTCCATTCGCAACTGGCTGGGCGGCGTCTCGCGCCGAAAGGCCAGCGAGCCGGAAATTGGTATTCCCGAACAGGTGACCATGCACGAGCCGGATCTTGCGGAAGCAGAGCGCGAGGCATCGAAATTCGTGAAACTGCCGGTAGCGGAAGAAAAGCAGGGCAAGCCAGAGGGTCCGCGTCGGCGCAGGCCACCCCGCCGCGAAGCGGCAGAATAGTCAAGCCGCGAAGCTGCCGAATAGGCAGGATGGCTCCAATGGGAAAACAAAAAACCGCCGATGAAATCTCCATCGGCGGTTTTGCATTTTTGGCTTTGATCGGCTTCTCAGCGAAGCAGCATTGTTTCCTCGATACCGCCTTCGATCAGTCCGAGCCGCTTGTCGAGATACAACCCGCATTCCTCGATCAATTCCTGGGAATGATTGGTGAAGAAGTGGTTGGCACCAGGAACGGTCTTGTGCGTGATCACGATGCCCTTTTGGGCCTTCAGTTTGTCGACCAGGCCCTGAATGTCATTCGCCGGCGCCACGCGATCCTGGTCGCCATGAATGATGAGGCCTGAAGACGGGCAGGGCGCCAGGAACGAGAAGTCATAGACATTGGGCTGCGGCGCAATCGAGATGAAGCCCTCGATTTCCGGACGACGCATCAGCAACTGCATGCCGATCCATGCCCCGAAGGAAAAGCCTGCCACCCAGCAACCGCGGGAATCGGGATGTAATGTCTGCACCCAATCAAGGGCTGCTGCTGCGTCAGACAATTCGCCTGTTCCATGGTCAAATTCGCCCTGGCTTCTGCCAACGCCGCGAAAATTGAAGCGCAGGGTTGTGAAATGCCGCTCGACGAACATGTAGAACAGATCATAGATGATCTGGTTGTTCATCGTTCCGCCAAATTTCGGATGCGGATGCGGATGCAGGATCAGCGCAATCGGCGCGTTCTTGTCCTTTGAAGGCTGGTAGCGGCCTTCCAGCCGTCCGTCAGGTCCGTTGAAAATTACTTCTGGCATGCTATCTCCTTTGCGGGGCGCAAACTCGTCCCTCCGGTCGCAGACCGGTCTTCATAGACAATGGGCGCTTGGTATTTCAAGGAAATTGCGTATCACCAGCCAATCCTTCAAGGTTTGATCGCAATAAAATGGCTGCAAAGCCCACAAAAAGCGGAAGCAATGAAAAACAACCAGCGCATTTATCTCGATTTCAATGCGACCGCGCCGCTTTTGCCTCAGGCTGGAGCAGCCATGATCGAGGCGCTTTCCGAGGTCGGCAATGCATCTTCAGTCCATGCAGAGGGTAGAAATGCCCGCAAACTGGTCGAGCAGGCCCGCACAAGAATGGCAGGCATTCTGCAATGCGACGCCAGGCAGGTGAGCTTCACCAGTGGTGCCACGGAAGCGGCACACCATGTGCTTACCCCGCATTTGCGCGCGTCCGGCCATGATATCCGTGTATCGCGCCTGTATATCAGCGCAACCGAGCATCCCTGCATGCTGGCAGGCGGCAGGTTCGATCCTGACCAGCTATCGATCCTGCCGGTGGACCGCAATGGCATCCTCGATATGGATGCGCTCGAAAAGGCCCTTTCCATGCATGATCGAAGTGCTGGTGCGGCCATGGTGGCAGTGCAACTTGCCAACAATGAAACAGGCGTCATTCAGCCCGTGCGGGAGATTTCGGCCATTGTGCATAGACACAATGGCTTTCTGGTTGTCGATGCGGTGCAGGGACTTGGCAAACTGCCGCTGACCCTTGGGGATCTCGGCGCAGATTTCGCATTTTTCTCATCCCACAAGATCGGCGGTCCGCAAGGCGTGGGTGTGCTGGTTTCCGCCAATGCGGGCGTGATGCCGGTTCCGCTATTGCGTGGCGGCGGACAGGAAAACTACCAGCGCTCGGGGACGGAGAATGTCGCAGCGCTGGCCGGATTTGCCGCTGCGCTGGAAAATCTGCCTTCCGCAGCTGATTTGGCAAAGATTGCAGGCATCAGGGACTCGATTGAAGCGCAAATGCGCACTATATCCCTTGAAGCAGGCAACAAGATTGGTGAGCCGGTTTTTTCGGGGCGTCCGCTCCCCGGCTCGGCAATACCAGTTGTTTTGCGCTTGAAGGCATTCGGGCGGAAACCGCGCTCATAGCCTTTGACCTTGCCGGAATCGCGCTTTCCTCCGGGTCGGCCTGTTCGTCTGGCAAGGTGAAAAAGTCCCATGTGCTTGATGCCATGGGCGTCGAAGATACCCTGGCGCGCTCGGCACTTCGCGTGAGCATCGGCAGGGAGACGGACGAAATTCAGACCGGACGGTTTATTTCCGTCTGGAAAGACATGGTCAAGCGGCTGGCCTGACACGCACTTTTGTGTCAAAAGGGCAGTGGCCGACTGGCCATCAACATCAACTGGCGGGCCTTGAACCCGCAAAGGATGGAGTGACGACATGCCTGCAGTGCAGGAAACGATCGACGCTGTCAAAAGCCTCGACGTCGACAAGTACAAATACGGTTTCACCAGCGACATCGCGTCTGACAAGGCACCCAAGGGCCTGAGCGAGGATACGATCCGGTTCATTTCCGCGAAAAAGGAAGAGCCGGAATGGATGCTGGAATGGCGGCTTGAAGCCTATCGGCGCTGGCTGACCATGGACGAGCCGACCTGGGCCCGTGTCGACTATCCGAAGATCGATTTTCAGGACATCTACTATTATTCCGCGCCGAAGAATTTCGGCGACGGACCGAAGTCGCTCGATGAAGTCGATCCCGAACTGCTGCGCACCTATGAAAAGCTCGGAATTCCGCTCAAGGAGCAGGAAATCCTGGCAGGCGTACGCAAGGCCGGTGAACCTTCGCCCATCGAGGCCGAAGGCGAGGAAAACGGCTCCGACAATGTCTACAAGTCTGGCCGTGTTGCCGTTGACGCCGTGTTTGACAGTGTCTCGGTAGTCACCACCTTCAAGAAGGAACTGGCCAAGGCCGGCGTCATCTTCTGTGCGATATCCGAGGCGATCCGCGAACATCCCGATCTGGTGAAGAAATATCTGGCATCGGTCGTGCCGACCTCGGACAATTATTACGCCACGCTCAATTGCGCGGTGTTCACCGACGGCTCGTTTGTCTATGTGCCGGAGGGCGTCCGCTGCCCGATGGAACTGTCGACCTATTTCCGCATCAACGAGCAGAATACAGGCCAGTTCGAGCGCACGCTGATCATCGCTGAAAAGGGGGCCTATGTCTCCTATCTCGAAGGCTGCACCGCGCCGCAGCGCGACGAAAACCAATTGCATGCAGCGGTGGTTGAACTCGTGGCGATGGAAGATGCCGAGATCAAGTATTCGACGGTCCAGAACTGGTATCCCGGCGACGAAAACGGCAAGGGCGGCATCTACAATTTCGTCACCAAGCGTGGCGACTGCCGTGGCGACCGCTCGAAAATCTCCTGGACCCAGGTTGAAACCGGCTCTGCCATCACCTGGAAATATCCGTCCTGCATCCTGCGCGGGGATGATTCACGTGGCGAATTCTATTCGATCGCGGTATCGAATGGCGCCCAGCAGGTCGACAGTGGCACCAAGATGATCCATCTCGGCAAGAACACGTCGAGCCGCATCATCTCCAAGGGCATTTCCGCCGGTCGCTCCAACAACACCTATCGTGGCCAGGTATCGGCGCACCGCAAGGCAGCGAACGCACGCAATTTCACGCAATGCGACTCGCTCCTGATCGGCAATAATTGCGGAGCCCATACCGTGCCCTATATCGAGGCGAAGAACTCGACCGCCCAGTTTGAGCACGAGGCTACCACCTCGAAGATTTCTGACGACCAGCTGTTCTATTGCTTGCAGCGCGGCATTCCCGAAGAAGAAGCCATTGCGCTGATCGTCAACGGTTTCGTCAAGGAAGTGATCCAGGAACTGCCGATGGAGTTTGCGGTCGAGGCGCAGAAGCTTATCGGCATCAGCCTCGAAGGGAGCGTGGGGTGATGGCTGTCGATCACAAGGTTGATCGCAGGGATCTTTGCCCGATGAAAGAAGATTTGGAGGGAGTGCCGCAATGAGAGATAATCCAGATGGCGAATTGGGAATAGCACTTTCCAGGATCCTTGCAGAAAAAAACAATCTCGGTGAAACATCCAATAACCGGAAATCCTTCCACGCGGAGAATTCACGGGATCATGAATTTGCGCTCTTGGCGTTTTCCCCGTTTGTCGCGGCTATCACATCATAGCCGGCCTGCTGGATTTTGGTGTTTGGGACGGTCTCCTTCTTGTGCCTGCGATAGTGGTTTCAATTCCTGCAGGCAAGAAAGAAGCGGCAACTGAGACACAACATCCAGATGCAGTATGAAGAATTCCGTGCGGCCAAGGCGGCTAAGGGCGGCAGCAGGAACGAGGGGAGCGTGGGGTAATGACCACCTCAATATGGAAATCAATAACCTCGAGGCCGAGCTCAAGCGCATCACTGATGAGATAGCGGCGTTGTCGCGCGATGCCGCTGGCCGGAAGGGTGTGACCATGGACCCCCGACGCCCGGCACCGTCCGGCGCTACGGCAAGAATTGCCGTGCTCAACCGCCAACTGGCCACCACCAAGCTGAAATTGGTCAAGGCCAAAACCGACGGGCAATGAGACACACACACAGTATCCGAACGGAATAGACGATGATCGAAATCAAGAACCTCCATGTCGCGCTTGAAGAAGACGGCACTGAAATCATCAAGGGGCTTAGCCTTACCGTCAAACCGGAGAAGTGGCTGCCATCATGGGGCCGAACGGCTCCGGCAAGCCGATGCCTTCCTATGCGCTTTCAGGGCGCGACGGCTACGAGATCACATCGGGCGATGTGATATTCAACGGCCAGTCCATACTTGAAATGGAAGCAGACGAGCCGCGCGGCTGCGGGCCTGTTCCTGGCGTTCCAGTATCCGGTTGAAATTCCCGCGTTGCCATGATGAACTTCCTCAAGGCGGCGATGAACTCTGCAGCGCAAGGCGCGCGGGGAAATGAGTATACGACGCCGGAATTCATCCGCCGGCGTCAAGGAAGAGGCCGGCAAGCTCGGTTCATGGACATGCTGAAGCGCCCGCCTGTCGGTTTTTCCGTGGCGAAAAGAAGCGCGCCGAAATCCTGCAGATGGCGCTGTTGCAGCCAAAGCTCTCTGCGTCATGGATGAAACCGATCCTGGCCTCGACATCGATGACGAGTCGTTTCCGACGGCGTCAACGCACTACGCGGGCCGGAGCGTTCCTTCATAGTCATTACCCATTATGAGCGCCTGCTCGAGCACATCGTGCCAGACAGCGTGCATGTTCTTTACAAGGGCCGCATCATCAAAGTCGGGTGGTCCGGAACTTCGGCGCGCTACCTGGAAGAAAACGGCTATGCTGACGTCATCGCCGAAGCTGCATGATCGGGGATGGCCATGCTGAAAAAGGTTGAGAAGCTGAACCCTGCCGAAGAGGCAATCCTTGCGGTTGCCGAGTCCCTGCTGGCATCGGATGCGAAGCGCGCACAGGCGGCGCGGACCTGCGCGAGCGTGGCCTGCCGACGCGCCGTGTCGAGGCCTGGCACTATACAGATCTGCGCACTAATGAAGGCTTTCGGCCCCCTTGTGCAAGCGCCTGCAGCCGACGGGATAGCGTCCTTCCTTGCCGCGCATCCAGCGATTTGCGAGGCGGTGCGCTTGCCGTTCCTCGATGGTCATTTCCTGGCTGAACAAGCCGATGCATTGCCAAAGGCGTGAGCGTGACCGGTGGTGCAGCAGCTTCGGGCTATCGCGACGCTGCCGATGCCATTGCCATGCTCAATACCATGCTTGCCCGCGCACGTGCGCATTGCCATTGGCCGAAATGCAAGAATTGAAACGCCATTACGCTTGTTCATGGTTGCCGCAATGCAGGAGCGGCAATGCTGCGCCATGCTGTTGAACTTGATGCTGGCGCGTCCGCCGTCTTCATCGAGCAACATGCCAGCAACAATGCAATTGCCGCCCATGCCAATACGGTGACGGGTCTGACGCTGGGTGAAGGTGCATCGGCGACCTGGGTAATCGCAGCAGGAAGGCGACGCCGCGACGCATCTCGCCCAGCTGGAATGTGACGCTCGGCAAGGATCTGCGCCTGACCATACTGGCACTCAATGCAGGGTGGTGGCAGCTGGTGCGCCGCGAAATCAACGTCATGGTGCGCGGCGAAGGCTCCGATCTGAAGATCAGGGGCGCGTCAACCTGATCGGCGGCAGTTGCATGTTGACGTGACTACCAGCCTGTACCACGAGGTGCCCGATACGGTTTCGACGGAGATCTTCCGCAATGTCGTGATACAGATCAGGGCAGGGGCGTTTTCCAGGGCGAGATCCGCGCTGCTCAAATCGCCCAGAAGACTGATGCTCGCATGGCCTGCAATACCTTGCTGCTGTCTGATGAGGCCGATTTTTCCGCAAAGCCGGAACTGGAGATCTTTGCCGATGACGTCCAGTGCGCGCATGGCGCAACAGTCACGGATATTGACGACAACCACCTTTTCTATCTTCGCGCCCGTGGCGATTCCTGAAAGCCTGCCCGCGCATTGCTGGTGAAGGCATTTGTCGAGGAGATCTTCGATGACCTCGACCACGAGGTAATCCACGAGGCGCTCAACGCCCGAATTGAGGAATGGCTTTGAACAAAATGGGTGAAGCCGCAGTGAAGGTAAAACCTCTCGACATTGACGCCATTCGCGCGGATTTCCCGATCCTTGCTCGCGAGGTTTAGGCAAGCCGCTCGTCTATCTCGACAATGGCGCGTCGGCAAGCCGAAAGCGGTGCTCGACGCCATCCAGAACGCTTATTCAAACGAATATGCCAATGTGCATCGCGGCCTGCATTTCTGTCCAATGCGGCGACCGATGCCTATGAGAAGGCGCGCGAGACGGTTCGCCGATTTCTCAAAGCCGAAAAGGTGTGGAAGAGGTCATCTTCACCAAGGGCGCAACGCAGGCGATCAACACCGTCGCCTATGGCTGGGCGATGCAGGAACTGAAGGCAGGCGTGATGAAATCGTGCTGTCGCAGATGGAGCACCATTCCAACATCGTGCCTTGGCATTTCCTGCGCGAGCGCATGGGCGTGAAACTGGTTTTCGTTCCGGTCGAGGATGACGGTTCGCTGTCACTGGAGCGCTTGAGGCGGCGCTCACCAGCCGCACGAAGCTTGTTGCCATCACCCACATGTCGAATGTACTTTGGCACCGTAGTGCCGCTGAAACAGGTGGCTGAAATTGCCCATGCGCGTGGCATCCCGGTGCTCGCCGATGGCAGCCAGGGCGCGGTTCACCCGCCAGCCGATGTGCAGGACCTCGATGTCGATTTCTATTGCATGACCGGGCCACAAGCTGTATGGCCCGACCGGCATTGGCATTCTCTATGGCAAGAGCGAATTCCTCAACACCATGCGGCCCTTCGAGGGCGGCGGGGAGATGATCCTCGACGTGTTCGAGGACGAGATCACCTATGCCGAGCCACCGCATCGTTTCGAGGCGGGAACCCCGCCCATCGTCCGTGCGATCGGGCTTGGTGCAGCACTCGACTATATGGAAAAGCTTACCGTCGCGACCAAATCCTTGCCCACGAAAACGATCTGCGCGACTATGCCCATGAGCAGTTGTCGAAGGTCACCTGCTGCGCATCTTCGGCACGGCGTCGGCAAGGGTGCCATCGTTTCATTTGAACCTGAAGGCATTCTACGCGCATGATGTGTCCATGGTGATAGAATCGCGTGCGCGGCGTGGCGGTGCGGGCAGGTACCCATTGTGCCCAACCCTTGATGAAGCGATTTGGCGTAACCTCGACATGTCGTGCCTCATTTGCCATGTATAATACGCGGGCCGAAATCGATGTGTTTCGCAGAAGCACCGAAAAAGCGCGCAAGTTTTTCGCCTGACGTGAATGGATCATGACCATGGAAGACACGACTAAGATCAGGGAAGAGGAAGCGCCGGCGCCGAATGCGGCGGAGGTGAATTCCAACACCGTGTCGGCAATTCCGGCTGAAGAACTGGACCGCCTGACCACCGATATCATCGCGGCACTGAAGACTATCTACGACCCTGAAATTCCGGCCGACATTTATGAACTCGGCCTGATCTACAAGATCGACATCGAGGATGACCGCACGGTGCGCATCGACATGACGTTGACAGCGCCTGGCTGCCCGGTAGCTGGCGAAATGCCCGGCTGGGTACAGAATGCGGTTGCCGGTGTTGAAGGCGTCATGGATGTCGATGTGACAATGACTTTTGATCCGCCCTGGACGCCCGATCGCATGTCCGAGGAGGCCCAGGTAGCAGTGGGGTGGTACTAGGCAATGAACGCTGCGCCCGGCATTCGCAATGTGCTGGAAACCTGCCTGTATGTCGCAGACATGGAGCGCTCGCGTAGTTTCTACAGCTCTGTTCTCGGGCTGAAACCCCTGTTCGAGCAAGCGCGCATCACCGGATTCAGGATTGGCGACACCATGTTGTTGCTGTTTCTGAAGAAGGGCACCCTGGCACCGGTGGAGACACCCGGCGGGGTGATCCCGCCCCATGATGGTTCCGGCCCGGCGCATTTCGCCCTGTCCATTCCATCCGGCAGCGAAAATGCTTGGCGCGGGCGGCTAGAGGACTGCGGAGTTGCCGTTGAATCTTCAGTGCATTGGGATCGCGACAATGCCGTCAGCCTTTATTTTCGGGATCCCGACGGGCACCTCGTCGAGTTGGCAACACCCGGCTTGTGGGGCATCGAATGAGTGGCAGGGCTTGCGCGCCGCGCCTGAACTGCCCATCTTGAAACCATCTGCCCGGCCTTGAACCGGGACTGATTGGAGAGTGTGAATGTCGAAGTTTCAGGTAATCACCGTGACAGACCGCGCTTTGCAAGCGCGTTGGCGAAATCCTTGGCGGCCATCCTGATGCGCTTGGCATTCGCATCGGCGTCAAGAATGGCTGTGCCGGCATGGAATACACCGTGGACCTTGTGAAGGAAGCAAAGGCCGGCGAGGACAAGGTTGAAACGCCAAAGGGTACCGTTTTCGTTGCCCCGCAGGCGGTGTTGTTCCTTCTTGGTACCGAGCTTGACTTCGAAGTGACGAAACTTCGCACCGGTTTTGTCTTCAACAACCCGAACCAGACCTCGGCATGCGGTTGCGGCGAAAGTGTCGAGATTGCGCCAGCGCAGATGACACCCGAAATGTTGCAGGCCAGATCAGGTCCTGCCGCCTGACGGCATATACTGAAATTAACTAGGAGCATCAAGATGGTTGCAATCAGATACATTGATAAGAAAGATGACATAGTCGCCGAATTAAAGAAATGTGCCAAAAATAAAAGAACAATAACTTATAAACAACTTGGAGAGTTGGTGGGTATACCAACTATGGGTCCATGGCGCGGGGTCCTGGATTTGATTTCAAGGCAAGAGGATCCGGACATAACTTTCTTGGTTGTTAACAGCAAAGGGCTATCCAGCCGAATTGGCTATACAGATGCAAAGCGGCCGACGGTCGAACAATTGAGAAAGGCGAATGAGGAAACAGCTCGTGTTTTTGAGGCATACAGATAAAGAGCTGAATGAAGCATGGCACTCACGAAGGAATTCGCCTCCCATCTTGAAGACCTGTTTTCGGTCCTGCCGGGAAGTTCGGTGAAACGCATGTTCGGCGGGGCAGGTGTTTTTCGTGACGGATTGATGTATGCGTTGTCACTGGATGATGGCCGCATCGCCCTTAAAGCAGATGCTGAAACCCAGCCGCAATTTCGGGCTGAAAACATGGAAGAATGGAGCTATCCCTACAAGGGTGGCAAGAAATCCATGGGCTACTGGTACATGCCGGAGCGGCTGCTGGACGAGCCGGATGAACTGGCACTTTGGGCACGCGCCGCCTTCGAAGCTGCAATCCGGGCAGATCAGGCCAAGCCTGCAAGCCAGCGCAAGTTCAAGAGCTGATGTCCCGCCGCCTGTATCTGGTCGACGGCGCTCATTCCCAGGGAACGTAACCGTTTCCTCGCTGGTGCCAACCGGTTCAAATCCCAGTTTCTGATACATCGGCAGGGCAGCAGGGTGGTCCAGCGTATTGGTATGGACTGTAACCTTCGCCGGTTCATACCGCCCATGCTGCATCGATTGCAGTTGCCAGAAACCATTTGCCAAAACCATCCCGGTGAATTCGCTGCACAGGCCGAAATAAGCCAGCTCGACCTCGCGCCCGGTTTGTGCGCGCAGTCCAGTTCGAAAAACCCTGCCGGTGAACCATTAGCGTAAACAACCGAAATCTCGGTCGTATCAGCATGGATGATCGCGGCCAGATCAGCATCCGTTCATCACCCGGCGCAAATACCAGTGATGCGGCTTGCCGACCTGTTCATAAAGATATCGATAAAACGCAACCGGCATCATTTCCACGCGCATCACCGCAAGCCGTGGTCGTGATGGCATCAGCACATGGCGATGCTGCGGCGTGCGCATTTCGAGATGTGTGACGTACGCCGTGAGATTCTTCGGACTGGAATTCTTTGCTACCATGATGCTACTCGCGGACCGATGTCTTGCCGCTGATGGTTCCGTCCAGCCATTGCGCGACGGGTGCATCCTCCGCGGCCCCATTCCGGCCGAGGAGCCGTCATACAGGGCATGGTCACAATGCCCGATGCTCTCCAGCGCCAGAGATCACGGCCGCCGTCACGCCAGATCCGCAAGTGGTAATCACCGGGCGGTCCATGGCAAGCGAAACGGTGTCGAACACCGCTCGCAGCTCATCGAGCGGTTTCAGCTTGCCATCGGCGAATAGCTCTCTGTAGCCGGCACCGGCTGCGAACCGGGAATATGCCCTGATCGCAATCCGGGCCGTGGTTCGGTGCGGTTCCTAAAACCTCGCAAAAGGCCTTGCGTCGAAAACCTGGGCATTGCCGGATTTCCAGATTGCCGCATCTCGCCAATGCACGCACGCGGGTCAGGTCCGGCCGGGCTTCGAATACAGCCTTCTGCGGCGCTTGGCGTTCCGGTCTCAACGGGCCGACCATCGGCTTTCCAGCGGTCAAAACCGCCATCGAATTCGTACCGATGTGGCTCCCATGATGCGAAAACTCCCGCCAGACCCACAGCTGCAGAAAACATTCCAGGCCGTCATAGACAATGATGTCGTCATCCCGGGATACGCCAAGCGCACCCATTGCAGCGCCAAATTTTTCAGGTGTCGGCGGCATATGGGGCAGCGCAGAAGGATTTGTCCGAAATCTCGTCAATATCGAAATAGACGGCACCGGGAATGCGCGAAGCCAGATATTCTGCCCGACCATCCCCGGTTTTTGTGCCGGCAAATACCAGAGCCGTCGCCAGCCACGGTTGTCGCGGCCAAGCAGTGCCTCCACTTCGCCTGCTTCGAAATCATATCGGCTCTTGTCGCTCATTCCTGCTTGCCTCTTTGCCGGTCATGCCAGACCTCGATTGACTTGTCGGGATGATTGAAATGCACATGCTGCGGGCCTTCGAGGACGTGTCATTCTGCCTTGAATTCAAGCATCATGTGCGAATGTTCCTCCGGCTTCCGGCAGCGGCGTGTCAATTGCCGTCTGAGGGTGGACAAAGGTCCGGCCATTTGTCATGATAGACCCACAAGGCCGAACCGCATTTGCTGCAGAAGCGCCGTTCTGCCGGGCTTTTTCCCGTGCCATCAACACAGCATGATAGGCGAGATGTTTTCGCCTACCTTCAACCTCGAGACTGTGCTTTGGCCCATGATGTTGATGGCATAGCCACCGCCACCGGCAGTCTTGCGGCAAATGGTGCAATAACTACCGTTGATAGGGAATGGGCGTGTTGGGATCCCGAGGAGCCTAATTTCACTGCGCCGCAATGGCATGAGCCGTCGAGTTTCATTGGCTTTCCCTCATGTTCAGCGGTATTCCAGCCTTGTGGCATGGGCCCGAAACGGATACGGAACCTGCGGTTCTCACGGCCTTTTCTCGATCTTGCCGATATGGACTTCGCCAACTTCTGCCGTTTCACTGACATAGGTGCCGCCGCATGGCCTGGCTGTCGATCAGGCATCTTCGCCAATTGCGACAGGCGGATGCGACCTGCACCCCGTGGGGGGACGCACGTTTTTTCGACTTCACGGTCCCGGATTGGCATCGAGTTCCGCCTCGCTTATCCACTGGGTCCAGACGGGGTGGTTGGCGTTGACGATTTCCATCATCATCGCTGACACGTCTTCCTTGCTGATGCCAGCTTCCGGAAGGTCAAGGTCAACCCGGCTTTCATCCTCGGTAATATTGGCTGAAGTGATCGGATAAGGGCAGACAACCGACAGGATGTGGCAGGCCGTGTGCATGCGCATCAGTCTGTATCGCCGGTCCCAATTGACGTGGCAAACCAGCTTTTCCCCGATTTCGGGGATAGGCTGGCCGACATCCGGCACCAGGATGATCTCCGTCTTGGTTTCCCCGCAAACTGTAGCGGCGATCTTGATGATCGAACCGTCCTCGCGTTCGAGGTGCCCGGTATCGCCCGGTTGGCCGCCGCTGGTTGCGTAGAAATTGGTTTCATCCAGGATGATGCCGCCGCGATCGTTCACAGCAAGGACTTTTCCTTCGCAGGCAGTCAGATAGGCATCATCGAGAAAGGCGAGGCGTGTTTCAAATGGCTTGGTTCATACCTCGGCGAACGGGATGCTGATTTCCGACTTGCGCTCCAGCCATTGCGGCACCGGCAGGTCCTTGGAGCGCAGGAAGTCCGGATTGAACAATTTCGACTGATAGCGCGTGCCTGAATCGCACAGAATGGTCACGATGGTCTTGCCGGGTCCCATTTCCTTCGCCAGGCGCATGGCCCCGGCAATATTGACGCCCGATGATCCGCCAAGACAAAGGCCTTCATGTTCCAGAAGGTCGAATACCAGCGGAATGGCCTCGCTGTCAGGAATCAGGAAGGCGTCGTCAGGTGTAAAACCTTCCAGATTGGCCGTGATCCTGCCCTGTCCAATGCCTTCGGTGATCGAGCCGCCCTCGGATTTCAGTTCCCCGGTCTTGTAGTAGGCATAGAGCGCCGCGCCATGCGGGTCGGCAAGGGCATTGCGAATATCCTTGTTGAAGCCCTTGAGCCCGGTACCGACACCGGCAAGTGTGCCACCGGTACCCACTGCCGAAACAAAGCCATCAACCTTGCCGTCCGTGTCGTTCCATATTTCGCGCGCGGTAGTGCGAACATGACCTTCGCGATTGGCCGTATTGTCGAACTGGTTGGCCCAGATC
>JAWKWN010000044.1:0-23056 GCA_041397505.1 Nitratireductor sp.
CCCGGAAATGGGGCAGGCTGTGGTCAGTTCAACTGCATTCATAGCACGCAGTTCACATTGTTTTTCGCCCGAAGCATGGCAGATGTGCAAGATGAATCGGTGACAATGCGGTTTTGGGCCGGTAAGGGAAATGACGATAGTCGAATTGTGCAGGTGCGAAGAAGCACCTAGAATTGCGCGTATCATCAGGAGGAGCTTTCCATGAGCAGCAAGGATTCCGTAGTAATTGCCAGTGCCGCACGTACCCCGGTGGGTTCGTTCAACGGTGCTCTTGCCGATACGCCAGCCCATGTGCTTGGTTCGGTTGCCATCAAGGCCGCGCTGGAGCGTGCCGGGGTTGACCCCAAGGAAGTGGATGAAGTCATTCTCGGGCAGATCCTGTCTGCTGGTGGTGGCCAGAACCCGGCGCGCCAGGCTGCGATGGCAGCAGGCATTCCTCAGGAAGCAACCGCGTGGGGTCTCAACCAGCTTTGCGGATCGGGACTTCGTGCTGTTGCCATCGGCATGCAGCAGATCCTGACGGGCGACGCAAAAATCATCGTCGCCGGTGGTCAGGAATCCATGTCCATGGCTCCGCATTGCGCGCATCTGCGCTCAGGCGTGAAGATGGGTGACTTCAAGATGGTCGATACCATGATCAAGGATGGTTTGACCGATGCGTTTTACGGCTACCACATGGGCAACACCGCAGAAAATGTCGCGCGCCAGTGGCAATTGACCCGTGAAGACCAGGACGCCTTCGCTGTTGCATCGCAGAACAAGGCCGAAGCGGCGCAAAAGGCCGGCAGGTTCAAGGACGAAATTGCGCCAGTCACGCTGAAGACCCGAAAGGGCGATGTGATTGTCGATACAGACGAATATATCAAGCATGGTGTTACCATGGATGGCGTGCTAAGCTGCGCCCGGCCTTTGACAAGGAAGGCACGGTGACGGCGGCCAATGCTTCCGGCATCAATGACGGTGCGGCAGCGACCGTGCTGATGAGCGAGGCAGAAGCCGTGCGTCGTGGCATCACGCCGATGGCCCGGATTGTTTCATGGGCAACGGCAGGTGTTGACCCGCAGATCATGGGCACTGGTCCAATTCCGTCCTCGCGCAAGGCGCTGGAAAAAGCGGATGGAGTGCGGCTGATCTTGACCTCGTGGAAGCCAATGAGGCTTTCGCTGCGCAAGCCTGTGCGGTCAACAAGGACATGGGCTGGAACACCGACATCGTCAACGTCAATGGCGGAGCGATTGCCATCGGCCATCCTATCGGTGCTTCAGGCGCGCGCGTGCTCAACACCTTGCTGTTTGATGTAGCGCCGCAACGCGAAGAAGGGTCTTGCAACCCTTTGCATCGGTGGCGGCATAGGCGTCGCGCTCTGCGTTGAGCGTAGTTGATCAATATGTTTTGGCCGTTTCGGAGAAAATCACCCGCAGACAAATTTCTAGATAGCTTCGATGAATTGGCTGAAATTTGTGCTGAGAAATGGCTTCTTTTTCTAAGTCACTTGGCGTTCAATGAGGATGTTTCTTTGAGCGAGAAGATAGGAGCTTTTCAATACCAGCGATCGAGGGGATGAGAAAGAATCGGGCAGAGTTGGCCAGTTCACCTGATGCGGCGCTATTTCTGATCGTTGCTGCAGGAATTATGAAGTCTGGAACCCATAGCCAACTGGAAGTAGAGGAAGCGCTAAACGTAAAGCTTCCCGATTTCACAATAGAAAAGTGAGGAGAAACCATGTCCAAGATTGCACTCGTAACCGGCGGATCACGCGGGATTGGTGCGGCAATTTCGGTTGCCTTGAAGAATGCCGGTTATACCGTTGCTGCCAATTATGCCGGCAATGACGACGCGGCAGCAAAGTTCACCGCAGAAACCGGCATCAAGACCTACAAATGGTCTGTTGCCGATTATCAGTCCTGCGTCGATGGCATTGCCAAGGTTGAAGCCGAACTCGGGCCGATCGATGTTCTCGTCAACAATGCCGGTATCACCCGTGATGCCATGTTCCACCGCATGACGCCCGAACAATGGGGAGAGGTGATCAACACCAATCTCAACGGGCTTTTCAACATGACGCATCCGCTTTGGAGTGGCATGCGTGACCGCAAGTTTGGCCGCGTGATCAATATCTCCTCGATCAATGGCCAGAAGGGTCAGGCGGGACAAGCGAATTACTCTGCTGCCAAGGCCGGCGATATCGGATTCACAAAGGCACTTGCACAGGAAGGCGCACGCGCCGGGATTACCGTCAACGCAATTTGCCCAGGTTATATCGGAACCGAAATGGTTCGTGCGATTGACGAGAAGGTTCTCAATGAGCGGATCATTCCGCAGATCCCGGTTGGGCGTCTGGGTGAGCCGGAAGAGATCGCGCGTTGTGTCGTGTTCCTTGCTTCGGAAGATGCCGGCTTCATTACCGGATCAACCATTTCTGCCAATGGCGGACAATATTTCAGCTAGGGTCGATCAATCTAGATTCGAGGCGGCGCGATTGCAGGAGTGATCGCGCCGTTTTCATTTTGGGCTTTGCAGTTGTGGCGCTATTCTTTCTTCAATGGAGGACGGGCCATGAAACATGTTGCTGCAATTTGTGCATTTTCGATTTCCTGCTTCTTGCCTTTCCCGCATATGCTGACCGGATTGACGGTGGCTGGTGTGACGGAAAGGGCGGGCACATGCATGTCGATGGAGCGAAAATCACCACTCCTCCGGCAAGGTATTGTCCGGAGACTATGACCGGCATTCGTTCCATTATGTAGGGCCTGACGGCGATGGCGATGCCGGGATCGATGTTTTCGGCATGCTTCGCTCGGAAGAGGAAATGACGCTTTATCGTGGCCTGATGCCAACAGGGCGGATGGCGAGACCTGGCGGCGGTGTGACGTGACCAGTTGACAAGTCGGCGATATTGGGGACCTCTGCGCGCCTGTGTGATTTTGGACTGCCTGCATGAACCCAACCCTTGCCGGATTTTCTGCCATTGCCATGTGGGCAATGCTGGCGCTGCTGACTGGCGGCCAGTGGCGGTGTTCCACCGTTTCAGTTGCTGGCCATGACCTTTGCCATTGGTGCTGCCTGTGGGTTCGCAAGCTGGATCTGGCGGAGGCCGAAGGCAGGTAGCCTGCGACTGCCTCCTGCCGTGTGGCTTGTCGGGATTGGCGGATTGTTCGGTTATCATTTTTTCTACTACACGGCACTTCGCAATGCGCCGGTGGCTGAGGCCAGCCTGATCGCCTATTTGTGGCCAATGCTCATCGTTCTCGGCTCGGCATTTCTGCCGGGTGAGCGGTTGAGGTGGTTTCATGTCGCGGGCGGGCTTTGCGGATTTACCGGCGCTGCGCTGCTGGTCACGCGATCGGGCCTCGGCTTTGGTGGCAACCCGCTCGGTTACCTTCTGCTTGCGCCTGTGCTTTCATCTGGTCCGGATACTCGATCCTGTCGCGGGTGCAGAAGGCTGCGCCCACGGATGCAGTCGTCATCTTCTGTTTCGCTACGGCAGTGCTGTCGGCATTGTGCCATCTGGGCTTCGAGGAAACCGTCTGGCCATCCACCCTGGCGCAGTGGCTTGCCGTTGCCGGTCTTGGCGTCATGCCGGTAGGCCTTGCCTTCTATGCCTGGGATCATGGGGTCAAGCATGGCAACATCCAGTTGCTTGGAAGTGCCGCTTATCTTGCACCCTTGCTTTCGACCTTGCTTCTGGTGGCAGCGGGTGTCGCTGTGCCCGATTGGCGACTGGGTGCAGCGAGTATCCTGATCACTTCAGGTGCAGTGATTGCTTCCGGCCCATTCGCACGATCTGCAAGGTCAATGGCATGAGCACGATCCTGCTCGCGGTCTCAGCTTTCCTTGGCATTGTCTATTGGCTTGTCTTTCTGGGAAGGGATGAAAGCCGACTGCGCGCTGCCGCCAAGACCTTGCCAATAGCGTTGTTGGCCCTCACGTCGTGGTGGGTTGGTGGTGCCCATTTCCTGACGCTGGCGCTGGCATTGAGCGCTGTTGGTGACTGGATGCTGGCATTCCGGGGCGAACGCGCATTTCTTGCCGGACTGGTGGCATTCCTGCTGGCACATCTGGTCTATTGCATCCTGTTTTTCGCAGGACAGGATCCGGGCTGGACGCAGGGGCCATGGTTTCTGGCCGGTACCGTAATGATCTTTGCGCTGGCGCTGGGTGTCTTTCGGCGCTTGCGCGACCGGCTCGGGGCAATGAAAATTCCTGTCGCCATCTATAGTGGAGTGATTGCCGCCATGGCCGTGGCAGCGCTCAGCCGAGGCCCGGACCCGGCATTGCTTGCGGGTGCGGTACTTTTCATGGCGTCAGACCTCGTTCTGTCGCAGGAAGTTTTCACCCTTGCCCCTGACAGCCGAATGCGGCGTTACACATCGCCATTTATCTGGCTCAGCTATCTGGCAGCACAGGTGCTGATTACCGCTGCATTCCTGCTCTAGAGCGAGGGTCGTTGGTTACCCCCGGTTCTTGCGCTCGCGGATTTCGGCAAATACCTCGGCGTCGCTTGCATCCTGCATTGCAAGCCCGGCGCGAATTTCCAGATCAGCTGCGCGAAGAAACGGATTGGTTTGCAGTTCAATGCCGATCGTTGTCGGTATGGTAGGCTCGTTGCGCGCGCGTGCTGCCTCGACTTCCTTCAACCGGGCCTGAAGGGCCGGGTTGTTCGCGTCTATGCCGATGGCGAATTTGGCGTTGGACAGCGTGTATTCATGACCGCAATAGACCTGTGTTTCTGCTGGAAGCTTCATGAGTTTCTGCAACGAAGTCCACATCATTTCTGGCGTGCCCTCGAAGACGCGCCCGCAGCCCATGGCAAACAGGGTGTCACCGGCAAACAGCAGGTGTGAAGCCGGAAAATGATAGTTGAGCATGTCAAGTGTATGGCCCGGCGTCGCAATGACCGAAACCTTCTCGCCTGCAAGCTCAAAGGTGTCGCCATCGGCCACTGTCCTGTCGAGACCCTTGATGGCCGGATTGGCGGGGCCGATCGCCATGCAGCCGGTTTTCTGCTTCAGTTCATCCATTCCCTGCACATGGTCTGCATGGTGATGGGTAACCAGAATATGGGTGAGCTTCCATCCGGTTTCCGACAGGGCTGCGAGCACTGCTGATGCATCGGGCGCGTCAATGGAGATGGTTTCGCCAGTGGCTGGGCTATGCAGCAAAACGCCATAATTGTCGCTGAGGCACGGGAACTGGTGAATGCGGATTGCGCTTGCCATTGTCATCTCTCCATATGAGCCGGTGAATGTGGGTCTCTGTTTTTGGCGCACCATACTGGCAGCAATCCGACATGGCCAGAGGCGGTTTTGCTTCAATCCGGCAACAGATTGGAATAGTCTGGTTCCATGTATGGTGATGTTGTCGAACTGCGCGAATTCTATCGTACCCCGCTTGGCAGGCTCGCTGCCGAGTCCATTACCATGGCACTTTCCGCGATGTGGGCGGAGGCCAAGGGTGAGCGTCTGGCGGGGCTTGGTTATTGCGTGCCCTGGCTTGATCGGTTCCGCCCGGATACGGAGCGAACGCTGGCGCTGATGCCGGCCCAGCAAGGCGCGGTGGAATGGCCGATGGGTGAGGCATCGGCAACCGTGCTGGTGCATGACGAGCAATTGCCGCTGGCCGATTCCAGCCTTGACCGCATCGTGATGATCCACCTGCTCGAACACAGCGAAAGTCCGCTCGACAGTCTGAAGGAGGCCTGGCGGGTACTGGCGCCGGGCGGCAAGCTTTTTGTCGTTGTTCCCAATCGCAGGGGCGTGTGGGCGCGGTTTGAACACACGCCATTCGGAACAGGTCGACCTTTCAGCCGTGGTCAGCTTTCGCATTTGTTGCGCGAATCGCAATTCGCTCCGACTGCATGGTCGGATGCATTGCATTTCCCGCCATCAAGGCGCTGGTTGCGGTTTGGCATGTCACGCAGCATGGAGCGTCTGGGCCGTCGGTTCTGGCCGATTTTCTCCGGTGTCATCATGGTCGAGGCAACCAAGCGTATGTATGAGGGGTTGCCGGTGAGAGCGCGACAGTCAAGACGGGTGTTCGTGCCCGCACTTGCTCCCAGGGTGCTGCCGGCGCCACGCGAAAATCGCCATACTGAAACGGCCATCTTTTCTTTGCATCGTGATTCCTCTAGAAGGCCACGATCCCGCAATGGTCTTGACGAGACCTGCCGCAACGCAATCTGCATTCCCGCTGGAGCAGCACCATGTCCGAACAAGCAGGCATACCCAGGCCGAAACCCGGCGTCATGGACATAGCAATGTATGTTCCAGGGCGCAGCAAGGCGGCGCCGGGTGTAAAACTGCATAAATTGTCGTCCAACGAAACGCCGCTGGGTCCCAGTGACGCGGCGCGTGCAGCCTATTCTGAAGCATCCGCCAGGCTTGAGGATTATCCCGACGGGTCGTCAACCCAATTGCGCGAGGCTATTGCTGCCGCGCATGGTCTCAATGCGGATAACATTGTTTGTGGCAATGGATCGGATGAAATCCTCGAATTGCTGGCGAGGGCCTATCTCGCGCCGGGTGACGAAGCTATCCATACAGAGCACGGTTTTCTGGTCTATCCCATTGCAACGCTTGCGGCAGGTGCCAAGCCGGTATCTGTCAAGGAGACGGGGCTGACTGCGGATGTCGATGCGATCCTGTCTGCTGTCACCCCGCGAACCAGGATTGTTTTCCTGGCCAATCCCAACAATCCGACCGGGACCTATCTGCCGATCAGCGAAGTGCGGCGCCTGCATGCCGGGTTGCCATCCAATGTGCTGCTGATACTCGATGCCGCCTATGGAGAATATGTAAGGCGCAATGACTATGAGTCCGGCATCGAACTGGTCTCGGCTTCATCAAATGTCGTGATGACGCGAACTTTCTCGAAAATATACGGACTGGCTGCGCTGCGCATTGGCTGGTGCTACGCACCATCGCATGTGATCGATGTGCTCAACCGTGTGCGCGGACCGTTCAATGTGAGTAGTGCGGCGATTGCTGCAGGAGCAGCGGCGATCCGCGACAAGGAACATGTCGAGAATTCGATCCGCCACAATGAGCACTGGCTTTCCTGGACCACAGCCGAACTTGGCAAACTGGGGCTGGAAGTCACGCCATCCGTCGGCAATTTCATCCTGATCCATTTTCCCGATATGGATGGGCAGCGGGCGAGCGATGCGGATGAATATCTTGTGGAACGCGGCTTTGTCCTGCGCGCAGTCAAGGGATATGGACTGCCCAACAGCCTACGCATGACCATTGGCAGTGAAGAGGCCAATCGTGGCGTTGTTGCAGCCCTGTCGCAATTTCTGGGCAAGGCATGAACGCGGACATGAATTCAGGTGAACCGCAATTCGAGCGGATAGCGCTGATCGGCATTGGCCTGATCGGCTCCTCGCTTGCGCATGTCATTCGGCGCAAGGGACTTGCGAGGCATATCGCGATCGCAACCCGCAGCCGTGTAACCCTCGACCGGGCTCGCGAACTGAACTTGGGTGACAGTTATCACGAGGCTGCCACCGAGGCAGCGCGCGATGCGGACCTGGTCATCCTGTGCACGCCTGTGGGTGTTTACGGCACTATCGCACAGGATATCGCGCCGGTGCTGAAACCGGGTGCCATTGTCAGCGATGTCGGTTCCGTCAAGGGATCCGTCATCAAGCAGGTGCAACCGCACATGCGGGATGGTGTTCATCTTGTGCCAGCCCATCCGGTTGCCGGTACCGAATATTCAGGTCCTGATGCAGGATTTGCGACGCTGTTCGTGAACCGGTGGTGCATCGTAACGCCGCCCGAGGGTGCAGAACCGGGCGCGGTGGATGCCGTGGTTGGGTTCTGGAAATCATGTGGCTCCAATGTCGAGATCATGACGGCAGAGCACCATGACCTTGTTCTGGCGATCACCTCGCATATTCCGCATCTCATTGCCTATAATATCGTCGGCACCGCAGCTGACCTTGAAAGCGTGACAGAATCGGAAGTCATCAAGTTTTCCGCCGGCGGTTTCCGCGATTTTACACGTATTGCAGCATCGGATCCCACGATGTGGCGCGATGTTTTCCTGAACAACAAGGATGCGGTGCTGGAAACCCTTGGCAGGTTCTCCGAGGACCTGTCGATGCTGCAGCGTGCCATCCGCTGGGGTGACGGGGATGCATTGTTTGACCTGTTTACCAGGACCCGTGCCATTCGCCGCTCGATCATTGATATCGGCCAGGAAACGGCCACGCCAAATTTCGGACGCGACGGCGAAATCGTGACGAAGGTCGACGAAACGTCAAAATAGTCTCGGAATTTCACCCAGTTTGAAAAATCCGGCACTCACCGCGCCATCCTGTATATTGAGGGTAATCTTGCGTGCACTGCCATCGCTGGATGCCGGGATCATCGACAAGACCTGACCAGCCTGGGCCAGCCACTCCGCGTCGCCACCGGCCGCTGCAGCAAAAGCCAGCAGCCGCGCAGTATCGGTGAATTCCAGTGTCAGTTTGCCACTGAGCAAGCCGGCGGATGAGACTTCAAACGGACCACTGACCGCAAAGCGTCCGCCGCCTTTCGGCATGATGGCAAGCTCGCGTGCTTCGCCGGAAAGGCCATATTGGCGCAGATATTGCCGAAGGTTGAAGCCTGGCTCGATATGACCGCCGATCTGTTCAAGCGCCAAATTGGCTGTGACATCCGCTGACGGGATCTTTGCCAGACCTTGCATGTTGAGATTGATGGCTGAGGCTGCAAGATCAAGGCCATCAGCCCTGCTTGATTCGTCAGGAGCGCGGGCATGAAGCTGGATATCGTCGGCGGAAACTTCAAAACCTTGAAAGCCGGAGAGATTTCCATTGCCGCGCGGGGAACTTGCCTCGATCGAAATGCGTTTCCAGCCGCCAATGCCGACAATGATGCTTGCCTTCAGGTTTTCCCAGATCGCCGTGACCTTTTCGCCGCCGAGGGTTTCGCCCGTCAGGGGTGCTTCCAGTTCCGCAATCGCATGGCCGGGTTTGTAGAACTGTGCGGCCGAGCGAAATTCTCCCGCATCAAGTTTCAATCCATTGGCGGTGGTGAAAATTGACAGGCTGTCACAACGCAAACCGATCCTGAACGGATATCCGATTATCCTGCGGTTGGTGCAGGTAACTTCCGTCCCCTTGTCACTCAGTCTGGAAATTCCCGAGGTCGCAGCCGCGTCAAGTTTGTCCGCAGCTTTTTGCCAACCCCAGTTCCAGCCAAAGCCCAATGCTGCGATGACGGCAAGCATGGCATAGATGCGCCAGAAGCCCCTTTTGGCTTTTCCGGTCTGGTTTTGCGGTTGTTGATCGCTCATGATAGGACACCGGGCTTGGCTTTTCGCAAAGGATTTACAGGTTTCATATGGGCGATTTGTGGGTGTTTGGCTATGGGTCGCTGATGTGGAATCCGGGATTTGCGGTTGAGGAGCGCCGTAGCGCCAGATTGCATGGCGTGCATCGCGGGCTGTGCATCCGTTCCTGGGTGCATCGCGGAACGCGGGAAAATCCCGGCCTGGTGCTGGGTCTGGCACGCGGCGGATCCTGCACGGGTGTTGCCTTCAGGGTAGCGGGGAGCAACCGGGATTCGGTCATTGCCTATCTGCGGGAACGCGAACTGGTAACAAGCGTCTATCTCGAAACCTGGCGTCAGGCGCGTCTTGACAGCGGCGAAATGATCAGGGCGCTGACCTATGTTGCCGATCCGTCCCATGAGCAATATGCCGGACGGCTCAATGATGGCGAGATTGCTTCCATCGTCGCGAATGCGGTTGGCAGGTCAGGAACCAATATCGACTATGTTCGCAATACGGTCGCGCATCTCAGGGAGCAAGGGGTTCATGACCCGCATCTGGAGGCGGTCATGCAGGCTCTTGCGCATACAAGGCAGATTTGAAGCTGGATTGGTCCATCATGCAAACCTGCCTGCTGCATCAAGCTGGCGTGCCAGGGAGGCGGAAGACTGCCTGATGCTGCTTCGCGGTTCAGGTTGCGCGTTGCTGTCTCGATGCGGGTTTCAAGCTCCGATGCGAATGCGTCCCTGGACAGGCCTGCTTCTATGACCGGAAGGAATTCCATGACGATGGTTCCGGGATATCGCAGGAAGGACTGTCTTGGCCAGAACAGGCCGGAATTGAGGGCGACCGGCAGAATGGTGGCATCAAGCTCGCTGTAAAGATGGGTGATGCCATATTTATAGGCCGGTTCTGCGCCGGACGCTTTTCTTGTGCCTTCCGGATAGATGATGATTTCCCGTCCGCCCTCATATTGCTGGCGTGCACTATTGGTCATTGCGGCAAGCGCCACGCCACCCCTGCCGCGGCGAACCGGGATCACGTTCATCTTTGCCATGAACCAGCCAAAGAGCGGTATGAACATCAATTCCCGCTTGAGAATGTAGCTGGGGTCCTTGAGGAACAACAGGATCGTGTAGGTTTCCCATGAGGACTGGTGCTTGGCTGCGACGATGAAATGCCGGTTGCGCGGAATATTGTCGACACCGCGAAACTCGAATCTGTTGCCGACGATATGGTGCTGAAGCCAAAGATTGATCTTGCCCCAAAGGCGCACGACCTTCCATCCCATCCTGCGCGGCATGAAGAAGAAGACCGGTGTCCAGAAAACCAGCTGGATGGCCGTGACGAGATAAAAGGCGATGTTGAAGAGAAGGGAACGCAGGAAAAGCAATTGCAAGCTCCAGTCAGCCAGGGTTGGCAGACAATACCGGAACCGGTGGCAGAAAGGAAAGCGAAACAGGCTTGGTTGTCAGAACGAAGTGACGTTCGCGAATGCGGTATTCCTGTCGCTGCCGGATACTTCCTTGCGAACCAGCGCAGCGAGGTATTTGAGATATTCCGAAGCCACGATCTTGAGCGTTCCGGGATTGGCGAACCAGGCATCGGCCCTCAGCGGACCATAGTTCACAGAATGGGGAATGAATTCGATCTGTGGCATGGTCCTGCGCATCTCCACGAGGCTGCGCGGCATGTGATAGTCACTTGTGACAACGATGAGAGAGCGGAAACCATAGCGCTCGGCCCATTTTCGGGTTTCCTCTGCATTGCCATAGGTATCCATGGCGGCGCGGTCGATATCAACACAGCAATCGAATGTCTCACGCTTGCCGTTGACGGCACCACGAATTGCAGTGAGTGAACTGGACGGATGGACACCGCTGATCAGCAAACGCCTGGCCGAACCATGTTCGAGCAGTTCAATGGCAGTCGCGATACGGGCGGAGCCGCCTGTCAGAACAACAATGCCATCGGCATGTTCTGGAAGTGCCATAACCTGGCTTGAAGATGAAGGGATGGATGTCGCAAGGGTATCGCTCGCTATTCCACGGTAGAATTGCACGAAGCCGACGAGCAGGGCCACCAGGGCAAGGATCATGCAAAGCAGCAGCAATTGGGACATGCGAATAGCGATGCCCTGCATCATGTGCGTTGCTGGCATTGTCCTGACCAGACCAACGCCTTCATTGTCATGGGTGCAATTCGCCATTCGGCTTCTGGAACCCTTTCCTTGTAAGATTCCATAATAGTATTGGAATAAGGCGCGGAAGTGGCAACCTACCTTTGGAGACATGCACAGGAAATACCCCGTCATGGTTGCATAAATGGCAAGCGGAGCAGAAATATTTTGGGGAAATGTCATTCCCGGCCTGAATAGGTCTCCAGCGAACCGACATGGCGCAGCACGGTGAAACGGCTTGTGGCGGCCGCAAGCAGGGAAACAGCAACGATTATTGCTGCAATTCCCAGATAACCGGCCCAGCCAAGGGCAAATTCCCCGAAAAGGGCGGCGATCTGGTCGCCCTGCGGTGTTGCCAGGCTCCAGGATGACCAAAGCCCGAGCGCAATGAATATCAGGGCTGCAGCAAATCCCCCGGCGATGGCGCCGCGAAGTGCCAAGACCAGGATGTGTTTTTGAAATTCACCGGCGATGAAGGCGGCATCGGCACCGACAAAATGCAATACGTCGACAATTTCCCGGTTCCCTGCCATCGCGCCCCTTGTGGCAAACACGACCGTCAGGACCATGGCTGTCATGACAAGAATCAATATCCCCATACCGAAGGCGACCATGGTCCATGCCATTCGGGTGAGGCGATCAATCCAGGCACGATGATCATCGAGCGATGCGCCGGGGACTTTTTCCAGGAGCGCCTTGCGGATCTCACCGAAGTCCGGACTGGCTCCGTCCTTCACCGTCACGGTCAGGAGCCTTGGAACGGGAAGTTCCGCAAGGTCCAGTCCGCTGCCGAGCCAGGGTTCCAGAAGCCGGGCGGTTGCTTCATCATCCAGTGCAGTGACGCGCGCGATACCGTCAAATGTCAGAACCAGACGGCTTGCCTCGCGGATCGCGTCTTCCATCTCTGCCTCGTCGGAGGGACGAATCTGGATGGTGACTTCGCGGGAAATGTCACTTTGCCATTTCGAGGAAGTGTCGTTGACGATGGCTAGTGCTCCGGCTGCAAGGCAGGCCAGAAAAGCCATGATCCCGATCACGACTGCAAGCGCCTGACCGGCAATTCCTTCGCGCGGAACGATATGATTTCCGCTGCGCAAATTGTATTTGCCAGCCGATGGCCGGGCTGACGCGGCATTTGCCGGAGCCGGTCTTGCATCAGCCTTTGGTGTCACTGCAGACTTCTTGCCAGCGTCAGTCATAAATCTGTATCCTGCCCTCATTGAGAACAATGCGCCTGGCACCATACTGGTCCATCAGCCCGAGATCATGGGTCGCGATGACGACGGTGGTCCCGGAACGATGCAATTCTATGAACAGGCGCAAAAGCCTGCGGGCAAGCGGCGGATCGACATTGCCGGTTGGCTCGTCGGCCAGCAGGATGGATGGCTGGTCAATGAGTGCGCGCGCGATGGCAGCACGCTGCTTTTCGCCACCGGAAAGCACCGGAGGCAGGACATGCATGCGCTCGCCCAAGCCGACCCATTTGAGCAGTTCTGTCACATCGGTGCGATAGTCGCTTTCCATCGTGCCGCGAACCAGCAGCGGAAGGGCGACATTTTCATAGGTCGTCAGATGGTCAAGCAGACGGAAATCCTGGAACACGACGCCGATCTTGCGCCGGAGATGCGGCATCTCCGAGCGCTGGATCAGGTTGGCATCCTTGCCGAAAAGCTTGACGAGGCCCCGGGTTGGCTTGAGCGACAGCAACATGAGCCGCAGCAGGCTGGTCTTGCCTGCGCCGGATGGCCCTGTCAGGAACTGGAAGGAATTCGGTTCAATGCCAAATGTCAGGTCGCTGAGGATTTCAGGACCCAGTCCATAGCGCAGGCCGACATTCTCGAATCTTATCACATTGGCCCCGGCGGGTTTGGCTGTTGGGGTGCAGAACTACCGTCAAGAGGCAGACGCGGCACCCTGCGTTAAACATGGTTAACAGTGCATTAACTGCTTTGTCATAGGTGATTTGGGCAGGAGTGTGAATCATGCAATCAGGAAAGCCGCCAAAGTTCCCGTGATGGAAATCCTGCCACCCTTGGCAGGTCGGACAAGGGTGCCGAATTGATAGCGCAGGATTGTCCGCAATGCGGAACAAGGGTGCGCAAGGCGCGAAGTTTTGGCAGCCGCTTTGTCTGCGAAAGTTGCAAGTCTGGCGACAAGATTGCGGAAATTGATCCGGCGAAGGCAATTCGGCTTTCGAGGCTGGATGTCAATGATCAGGCTGCCATTGATCCATTGCTGGTTTTGCGCAAGGGTTTTGTGCCGCGTCAGGACGAAGCCCAACAGTCCGTTTCGGCTTCCGGCACATTTGCCCGAATACGGCCCTATATTGCCATCCTGTTCCTCGCGGCCAGCTGTGGCTGGCTTGCCAGCGAGCTGGTAATGAATCAGGTTCCGGGCATCGACCGAATGACGACCGGCAGCGTGCGCGGGCTGGATATCAGCTCGCTTGACGCACGCCAGCTGCAACGCAATGGCGAATATGCGGTTCAGGTGAGGGGCAGGATCACCAATCGGAGCTCGGCTCGATTGCCTGTGGAAACCATCGCGATTTCGCTTCTCGACAGTGGCGGCAACAAGGCTTCAGACTGGATTTTTCATCCCGCAATACGGTATCTGGATCCAGGAAGCAGTTTCAGCTTTTCCACCGCAAAGGGGAATGCCGGATTGACACATGCCAGTGTGGCGGTGACGGTTGGAGGCGTTACTCGCCAGACAGGACTTTGATCATGCCAATCGTGCGCCAGAAGAAAATAGAAGTGCTTTTCAGCGCGGAGCAGATTGCCGCGCGCAACCGCGAACTGGCCGAATTGATTGCCCTCAGCGACTTGCGCAACATCCTGGTGATTTCAATCCTCAAGGGTTCGTTTGTATTTGCGGCTGATCTCATTCGGGCGCTGCATGGCGCGGGATTGGCGCCGGAAGTCGAATTCATTTCAATTTCCAGCTATGGCGCGGGTACCGAAGCAGGCGAAGTACGTCTGCTGCGCGACGTGGATACGGATGTTGCGGGGCGTGATGTCCTGCTGATCGATGATATTCTCGAATCCGGCAACACACTGAAATATACGCGAGACCTGATGCTGTCGCGTGGCGCGCGAAAAGTCGGGATTGCGGTACTTCTCGACAAGTCGATGAAGCGCAAGGCCGATCTCACCGCCGATTATACAGGCTTTGAATGCCCGGACCAGTTCGTGGTTGGCTATGGCATGGACGTGGCACATGCCTTCCGCGAACTGCCTTTTGTCGGCGTGGTCACCGGCGACGCCTGATCAGCGCACTATCCTGACACCAAACTGCTCCAATCTGATTGAAAAGCGCTCTTGGGCTTCCTATTCGGTCTCCAGCAGGCGTTCGAGATAGTCCTTCTCGATTCGTGGAGCAAGCGGCTGCGACAGGCGCTTGCGGATCGCTTCCATGATTTCGCGGGCACGCTGGGCGTCGATTTCGCCCGGAACCTTGGTGGTTTCACTGGATTCAAGCCCGTCCGAACCTTCACGGCGACCCAGCGGGTCGGAGCGTTGACGATCCTGTCCGGCCTGTTGGCCTTCGCCTTGTTGCTGACCGCCCTGCTGGCGGTCGCCGGCCATCTGCTGCATCATTTGCTGCGCACCGCGACGCAGCGCTTCCAGCGCCTGTCCCTGATTGCCTGCCGCGTCACCTGGTCGTGACTGGCCAAGGTTCTTTCCGGCCTCGCCCATTTCCTGCTGCGCTTCGCCAAAGGCTTCCGAAGGATCGAGACCCAGATCCTCCAGTTGTTGGCCCAGTTCGCCCAACTGCTTTTCAAGCGCCTGCTGCTGCTCCTGCAGCTTCTTCATGGCTTCAGCAAATTCTTCCGCAGTCATCGGCTTCTCGCCGCCGGGCTGCTGACCGTCCTGATTTTGTCCTGCTGGTTCTGGCTTTGCTGATCCTGACCCTGTTGCTGCTCGCCGTTGTTTTCGCGGGCTTGCGGATCGCGCTGCTGCATGCGGAACGTTTCATCCATCAATTGCTGCTGCTGGCGCATCAATTCGCTCAATTTGTCGAGGGCCTGATTGGTGCGGTTTCCCTCCATCTGGCGTTGCTGCTGATGACGACCGGCGCGCAGGTTTTCCATCATGCGCTGCATTTCGCTCAATAACTGACGGGCAGCGTCTTTTGATCCGGAGCGCGCAAGGTCCTCGATGCGATCCATCATTTTCTCAAGGTCACGCTGGCGCAACATCCGCGACATGTCGTTCTGGCTCAGCGGGTTCTGCATTTGCGGGTTTTGCAGCGACTGCTGGGCCATCATCTGCATGAACTCGTCCATTGCCTTGCGCAATTCCTCCATCAGCTTGGCAATTTCCTCGTCGCTGGCATTTTCCTCCAGAGCCTTGCTGAGCGCATCCTGTGCGTCGCGAAGTCGCTTTTCAGCTTCCGTCAGGTCGCCAAACTCCACCGCCAGTGCGGTATCCCAAAGAAGGTCCAGCACCTCGCGCAATTCATCGTCGTTGCGGGCATCCAGCGTTTTCCGATAGGCGACCTTCATGGCAATGAAGGCTGCAGCATTGTCGATGAATATCTCCGGTGCAGTTGTCACTGCATCCAGCAGATTGGCCACATGGGGTGCCTTGTTGGCATCCAGCGCCAGAATGCGGCGCTGCTCAAGCAAAGCAAGTGCAAGCGGATTTACGAATCGGCGGCCAGGCAAGACCATTTCATGAGGCTGGCTGCGGCCGGTCTGTTTCGCATCATCCTCGGCCTCCAGGGTAATCGTTACCTTGCTGCCAGCCCATGGGTGGCTGGTCAGGTCACGGTTTGTCTTGGAAGTGCCGGTTTTCGCGCGTTGACGCGGCAGTGGAAGAGGCACTTCGGGCGCTCCCACCAAGGGACGGGCATTTGCGTCCTGCTTTGCCAAAGGCGCAATATCAGCGCGCGCTGCCGTTACCCCGTAATCATCCTCGACGGAGTAGGAGAGTTGCAGCGAGCCGGACAGCGCCGCACTGGGCATTTCGGTGAAATTGATGCGTGGCGCGGCGTCGGCGATGACCGAAATAGGCCAGCTTGCAATTTCCCGCTTGCCCGAAAGCAGCTTAACAATGCCGGCCTTTTCCAGAACGGTGTTGAAACTTACCTCATCTTCGCGGCCTGCAGAGGCGGAAGCAGCAACGGGCGTCTCGTCGCTGCTCTTTTCTTCGGCAGTTTGAGGCAGAATTTCCTGCAAACCATCGGAGGTTTCGTAAGCGAGGCTGATGTCCCTTGCGCCAACAACGCGGATGAACAACTCGCTACCTTCGGGAACCTCGATGGGTGCGTTGACCTCATCGGCAGTTTCCGCGGGGCTGTCCTGCGATCCGCTCCCCTTTGCCTGAGCCTGCGCTTGCGTTGGAGTCTTGAGATAGAGCGGCGGCTTGCGGGTATAGGGCGGCGGGTTGATCCAGGCGTCGGTCCGGGTCAGCAGGGTTTGGGTTTCCATGGCCGGATTAAGTATGTCGGCGAGCCTGCCACCTTGCGATGAATGGGAAAAGCCGAATGCGACAAAGGCGATGATGGCGAGAAATGCCCGCATTGCCCAAGGGTCCAGCCGGTCCGTATCGGGGGATGGCATGCCGGCAGACAGATCGCGCAGCCTGCGGGCCATGCGCTCGCGATGCTCGGCCCAGAGGGCGCGGGCAAATTCATCGTCAGAACCCATCGCCATTGCATCAAGCTGGGCTGTAACTGGCCTGTCTGCCAGACCCGAGGCATGCTCGACCCTGCGTGTTGTTTCCCCATCTTCGGGAAAACGGAATTTGCGGAAATGCAGGAGCGTTGCGATGCCTGCTATGGCGAAACCTGCCAATGCCGGATAATGCGCCCAGGCAGGCAGAATGCGCCACAGCCCGAACCATGAGGCTGAGAGGAAGACGAGCACGAAACAAAGAAAGGGCATTGCGAGCGGAACAAGCCGCTCCCAGGTGATGGCCGAAGCGGCCTTGAACCTCAACCAGGCAGGAATTTGCCAGGTAGCTTGGTTGCCTTTACCGGTTTCTTTGCTCTTCGTCATGCGGTCTCCTGAAACGGCCCGATGGCGGTCATTACCAGAAACTAGCACACAAGCGGGCGATTTCGAGACGTAAGTGCTATCATCATGAAAAAGTGACAAAAGCCGAGGAGCGGAATTTATGCCGTTTCGAGCCAGCGGCGTAAGGCGATCCGTGGCGATCAGTTCCTCGACGCTGATGCGCGGCCTGACAACGTGGAACTTGTCGCCGCAGACCAGCACTTCGGGTACCAGCGGTCTGGTATTGTACGTGCCTGCCTGTACCGCACCATAAGCACCGGCTGACCGATGGCGAACAGATCACCGGCCTGCATTTCGGCCATGTCCCTGTCGCGGGCAATGTAATCGCCGGTCTCGCAGACCGGACCAACGAGATCGCCCTGACGTGAAGCGCGCCGGTTTCGGGTTCCTTCACCGGGATGATTTCGTGCCATGCCTCATAGAGTGTCGGGCGAATGAGGTCATTCATCGCGGTATCGGCAATGACGAAACGCTTGTGGCCGGTTTCCTTCACATAAATCACCGAGCCAACAAGAATGCCGGCATTCCCTGCGATCAGTCGACCGGGTTCGAAGATGATGCGGCAATCAAGGGCGCGCACATGTTTCTTGACGACATCGGCATAGGCACCCGGCTCGGGCGGAGGGATATTGTCCTTGCGATAGGGAATTCCCAGTCCGCCACCCAGATCGACATGTTCAATGGCATGTCCCTGATTGCGCAATTCACGGATCAATCCCTCAAGCCGGCCAAATGCGCGATCAAATGGTGCAAGATCGGTAATCTGGCTGCCGATATGCATGTCGATGCCGGTAACCTGGATGCCCGGCAGCCTTGCCGCCTCGGCGTAGATTGCACTCGCATCTGCCCAAGGGATGCCGAATTTGTCTTCCTGCCGGTCGAGATTTTCGCATGGGTTCCCGCATCCACGTCGGGATTGATGCGAAAGGAGACATTTGCCGTCTTGCCGAGGGCCGTCGCCCGGGTAGAGTGCGTGCAATTCGGGAATGGATCTGACATTGAAGCACAGGATCCCAGCGGCAAGACCGGCGTCGAGCTCCGTCGTGGTCTTGCCAACGCCGGAGAACATGATCCTTTCTGCAGGTATGCCAGCCTGTGGTGCACGGGCCAGTTCTCCGCCCGAAACCACATCTGCACCGCAGCCGAGGCGCGCCAGCGTTGCCAGAACGGCCTGGTTCGAATTGGCTTTCATTGCGTAGCAAACCAGCGATGGAATATCGCCAAAGGCCGAGGAAAACACGGTGTAGTGGCGTTCCAGCGTGGCTGTCGAATAGCAATAGAAAGGTGTTCCGACAGCGGCTGCAATCGCAGAAACCGGCACATCCTCGGCATGAAGCACGCCATCACGGTAGCTGAAATGGTTCACAGGCAAAATCCGCAGGATCGGGGTCAGAAAAAGGGTCGGCAGTAGCCGTCGGCAGCTTACAGAAGTCCGTCAAGGATGAAAGGACGATCGACTTTCGTCTTCACGGTGGCTCCGGTCTCGTCGGTTGACAAGACCTTTGCGGATGGCGGCGGCTCCAGCGCTCCGCGCCTGCCGCAAGCCGACAAGCCGATGACGGTTGCAAGCAGCACTGCCATAACCGATGCCTGCCTGATTGTTGCCCGGCTCATCACGGAACTCCAAGATTGCGACTTTGCCCGCCCCATTGCCATTTCTGGCGGGGCAATCCGGATGGTGTTATTCGTCAAGGCGCGCGGAAAGTCAAACCCAACCGTCACCGCTTGCCTGCAAGTCTCTGCCGCCAATAGGCTGCCTGCTCGCGAACATTGGCCGGTGCCGTGCCGCCAAAACTCCTGCGGCTTGCCACGGATTTCTGTACCGAGAGGACCTCGAAAACCTGTGCCGTTATCTTGGGATCCAGCGATTGCATGTCTTCAAGTGACAGATCCTCAAGGCCACAGCCGCGCTGCTCGGCAAGCGCCACTGCGCGTCCGGTCACATGATGGGCATCACGGAAGGGCAGGCCGGTTTCGCGTACAAGCCAGTCGGCAAGGTCGGTGGCAATCGAGTAGCCGGAACCTGCAGCCCGCGCCATCGCCTCGGGGCGTGGTTCCATGTCGGATACCATGCCGGTCATGGCGCGAATGGCGAGTTCCAGGTTTTCGGCTGCGTCGAACACGGCTTCCTTGTCTTCCTGCATGTCCTTGGAATATGTCAGCGCGAGGCCCTTCATGATGGTCAATAGCGCAATGAGATCGCCATTGATCCGTCCGGTCTTGGCGCGCACCAGTTCGGCTGCATCGGGATTGCGTTTCTGCGGCATGATGGATGAGCCGGTCGAGTAGCGGTCCGACAGCCTGACAAAGCCGAATTGCGGCGTTGACCAGATGACGATCTCCTCCGCAAAGCGCGACAGATGCATGGCACAAATTGACGCAGCCGCAAGGAAGTCGAGGGCAAAATCGCGGTCGGAAACCGAATCCAGCGAATTGCGGGTGGGTTCACGGAAGCCAAGGGCTGATGCGGTCATGTGCCGGTCGATGGGAAAGCCCGTACCAGCAAGGGCTGCTGCACCCAGCGGACACTCGTCCATGCGCGCAATGGCATCTGAAAACCGGCTCATGTCGCGGGAAATCATTTCGACATAGGCCATGCAGTGATGGCCAAAGGTGACAGGCTGGGCGGTCTGCAGATGGGTGAAGCCCGGCATTACCGTTTCGGCATGGGCTTCGGCCTTGTCGAGAAAGGCATGCAGAAGCTCATTCAACAATGCGTGGGTCTGCTGCGCCGACTGCTTTACCCAAAGCCGGAAGTCGACCGCGACCTGTCATTTCGGGAGCGGGCGAGGTGCAACCGACCAGCAGCGGGGCCGATCATTCCGCTAATCGTGCCTCAACATTCATGTGAATGTCTTCGAGCCTGGTGGAAAATGTGAAGGTTCCCGCCTCTATTTCTGACAGAATCGTGACTAGACCTTGATCGATTGCCACGGCATCGCTGTCGCTGATAATGCCCTGGCGGGCAAGCATTGCAGCATGCGCCCTTGAGCCCTGAATGTCCTGGGCGTAGAGCTTGCGGTCAAAATCGATGGAGGCGTTGATTGCCTCCATGATTGCGTCCAGGCCGGAGGCAAACCGTCCGCCCCACATCTTGTTGCCGCTTTCGGCCTTTGTCATTTTGAACTCCGGGAGATACCCATGGAAAATAAGTCCGCAACCGGCTCAGCGAACAGGAAAGTGGTATTGGGTCTTGCATTGTTCCTGGCGGCGGCCGGCTTTCTGGCGGTATACGGGAATTTGATGTCCGATGGCAATGTCGGCCAGACGGCTTTACGTGAGGGCAGTGGCGAAATCCGTGCGCGGCTGGTTGGCCTGAATATTGGCGATGTCGCCGCCTTGCCATAGCCGATGAGCCGAAATTTGTCGGTGATCTGAAGTTCAATGACGAAAACGGCACAGAAACCGGGCTTTCAGCCGCCAAGGGTACTACGGTGCTGTTGAATTTATGGGCAACATGGTGTGCGCCATGCAGGAAATGCCTTCACTCGACGCCCTGCAAATGGAACTGGGCAGCGACATTCCAGGTCCTGCCGGTCAGTATCGATTTGAAAGACGACAGCAAGCCCAAGGCTTTTTTCAGTGAGATCGGTGTCAAGCATCTGCCGTTTCGCCATGATGGCACGCTTGGCGTCTTCAACCGGCTGAAAAAGATGGGGCTTGCCTTTGGCATGCCGACAACGCTGATTGTCGACCCGGAAGGCTGTGCACTTGGTGTCATGAACGGTCCGGCGAACTGGGCTGGTGAGGATGCCAGGAAGCTGATCCAGGCAGCTATCGGAAACTGAAGCCGTTGATCTTGCGCCGGTTTACCGCGTGGGAACCGGCTCATCGCCGCGATAGTCGTAAAAGCCGCGGCCGGACTTGCGACCAAGCCATCCCGCTTCGACATATTTCACCAGCAGCGGACAGGGCCGGTATTTCGAATCGGCCAATCCGTCATGCAGTACCTGCATGATTGACAGGCAGGTATCGAGGCCGATGAAATCTGCCAGTTGCAGCGGTCCCATCGGATGGTTTGCGCCAAGGCGCATGGCGGTGTCGATGGCGTCCACGGAGCCAACACCTTCAGAGAGCGTGTAAATCGCTTCATTGATCATCGGCAGCAAGATGCGGTTGACCATGAATGCCGGGAAATCCTCGGATACCGCGATGGTCTTGTCGAGGCTGGAAACAAATTCCCTCGCGGTGGTAAAAGTGGCGTCATCCGTTGCAATGCCGCGCACCAGTTCGACCAGTTTCATCACGGGTACCGGGTTCATGAAATGAATGCCGATGAAATGCTCCGGACGGTCGGTGGACGCAGCAAGGCGGGTGATGGAAATCGATGACGTGTTGGTAGCAACAATCGCCTTCGGATTGAGGGTGCGGCAAAGCTCGGAATAGATCTTGCGCTTGATGGCCTCGTTTTCCGTTGCAGCCTCGATCACCAGATCGCAACTCGCCAGTTCTTCGAGAGTGGCCTTGCCGCTCAGTTTTTCCACCGCCCTGGAGCGCTGGTCTTCGGTGATCTTGCCGGATGAAACCTGGCGGGCAAGATTGCCATTGATTGTCGCAAGGCCCGATTCCAGCTTGTCTGCGGCCATGTCCTGGATGACGACCTCATAGCCGGCAAGCGCACAAACATGGGCTATGCCGCTACCCATCTGACCCGCGCCGACAATGCCAACCTTGCCAATCTTGCCAATCTGGTTCGTCATTTCTGCCCTGCTTGATCTCTATTTCCGGGTTTCGTCGGGTTCCAATTGCCTAAATTGAATGCGCCGGACCTCATGGGCCCGGCGCTCGATCTCCAAACTATCCGGCAAGCGCCAGATCAGTCCAGCGCTTTTTGCAGTTCCGGCAGGGCCGTGAACAGGTCCGCAACCAGGCCATAGTCGGCGACCTGGAAGATTGGCGCTTCGTCGTCCTTGTTGATGGCGACGATGACCTTCGAATCCTTCATGCCCGCGAGGTGCTGGATGGCACCTGAGATGCCGCAAGCAATGTAAAGATCTGGCGCAACCACCTTGCCGGTCTGGCCAACCTGCCAGTCGTTCGGCGCATAGCCTGCGTCCACTGCGGCGCGCGAAGCGCCCACGGCAGCCCCAAGCTTGTCGGCAATCGGCAGCATGACTTCCATGAATTTCTCCTTGGAGCCGAGTGCGCGGCCGCCGGAAATGACGATGCGTGCCGAGGTCAGCTCAGGGCGGTCGCTCTTGGAAAGCGCAGCCTCAAGGAAGGTCGACAGGCCGGCATCGCCCGCTGAAGCGACGTTTTCGGTTGCCGCCGAGCCACCTTCGCCTGCGGCCTGGAACCCGGCTGTCCGCACGGTGATGACCTTCTTGGGATCGGTGGACTGCACGGTCTGGATGGCGTTTCCCGCATAAATCGGACGCTCGAATGTGTCAGCCGCCTTGACCGCGGTAATGTCGGATATCTGCATGACATCGAGCAGTGCCGCCACGCGGGGCATGACATTCTTGCCCGAGGAAGTAGCAGCAGCAACAAACGTGTCATAATTGCCGGCAAGCGAGACGATGAGGTTTGCTGTCGATTCCGCCAGCATGTGCTCATATTCGGCTGAATCAGCGACA
>JAWKWN010000045.1:0-22463 GCA_041397505.1 Nitratireductor sp.
AGATAACCCATGGCGCGATAGGCTTCCGCACCCAGCGCCCCATGCCGCTTGGAGAGCTTCGCACCATCCGGCCCGTGGATCAGTGGAATATGCGCCATGACTGGCACCGTCCATCCCATCGCGTCATAGATCAGCGTCTGGCGGCCGGCATTGGTAAGGTGGTCATCACCGCGAATGATATGGGTGACGCCCATGTCGTGGTCATCGACCACGACTGCCAGCATGTAGGTTGGCGTGCCGTCGGAACGCAGCAGCACCATGTCGTCGAGGTCCTTGTTGGGAAAACGGACTACACCCTGAACCTGGTCATCGACAACCGTCTCGCCGTCCTGCGGCGCCTTGATGCGGATCACGCCCTTTGCACCGGCTGGCGCTTCTGACGGATCACGATCGCGCCAGCGCCCGTCATAGCGCGGCGGGCGTCCTTCCGCGCGCGCCTTTTCGCGCATTTCCTCCAGTTCCTGCTGGCTCGCAAAACAGTAATAGGCCTTGCCCATGGCGACGAGCTCCTCGGCTACCTGTTTGTGACGGGCGGCGCGTTCGAACTGTGAGATCGGTTCGCCATCCCAGCTGATGCCCATCCAGGAAAGTCCGTCCAGTATGGCGTCAACGGCGGCCTGGGTGGAGCGTTCGCGGTCGGTATCCTCGATCCGAAGCAGCATCTTGCCGCCATGGCGGCGCGAAAAGAGCCAGTTGAACAGCGCCGTTCGTGCGCCGCCAATGTGCAAGAAACCGGTCGGTGACGGTGCAAAGCGGGTGATTACGGTATCCGGCATGATTTTCCTGTTTGCTGGGCAGTTGTGAGGCTACAGCGCTGGGTGCTGGTTGATCAGCGGGCAGGGCTGTTGGCCTGAAGATTGATTTATGCAAGCATGGGTGGTTGAATTGCTCGTCATGCAATTTAAGCGCCGACAGCCTGTTCGACGGTGGTGTAGCATGTTTGCCGCGCGAGGCAAGGATTGGGGCAGTGCTTTGTCCGGCATTGCCGGGAAGTTTGGGGTAAATCCGCGACATGGCAAGCGACAAGCCGGATATTCCGCGAGGTGCATCGCCAGATCGAGCGCGAGATCGCGATCTGCTGCAAATCGCCAACAAACATGGGGCGGATGCGCTGGCGGTCAGCCAGACTGCTATTTCCATTGCTCGGCCGGGTCTGCGCACCAGACTGGCGGTCCGCCTTGCCGACACTGCGCAGCATGGCCGGGAAAAACTGGCGCAAGAATGGCTGCTTGAGCGCGAAGCTGGCGGATTGTTCAATCTTGTTCCGGTCTTGCTGGCGCTGGGAATAACCGGATATTTCTGGGCACAGGCCGAACCGCTTTTTGCCAGTTTGCTGGCTACGGCTGCAATTGCGCTGGCGCTCGCCATTACCCAGCGCCATCACAGCCTTGTTCATGCAATCACGATTGCAACCATGCTGGTCTTTGCAGGTGCAGCGCTGGCACAGTGGCGGACACAGGCCACCAACCATCCCGTCCTTGATACCGCATTAAGGCCCGATCAGCGGAATTGTCATCGAGGCCGACACAAATAGTCGTGGCTCACCGCGCTATCTCATTCGGCCAGGCGCGATTGACAAATCCCCGCAGCAAGCTGCCTTACCTGGTGCGAATTTCTGCCGGCAGCAAGGGACAGCGCGCTTTGAGCCGGGCGATGCAATTGTCGGCCTCGCTTCGCTGCAACCGCTTTCCGGGCCAGCCTATCCCGGTGGTTATGATTTCGGTTTCTTTGCCCGATTTGACGGCATGGGCGGCGCGGGTTTCTTCATGGGTGCTGCCCAGTGTGGCAAGCACGAGCGACGCGGTTCCAGCCCTTTCCGCGAGAAACTTGGACCATTGCGCTCAACAGGTTTCGCAGGGAATTTGCCAACAGGATCCGCGTATCCCTGCCGGGTGACGAGGGCGCGGCTGCAATAGCCCTGATAACCGGCGACCGCAGCGCAATCCGTCCAAAATCCAGGAAAGCCTGCGCCAGTCCGGCCTTGCTCACATATTGGCAATTTCCGGGTTGCACATGGCGTTGGTCCGCTGACCGTTGTTGCAGTGCTACGCTATGTTCTGGCCTGCCCTGGTTTCCGGCGCTGGCCTTGCACTATACGATCCGCAAATGGGCGGCATGCAGGCTCGCTTTCGGCTTCGCTTATCTGGTTATTTCAGGAGCATCCGTCGCGACACAACGAGCATGGCTGATGATTGCGATCATGCTCGCCGCCACGCTGGCCGACCGGCGTGCCCTGACCATTCGCAATGTGGCGCTTGCGGCAACGATTATCCTGTGTTTGAGCCCTGAGGCATTGCTGGAGCCCGGCTTTCAGATGTCATTGCGGCAGCCGCCGCCCTTGTTGCAGCCTACGAAGCCGTGACAGAACGCAATGCCCACAGATTTTCATTGCGTGGTCGCGAGACGCCGGGCTGGGCGATGGGGGTGTGAAATCCGCCGCGATGCAGGTTTCAAGCCTGGCGTTTACCAGCATTGTCGCAGGAATTGCCACCGGCCTGTTTGCGACATGGCATTTCCACCGGATCGCGCCGATGGGATTTGTTGCAAATCTCGCGGCAATGCCCGTCGTCAGCTTTCTGGTCATGCCGCTGGCGCTGCTATCAAGCCTGCTGATGCCATATGGTCTTGAATTTCTGACCCTTGATGCGCTGGGTTGGTCGATCCGGCGCGTTGTCGAGATATCCAACTGGACCAACAGTTTTTGGCTTTTTCCGGCGTTACAGGTGCCAAACCCATGGCATTCCTCGCCCTTGGCGCAACTGGACTGGCCTGCCTGACCTTGCTGCGCTCGAAACTCCGCTTCCTCGGGCTGGCATTCACGGCATTGTTGCCTCTGACATTTTCCGCCGACAAGCCCCCCGACTTGCTCATATCGCAGGACGGAAGGGCGATTGGGTTTGCAACTCGATCAGGAAAACTGGTTCTTGGCTATCCAAGGCGAAACGCTTTCGTCACCGATATATGGCTAAGGGCGTATTCGGGTGGCTTGGCGGAAAGCGATCGCTCCATGATCGGGAAATGCGACAAGGACCATTGCATTGCGACACTGCCGCAGGCGGTTTCGGTTCATGTGGTTTTTGCTCCAAAGCTGCTGGCGCAAGCTTGCGAACAGGCAGACATTCTGGTTGCGCCCCGCCTGCGATGGGTCAATTGCAAGGGCAGGAAACCTGCCATCATTCTCAAGCGCGAGGATTTCGAAAACAGGGGCACCCACGCCATCCATCTGCCGCAAAAACCCCGACTGCAAACGACCACATTGCGCCTAACCGAAGGAAAGCCCTCAGTGCCGCCGGACAATCCAGCCAGACAGGACCGCGACGCCGCAATGCGGGAATGGCTGCAGGCTGCCCTGATTGAAACAGCCATTCACAATGGCAATCGCCCCTGGCAAAACCCTGCAATCGTCATTGCGGAGGATGCCGATACGCCTAATAGCGCCGGATCAACCCGACGAGGCGGCCTTGAACCTTTACCCGATCCTGAGTGAAAATGCGGGTCTCATAGGCGGGGTTTGCAGCTTCAAGCGCAATTGAGGCACCCTTGCGCCGCAGCCGCTTCAGCGTTGCTTCTTCGTCATCGACAAGCGCAACGACAATATCACCTGCATCAGCACTGTTGGTTTCACGGATAATCACCGTGTCACCGTCATGGATGCCGGCGTCAATCATCGAATCACCATTCACTTCCAGCGCATAATGCGCCCCGATGCCGATCATGTCGGGCGGCACGGTCACATTGCGCGTATGGTCCTGAATTGCCGAGATCGGCACACCAGCAGCAATCCGCCCCATGACCGGAATTGAAATCGACACCTCGCCATCATCGAGAGCCGGAGCAGAAGCCGCAATGCCGCGCCCTCGTGACGGGGCGAGACTGCCCGCCGGTGCGCGCGAAGGTCGCCATCGATCACACTGGGCGTAAAGCCGCGCGGACGTTCTCCAGAAAGGGGTTGTTGCGGTTGCGCATGAAAGCCCGAAGATGGTGCCACGGTCGGCTGTGCCATGCCTCCATGCAGGCCACCATGCGATCCATTATGTGAATTTGGCAGCCGCAGAACTTCCAGCGCCCGGGCACGGTTGGGAAGCCTCCGGATGAAACCACGTTCTTCCAACGCCGTGATCAGCCGGTGAATGCCGGATTTGGATTTCAGTTCAAGCGCGTCCTTCATTTCATCGAAAGAGGGCGGCACACCTTCGGCCTGCAGTCGGTCATTGATGAAAAGCAGCAATTCACGCTGCTGGTGCGTTAGCATGGCGGTTCTCCCGTTGCGCCCGGTGAGCCGGTTGGAAACCGGAATCTCACTGCGAAACAAATCACGAACACCTATACACGTTCCTGCAATGTTCTGCAAGAACATTTCCTGCTCCCCAGCTTGCCTATCGCAGGAGAATGATCTTGCACGGGTCGCCCGGCCTTGCCTCGGGCGCGCTTGCCGGCCTTATGACCAGCGCATCGGCGCGGGCCAGATTGGCCAGCATGGAGCTGTCCTGCTTCTCGAACGGGCTGGCTTCAAGCACACCGCCATCCAGCCTGCGGATGGTGGCGCGCATATATTCCTCGCGCTCGTCATTGGCGGGAAGGGCGCTGCCAAATATCGCGTCGAGTGGTTCGGCCTGGCGCATTGGCAGGCCTGCCAGTTTCGTGACAAGCGGTGCGACGAAGCGGTAACCCGCTACAATGCTGGAGACCGGATTGCCCGCCAGTCCAAGCGCGCGGATGGTCCGTCCGCCATGGTCAATGGTTGCGAAAATGAGCGGCTTGCCCGGTCGCATCGCAATTTTTGAAAACCGGATGTCTGCGCCCAGCGCCTTGAGGGCAGGAACGATCAGGTCGTGATCGCCCACTGACGCGCCGCCTGTTGTCAAGAGAAGGTCCGCCCCGCCATTCATCGCCGCAGTCAATGCTGCGTCCAGCGCTTCACGGGTGTCGCGAACGATACCGAAATCGTCGACTTCGCCGCCATGGGCCCTGACCATCGCCGCAAGCCCGAAAGTGTTGGAAGCGATAATACCGCCAGCCCGGGTTTCTTCGCCCGGCAGCGCCAATTCATCGCCGGTCGCAAACAGCGCCACCCTTGGCTTGCGATAGACCGGCAATTGCGCATGGTTCATCGCAGCAGCAAGTGAAAGACGCTGCGGATCAAGCAGGTCACCTTGATGCAGAAGAACATCGCCGGTACGGAAATCAAGACCTTCGGGACGGATGAAGCGTCCAGCGGTTGATGCCTGCAGGATGGTCACAGCGCCCGGCTGCGCTGTGGTGTTTTCCTGGATCACGACAGCGTCGGCCCCGGCGGTACTGGTGCGCCGGTAAAGATCCGCACTGCTTCGCCAGCATTGAGTGATCCTGCAAACGGATGCCCGGCAGCAGCTTCTCCAACGATTTTCAGGGTGACGGGAACTGTGGCAACATCGCTGGCGCGCACACCGTAGCCATCCATGGCCGAAGCAGGAAGGGTGGTTGGGTACGACCTGCAGCCAAGTCTTCCGCAAGTACCCTGCCGCCCCCAAACTTCAGCGCCACAAGCTCGCTCGAACAGGGTTCGGCATTTTCCAGGATGATAGCCAGCGCCTCTTCGGCAGGAACCAGATCCGTTCGCATCGTGTCAGGCATCCGGCACTTCGGGCAGTTTCCAGTCGCCCGATTTTCCACCGGACTTTTCCCGCAGCCTTACCGAGACGATTTCCATGCCCCGGTCCACCGCCTTGGCCATGTCAGATCGTCAGGCATGCAATGCTGCAGGCCGTGAGCGCTTCCATTTCGACGCCAGTCTGGCCGGTCAGCTTGGCCATCGCCGACACCCTGAAACCCGGCAGGGCCATATCCGGCTCGATATCCACCTGCACCTTGCTCAGCGCCAATGGGTGACAAAGCGGGATCAGGTCAGAAGTCTTCTTGGCCGCCATGATCCCGGCAATACGTGCAGCACCCAGCACGTCTCCCTTTTTGGCGTTGCCTGAAAGAATGGTGTCGAGCGTGGCTGCCTGCATGCGAATGGCACCTTCGGCAACGGCCATTCGCACCGTATGCGCCTTGTCGCCGACATCCACCATCGCAGCTTCGCCGCCAGCACCAATATGGGTCAGCTTGCTCATGCAGCGCTCCGTTGCGGCGCCGGATTGGCCAGCAGGTCGCGGGTAGCTTGGCGCACATCATCCTTGCGCATCAGGCTCTCGCCAATCAGGAAGCTGCGAATATTGGCTTCACTCAGCCGCGCCAGGTCCGACGGCGTAAACAGTCCGCTTTCACCTATGATGATACGGTCGCCTGGAACCAGAGGCGCCAACCGCTCGCTGGTCTCGAGGCTGGTTTCAAAGGTCTTGAGATTGCGGTTGTTGATGCCAATCAGTGGTGACTGGCAGATTTTCACAGCCCGCTCGAGTTCCTCCTCGTCATGCACTTCGATCAGTGCATCCATGCCCAGTGCCTTTGCCGCCTCTTCAAGGTCGCGTGCGCAGGCATCATCGACACTCGCCATGATGATGAGAATGCAATCAGCACCCCATGCGCGCGCCTCATGCACCTGATAGGTGTCATACAGAAAGTCTTTGCGCAGCACCGGCAGGTCAACGGCTGCTCGCGCAGCAACCAGGAATTCCGGCGCGCCCTGGAAAGAGGGTGTGTCTGTAAGGACGGAAAGGCAAGCGGCACCTCCATCTTCATAGGCCTTTGCCAGCGAGGGTGGATCAAAATCCGCCCGTATCAGTCCTTTGACGGGCTGGCTTTCTTGATCTCCGCGATCAGCGCGTAATCGCCAGCATCAATCTTTGCCCGCAATGCATCGGCAAAGCCGCGGGTCGCGGATTGCTGACTGATGCGGGTTTCGAGTTCGCCAATGCTGGTCTGCAATTTGGCGGAAGCGATCTCCTCGCGCTTGTAGGCCTCGATCTTTTTCAGGATGTCAGCCATGTCACGCTTTACCCTGATTGGAGACGGCAACCAGCCGATCAAGGACTGCATGTGCCGCACCGTTGTCGATTGCAGATGCCGCAAGTTCGGCGCCCTCGGCGAGGTTGGCGGCCTGATCAGCTATGATCAGCGCCGCGGCGCGTTCATGATCACCATGTCGCGATAGGACGATTTTTGCCCATCAAGCAATTCACGCAGCTTGCCTGCATTATATTGCGCATCACCACCGGCAATGCCTGCCTCGTCCTGCAATTGCAGGCCGCAATCGGCAGGCGAAATGTCAAAAGTCCTCACACTGCCGTTTTCAAGTGCAGCGACATGGGTATCGCCGGTAATGGTGATTTCATCATAACCGCCACCATGGACGACCCAGACCTTTTGCGAGCCAAGTTCAGCCAGAACCTTGGCGCAGGTCAGCAGCCATTTCGGCGAAAACACACCCAATAATTGACGCTTCACCCCAGCAGGATTGCACATCGGTCCGAGCAGGTTGAAAATGGTACGCGTCCCCAGTTCCACTCGTGTTGGACCGACATGGCGCATGGCAGGGTGATGCGCAGGCGCAAACATGAAGCCGACTCCGGCGTCTTCGATACAGTCCGATATCTGACCGGGCGTCAGCTCCAGGTTCACCCCCAGCGCCATCAGCGTGTCGGCGGCCCCCGATTTCGACGACAAGGCCCTGTTGCCATGCTTTGCGACCTTGACGCCGCAACCCGCCACCACCAATGCGGCGGCGGTGGAGACATTGAGCGAACCCTTGGCGTCTCCGCCAGTGCCAACAATGTCGATAGCCCCATCCGGAGCATCAACAGCAAGCATCTTGGAGCGCATGGTATCGATGGCGCCTGCGAATTCGGCTTCGGTTTCGCCACGCACTCGCATGGCCAAGAGCAGGCCACCAATCTGCGAAGGCGTCGCCTCTCCTGACATCAGGATCGAGAATGCCTCGCCTGTCTGCTCGCGGGTAAGGGTTGCCCCATCTGCAACTTTGGCAATGATCGGTTTCAGGTCAGCCATGGCACCCCTCAGTAGCTCAGCGCAGCATCAATTGCCTGCTGGTTGATCTTGAGTTCACCCCGAGCCTGATAATCCGCGACCAGCGCGTTAAGGACATCATCCCCGATCGCATTGTCGAGTTGCTCGGTGATGTTTGCCGGAACCGATCCAGGCTGTCCAGCTTCCACGTCAGCAATCTTCATGACCAGTTTCTCCCCGGCATTGGCACCATCAGCCACCACCAATGTATCCTTGGCCTGTGAAAAGCCTGCCGTGACCGCAGCCGCGGGGAGGGCATCATTCTTGTCGGTCCGCAACATTGCAACGCTTTTCTCGATCGTCACAGGCGTGCCATCGGCCTTGGCCGGCAACATTTCGGCGGCCACGGTGGCAAAATCCTCACCCTTGGACACACGCTCGCGCAGTGTATTGGCCAGATCGCCAACCCGCTTTGCTGTCTCGGCCTCGAGCCATGCTGCAGATACCGCGTCGCGCACTTCATCCAGCGGCTTCTGTCGCTCCGGCGTAACGCCCGCCACTTCGAACCAGGCATAGCCGGTCGAACCCAACAGAACCGGATCGGCTTCAACGCCTTCATCTGTCTGGAAGGCTTCGGTCAATAGCTTGGCCTGCTCGGGCAGGGGATCGATACTCGTCCCATCGGGGAGTTTCCCGTTCTTGTCGACTGCCTCGATGGTGCGTACCTTGAGGCCAGCCTTGTCGGCAGCCTCCGTCAGGGTAGCGCCGCCAGCGCGTTCATCCTCGATCACGTCATGCAGTTCGGGCGTTTCCCTTGCAGCCTTTTCGAGAGCCAGCGCATTGCGGATTTCGCCTTCGACCTCCGACAGTGGCTTGACGCTTTCCGGATTGATTTCGGTCACGCGAAGTATCACCGGTCCAAACGCACCTTCCACAATGTCGCTGAAAGCGTCCTTCGCCAGTCCGAACGCAGCATCGGCAATTTTGGTGTCGGGAATTTGCGCCTTGGTCAAGGTTCCAAGATCGATGTCTGCCTCGGTGCGCTTGAGATCCGTAAGCAGCAGATCAAGCGGCAGACCGCTTTTCAGCTTGACGAGCGCAGCCTCCGCAGCAGCCTTGTCCGGGAACGAAATCTGCTGAATACGGCGGGTTTCGGCAACCGTATAAGAGGCCTTGCGCTTTTCATAGTCTTGCTTGACCTCATCAGCACTGACGGAATCAGGCTTCACGATGTCCTTCGGCTCCAGGGTCGCGACAATCAGCTTGCGATATTCGGGCGCGACATAGTCCGTCTTGTGATCATCATACCAGGCCTGCAATTCGGCATCCGACGCTGTCGGCGTTTCCTTGAGCGCTTCGCGCGTAACGACCACATAATCGAATATCCGCTTTTCGGCCTGCATGGCGGCAAAATCCGACTTGAAAGCCTCGCTGACACTGAGGCCACCGGTAATTGCGTCCAGGATCTGCGAACGCAAGGCGACTGCTTGCCGACTGCGCACATAGTCTTCCTGTTTCATGCCGATTTCGCGCAGCGCATATTCAAGCCTTGAGCGCGAGAAGGTGCCGGATCCATCCTTGAACGCAGGATCATCGGCAATTTGCTGCGCCAACTCGTCCTGGGTAACACCAAGTCCCATCTTGCGGGCATTTTCGTCGAGCACGGCACCTGCCGAGACCTGGCTGATCACCGCCTGCTCGATGCCGAATGCTCTTGCCTGCTCACGCGATATCCGCTGGCCCAGTTGGCGTTCCAGGGAACCAACCTGTGTGTTGAACGCCAGACGGAAATCCGAAAGCCCGACCTTGGTATCACCGAACGTGACCGTCGAACTGCCTGTACCACTGACAATCGCACCTGAGACGCCCCAGATCGCGAATGAGATCACGAGCAGACCCAGGAAAATCTTGGCGACGATACCGCCCGCGGATTTGCGAAGTGCATTGAGCATGGGAATTCCTGTTGAATGTGTTTGGTTCCCGGCCAGGGCCGGTTGCTTCAAATGCTTCGTATAATCGGAACTTCCAGCCTTCACAACCGCGACAGCCCTGTTTATGAACACGCTTGCGGCATGTGCGGACGGCACGATCGACGCCGTTTACAGGAGAAAATCATGACACCTGGTGTGAAGCCGCTTGTAGCGGGAAACTGGAAGATGAACGGAACACGCCGCGCACTGGGTGAGTTGCAGGCGATGGCCGACGGCTTCGATATGGCCATGCAGGCAAGGCTCGACATGCTGGTCTGCGTTCCCGCAACCTTGATGTCGGACGCCGTTGCTGTGGTAAAGTCGGTTCCACTGGCCATTGGCGGCCAGGATTGCCATGCCAGGCCATCGGGGGCACATACAGGCGACATTTCCGCACTCATGCTGGCTGATTGCGGTGCGACCGCTGTAATCGTAGGCCATTCCGAGCGCCGCACCGATCATGGCGAAACCAGTGCCATGGTGCGCGAAAAGGCTGATGCCGCATTGGCCGCCAACCTCATGCCGGTCATTTGCATCGGCGAGACCGGCGAGGAACGCCAGGAAGGCAAGACACTGGACGTCCTTCGTGAGCAATTGGCTGGTTCATTGACGGATTCCCCGACCATGGTGGTTGCCTACGAACCGGTATGGGCAATCGGGACGGGTCTGGTTCCGACATTGGCGGATGTGGAAGAGGCGCATGCCTTCATCCGGGGCGAGCTCGTATCGCGCTATGGCGACGACGGTGCGAAACTGCGCATTCTGTATGGCGGGTCGGTGAAGCCTTCGAACGCAGCCGAGCTTTGTCGGTTGCCAATGTTGACGGCGCGCTTGTTGGCGGTGCCAGCCTGAAGGCCGAAGACTTTCTCGGCATTTGCAGGGCCTGCGCCTGAACTGTATTTTGCAGTAAACAATTCTGAACAGCTTGGAAAAACAGCTGTATCACGCCCATATGCGTTGCGTCGGAGGACTGGAAGAGTTTTCCCGGCAGTGCATTCGGGAACAGGGAACCCGATCTTTGGCGAAGAGAAAACTCACCACTATCTTTTGTGCGGACGCGCAGTCTTTTGGCAAGATGATGGCGCATGACGAAGCGCGGACCCTTGAACGGCTCCAGCGTTACCGAGCCATCATGGATGGTTGTTTTGCCAAACGGGACGGGCGAAAGGTCAACACTTGGGGCGATGCGCTGATCGGCGAGTTTTCCAGCGTGGTGGAAGCGGTACGCTGTGCAGTCGAGGTTCAGGAAGCCATCAATGCCGAGAACCGGGCCCTGCCGCCTGAAGAGCAGATGTGGTTCCGCGTCGGCATCAATCTCGGCGATGTCCTGGAAGACAATGGTGATATTTATGGCGACGGCGTCAACATGGCCGCGCGCCTTTGAATCGCTTGCCGAGCCTGGCGGAATTCTGGTCTCGGAAAGCGTGTACAACTTTACCCACAAGCAGTTGGCCATCGGTTTTGATTTTGCCGGGGAGCAGGTCGCCAAGGCGAACGAAGATCCGGTCAAGGGGTATCATGTGCGGATGGGGGAAAACCGCAAACGATCACAGCAGGAAGAACCGCAGATATCCCGATCAGCGGTCGGGTTTGTCCCGGCAGATGATTCCGGATTTACGCAAGGGGTAGAGCCCGCCGGGTTTTTACGCCGCTGGTTGCGCAAAGCCGAGGCATTTCTGGATTGGTTTCCGCATCAGAAACGCCCGGTCAGGGTTTCTGTGGCCATGATCGGGTTCTTTTTGGCGATCAATGTTCTTTTCACCGGGATTGCAGATCCCTGGTTCATTTTCCCGTCTTTGCCCTTTGCTGTGCATTTATGGCTGTATTTTCGAAAAAACCGGAGAAAGTCGGCGCCGAGCGAGGAGACAGTTGAGTGATGGCGCTTCGCAATCTTTCAAAGCTTCATGCCAGAGGGTTTATTTTGCGCGGCCTCTCGTGTAGAAGACCGCAAAAATCCGGGGCTTGCGGACTTTTCCGCGCCACAACGATGGAAATCAGATGGAAACGGTAATCATTGTCGTCCACCTCATGGTGGTCCTTGCCCTTGTGGGCGTTGTCCTGTTGCAGCGGTCTGAAGGCGGCGGCCTTGGAATCGGCGGTGGCAGCGGCTTCATGTCGGCACGCGGAGCGGCCAACGCCCTGACGCGCGCCACGGGTATTCTGGCGGCGGCGTTTTTCGCTACCTCCATTGCGCTTGGGGTAATTGCCAAGGTCAATGAAAAGCCCACCGATATCTTGGACCGGATTCCGGCCCAGACACAAAGTGACGGTACGACCGGGAATGGCATTCTTGACCAGCTTGCGCCGCAAGGAAGTCAAACTCCCGCCGAACCGGCTGCTCCATCAGCCCCGGCTGAACCAGCGACACCGGCAGTTCCAAGCGGGCAGTAATCCGGTTCCCGTGTAATTGGCGTCCGGCATCCTCGATGCCGGACGTTTTATTGTGTGCATCTTTATTCAGTTCGCTTTTGGCTTCGCGAATCGGCAATTGCAGTTAGGTCTCAACCCCCATGGCGCGATATGTTTTCATCACAGGCGGCGTGGTTTCCTCTTGGGAAAAGGCATTGCCGCAGCAGCTCTTGGAGCACTCCTGCAAGCCCGCGGTTACCGTGTTCGGCTTCGCAAACTTGACCCTATCTCAATGTCGATCCCGGGACGATGTCGCCTTACCAGCATGGTGAGGTTTTCGTAACCGACGACGGCGCTGAAACCGATCTGGATCTAGGGCATTACGAGCGCTTTACCGGGCGTTCGGCCAATGCCCATGACAACATCACCACAGGCCGTATCTACAAGAACATCATCGAGAAGGAACGCCGTGGCGACTATCTCGGCGCCACCGTTCAGGTGATCCCGCATGTAACCAACGAGATCAAGGATTTCGTTCTGGAAGGCAATGAGAATGTCGATTTCGTGCTTTGCGAGATCGGCGGCACGGTTGGCGACATTGAAGCCATGCCGTTCCTCGAAGCCATCCGCCAATTGGGCAATGACCTGCCGCGCAACAGCGCTGTTTATATTCACCTGACGCTGATGCCTTATATTCCTGCAGCTGGCGAATTGAAGACAAAAACCGACCCAGCACTCGGTCAAGGAACTGCGCTCCATCGGCATAGCGCCCGATATCCTGCTGGTACGTGCCGACCGTGAAATTCCGGTCGATGAACGTCGCAAGCTTTCGCTTTTCTGCAATGTTCGGCCATCTGCAGTCATTCAGGCGCTTGATGTATCCAACATTTACGATGTGCCACTGTCCTATCACCAGGAAGGCCTTGACGCCGAGGTGCTGGCAGCATTCGGCATCGATCCGGCTCCCTTGCCCAAGCTCGAGCGCTGGGAAGAGGTCCATGACCGCGTCCATAACCCGGAAGGCAAGGTTACAATCGCGATTGTCGGCAAATATACCGGCCTCAAGGACGCCTACAAATCGCTGATCGAGGCACTGCATCACGGCGGCATGGCAAACCGGGTGAAGGTCAACACTGGAATGGATCAGAATCGGAGGTCTTCGAAAAGGAGGATCCCGCTCCATGGCTTGAAAAAGTGCATGGAATTCTTGTTCCCGGTGGCTTTGGCGAGCGCGGTTCGGAAGGCAAGATCCACGCAGCCAAATTCGCCCGCGAAAAGAAGATACCCTATTTCGGCATCTGTTTCGGCATGCAGATGGCCTGCATCGAGGCAGCGCGAAATCTTTGTGGCATCGAGAACGCCTCTTCGACCGAATTTGGCGAGACGGGCGAGCCGGTCGTCGGCCTTATGACCGAATGGCTGAAGGGCAATCAGCTTGAGAAGCGCCAGAAACACGGCGACCTTGGCGGCACCATGCGCCTTGGCGCTTACAAGAATTCACTGAGAGCCGGGTCACGGATATCCGATATTTATGGCGCTACCGAGATTTCCGAGCGCCATCGCCATCGCTATGAAGTCAATACCGCTTACATGGATCGTCTTGAAAAGGCGGGTCTCGAATTTGCAGGCATGTCACCCGATGGCGTCTTGCCTGAAACGGTGGAATACCCCGACCATCCGTGGTTCATCGGTGTGCAGTATCATCCGGAACTGAAATCGCGCCCCTTCGAGCCGCATCCGCTGTTTGCAAGTTTCATCGAGGCTGCGATGGCACAGTCGCGGCTGGTTTGAGCCGATGAAAGCCGCACTTTATCGTCAAAACGGTCCGGCAAGCGAAGTTCTCGAAATAGCGGAAATGCAAAGACTGTTACCCGGCCCCGGCGAAGTGCTGGTGCGGATCGCGTTTTCCGGGGTCAACCCGTCCGACGTCAAGTCGCGGGCCGCAAGGCCTTTGACGGGAAGCTACCAGATTCCGCATTCCGATGGTTCCGGCGTGATTGAAGCCGTGGGGCAGGGTGTCCCGACTTCAAGGCTCAACGAGCGTGTATGGACTCGGAACGCCGCGTGGAAACGGGTGGATGGCACTTGCGCCGAATATGTGGTCTTGCGGCAGGATCAGGCCGTGGCACTGCCCGAAACGGTTTCGCTGGAAGCAGGTGCGTGCCTTGGAATTCCGGGCCTCACTGCCGCGCATGCCGTCAATCTGCTGGCGAAAGAGAGCGACGCACATACGGTTCTGGTAACCGGTGCCGGTTCATCGGTTGGCAATCTTGCGGTGCAAATGGCCAACGCCGCCGGATACCGGGTCATTGGCACTGCTTCTGCCAGACGCTTCGAGATGGCAAAGGCAGCTGGTTGTGATGTGGTCATCGACCCGCATGCCGGTGATACAGCTGGTGCGATCGTGGAAGCGGCCGGCGGCACGGGCGTTGATGCGATCATCGACCTTGATTTTTCTTCGACCGCAAAGATGCTGCCTTCGGGCATTTTGAAACCGCATGGCGCGCTGATCGGTTACGGTTCCAATGACATGGGAGCGGCAAGCTTCGATTTTCGCAATGCGCTCTTCAATGCCCATCGCTTCAGCTTTTTCGTGGTCTACGAACTGCTGGCAAGCGAACGGGACCTGGCATGGCAAAGGCTGTATTCGGCCATCACCTCGCCCCGTGGCCTTGCGATTGCCATTGATGCCGTGTTTCCGCTCGATGAGGCTGTGGCTGCACATCAGCGCGTCGAGAGCGGCGAAGCGTTGGGCAATGTTCTCATCGGCTGCCGAGAATGAAGCGCCATCGCCGGATTGGTGATTCCTGTTTGCCAAAACCGCGATTTTCTACCGAAATTGGCCGAAAATCATGGCTTTGCCTTGATTTCATGTTTCGGAAGGCCCATCAATCAGGCGGGGCGAAGATGAAAATGTTTCAGGGTTGGAAGTTCTGATGCCGAGGGTTTTCCAGGTAGTCCTGCTTTGCGCCATGCTCGTGGCCTCGAGTGTTTTTGCTGCCAATGCGGCTCCGCATATCGTTGTCGACATGCGCTCCGGCAAGGTTCTTTCGCAGCAAGAGGCCTTTGATCGCTGGTACCCTGCATCACTGACAAAGCTGATGACTGCCTATACCGTCTTCAAGGAAATCAAGGCCGGTCGCCTGACCTTGCTGTCTCCGGTGAAGGTAAGCGAATACGCATTGTCCTCACCTCCGAGCAAGATGGGATATCCGGTCGGCACCATTCTCAACTTTGATACAGCCATCAAGATCCTGATGGTAAAATCGGCAAATGACATTGCTACAGCGATTGCCGAATCGGCAGCTGGCAGCGAACAGGCATTTGTTGCCAGGATGAATGGCAATGCTGCTGCCCTCGGCATGCGTGACACGCATTTCGTCAATGCCCATGGCCTGCATGATCCCAACCAGTACACAAGCGCCCATGACCTTGCCTTGCTCGCTATGGCAATTTCCAGGGAATTCCCGTCCTATGCCGGATATTTTGCCGTTCCTGCCATCCAGAGCGGCAAGCGGATACTTCAAAATCACAATCCGCTCCTGCAACGCTTCGACGGCACCACCGGAATGAAGACCGGATTTGTCTGTGCGGCCGGGCTGAACATCGTCGTCACTGCAAAACGCAATGGCAAGAACCTGCTGGCTGTCGTTCTGGGCGGACCAACCGGTCAGGAGCGCAATGTGCGCGCGGCCATGTTGCTGACGGCAGCATTTTCCCAGAACCAGTTTTTCATCCGCACAAAGCTCGACACGATGAAACCGGTTGGCCCTGTAAAACGCACACCGACCGACATGCGCGATACGGTTTGCAAGAAGCGCACAAAATCGAATGCCGAAAATGACGAGGACAGCAATGACGGCAATGGCGTCTTTGCGATGAAGCAGCCAAGCCTTGATGATTTGGAGGCGAAATATCTCAAGCCCAAGGGCAGCAATACCCGCGTTGTGCCAATTGTCCTGGGAAACGCTACCGGTCCAGACCCGTTCGGATTGCTGCCCAGGACCCAGAGAAAATGTCACGAGTTTCGTGAGCAGCGACAATGGCGCGATTGCCAATGATGCGGCCAAATCGACTGATTGGCCGGTGGTTGAGGGAACAAAAGCCATGAAGGTGCCGCTGCCTGCAGTCCGGCCAACCCCAACTGAAAACTGATCCTGCCGCTTCGGCTTGCAATGAGGCCGGACATCGGGCAAACCGCTACGGCAGTCAACACGGTATAGAGCGGTTTTCATGGTTTCCTCGTCTCCTGTTCCACCTCGCGCAGTCGACCATCTGGTGCTTCCGGTTCAGGGGCTCGAGATCGCGCGCAGCCGTCACCTGGCTCTGGGTTTCAGTGTTGCGGCAGATGCCCGCCATCCCTTTGGAACCGAAAACGCCTGCGTTTTTCTGGCCGATGGCACCTATCTTGAGCCGCTCGCGGTCGGTCATCGCGAAACCTGCGAGGCTGCCGCAATCAAGGGCAATGTCTTCGTTGCGCGAGATCAGGCTTACCGGTTCCGGCGGGGGCAGGACGGATTTTCCGCCATCGCATTTGCCAGCAATGATGCCGGCGCAGACCACAAGCGCTACGGCAAGCTCGGGTACTCTGCCGGCAAGATGCTGAAATTTGCCCGTGTCTTCGAGGATGCGGCAGGCAAAAAGGACAAGGGCGAGTTTCGCCTTGCATTTGCGGCCGATCTGCGGGCTCCCGATTGCTTCCTGTTCACCTGTGAGCGATTGAATGTGCCGAAGACAGATCGCTCGGCGCTGGAAAAACACCACAATGGGGTTTCAGGCTTGCGTGAAATTGCCTTTTGCGAGAGCAATCCGACCGATTTTCAGTATTTCCTGCAGGACGTTGCATGCCAGCGGGAAGTCAACGCGCACTCATTCGGCATGGAAATCGCCGCCGCCAATGCCAATTTGGCCGTTTATTCGCCTGAAGGCATGAAAGCCTGGTTTGGTTCAGGCAGCAATTGCGGCCACTCGCGTGGCTTGCGGTTGAAAGCAGTAGTATTCAAGGCCGCAAACCTGGACAAGCTGCGAAACATTTTGAACAGCAATGCGGTTTCATGGCGCGAGCACGCGGGCAGGGTGGTCGTTGATCCGGCTGCAGGACAAGGCGCGATCTACGCATTCGAGGAAAGCAAATGAACAAGGCAAACACCAATGTTACCGTTGGCAAGGCGGTATTTTCCAACACGGCTCCGCTTTCGCTGATCGCAGGTCCGTGCCAGCTTGAAAGCCGCCAGCACGCCTTTGACATGGCAGGCGTCTTGCAGGAACTGACCAATGAGCTTGGTATCGGTTTTGTCTACAAGACCAGCTACGACAAGGCCAACCGCACCAGCATCGGCGCGACGCGCGGCTCCGGCCTCGATGCAGCCATGCCCGTCTTCGACGACTTGCGTCGGGAATTGGGCGTTTCGATCCTGACCGATGTCCATACCGCCGAACAATGCGCCCTCGTGGCTCCCCATGTTGACGTTCTGCAGATACCGGCTTTCCTGTGCCGCCAGACCGATCTGTTGGTCGCAGCCGCGAATACCGGGGCCATCATCAATGTCAAGAAAGGCCAGTTTCTGGCTCCTTGGGACATGAAGAACGTGGTTGCAAGGTCACTGACAGCGGCAATGCCAATGTCCTTGTTACCGAGCGCGGTGCCAGTTTTGGCTACAATACGCTGGTGTCAGACATGCGCGCCCTGCCAATCATGGCGCGCGAGACCGGCGCGCCGGTTATTTTCGACGCTACCCATTCTGTCCAAAGTCCGGGCGGGCAGGGCGGTTCATCGGGTGGCGACCGTACCATGGTGCCTTATCTGTCGCGCGCTGCCGTTGCGGTGGGTGTTGCGGGTGTCTTCATCGAAACCCATGATGATCCCGAAAACGCAAATCATCAGATGGTCCGAACATGATGAAACTCACGGACATGCGCGGCCTTCTGGAACAATTGATGGCAATTGATGCCGTGGTGAAGCAGGGCTGATATCAGCCCCTTTCGCCCTTCTGGCCGAACCGTACAAATCCGCTTGACGCCACCGGGCGCAGGGCCTGACCGCTCTTGAGTTCGGAGATGCGCGCATCATAGCGCAATGCAAGACAGGTTGGGTCAGCTCCGCAACTGTCGCGCTCGCGAAGCCACTGGTCATGGCTGCGGGCAAGCAACTGGCGTTGCGGACGCGTCCTGGCATTGCTTTCGATCCCCGCTTGCAGCCTCGCCAGATTGTCATCTGCAATCAACAGCGCTTCCGAATTGCAAATCTCGAATTCGGCGGGCTTGCTGGCCGTGGCGCAGTTGACGGTCCCAGCCATCGGCTCTGCCCTGGCATCGCCCGCTGCCAGGCTTGCTGCCAGAATTGTCGCCAACGTCAAACCCAATGCCAGTGGAAGGCCGGAACGCATCAGGCGCTCGGTTGTGCCAAAGCGGCGAAAGAGGTTGCGCTGCTGATTGCCTTCGAGCGCAAAAAACAAAAAGGGTCATCGGTTAATCCTCATATGCGGATTGAAGTATGGCACGGTTTGAGAACTGGTGATCGGCCATCCAACTCTCCATACCGCTGGATCTGGGGATTGATTGTGGAGCTGGGCTGGCTGGAAAGTGGCAAATTCCGGGAAATAATGCGGCTGACAAATTGCTTCTGTCATGTTGTGCAGGTAGAAGCAGCGCCAACCAAATACACATCTGCGAGGTCCACCATGACTGCAATCATTGATATCACTGGCCGCGAAATACTCGACGGCGCGGCAATCCGACTGTGGAAGTCGATGTCATTCTCGAAGACGGCTCCATGGGGCGCGCAGCTGTGCCATCGGGTGCGTCGACCGGCGCACACGAGGCGGTTGAACTTCGCGATGGTGGTGCCCGCTATCTCGGCAAGGGCGTGCAGAAGGCGGTCGGGGCGGTCAATGGTGAACTGTTTGATGCGCTCAGCGGCATGGAAGCCGAAAACCAGATGGCAATCGACAAGCTGATGGTCGAGCTTGATGGCACGCCCAACAAGTCCCGCCTTGGTGCTAATGCAATCCTGGGCATTTCGCTTGCAGTTGCACGGGCTGCCGCAGAAGCTGCCGCTCTGCCCCTGTATCGCTATGTTGGCGGTGCCGGCGCGCATGTGCTGCCGGTTCCGATGATGAATATCATTAATGGCAGTGCCCATGCCGACAATCCCATCGACTTCCAGGAATTCATGATCATGCCGGTTGGCGCATCGTCGCTGGCAGATGCGGTTCGCATGGGTTCGGAAACATTTCACACATTGAAAAAGGCGCTCAAGGATGCCGGACACAATACCGGCATCGGCGATGAAGGCGGCTTCGCCCCGAACCTGAAAAGCGCCAAGGCTGCACTCGACTTCATCATGGGTTCCATCGAGAAGGCCGGATACAAACCGGGCGAAGACATGTTCATTGCGCTTGATTGCGCGGCAACGGAATTCTTCAAGGACGGCAATTATGTCTATGAAGGAGAGAAAAAGACGCGCGATCCCAAGGCGCAGGCAAAATACCTGGCGAGCCTTGCCGCAGACTATCCGATCATTTCCATCGAAGACGGCATGGCCGAGGATGACTGGGATGGCTGGAAGATGCTCACCGAGATGACTGGCAAATCCTGCCAGCTTGTCGGCGACGACCTGTTTGTCACCAATTCAAGCCGCCTCCGCGATGGCATTCGCATGGGCGTGGCCAATTCCATCCTGGTGAAGGTCAATCAGATCGGAACACTGAGCGAAACGATTGACGCCGTCGAGACAGCGCACCGGGCAGGCTATACATCTGTCATGTCCCACCGCTCGGGCGAGACGGAAGACTCAACCATTGCCGATCTGGCAGTTGCCATGAATTGCGGGCAGATCAAGACCGGCTCGCTTGCGCGTTCCGACCGGCTGGCCAAATACAATCAGCTTATCCGCATCGAGGAAGAACTCGGCCCCGTCGCCCACTATGCGGGCAGGGACATTCTGCGTCAGCGCTGAGAATTTTCACGCGCTGCGTGCCTTTTGGTGGCGGGTCCTGGGGCCCGCCATTTTTGTTGGCATTTTTCAGTTTCGGTAAACCTGCCGTTAAGCCTGTTACGCCAAATTGGATCAGGTTCCAATTGTATCGAGTACAGGGGCAGCGCCTTGTCCACCCGCCAGAAAAAGAACAGCCGTCTGCAGAGGTTCGTGATCCCTGCCGTCTGCGCAGTCCTCACCGCATATTTTCTCCACCATGCCTGGTCCGGCCGCTACGGGCTGGAAGCATCGGCGCGCATTGCCGATGACGAAACGCGACTGGAATATGAACTGGTTCGATTGAAATATCAGCGCCAGGAGCTTGAGGGGCGGGTCCGACTGTTGCGCGACGGCACGCTCGAACAGGACATGCTGGATGAGCAATCGCGCCGCATGCTCGGCGTTGCCGCTCCCAATGAAATCATCATCATCCGTTGAATTAACCGAAATCAGGTTAATTACTGTCATTTAACCGATTTTTGTTGTCAGGCATGGTTGCAAGACATGCATTATTTGCATTTGTAAACCGGCGATCATGCAATATGTTCGTGACGGAGAAGGCGATGCTCGAAGCCACGATTTGAGGCCGATCACCGTCAGGAGGAATGGAATTTCGCACCAGTCGCGCGAAATTGCCCAGTGAGGGAGAAGGCAGATGGCTGCAAAGCCTGGCAAATCCACTGCATCGTCAAAATCGTCAGCTGCCAGCCATGGCGGCACGCGTTCCGCGCCAAAGCCGGCAAAATTCACCCGCGATCAGGAGATGGAAGCCTATCGCATGATGCTGCTGATCCGTCGCTTCGAGGAGAAGGCCGGCCAGCTTTACGGCATGGGTTTCATCGGCGGTTTTTGCCATCTTTATATCGGTCAGGAAGCCGTAGTCACCGGCATGCAGATGGCTATCGGCGAGGGCGACCAGGTCATTACCGGTTACCGTGACCATGGCCATATGCTGGCTTGCGGCATGGACCCGAACGGCGTGATGGCGGAATTGACCGGACGTCGAGGCGGTCTGTCGCGCGGCAAGGGCGGCTCTATGCACATGTTCTCCAAGGAAAAGAATTTCTATGGCGGGCACGGTATCGTCGGTGCGCAGGTATCGCTCGGTACCGGTCTGGCATTTGCCAATCATTACCGCTCCAATGACCGCGTCAGCCTGACCTATTTCGGTGACGGCGCGTCCAACCAGGGCCAGGTCTATGAGAGCTTCAACATGGCGGAACTCTGGAAGCTGCCCGTCATCTACATCATCGAGAACAATCGTTATGCCATGGGCACCGCCGTTTCGCGTGCATCTGCGCTGACTGATTTTTCGCAGCGCGGTGCGTCCTTCAACATCCCCGGAATGCAGGTGGATGGCATGGATGTTCGCGCGGTCAAGGCTGCGGGCGATGAAGCCGTGGCCTGGTGCCGCGGTGGCAATGGCCCGATCATCATCGAAATGCAGACCTATCGCTATCGCGGCCATTCGATGTCCGACCCGGCGAAATATCGCAGCAAGGATGAAGTCCAGAAGATGCGTGCCGAGCATGACCCGATCGAGCAGGTCAAATTGCGCCTGGTTGAAAGCAAGCAGGCCAGCGAGGATGATCTCAAGGCCATCGACAAGGAAATTTCGCGACATCGTCGGCAAGGCTGCCGACTTTGCCCAGAATGATCCCGAGCCGGATGTATCCGAGCTCTATACCGACATACTTCTGTGATGCGGCGGGGAGGAACAGACCATGCCTACTGAAATCCTGATGCCCGCCCTTTCGCCCACGATGGAAGAGGGAAACCTCGCCAAGTGGTTGGTGAAAGAAGGCGACAAGGTTGCCCCAGGCGATGTGATTGCCGAAATTGAAACCGACAAGGCAACCATGGAAGTCGAAGCGGTTGACGAGGGCGTGATTGCGAGGATTCTCATCGCAGCCGGTTCCGAGGGTGTGAAAGTCAACACGCCAATAGCCGTGCTTGCTGGAGAGGGCGAAGATGCGAGTGCGGCTGCATCGAGTGCAGCTCCCGCTGATGCGCCTGCTACCACTGATGCACCTGCCGCAGTATCTGCAGCACCGGTTCCTGCTGCGCCGGTTTCCGAAATGGCAGCCGATCCCGATATTCCAGCGGGCACCGAAATGGTGAAGATGACTGTTCGCGAGGCACTGAATTCGGCAATGGCCGAGGAGATGCGACGCGACGGCGATGTGTTCGTCATGGGCGAGGAAGTTGCCGAATATCAGGGCGCCTACAAGATCACACAGGGGTTGTTGCAGGAGTTCGGTCCCAAGCGGGTGATAGACACC
>JAWKWN010000046.1:0-20585 GCA_041397505.1 Nitratireductor sp.
CCATGGCCCTGATCATCATGGGCCTTGCCGAAACAGGCGGTGCGCCGACAAACTGGGTGAATGCCGTCGGCATCATGCTGGTAGTCGGACGTCTCCTGCATCCACTGGGCATGCAGCACGACAAGGCAGCCACTTTCACACGCATCGCCGGAGGATTGATGACCACATTGGCAGTCCTGACGGGTGTTTACCTCATCCTGTCATCTGCGCTCGGTAGCTAGGGTCAAAAGCGATTGCCCCCGAATTGTCGCGAACTACAATACCCCATGAAAACGGAGAACCATCATGAAATACATTGCACTCATTTACAGCAATCAGGCGCTTGAACCGAAATACGGAACGCCCGAATTTGCCGAATACATGCAAGGCTACAAAACCTGCAACGAAACCTATGCGGCAGATGGCGTTCTGCTGGGCGGAGAAGCCTTGCGTTCTGCGGATATTGCAACCACCGTCCGGGTACGAAACGGCAAGACCGAATCGATGGATGGACCTTTCGTCGAGACCAAGGAGCAATTGGGCGGCTACTATCTGCTGGATTGCCCGGATCTCGACACTGCTATCCGCTATGCATCGATGATACCGACGGCGAAATTCGGATCTGTTGAAATCCGTCCGATTGCCGATGTCTCCGGACTGGTTTGAAAAACGATGACAACGCCCCCGGCTTCTGCACCAGCAAGGCACGAGATCGCTGCCATTGCCCGGCAGGACTGGGGGCGTCTTGTTGCCAGCCTGATCCGGCTGGTAGGCGATTTTCAACTGGCGGAAGACTGCCTGCAGGACGCGCTCAGATCCGCCCTGCGACACTGGACCAGGATGGCATGCCGGCAAATCCGCCCGGTTGGCTGCCGGGCGGCCCGCAAGAAAGGCAATAGACCGCATTCGCCGGTCGCGCAATTTCGAGCGAAAGTCGAGAATATGCCCGGCTGATCGAACTCGATCATGATGATCAGGCAGACCTTTGATGCCGGAAATCCCTGACGAGCGCCTGGCGTGATCTTTACCTGCTGTCACCCTGCCCTTGATCCCAAGAGCCGCATTGCCCATACCCTGCGCACGCTTGGCGGACTGACCACAAGCGAAATCGCCCGATCTTTCTCGACCGCGAAACCGCCATGGCACAGCGCCTGGTACGCGCGCAGCGCAAGATCCGCGAGGCTGCAATCCCCTTTGCCGTACCGAACCATCGCAATGGTCCAAGCAGGCTCAATCTGTTCTGGGCGTCCCTCTACACGATCTTCAGCGAAGGCTATGCCAGCGAAGGCGATGACCGGCTGCGCCACGACCTTTAATGAGGCAGTCCGCCTTGCCACCATCCTCGACCGGCTCAAAACGGATGAACCGGAAGTCGAGGTTTGCTGGCATTGATGATCCTGCACAATTCATTCATGAGCTGCACGTATCGGCCGCGATGGAGTGCCTGTGGCGCCCGAGGACCAGCAGCGCGACTTGTGGGATCAACAAGCCATCCTCAATGGCGTTGAACTTGTCTCCCGGGCTTTGCGCAAGGGCTCACCCGGCCCTACCGGCTGCAGGCTGCGATCAGCGCCATCCATGCGGAAGCGCCTTCACATGATGAGACCGGCTGGCAGGAGATAGTTTGCTCTATGACCAGCTATATAGCCACCAGCCGAGATCCGGTTGTCCTGCTCAGCCGCGCTGTCGCCTTGTCCTATTCCAGCGGTGCTGGAGCTGCCCTTGCCAGCCTTGAGGAAATCGATGACAGCCTGCAAGACTACCAGCCCCTACCATGCTGCAAGGGCTGATTTCCTTGCGCGCGCAGGCGAACCATGGCTTGCCGCCTATGACAAGGCCATCCGGTCTTTCACGCAAAACCGCCACGACCGACTGTTTCTGGAAAACCGCAAACGCAAATTGCAAGCTGGCTGAATGCTGCCTATTGTCCCTGACCAATCAGTTGAAGGAAATTGCGTGATCGACAAATCCATGGGCGAATTCAGCAACAAGGTTATCTATGTCAGCGGAGCCGGACGCGGTTTTGGCAGGCGTGTCTGCGAGCAATTCGCGGAGGCAGATTTGCAGCACTGGTTGTAACCGATTATTCGCAAGAGCTTGTTTCCGGCACCATTGATGCGGTCACCGCGGCGGGTGGCAATATTTGCGGCCTCGCCGGAGACATCGCGCTTGAAGAAACCTCGCAGGCAATTGCGGCGCTCATCGCAGAACGCCATGGCGCGCCCGGTATCGCCATCAACAATGCGGGTATTGCGCAGCCGCAACTGCGCCTGCACGAGACCGACAGCGCCATGGCGGAGAAGGTAATAGCAGTAGACCTGATGGGGGTGTTTTACGCGATGAAGCACCAGATACCGCTGATGCTCAAACGCGTGGCCGACAATGGCAGTCAATGCGCCATACTCAATGTTGCCTCTGCTGCCGGATTGATGGGCTCGCCCATGCTGGCAGCCTATTCGGCCGCCAAGCACGGCGTCGTCGGTCTCACCCGCACTGCTGCGGTTGAATATGCGCGCAAGGGATCCGGGTCAATTGCATCTGCCCGGCCTTTACCAAGACGGACATGGTAATGGAACCGCTCAAGACCTCGCCGCATGGCGCACAAGCTGCCGAACAGCGCATGGTAGCTTTCAATCCGATGCAGCGCCTGGGCGAAGTCGACGAAATCGTGCAGGCCATGATTTGGGCGGTTTCGGATGCAAATTCCTTCTACAACGGTCAGGCACTGGCCGTTGATGGCAGGTTAAGTGCATGAGTTGAGAGCGAGCCTGGTCATGAAACTTGAAAACGGCGCGTTTTGCAGTCATATGCGCCGCGATCAGGGAGTCTTTGCCATTAGGCAGATCAAAAAATGAAGGTATGGAAAAACATGAAAAGGCATCTCGTGAAATCATTTGCTGCAGCGCTCATTGCAGCAGGAACATTCGCCGCCACGCCGGCAAAAGCCGAGGAAGTCTATTTCATCCGCGGCTTCCGCGAACCGTGTTCGGCTGGCATGGACCAGATGGCGCACAGCTTCGCGCGCGCGGCGTCAATGCCAAGTCCTATTCAAATGGCGCATGGTCGGCCTTGCCAACTCGATCATCAAGCGCAACAGGGAAGGCAAGGTTTCCTACCCGATCGTCATTGCCGGTCATTCGGTTGGCGGCCAGGAAGCACCGCAATTTGCCAATGCGCTTGCCAAGGCAGGCATTCCGGTAGCGCTCGTCATCGGGGTTGACCCGGGCTTTGCGCCTCCGCCAACCTTCAACGCAGGTTCGCCACGCGTTATCGAATTACTGGATCAAGGGCAGCGCCCGCTGACCATCCCTACCGCGCCGGCGGCGGATTTCTCGGGCTCGATCACCAATATCAACATCCGTGATTTTGGTTCGACCGTGGATCATGTCGGCATCGACAAGGACCCGAAAGTACAAAGCCGCATCATTTCCAATGTTCTGGCGGTAGTTGGTCGCTGATCATCGATTTCAATCCGAAATCTGCCAAAGGCGCGGGAAACCGCGCCTTTTTTCATTTCGGGCTCTGGCAAAGAAGCCGCCCGTCAATCGCCACCAGTCCAGCCGCGATCAGCGCCAGGCCAGCAAGGTGGCGCGGCAGCAGGCTCTCGCCCGGAACGCCACGCCAAGCAATATGGCGCTGGGCGGAATGAGAAAAGTCACCAGTGAAATTGGTGGCTCCGCGCTTTGGAGATCCGGAAAAACAGCAGATAAGCGAGAGCGGTGGAAAATGCAGCAACGCCGAAGACATGCAATTGTCTCAATACCGGGAACGGCAAGCTGCCATGGCTGAGGTCAATCAGCAGGGCCAGCGGCACCAAAGTCAGGCTGGATGCTGTCACTTGACCGGTCGCCGTTGCCATCGGGCTGATGCCGAGAGCGGAAGCGGCGACCAAAAACTGCCAGCAAAACCATAAGACAAGGCAGCGCAAAGCACTGCCACCTGCGCAAGCACATTCACCCCAGCGAATGCAGCGCTTCACTGCCGATCATTACCACCACACCTGCAAGGCCCAGCAACACCCCGGCAATCCGTCGGCGGTCCAGAGAAGTTCGTCGCTGGTCAGGAAATGCGCTGCTATCACCGTGAAGATCGGCGTCATCGCATTGAAAATCGAAGCGACACCGGAAGCAATATGCGACTGGCCCCAGACAATCAGCGAAAACGGTATCGCATTATTCAGCAAGCCCATGCCGGCAAATGCCAGGGGGCATTGCGGCCAACAGGAAATTCTGCCCCCGCATCCGCATCACGAGATGCAGAATGATCGCTGCCAGTGCCACGCGCGCCGCAACAATGGTGAGCACCGGCAGTTCGTGCACGGCTACCGCGTTGAAAAGAACGATCGCCACAGACAGGCAAACAAGCATGGCCCATTCGGACCGGCTCATGGAACGGTTGATTGCAGATGTACTCATGATGCGTGCCGGGCTTTTGCTTCAGTGGAGATTGCATAGCCCGCTCTGGCGGTTTTCAGCCACCCGATTTCGGCGCGGTCAAAACACCCGATGCGTGATGATCGTGTAAGTGTCGCGGATATGCTTCAGATTGGTCGCCAGATCAGCGACAACCCGGCCGATATCGTCCTCAGCAGCAACATAGATCTTGACCAGCAGGTCATATTGCCCGGAGGTCGAATAGATTTCGGAGGCGATTTCCATATCCGCCAAGTCTGCCGCAACATCATAGGCCTTGCCGGGTTCGGTCTTGATCTGGAGGAATATCGGTTTCATCGCGCCTCTCCTGAAATCCTGTGTCGGTCAATGCTGGCCGCCACCCTGATTTGAGTGCCATTTTTTGCCGGGCGTTTCAATGCCGGCATTTACCGCGAATTCCTGTTTCGCTTTATTGTGTCGGCGAATTGTGCATTATCGCGCTGTAGCAATTGCGTGTCTGATAGGACACCAGATGCGAAATTCATCGTGAAACCAGGGAGTGGAACAAGAATGGCAGAAGGCAAATGGCCGGTTTATGGCGAAATCACTGGCCCGATCGTGATGATCGGGTTTGGCTCCATTGGCCGCGGAACCCTGCCACTCATCGAACGCCATTTCAAATATGACAAGTCGCGCATAACCGTCATCGACCCGCGCAACGACGATGTCGAACTCCTGAAGAAACACGGCGTTCGCTTCATTCAGGAAGCCGTGACCCGGAAAAACTACAAGAAGCTCCTCAAGCCACTGCTAACCGAAGGCGAGGGCCAGGGCTTCTGCGTCAATCTTTCGGTCGACACTTCCTCGCTGGACCTGATGAAGCTGACACGCGAACTCGGCGTCCTCTATATCGACACGGTCGTCGAACCCTGGCTCGGCTTCTATTGGGACAACAAGGGCGGCAACGAAGCGCGCACCAATTACGCATTGCGTGAAACCGTACGCGAGGAAAAGCGCAACAATCCCGGCGGCACGACGGCTGTTTCAGCACTGCGGTGCCAATCCCGGCATGGTCTCCTGGTTCGTCAAGCAGGCATTGGTCAACCTCGCCAATGACATGGGCGTCAAGTTCAAGGAACCCGGCCAGCACGACCGCGAAGGCTGGGCCAAACTGATGAAGAAGCTCGGCGTCAAGGGCGTGCATATCGCCGAGACGCGACACGCAGCGCGCAAGAAACCAAAACCCTTGGGCGTGTTCTGGAACACCTGGTCTGTCGAAGGGTTTCTGTCCGAGGATGCAACCAGCCGAACTGGGCTGGGGCACACATGAAAAATGGAAGCCGAAAAACGCCAAAGGAAGCACAAGAAGGGCAACAAGGCAGCCATCTATCTTGAGCAACCGGGAGCCAATACCCGCGTTAGGACCTGGTGCCCGACGCCCGGCGCGCAATACGGCTTCCTCGTTACACACAACGAATCGATTTCCATAGCCGACTATTTCACCGTCCGTGATGGCAAGGGAAGGCGACTTTCCGTCAACCTGCCACTACGCCTATCATCCGGCCAATGACGCTGTCCTCTCCCTGCACGAATTCTTTGGCGCGGAAGGCACGCAGCAGAAAACATTGCATGTCCTTGACGAGAATGAACTGGTCGACGGCATCGATGAGCTGGGCGTGCTGCTCTATGGCCACAAGAAGAATGCCTATTGGTACGGCTCGCAGCTGTCACTGGAAGAGACCCGCAAGCTTGCTCCCTACCAGAATGCCACTGGCATGCAGGTGACTTCTGCCGTTCTGGCAGGCATGGTTTGGGCGCTGGAAAACCCGGAAGCCGGGATCGTCGAGACGGACGAAATGGACTATCGCCGCTGCCTGGAAGTGCAGCGCCCCTATCTAGGCCCGGTCAAGGGCTACTACACCGATTGGACACCACTAGATCGCCGTCCGGGATTGTTCCCCGAAGACATCGACACCAAGGATCCTGGCAGTTCCGCAACATACTGGTGCGCTGATCGTACCATCAGCGGACATGAAAAAGGCGGGACCCACGGGCCCGCCTTTTGCTGTTCACCGTAACCGGTTCACATCTTCGAATATTTCTCGATCAGGCTGTTGGCGCGGTCATAAAGCTCCTGGCCATTGATGCCCTTGCCATCCATTTCCTTGATCCAGCCATCGATCACCGGCTGGGCCACAGTCTTCCAGCGGGCCAGCTCATCGCCAGATTTCAACAATCGTGTTGCCACGATCAACTGCAATCTGCCGGCTCGGCGCATCATAGTCCTGCATGGTCTTGCCCGCAAAAGCGGAGAAGGTGGCGCCGGAATTGTCATCCAGCGCCTTCTTCATGTCGTCCGACAGGCTTTCATATTTCTGCTTGTTCATCACGAGCACGAAGGTGACAGTGTAGATGGCCTTGTCGCCAACAAACTCGGTATGCGTATTTGGTGAGTTCCGCAACCTTGAGCGCGCCTGTCACTTCCCACGGAATAACCGTGCCGTCGATGACACCTTTCGAGAGCGCTTCCGGAATTGCCGGTACCGGAAGACCGATCGGCTCGGCTCCCATTTCCTTGATCAGGGCATTGGTCATGCGTGATGGTCCGCGCAGTTTCAGGCCCTTCATGTCCTCAAGCTTGTGGACACCTTCGCCCTTGGCGTGAATGACGCCCGGACCATGCGCCCGGGTACCGATGATATGGTAGTCCTTGAAGTCCTGATCCTTCATGTCGCTTTCAAAAATGTCCCAATATGCCTTTGAAGTGGCCTCGGCATTGGTCATCATGAAGGGAAGCTCAAAGACCTCCGTGCGCGGGAAACGGCCCGGCGAATAGCCGACAACGGTCCAGGCGATGTCGACAACACCATCCTTGACCTGGTCGATCAGTTCCGGCGGCTTGCCCTTGCCAGCGCCATGGCCGAATACATTTCGATCTTCAGCTTGCCGCCGGAAGCATCCATCACCGACTTCATCCACGGCTCCAGCACATATTTGGGCACATTGGCCTGCGCTGGCAGGAACTGATGCAGCTTGAGGGTGACTTCCTGGGCCTGCACGGCCGGAGCTTGGAACAGGGACAATCCGACCAGAACGGCGGATGCCACTGTACCCTTAATGAAATTGCGCTTTTTCAAGGTTATTCCTCCCGTTTGTCTGAGCCAATCATTGTTGGCAATGCTGCGCTGACTGGTCCTCCATCTTCGCAGGCAAAACAGATAATGGAAATGGTATCAGAAGGCAAATTTTTGTTTATTGACATAATAATCAGTATACGACGTTTATTGAAGGAAAGGCCTTCACAACCGCGTTTGCGAATTGTCAGATGAGCGGCATCAGGCTCGAACCTGCCCTGACAGTGAGGCCCGTATCGAGCAGGCAGCCGGCAAGCGGGTCAGCCTCGCGCTTTCTGGCGCTCATGTCCTGCCAGGCGCTCGTAACCGCAACATGGCTGGCATCCTGGCCAAAAAAAGCCGGACAAGAGGGCTGCTGCACCGGCAGTTCAATTGTATTGATGCGCGCACCATCCGGCGAATAAGCATCAAGCGCTGATCCGCCCCAGCGCGCATTCCAAAACACACCATCGCCATCGCAAATCGAACCATCCAGCCCGCCGGTCTGGCCACGATTGTCAAAAAACAGTTCGGGCTCGCCGCTGGGCAGGCCGGTCGCCGGATCACAGGCCACTTTCATCAATTTGCCACCAGCTGAGTCCGCGAAATATCCGACCGACCCATCCGGCGAGAAGCAGATGGAATTGGGAATGGTGATATTCGAATAGAGCTTCCGGATTTCGCCGCCACGATGCCAATAGATGCTACCGGCATACTTCTCCGCCTTCTTGCCCATGGTGCCCACCCACATGGCGCCGCATGGATGCACCCGCGCGTCATTCGAGCGGTTGGAGGCATTGTCGTCTTCCAGTGGAACATGCAAGGCAAGGCTGCCAGAAGCCGCGTCCCGCACATAAAGGCCGTCTTCACAGGCCAGCAATTGCCGCGACTTGTCGATGCGGGCAATGGCGCTGGCCATGAAAGGCAGGCTGTGGATGGTGACAGTCCCGGTTCCCGGCTTCATTTCAGCGAGTTTGCAATTGACGATGTCAAACCACCAGAGCGTGCCCGTATGCTGGTCGAAACTCGGCCCTTCACCGAGCTCGAAACGAATATCGCACAATACCGTCACGGACATGGTTACACCCTGCCATCAAGATGACGGGCCTTGCGCAAGGCCGGGAACAATATTGCCCAAACAATCGCAACGCCCACTGTGCCGATCCCGCCGAAAACCACGGCTGGCACCGTACCGATCAGCGCCGCCATGCTGCCTGCGCGAAACTCGCCCAATTCATTGGAGGCACCGACAAAGACCATGTTGACTGCATTGACCCGTCCGCGCAACCGGTCGGGCGTCCAAATCTGGATCAGCGTTTCGCGGACATAAACGCTGACCATGTCCGCCGCACCTGCAAGAGCGAGTGCCAGTATCGAAAGCCAGGCAATGCTGGACGCACCGAATACCGATGTGAACACGCCGAAAAGGGCCACGAAGACGAACATCACCATACCCGCATGATCGCGGATCGGACCACCCGAAAGCCACAATGCCATTACCACAGCACCAATGCCCGGTGCGGCACGCAACATTCCCAGTCCACTGGGACCGAGATCCAGAATGTCACGCGCATAAACCGGCAGCAGCGCAACCGCCCCTCCGAGCAACACGGCAAAAAGGTCCAGCGAAATCGCACCGAAGACAATCTTCTCGTGATAGATATAGCGAAACCCGGCAAACAATGTCTGCAGGCTTGGCCGCTCGACCTCGCTATGTTGTGCCGGCTTGGGAATCATGAACGAGAGAATCCCGGAGACCATCATCATGAAGGCCGCGACCCCATATGCCGTCGTCGCCGACAATCCGTAAAGAAGGCCACCCACTGCAGGGCCCGCGATGGAAGCCGTCTGCCATGCGGAGGAATTCCATGCGACCGCATTTGCGAAATCCTTTTCGGGAACGACATTTGCCAACAGGGCGGCCGAGGCCGGGGCAAAGAAGGCCCGCGCAATGCCAAACAGGAACAACACCACGAATATCGGCATGGGCGACGCGACGCCCGTGATCGTCAAATACAGGATCGCAAGCGCGCACACAGCCTCCAGCAAGGCGGAAGTACCCATGATCATGCGTCGTCCGAAACGGTCGGCGACGGCCCCCGTAACCAGCACCAGCAACAGTGACGGGGCAAACTGGATGAGGCCCACCAGGCCGAGATCGAATGGATCGCGCGTCAGGTCATAGATCTGCCAGCCGACGGCAACCGAAACAATCTGCACAGAAAATGTCGAGAAGAAGCGGGCAAGCCAGTAGCGCATGAACGACTTGTGCCGAAACACGGCAAAGCGCCCGCCTTGTTCACCGTCATGGTGGGATTCAGTCTCGGTCATGAATTGTTTTCCGGTTGGAGCGTTTGGGCGGGAAGTTGAAGGCAAACCCATACGCGCAGACGCGCCATGCGCCAACAGCAAACATTCGCACCCGCCCGCGCAGGATCAGAACTTGCCGATCACATTCACGAACACACCCCGGTCATCCATCACCAGGTCGGAGAGGTTATCGCTGAAGCGCCCGAAATTGTAACCGATACCAAGCTTCATGTTATCGCCGATATGGCGATAGACGCCGGCAAGCGCGCCGAAATTGACTTGCTGCTGCTCCGACAGCCAAAGCGCCCTGCCCTCCAGGAGAATGTCCCATTCCTTCACGACATGGAAATCAGCGCGCGCAATGGCAAGCTGTGCAGTTGAACGATAGAAAACATCGCTGGTTCGGTCATATGAAACATCGCCGATCCGCAATCCGTATTTGCCACCGACCGACAGGCGCTCATTGAGTGCATAGTCAAAATCTGCCGAAACGATGTGGCTGCGCTGCCGTGGCCCGTTGTCGACATTTTGTGCATTGACCTGCTGCGCGCCCGGCAGGTCATGCAGATAGGTGTATTTGAACAAGGCATTCAGCCGGTCATTGTCAACGGGTCTGTAGGCAAAGCCGATGCTGCCCTCGATATAGTCACCGTCGAGTATCGTGTCCTGGCCGGATTGCGAAATTGCCGCGTCAATGCTCGCAAGGAAAACGCCAGTCCTGCGAATAATCCAGCCCTGATTTTGCGGTAACGAGATAGGTGTTGCGATCACGCGCATCGTCGGAAAGGCCGTTTTCGAACCGCGCTTCAAGCCGGAGCGAGGCGCTGCGGCCATCGCCCTTGTATCCAACGACACCCGATGCAGCGATCCGGTTGAAATCGCCATTCTTCGCATCGCGGATTTCACCCGCTTCCACCCCGCCACTGATCTTCCATTCCGGGTCCGGCGTATAGGTCAGCCCATAGGTATGCGTGAGCGAACGCTGCGAGCCGATGAGATCGTAATTCTCTTCGGACCGCATGGACAGTGAATCGCTGAGCTTGCGCGTGACACCAAAGACCACAGCCCCATAATCCGACGAAAACGGATTATAGGCGTCAAGATCGCCACTTGTGGTATCAGGCGTCATCCTGTACCCGATGTGATAGCGGTCGGATTCCGTCGGATTGTAGGCGAGCGAGGCAAGGAGGCCAATACCACTGGTGCCATACGAAACTTCGGCCGAACCGGTGATCTTGTCAGTAAAGTCCTTTCGGCACCTATTCCAATCCGGTCGTTGCGCTCGCGGCTTCCGCTTCGCGCTGCTGTCACCTGGCCGATGGCCCAGGTATCAAGTGTTTCCGAAACCTTGTGGTCAACCCGGATGCCGGTATCGGTACGCGATCCATTGCCGTCGCTTCCGGTCGAACCGTTGACCAGCGAATGATTGGCCCCAAGCGTCACAGACCAGCGATCATTGAGCCGGTGATGCAACTCGGCTGACCCTTCCTGCCGACGGCTGCCATTGCCACTGATGGTCTCGTCATATCGAAGCGCCATTCTGGTAGTGTCATTGCTACCGATTTCGGCGAATGCTCCCCAGATGCGCTCGCTGTTGGTAAGGGTCTTGCCGGGCGCATTATAACCCTTGTCGCCCTGCTGATAGTGAACCCCGACAGAACCCTGAATGGCACCGCCAGAAAGGTCTGCGAGATCCAGCACCGCCTTCGCCCGCCAGGCATCGGCATCGCCTGTATTGGCTGGCAATGCGCCGGTGGTGTCGAAAATGAATCCGCCATCCGTCGAGGTAACCGTGCCGAAGCCGTTGCCATTGCTGCGCGCCCATTCGAACTCGAAATAGGTTTTCGCGGAATAGCGCAATACAAGGTCAGCGCCGTACAATAACTGGTTGGCAGGGCCGGTATTCTCGCTGATGCCAGTCAGTCCAAGGCGAACATGGTCGTTTAGCCAGACCTGGGCTCTGCCGCCATAGCTGTATCCATCGACACTGCTGGCAGCTGGCGTATATTCATAATTGACGACCAGATGGTTCTCGTTGCCGCCCAGTGTCGGGGAAAGAACTGCCCCGCCCGACGACACGGTAGACGCCAGCGGATCGGCAAGGATGACGATCCCCTGAATATAGTCCATTTCGTAATCAGTGCCGGCACGCAGTGACTTGCGTAGCACGACCAGCCCTGTGACTGCGTCACGCTCTTCGATGAAAAGCTGCTCTGAGCCGATGGTGATATCCTGGCGGCGCAGGAAATAGACCGAACCGCCGGTCCCGCGAAATTCGTCGCGCTGCGGCAAGGTGCCCGGCTGTGCGGCAAAGGCCGAGAGGCTGCCCGCCGTTTCACCCATGGACGTGGTGGCCTTGCTCCTGAGCTCTGCACTTGCCCCATACAGGCCGCGGTCAAATCGCACCAGTTCAACGCCATTGAACGAGGTGCGGAAATTGCCCCACATTACCCGGCTTTTGCCCTCCTCGATGCGGATATAAAATTTGCCGGAAGTTGGCGCATCCTCGAGCGTGGTCGAATCGTCTCCGTAAACCGCATAATAGTCGTCAGGATCAAGCCGACGCAGCAACTGCCTGGGGTCCTTGGCATCCAGATTGGTAAACATCGAGCCCAGGTCCTGCTCACGGGTATCCATGGCAGCAGTAATAAGATAGCGCCCCTGCACCTTGCCCTTCAGATAGAAGGCAACACGCCCCTTGCGATAGACACTGTCATATTCTCCCGGTGCAGCCGGTGTCAGCAGCTTGCCGTCCCTGCCAAGGCGCTTGCCAAGCGTGACATCGGCAATGCCGACATAAAACCAGTCGCTGGCCGGAATTGATATCTCGCGTTCGATTTCCAGGCCCTTGCCTTCGCCGGGCTTGCGCACCGAAACTCCAACCACATGATTGCCGGATTGAAGTATGGTGGCAGACGCGAACGAACCATCCGGGTCGACCGGCACTTGCCTTCCAAGCACATCGACCTGATACCCCGCAGGCACATTGTGCCCATAGACGGTAACCTTACCGCCATTGATGGGGATGTTTGAAACCGCGGTTCGATCCTCACCCTCGCCCAGCGCAGAAACCTTGCCCTTGGATTCAAACCGCTCATCCCCGCCATTGATGCGCAACCCCAACGGAAAGGTTTCGTCAAACCGCCCGCCCGCATCATAGACACGCAGGGTATAGACCAGCTCGTCATTGTCGCTGTAGCCAACGGGAGGCAGCCAGTAGGCTTCCATTCTTGTCGTCAACCGGAACGGTTTCCAGCGGTATTGCAACAGCACCGGGAGAGGCCTTGTCCAGCTTGCGATATATCCGCAGTTCCGCCCGCTCGATCCATTCGCCATAGTTCCAGCTTGCGTGAAACGCGACGGGCTTGTTTTCCTGGATGGTGTGACGCTCGGGGACGATGGAACATTGAGCTGGCGCGAAATATCCAGGCCGTCATATTTCACCCGAATTTCCACCTGGTTCAGCAGTTCCGGACTGCCTTGCGGCAACTGGCCGGAAAATTCCTCGCCGCCGATCGAGATCTTCAATCCCGCATTTTCCGCTGGCGGCAACGCACCACCCTTGTCTGCAGCCTGTTCGGCATTGAGCAGGAAATCGAGCTGGCTCTGGCAAGCCTGTCCGGGCAAACAGTCCGCCCGCACGGGGTTGGTCAGCGCAAACGCCAGAAGTCCGCCCAGGATCACCATCCCGGGCAGACTCCTGAACCCTGCCGTCCCGCCAAAGACCGGCCTGATACAAACCCCTGCTAACATTTTGTTAGGATCGCCCCGAAACCTTATTTTACGGTTAATAAACCGTATATATCCGCCGCCGCTTTCATTGATTTCAGTCGGTTATCTGCCGCTCGACCTTCAATTCGTAAGGTCTGCGTTTGGCCTCCCAGGCATTCTTCAGAAGGGCTTCAACCGCGTTGATTCGCTCTTCCCTGAGAGCTTGGCCAGCCTTGCCCTGATAGCTGATCCGCAACTGGGATATTTCCGTCTCAAGGACATTGATCAGATTGGCCATGGACAACAGCGCGTCCCGCTTGAGGTTGAGGGAATTGCCCTCGAACGACGCATCGCTGAGTTCAAGCCGCACCAGCCGGGCTTTGGCGGCGCCGAAATTCAGCTTCGACAACTTGCCTCTGGTCAGCCGAATGACGCGCGGATTCTCGGAGGTCACCGAATAACCATCCGGCAGGGTGCGCGGATCGAGTTTCATCTCGAAATTCGAGCCAATGTTTTCGTCCGGAATCATCGCGCATGTAACGTGGAACCTGCCTGCCTTGTCGGTAGTGACCAACAGGCCCTTGACCGTCGCAAGTCGCACTCCGGGGAGGCCAGCCTCGCCATCCTGCAGATACCCGTCACGGTTCTTGTCGTCGAAAACCTTGCCGATGACCTCCGAGCAATCAAAGACCGGTTCGGTTTCCCGCTCTACTACGGCCTGGGCAAGGTTGGAAATCATCGAACCATCTGAAGGATCGCGAACAAATCCGTAATTGATGAATTGTGATCCGCTGGCCGCAGCTCCGACAACAAGGTTGAGTGTCAGGGTCACGGTCGTGCCCGCTGGCATGGATTGCCCGCTCCAGACCAGTTCATTTCCGCTGCGGACCGGCTCGAGAGGAACGGTATCAATTCTTGCAGAGCCTGCGACATAGCTGAAGCCGGCTGGCATTCGGTCAACGATATCAACACCGGAAAAGTCGGTGGCAAGGTTGTTCGAGACGGCTATCGTATAGGCAATGACATCCCCGAGCCGAGCCGAAGTGACATTCGCCGTCTTTCGGGCGAACAATTCGCCGGAGCCCACGGGCTTGACGATACTGACCGGTACCGAGGATGAAACAGCTGGAATGGGGCTTGCGTCGAGCGGTGACACGCCACTCACGGTAATCGAATTGTTGTAATTGCCATTGGCGACATCCACCAGCAACTGCAATTCGAACGCAACGCTCTCACCCGGCAGCAAGTCTCCACCCGAAGTCAGCAGCATCGTGTTGGTGTCGCCGTCGAAGAACGGATTGACCACAGCCCCGAAACCGACCGGCGCAGCGGTAATCACGCTGGAAACGATCTGGAAATTGCCCGCCCCGAATACCGCCTTGAGGTCGTCGCTGACCTGGACCTCGTCGACCCGCTCATTGCCGCTGCTCGTGGCGGTCATTGTGTAGGTAATCAGCGAGCGTCCGTCAGGCTGCAGGACGGGTCCATTCGCAACCTGCTTGCTGGCGCTCAATTGCGGAGTGCCGCAGAGCTGCATCGGAATGTTGTTGTTGAAGATGATCGGGTCATCGACCTCGAAAGTGAAATCGAGATGAAATGGATTGGCACCCGCACTGAAATCGGAAAGGATCCCGGTTGCGCCAATCTCGCCAGCACCCAACACAGCCGGATTTGCCGGCAGCAGGCTGGTCGCATCGAGTGGTGGCGAGGCAAGTCTGGTAGTGCTGGCGACGCCTCCCGGAGGCAGGGTATAGCTAAGCCGGTCCTCACCCGGCGCTGTTACATGGAACTGGTAATTGCCGTCACTTCCGTCACGCACAATGGTGACATTCGCGCCCGAACCAATACCGGTCTGTGACCCCCCCGCCGTGAGATTCTCGACGGTGATCTGCCCGCCAGCAAGGATCCGCCCATCAGCCTCGCAATAAAATACACCCGTTGGATCGTAATCGCTGGCATCGGCTATGCCATCGCCATCGCGGTCGTTCACAGACGATTCGATTGTGTTCGGCGCGCCATCTCCATCGGGATCCGTGATGCTGAACACGGTCGGGTTCCTGTCCAGCGTATCGCCTGGTGTCAGCGTCGGATCGTCAGATGGTATGGCCGTCGGCGTTTCAGTGGAACTGCCATAGGCCGTGTTGTGGAATGCGATCGAGCCAACCTTGCTGTTGACAATTGCGCGAACGAAGATATCGCCACTTTGTCCAGGCAACAGTTGCGGATCCCCGCCGAGCAATTGCAGGTCGCTGACGCCATCAAAGCCAGGATTGACGAAACCGGTACCGGCAAAACCCGAGAAGGTAACGACAGGCGTGCCTTGCATGGTCGACGACACAAAAGTGGCGGCAAGATCGTCCTCTATCCGGATATTGGTCAGCGACACAGTGCCAATATTGAAGACGGTTATCCGGTAGGTGATGTCAAACAGGCCCGGGAACAATTCGTTAACCGAATCGACCACCTTGTGCATATGCATGCTGGGCGTTGCCGAAATGGCGACTGCGCCGCTCGCTGTCTGGTCCGGCAACTGGGCGCTTGATACGGTGACCGTGTTGTCTATGTCTCCATCGCCACCGCCATTGGTGTCGAGATCGTTCTGAAGGATCGTATAGGGGCCGGAATAGGTCCACGTCTCGCCTGTATCGATCGTTGAATTGCTGTTGGTGTCGCCGGACTGGTAGGTCAGCGCCACGCCCGGATCGGAAACGGAAATCCCGGTCAGGCTCACATTGCCAGTATTCGCAATATTCACTTTCCAGGTGATTGTGTCATTGGCCGACAGGCCAGGCGTACCGTCGTCATCGTTGAGCGTCCCCGTCTTGGTCACGGACATCGCCGGGCCAGCCGGCGCCACAGGCACGCTCACACTGGACGGGTTGGAAGTTACCGTCACCGCGTTCGAACTGCCGAATGCCGTTGCCTGGTTGGTAATTGCTGCAACGGCTGTTTGCACTTGCGCCACGATCAGCAGAACGGCAAGCGCCAGCGCCGCCGGAGACTTTCGTCTCCAGCGGGCCAGGCCCGTTCCCCAGATATCGCGGCGCAAATGCGTCATGTCAGGTCCGAATCCTTTCCGCGCTTACTGGGCGTCGAATTCGTCCTGGGTAACTTCGTGGTAGTAGGTGAACTGGACAGTCGATCCGACACCGATGGTCTCATAAGTACCGTTCGCGCCATCATCCGAGTTCGCCCCGAAGCTTGCAGGCGTTGTGACTGCGATGTTCCAATCGCCGATATTCGTGCCAAGCGGCCCGGCAAATGCGCTGGAATCAAAGGTCGCCGCACCTGGATCACCTGCTTCATGCGTATCCGAGATGTAGATGTTGGAAACAGGCACGTTGCCGGTATTGGTGACCGAATAGGTATAGGCAATCACGTCACCAACATCCGCCGAGGACGCGGTTCCGCCATCAAGCGTGAACGAGTAGTTCTTCACGAGTGAAAGACTTGCAACCGGCACGATGCCCGTGAAGTCGCCGTGGCCTGCTCTGCCACCAGCATGGTGAAGGAATCGGAATCAGCCGTTGCATTGTTCACGACACTGTTGGCCGGATCGGCCGCCGCAGCACCACGATAGGCATCGGCGTCAGACAAGGTGTAGGTCGCTTCGAAAATGACCGTCTGGCCAGGCGCAAGACTTGCTGCCGTTCCCGATCCGCCAAGAACTTCCGTGGGACCGGAGGTGAAGGAGCCCGTTCCCGCCACGCCATCGAAGGTCGGACCCGCATCGTTGATCACGACATTGGTCTCGGTGATGTTGCCGGGTTCGTGACCGTATAGCGATATACGATGAGTGTCGCCGCCATCCGTTGCAGACGGCGTTGGTGCCTGATGTCTGCGTTGCCGCGGCAAACACTGCCTTGGCAATATCGAGATTGTGGTCAGGCGTCGCTACCCGCACATCGACCTGTGACGAGGTTGCGGTGACAGGATTTCCTCCGAAGGAACCGTTGACGGTCGCCGTGTTGGAAATGTCCGCGAATGCGGGGTTAGCTGCAAACATGCCGGCGATCAGCGCCAGCGTACCGGCTATGCGTGTCGTGGTTGAAAGAAGTGCGGTCTTGTTGGTCCTGATCATGGTTGTTTCCCCCTTGGTCTGCTGGTCTGTTTCGCTATTGGTGTTGAGGCCTGAAGCCCGGTCCTGAATTTGCTTTGGCATTTGTGTTGTCCGTTCGATCCGGTTTGAATTCTGCTGCCAGGCAAGGTTCCGCCCCGGCATTGTGGTTCTGGCCTTGCGGCCACAGTTGCCCCGGATCGCCCGGTGGATCACTCAAATGCGGCGAGTTGCGCCGCAACGTGCGGTGAAAGTCCTCGTGGATTTCCCGATGCAGCGAAGGCTGCGCCTGCTTTGAGATTGCCGGTCTGGCTGTGGGTGTTGAGATACGCATCATTGGTTGTCCACGTCGATTTGGGTTACTGTGTAGGTTGTAGTGAATGTGACGGTGTCGCCGGGCGCGAGCGAACTCCACGTCCCGTCATTTCCGGTCACATCGGTTGAATCGCTTGTCGGCGAGATATCGCCGGTGATCGTTTCACCAGCAGGTGTCGGCAGGGGATCAGAGCCCCCATGCGCATCGCTGATCGAAACGCCTGAAATCGTGACATTGCCGTTATTGGTGACGGCGTAGCTATAGGTGATCACATCGCCCAGATCGGCACGGCCTGGCTGACCAAGATCGGTGGTGATAGCGGCCGATTTGACGATTGCCAGCGAGGGGCTCTGCGTGATTGCAATCGCAAAACTGTCATTGTCGCTGGCTGTTCCGCTTGCGCCTGGCCCGTTGGCCGTCACATTCGCGGTGTTGGAGATGAGGCCGGTTCCGCCGCCATTCCCGTCAAGATCAGCCTGCGTGATCGTATAACTTCCGGTATAGGTCCAGGTCTCGCTGGTATCGAGCACACCGGCATTGGCAACATCGCCCGACGTCAATGCCAGGGTTACCAGGGGATCGCTGACAACGACCGAAGTCAGGCCGACATTGCCGGTATTCTCGACCGTCACGGAATAGTCGATGGTGTCGCCCGCAGTCATGCCCGGGCGGCCATCATCATCATTGAGCGTGCCGGTTTTCGTAACTGAAAGCGACGGATTGGGTGCGACCGTCGTCACCGTCTCACTGGCAGGTGGCGACGTTGCCGTGCCACCTGAAGGCGTCGAGCCCGAAACCTGTGCTGTATTGGTGATGATCGCAAAAGCCTGTTCGGCATTCACACCGCCAGCCGCAAGCGCAGCCGCCAGCAGGCTGCGCAATGCAACCCGCATATGACGGCCGGAGCGCAAGCGCCGGCTATGATTTGCCAATACAGACTTCATCTTCATGTTTCAGCCCGCAGGCGCTCCCACAACGGCAGCGCCTGCCAGGATGGTTTGCTCCTTAGAGGTCGGCCTCTTGGACAGTGTAGGTGGCCGTGCAGGTTTCGCTTTCGCCCGGTGCCAGCGAGGCAATGGTTGCATTGCTGGAAATCGTGCAGGTGATGGTCGGTGCGCCTGCACCCGATGGCGCAACGAATGCGGTTTCGCTGACGGTCATGCTCGACAAGGTGACGTTGCCCTGGTTGGCAACCGTGAAGAGGTAGGTGATGGTCTCACCCGGATCGAACGGCGTTACAGAACCGTTGTCAGGAGTTGTTCCATCACGCGTAGCCACCTTGGTCAGATTGATTGCGGCATTCTGGCTGATGGTGTCTTGTGCCGTGAGCGTGCTTGCCCCGGAATCGAAGGTTGCCGATCCGCCAGATACGGCTGTGGCGCTTGCCGTGGTAATCGTGTTGGTCACACCATTGGTAACGCCTGCAGCGTAATCGACATCCGCCTGATCAAGCGTATAGGTCGCTTCGTAGATCCAGGTCTCCGTTGGCTCAATCACGCCATTGGTGTTGCTGTCACCCGAGACATAGGAAATAGAGGAAAGGCTGTTTGCGCCGGCATGCGCTGTTGAACCGTTATCGATGAAGGACGGACCCGGATCCGTAATCGAGACCGAGGCACCGGTGATCGAGATATTGCCGGTATTGGCAACAGCATAATTGAAGGTGACAGTATCGCCACCATCCGGGAAGGAAGCATCATCACCCGAAGCGGTGGAGATGGAGGCAATCGACTTTGCCACCGTGAACGAGCGCACTGGTGCAGCCACCGTTACCGATTCACTGGCAGTATCGCTGACCGTGCCACCCGAAGGTGTCGACGCGGTAACGGAGCCGGTATTGGTGATGGCTGCAAAGGCTGGCGCACTTACCCCTGCTGCCAGGGCAAGTGCCAGAATGGATGTCAGTGTTGTGCGCAGGCCAACGGCCCCGCGGTTCATGATGTTGGTCTTGGGCATGGCATTCCCCCCCTGGGCTGGCCGAATGGTTGTTGGTGATTTCAGGTTTGCGGTTTCGTTGCTGTTCATGGTCGGTTTTCCTGTATGTCGGCGTCTTTGCGCCTGAATTGGTTGTCTGTTCCGAAATGCCTGGGTCGGGTACTTCGCCCCTGCCCTGATCCTTTTCCCGGGTCCGCTCCGGCTGGTCGTCGAAGACTCCTTCGATAACCGGGGGGCCAGGCGGTCCGGCAACTTCGTCGCCCAGGGCGCCAAACTGCCTGTACCGGACCGGTAATGTCGGGGCCGGGCGGCCCGAGCACCCTCGGCGCAAATGCACCTTCAATTCGTATGTGCATCGCCGCCCTCATTGCAGGTAATCCACATCGTCCTGGAGGACGGTATAGGTCGCAGTGAAGGTTGCCTCGTCGCCCGGATAGAGGGTCGTCAGCGTGTTGCCGCTATTGGCAGAGAAGTTCCCTGCGCCGTCTCCGTTGTTGATGGTGAAGCTCGAAAAGGCAGGCACCAGCGCACCAGGCACACCCTTGTGGGTATCGCTGACATTGACGTTTGTGAGCGTCTGGTTGCCATTGTTGGTGATGGTATAGGTATAGGTGATGACCTGGCCGGCATCGACGAGCGTATCGTCATCGGCAACCTTGGTAAGCGATATCGAGGGATTGATGTTGAGCGTCACCGCCACGGCATCACTGGCGCTAACAGCACCCGATCCGCCTGCCCCTGTTCCCGCAGCAGACTCCGTATTGTCGATATCGCCATCACCGCCGCCATTG
>JAWKWN010000047.1:5000-19848 GCA_041397505.1 Nitratireductor sp.
TGAGCGTCTGAATTGCTTCCCCATGCCTTGGCCAGGTATGAATGGCGGGCGGAGCAAAAAGATCACCTCCGCCCGCCACAAGCCTTGATTCAGGCTGCGACGCTTTCGGGCTTTGCCACCGAGGTTGCAAAGACCAACCGGTCGGAACCGGCGCCTACCTTGACGGTCATCCCGTCATGCACTTCGCCGGCAAGGATCTTTTCCGCCAGCGGGTCTTGCAGCGCAGACTGGATCACCTGCTTCAGGGGCGTGCCCCATAGGCTGGATCATAGCCCTTGTTGGCCAGCCATTCGATGGCATCCTCACCCAGTTGCAGGGTGATTCGCCTGTCGGCAAGGAGGGCCTCAAGCCGCCCGATCTGGATCGCAACAATGCTCGCCATGTCAGAGCGCTTCAGCCTGTGGAACAGGATCACCTCGTCTACGCGGTTGAGGAATTCCGGACGGAAACTCGACCGGACAACGCCCATGACGGCATCACGCACCGAGCTGACATCCTCGTCCTCGCCCAGATTCACCAGATATTCCGAACCCAGGTTCGACGTCATGATGATCAGCGTGTTGCGGAAGTCGACCGTACGGCCCTGCCCGTCGGTCAAACGGCCATCATCGAGCACCTGCAACAACACGTTGAAGACATCGGGATGCGCCTTTTCGATCTCGTCGAAGAGCACTACCTGGTAGGGCCTGCGCCGAACCGCCTCGGTCAGGGCTCCACCCTCGTCATAGCCGACATAGCCCGGAGGCGCGCCGATCAGACGCGATACGGAGTGCTTCTCCATATATTCGGACATGTCGAGGCGAACCATCGCGCTGTCATCATCGAACAGGTAACTTGCAAGCGCCTTGGTCAACTCGGTCTTGCCAACGCCTGTGGGTCCCAGGAACATGAACGATCCCATCGGCCTGTTGGGATCCTGCAAACCGGCCCTTGCACGGCGCACGGCACGCGCGACGGCCTGAACCGCCTCACCCTGCCCGACAACCCGCTTGGCAAGTTCATCTTCCATGCGCAGCAGTTTATCTTTCTCACCTTCAAGCATCTTGTCGACAGGAATGCCGGTCCAGCGCGAAACTACTTGCGCAATGTGATCGGGCGTCACAGCCTCTTCGACCATCGCGTCCATCCCGCTTTCACCGGCAGCTTCGGCTTCTGCAAGCTTCTGCTCAAGCTGCGGGATCACCCCATAGGCAAGCTCACCCGCCTTGGCGAGATCGCCGCGGCGCTGTGCCTGTTCGAGTTCCATGCGCGCATGGTCGATTTCTTCCTTGATATCGCGCGCGCTTGAAAGCTTGTTCTTTTCCGATTCCCACCGCGCAGTCAGGCCGTCGGCCTTTTCCTGCAAGGCGGCGAGTTCCGCCTCGAGCGACTTGAGCCGCTCGGCCGAACCCTTGTCGGATTCCTTCTTCAAGGCTTCACGCTCGATCTTGAGCTGGATGATACGCCGGTCCAGTTCATCGAGTTCCTCAGGCTTCGAATCAACCTGCATCCGCAGGCGCGACGCAGCCTCGTCCATCAGATCGATGGCCTTGTCCGGCAGGAAACGGTCGGTGATGTAGCGATTGGAGAGATTGGCCGCAGCAACCAGCGACGAATCAGTGATCTGCACTCCATGATGCAGTTCATATTTCTCCTTGATACCGCGCAGGATCGAAACTGTATCGGCAACAGTCGGCTCGGATACGAATACCGGCTGGAAGCGGCGCGCAAGCGCTGCGTCCTTTTCAACATGCTTGCGATATTCATCCAGCGTCGTCGCGCCAACGCAGTGCAACTCGCCACGCGCAAGCGCCGGCTTCAACAGGTTCGACGCATCCATTGCGCCTTCGCTCTTGCCGGCACCAACCAGCGTGTGCATTTCGTCGATGAACAGAATGATCTGACCAGCGGCGGATTGCACTTCGCTCAGCACGGCTTTCAGGCGCTCCTCGAACTCCCCGCGATATTTGGCGCCTGCAATCAGCGAGCCCATGTCCAGCGCCAGCAAGCGCTTGTTCTTGAGTGATTCGGGAACGTCGCCATTGATGATTCGCAAGGCTAGGCCTTCTGCAATGGCAGTCTTGCCAACGCCGGGTTCGCCGATCAGCACCGGGTTGTTCTTGGTACGGCGCGACAATACCTGTATGGCGCGCCGGATTTCCTCATCGCGGCCAATGACCGGATCGAGTTTTCCGTCGCGCGCATCCTGGGTCAGGTCGCGGGCATATTTCTTCAACGCATCATAGCCCGCTTCCGAATTGGAACTGTCAGCCGTACGGCCCTTGCGCATTTCATTGATTGCCTGATTGAGGCCATTGGCCGTGACACCGGCCTTTGCCAGTATTGCAGATGTTGCAGCCGTTTTCTCGATCGCGAGGGCCAAAAGCAGACGCTCAACGGTCACGAAGGAATCACCGGCTTTTTCAGCCGCCTTTTCAGCAGTATCAAGAACACGCGCCAGCGGCTGCGTCATGACAAGCTGCCCATTCCCGCCACTAACGGTCGGAAGTGCCGAAAGGGCAGCATCCACACCCACCTGCGTATCTTTCAATCGCCCGCCTGCCCGCTCGATCAGCGAACCTGCAAGACCTTCCTTGTCGTCCGTCAGAACCTTCAGGATATGTTCGGGAAGAAACTGCTGGTGGCCCCTGGCCAGGGCCATTGTCTGTGCCGACTGGATGAAACCTTTCACCCGGTCCGAGTATTTCTCGATATTCATGTTTATAACTCCCTTGATTTCCGGGCCCGCATTGCAGCACCGGGGAAATGTTGCGGATCGGCTCCCGACAATCCGGCAAAGCCTTCAAGCAAGATATAGGAAGCCGAAAGCACCGGTAAAAGGGTCGGACCTCGCCATGGGCAACCATTTGGCCAGTTGATTGCAAACACGAAAAAACCCGGCGCGAGGCCGGGTTTCACAATTTCACGATGCTGTGTGAAGCTTATTCGTCGTTGGCAACCTCACCAGACACTGAAGCTGGCACTGAAGGGATCGGTGCGAACAGGCTTTCGGGAAGTGCTGCCGCATCTGCCGACTTGCCTTCGCGACGTGCAGGACGCTTTGCCCTTGCAGCACGCGGTGCAGGTTCAGTGGCTGCTTCACCATTGGATGACGCTTCAATGGCATCTGTCTCACCGCCACGGGGCCGCCTGCGCGTCCGCGAATCATCGCGGTTGCGAGGCTCACGCGCAGCAGGTGCTTCGCCTGCCGCATCAATCTGCGCCATGGGCTGATCATCACCATCGAGATCCAGCGTTTCGCTGTCCCGCCCGTCACGGCGGCTGTCATTGCCACGGCTTTCATTGCCACGGTTGTCGTCGCGATTGCCCTCGTCCCGATTGCGGGAGGATGCAGCCTGATTGCGACGATTGTCTCCACCCTGCCTGTCATTGCGCTGGCCATCGCGATCACTGCGCGAATTGCGCTCTGCCCCGCGATTATCATTGCCGCGACTGTCGTTGCGGTTGTCGTTGCGGTTGTCATTGCCACGGCCTTCATCGCGGCCTTCATTGCTGCGCAGCGGCCGATCTTCCATGGCGCTGTCGGTATATCCCTCATCATCATCGCCGTCATAATCAGACTGGCCATTGCGGGTATAACCGGCACCCGGCTGCTCATCACTGCGCGGGGCAGGCTGGGAAGCTGCAATAATGCGATAATAGTGTTCGGCGTGTTGGAGGTAATTTTCTGCCATCACGCGATCGCCCGCCGATTGCGCATCACGGGCAAGCTGCGAATATTTTTCAGCTATGTGAGAAGCGTTTCCGCGGATTTTCACATCCGGGCCATTGCTTTCATAGTTGCGGCTCAGCGGGTTCGGCTGTTTGCGTCCGCGTCCCCGCATCCTGTTCTTCTGCTGTTGTGGCCTCATTTACTTCTCATCTTGAACGATACGCTTGGATGGCGACATCTGCGAACATGGCCTTTGCACGCCCTGAAAGGGCACCAAAGCACCAACGGGGATTTCAATCCCCTCGCTCGAACGAAAAACGCTCAAACAGAAATGTCCGCTTTCTTGAACCCGACATGCCCCTGCAAATCCTGTTTGCCGAAATCACGTTTCATATGGTCGGGAACTGAAAGGCAGTTGCACGATTCGCCTAGTCGTCACTGCACGAGATGAAATTATAGCTTTGCAACGCATAATCCAAGCTTTTTCTGCATGGCGGACATTTTTCTGCAAACAATGTGAAGAACTTCCCAACCCGTCATCCGGGCCACCGCGCTGACAAGACCCTGTCATGGCCGGCAATGTCTTTCAGGACTTCGACCTGCAAGAAACCCGCACCCTCAGCCAGTGAGGTCACAGCAGCAGCCTGGTCAAATCCGATTTCCAGAAAGATGGAACCTCCCTTGACCAGCACATCGCCCGCGCCGGCAAGAATTGCCCGATATGCATCAAGGCCATCCAAGCCGCCATCCAGCGCCAGCAGCGGATCATGACCGCGCACCTCGATTGCCAGTTGGGCAATGCTTTCACGCGAAATATAGGGCGGATTGGAGACAAGAATGTCGAAACGATCGCGAAGCGGCTGCAAATAGCTGCCCAGGCAGAATTCAACCCGATCCAAAACCCCGTGATATTCCGCATTGCGTTTCGCCATTTCAAGCGCAGCAGGGCTGATGTCGGTCGCAACGCATTGCGCTTCAGGAAGGTGCTTGAGAATCGACACCGCAATTGCACCGCTGCCGGTCCCGATGTCGCAAAACCGGAGTTTACAACCCCGTGCTTTGGCCAGGACCGTTTCCACCAGCAATTCGGTATCGGCGCGCGGAGTCAAGAACATCGGGCGAAATTATGTGGCGATCAAGCCGGGGAATTCCCGCTGGCCGATGATCCTTGATACCGGTTCTCCGGCGATTCTGCGGGCAATCGCCGTCAAGTAGTTTTCGGCGACTGCAGAGGACAAGAATCCGGCCACAGTGAAATGAGACGCGAATGTTCCACGCTCCCGGAATGCTGCAGCAACAATCGCGCATCAAGACCTGCATCTTCGATACCGGCATCCAGCAATTGCCGACGCCCGTCCTCGAAGACTGCACGCCAGTTCGGCTTCACGCCTCCTCGCCCATTTCTGCCGGGCTTGCGGTGGGTCTCTGCCGTGAGGGCATCCGAACAATTCGTCCAGCTGCCTCGCCCTCGATGGAGTTCGTCTGAAGCTTTGCCAGAGGGTCAGGTTGATCCGGTGATCGACAAGCCCTGCCTGTGGGAAATTATAGGTCCTGATGGGTCTGACCGGTCTCCCGATCCGACCTGCCCCTTGCGCGCTTCGCGCGCTCGTCATCCGGCTTTCGCAAGCGCTCGCATGTCGCTAGAGCTTGGCCCTGAGCGTCTTCATCAGCGCATTGGCACGGTTCTGGTGCTGCGATTTTTCCGATGAGGTCACAACAATGCCGGTCGGCAAATGGGTGGTCGCACGGCCGAATCAGTGGTGTGCGAACATCTTGCCGCCTGCGCCGAAAGGCACCGTCGTATCGATACGGATATCCTCGTTTGCGGATTTCGTGTCGATGTCAACATAACCTCGGGAAGGACAGCAACTTAGTAGCCGCCGATGTATGGATACGGCCCACCAGCCTCAGTTTCGGGAACGCTGCACCCTGTGCACGCCCGACTCATTTCGGCTTGCTTAAAAACGCCGCGCCCGTTGATGGCAGCAATGACTTCCTTGTAGCCACCAACTTCGCCCTCGCTTTCGGAAAGCACCTCCACTTTCCATTTGCGCTCGGCAGCATAGCGTTCATACATGCGGAAAAGATCGCCAGCGAACAAAGCAGCTTCCGATCCGCCCGTGCCGGCCAGGACTTCGAGTTAACGCGCTCTTGTCGTCAGCCGCATCACGCGGCAGCAGCATGATCTGGATTTCATTGCGAAGGTTTCGATCCGCTCTTCGATATCGGGATATTCGAGTTCTGCCAGCTCGCGCATTTCGCCATCCGTCGCCTTGTCGTAAACGGCTGGTCCAGCCCGCTGAGAGATTGTTCCTCATTGCGCAAGAGCTTGATCTTTTCGACGATTGCCGAGTTCGAATATTCCGAAGCCAGTTTCACATAGGTCTCAGGGATCCGGGATTGCCCGCCATGTCCCGCTCAACGAAGCGTGGCGATGCAGGATCTGGTTGAGTTTTTCGTCAGGAATCATTCAGTTTCGCAATTCTGATGGGATGCAGCGCAATTCGGGCCTAACGGAGCCTCGCTAATACTGGATGCCATTTTCCTCGGCAAGCGCATCAGCAATTCCCGTATCGTTCCATCAGAAACAGGCCAGGTGCCAATTCGGGCAGCAGGATGGAACTGAGCTTGCCAAAGATCAAGCTGGCGAACGGCTGCCTTTACCGGACCAATTGCAGAGGGCGCCATGGACACGGCTCGAAAACCGATCCCGAAAAGTGCCATCGCCAGCGGCTTGCCGGCAATCTCGCCGCAAAGTGTCAATGGCATGTTTCTCAATTTGCCTTGTCAGCAGTAGCACCAAGACCCACCAGGAAGGATCGGCTTAACGGGTCAGAGAAGCGGTTGGCTAATCATCGTATTGCCACGGTCACTGGCCATGATGAACTGGAACAGGTCATTCGAACGAGCGAAATGAAGTCACCTCGTCAGCGGTTCATCCATCTGCCAAAGCAGGGATGGAACCTCGATCCATACAGCGAAAACCCAGCTTGTCTAAATCAGAGCGGCAGAGGCATGGCCGAAGCAGGAGAAGGAAACCATTTCACTCCGATCGCCAGCGATCCGCCTGATCTCGCGAATTTCCGATGACCATAGGCGGCACCGACCATGACTTCGCGCCGGATGCTGCCTTCAGCAGGGCCCTGATCTGGCCCCGCATCAGGCCGGGCCGGTCAATGGAAGGCGAATGGCACGCCAGCCAAGGGCGGGTTTTCCTCCTGCAACATCCTGCCATAAGGCAGCACCTTGTCTCCGCCAATGTCCAGGGTTCGAAAGGTTACCGGCTTGTCTCCGGCGCTTTCAAAACGCTGCGGGTAAATTTTTTCCTGTTCACCCAGACGCGGAAAATGCGACGCTACCATGAACTGCAATTCCGTGCGGAACAGGCCAATGCCGGCGGCACTGACAGTTCCAGTTGCGCCAGATCCATCGCCAGGCCGGCATTCATGTGCAGCTCTATCGACACACCATCCCTGGTCACGGACAGCTCATCGCGAAGGGCGGCAAATTGCGCCTGGCGGCTGGCCGCGAAACCACACCTTCTCGACATAAGCGGTTTCACATCAGCAGGCGGACGCAGGAAAGCCATTCCCTCGTCGCCATCGACAATGATCGGATTTCCGCTCTCCGCCATACCAACAACATCGCCGATCTGCCCGACGACCGGTATCCCCAATGCCTTGGCCACCGTCACCACATGGCTTGTGGGTGTTCCCTCCTCGATTACCAGCCCGCGCAGCGCGCTACGGCTGTAGTCGAAGTTCGGCTGCGCCCATATTGCGGGCGACTTATTAGTACAGTCGCGGCAATTCCTCCTGCATTGGCCCATGCGGCCTGCCGACCAGCTCACGCAGCAGCCGGAATGCAAGATCATCGAAGTCATGCAACCGTTCCGCAGATAGGGATCGGCATGGCGCGACATGCAGGCACGATTGTCGCTCTGGACCTTTTCGACGGCCGCTTCCGCAGTCAGGCCATTGGCAATGGCCTCCTCCATGCGGCGAACCCATCCCAGTCATTGGCGAACATCCGATAGGCCTCAAGAACCTCGCGATGCTCCCCGTCCGTGGCCGCTTCCGCCTGTCAGAGATCATCGATCGATATCCTGCAACAGCCGGTTGCTGGTCGGATATCGTTCTGCATTGCGATCGCCGGTGGTTGGTTGTTCCAGCCTGGCTCAATCTGTCTTCTATGGCTCAAGCCAACCTTCTGGCGAGGCGTGCCGACAACTCGATGTGACAGACAAGTCAAACGTTGCCTCTTGTTGAGACCTTCAAGTTCACCTGCCGCTATCCAGCTCAGCAATGACCATAGCTGTGGTCTCAAGTGCCTCCACCTCATCCTCGCGATAGTGCCGGCGTGCCTGATTCTGCACGACCAGAACCCCGAGCGCACGACCGGAACGCAGGATCGGAACTTCCGAGAAGGAATGATAGATCTCTTCACCCGTCTCCGGCGAATAGGCCAGGCCGGATGGCTTTGCGCATTGTCGAGATTGAGCGGACGGGCAGTTGCGGCGATTGTTCCAACGAGGCCCTGGCCAGCTTGCGAAGCTTCATGCACCGAGCCGGTTGAGGCCCTGTGTAGCAAACAATTCGGCACACTGTCGGCGCGCAGGACATAGACCGAGCAGACCTCCGCCACCATGTTGGCGGCGATATGCCTGACAATCTTGTCCAGACGCTCCTGCGCCGAGCGATTCCGCCATGACTTCGCCCGGGCCCATCTTCAGTAATACGCGTGGGCCGGTTGTTGCACCTATCTTTGACATCGCGCCCTTTCGGCTTTTTCGGCCAAGGCAGGGTTACGGCAGTCCGCCTTGCAGCAAGCATTCACTGCAAGGGACAGCCGTCATATGGCTGGCCCAGCGTCCAGGTCCGTATACGGAATGAAGCGTGCGGACTGCAAGCTCGGCATAGTCGGAATCGATCGGCACCAAAAACAGTCTCGGATGTGAAGATCGCCCGAATATTGGATTCCTTCGCCGCAAGAGCCGCAAGGCGGTTGCGGCAACACCAGCATGGCTGCGCATGCCAATCCCGATGACCGACACACCTTGCCAGACCCTTGTCGCTTTGAACGATCTCGTAGCCAATGCTGTCGCGCGCGCCATCAGGCGCCTCGACTGCCGACATCGCCTGTCAGGAAGCGTAGACGTCATGTCGGTGCGAGCTCGATATTTCCAGATGCGCTCTGCGTCATGTCACATTGATATGCTCTTTGGCCAGCGGTCCAAAAATGGCTGCCGAGACGCCCGGTTTGTCGGGGACCGCCGAAGCAGGATCTGGGCTCAATAGCGGGTATCGACAATTCCGGTGACGACATGCTTTTCCCAGATATCTTCTCGTCTCGTCAGCGTGCCGGGCGGATTGGCCCCTTCGCTGGAATCAATCGAATCCGGCTCTTCGAAACTGGAGCGGACAAAAGCCTTCACACCATGCACCATAGCCCGGCTCGACCGGAAGCGAACCTGCAACACCTTGGCATGCGTAGAAACCATTCAAGCATTTCCTCGAATGCCACACGGGCCAGGCGACGCGCAGCAGGTTCCACCGCGCAGATCGGTGGTATAGACCCCTCGGTATAGATGTCGCAACGGTCCGCGCCCACAGCCGCGGCAATGGCAACAGCACTTGTATCAGAACCGCCCCTGCCCAGTGTGGCAATCCGATTGTCAGGGCCGATACCCTGAAAGCCTGCAATAACCGCGACCCTGACCAATGCCAAATCGTTCAACAATGATACCTGCGTCAATCGACTCGATACGCGCCGCGCCATGCGCATTATTGGTCTGAGCGGTATTTACCAGCCTTGCCAGGATCTTGCGTCGACGCCCATGTTCGCCACGAACAGATCGCCGGTAGCCGCACCGTTGCCTGCTCGCCCGACGCCACCACCGCGTCATATTCGCGCGCATCATGCGTATGGGAGAAGCCTCACGGGTCCAGGCCACCAGTTCATTGGTCTTGCCCGACATTGCCGACACCGACCACAGCCCTGAAGTGGCGTGACATCAAACGTTTGACATGACGTGCGACATTACCGGATGCGGCTGATGTCAGCCACCGAGGTTCCCCCGAACTTCATCACGATCCGCGCCATCAGGCCCTTCTTCCCGGCCCTTATCCCGCCGCCCGTCCATCAAGAATGCAATCCAAACAAAAATCGCCCCGGTTTCCCGGAGCGAATGCAGCTTCCATACCGAAAATGCCCCGCGACCACGAACCGACCAAAGCCGACATCCTGTGTCCATTACGAACTTGACGTCTTGCCTCACCGCCCGACCTGTGGATGAACGAACAGCAATGCGTGAGGATCCTTGATGGCCGACGTCAGAACACGACCATTGAAATAAGCAGAGTGGAACGCTTTTCGGCCATGGCAGCCGAATGGTGGAGATCCGACTGGCAAATTTCGTCCTTGCACAGGTTTCAATCCCGTTCGCCTCGAATATCAGAAAGCGCCAGGTCTGCGAGAACTTCGCTCGCGACATCAACGACCCCAATGCCTTTGCCGGATTGCGGATACTCGGCATTGGATGTGGCGGCGGATTGCTGTCCAGAACCCATGGCTCGCGCTGGAGGAAGGTCACGAGCGCTGACGCGTCAGCCACGCAATATAAATTGCATCCATACGCATGCGCGTCAAAGCGGGCTGGATATCGGCTACCGGGCAACAACATCAGGAGCAGGCGCCAGGGCGAAAATTCGATATCATCCTCAACATGGAAGTAGTCGAGCATGTTTCCGATGTCCGAACAACAATATCGTCCTACGGCGCCATGGTCAAACCCGGTGGCCTGATGTTCATTGCAACAATCAACCGCACCATGGCTGTGGGCGCTGGCGATCCGTGGCACGGCGGAAAAACGTGTTGCGCTGGCGCTGCGGCGCCCATCAATATGAAAAACTGGTTCGCCCCGAAGAACTGGAGACCCGCTTTCGGCGGCATACGGGTGATTGACAGATCGGGCGTTTTTTACAACGTCTTGCAGGACATGAGGCCTGTCCTGGGACATGGATGTCAATTACCGCTGATCCTGGCGCGCCGTCCACCGGCGAACTGAAACCGGCGTGACGGCGTCGTTCAGTTTCGCTCATCGGAAAATCGGGAATGGCCAAAACATCAATTCCTCTTCCACGAGCTCAGCAGCCTCGTCCGGCGTTGCCTTGCCATAGATCCCGCGTGCGGGTGATTCTCCCGTAATGGATCTTTCGCGCTTCCTCGCTGAAACGCTCGCCCACATTTTCTGACTTGGAAACAAGCTCCTGTTTCAGCGCCCGCATTCGCGCGACAATTTCCCTTTGCTCATCGCTGAGCGAGGCGATGGCCATGCCAACGCTTTCTTCCGCAGCTTCCGGAACTGCCAGCGGCAATTGCCTATTTCTTTTTCGATGTGGAGACTGACGGCGCCGCTCCGGCAGTTTGAAACCTGCTGCGACCGCAGACAGGACGGGAAATCAGGCCACGCGCCTGCCAGCTGTCATGATCGGCTGACGAGGCAAACCAGCCTTCGAATTCATGTCCCTTGTCGCAGCTGAGCGAATACCGGATCACATGCACCGCGCCCCGTTTTGCATCCGCTGATCCCGGCCCGGAAAATTCACGACGATTCACAGATTGGGAATCTTTGCACGCGCTGCCTTTGTCCGCTCAACATCAATATCGCATATCAGGACACCCGGCTCATCATGGTCAAGTTCCCCGATGGTCGCCCCGGGATCAATGACCAGTGGAATGCCCATAGGTTTCCCTGCCATCCTCATGCTTCCATACTGGTGGCAACGTGATAAGCTATTTTCAGGTGGCGCGCCGCCGCAGCAGCATGCCAGTGGGCTTCTCCGGTTTGCCGTATGAAACCGGCGGACAAGGTCAGAACGCCCGCAGTGGCTTGCCACGGAAACAACTGCAGGAAACCGCAAGTCGCTAACAGATCGCCAGTCCGAAATTCACACCGGCAGCCGGGAGCAACGACTTCTGCTTGATTGGCACATAAACGGCTGATTCCCGCCAGCTTTCGCCATTGTCGAGATCGACATCGAACATGTGTATCTTGTCATAGGATGCAACTCGCTCACCCGTCGGCGAAAACAGTGCCGCGCGATTTGCAGCCTTGTCCTGTTCCGTGGCGATCGCAGTCGACCCGACATGGACCCAAATCTGGTGCTTCCTTGCCAGGCGCGCCGCGGCAGCAAAAACCGGATTGCCCTGATCGGCTGAAATCTCGCTGAACAATCCCGCGCGATTGCGCTGCAGGATGCCTGTCATTTCAGGCGTCTGGACATAGTTCGCCCCCTGACTGACCGCATTTTCGACGAGCTTTTCCATATCGGCAATATTTGCCTGCTCATGAACACCCGAGCGCATCTGGATGCAGGCAACGCGCAACATCCCGTTCACCCGATCTCGGCCAGCAGCGGGTCCAGCTTTCCCGCACGATCCAGCGCATGCAAATCATCGCATCCCCCAACATGGCGATCACCGATGAATATCTGGGGAAACGTTCGCCCGCCATTCGATTTCTGCACCATCTCTGCGCGGATGGCCGGATCGAAGGTTCCGTCATGCTCGACATATGTCACGCCCTTGGAATCGAGCAGGCTTTTTGCTGCCGTGCAAAACCCGCAGAACTGTCGTGTATAGATGACGATATTGGACATGAAACCGATAGGTCCTCACAAGGCTTTCATCCGGCACGTCCCATGATCGGGAAGCCGTAACCTTTCTCATATATCGCCCGATGCAACTCTTGCAAAGGTCAACACATCAATTCCGCTGACACCGGCACGCCGCAAGGCACGGGCGCATGCCTTCACGGTGGCACCCGAGGTATAGACATCATCCACCAGCAAGACGCGACGCCCTTCGATCAGGGGCCGCTTTTCCTTTTCGACGCGAAACGCACCTTGTACATTGCGTTCACGCTCCTGGCTGCTGAGCCCTACCTGCTGGCGCGTCGTCCTTGTCCGCACCAGTGCCTCCGGCTGAAATTCGATCCCTCCATCCCTGCATAGCCAGCGCGCAAGTTCCGCCGACTGGTTGTAGCGGCGCATGTGCAAGCGACGCCGATGCAGCGGCACCGGAATTGCGACATCGCATTCCTTGAGCAATTCACCGCCCGCAACCCGCATCCAGCCGGAAATCCACCGCGCAAGTTCAGGCTGGTCGGAAAATTTCAGGCGACTGACCAACCGTCTGGGGCAATCGCCATACAGGACGGCGGAGCGCAGCCGGTCAAACGGCGGCGGATCGGCAATCGCTTCGGGGCTTACCGTACCCTCGCCATGATCATAGGGAAACGGCGTACCCAGCACGTCGCAATATGGACGATCGATGAAATGGGTTTCGCGCCAGCATTTCTGGCACAAGCCACCCTGTCGACCTACATTGCGCCCACAGGCAATGCATGCCGGCGGAACAGCAAGATTGCCGATGGCAGCGCCAGAAGCGACATGAATAGCTGGCGGATTTGGGTTCCGCGCCCGACCTGACTGGCCTTGTCCATTTTCAACCGGTAAGGTGATTGTTGAATTTTCAGCCGTGACGATAGCCCAAAAACCCGCATGGCGCAGATCCTGGTTGAAATACACGACAACAGCACTGGCTGGATGATGAACGACATCATTTTTGATGAAAGACTTGCAACGCTGCCTTCAGCGCGCCGCCCGCATTGCCCGCAGCGATGCCAATTTCCTGTCCTCAATGGCCATGGAGGAAATTGCCGATCGCTTGTCGGTGACCAATCGCAGCTTTGCCAGATGCCTGATCGTCTCGCATGACAGAACCTTGGTCGAAAATCTCGCATCACGGCTGACAGGCGGCAATGCATCCATAAATCTCGCTACCAGCCCCCTGGAGCTTTTCGGCCCCGCAAACATGCTGGAACCGAAGCAATTGACCTGGTGGTTTCACCTTCGGCCTGCACCGGATCAACGATCTTCCAGGCGCTTTGGCAAGGCTTCGCCGCGCGCTCAGACCCGATGGATTGCTACTTGCAGCACTGCCTGGCGATGGCAGCTTTCATGAATTGCGCGACTGCCTGATTTCGGCCGAATCCGTGCAGGGCGATGGAGTTGCGATGCGGGTCGACCCGTTTGTCGACATTCGTCAAGCTGGCGGCCTGCTGCAACGGGCAGGTTTTACCCTGCCGGTCGCTGACGCGGAAAAGCTGGTGCTGCGGTATTCCGACCCGATGGCACTGGTGGCGGAACTGAAAGGCCATGGCCTGCAATTTCACCATTTCCTCAGACGAAGAATGTCGCGCAACATCTGGAAACAGGCGGAAGAATATTACATCGCGAAATATGCTGATGCTGACGGAAGAATTCGAGCCAGCGTGAACGTGTCTACCTGACGGGCTGGGCGCCGCATGACCCAACAGAAGCCACTGAAACCGGGTTCAGCTCAACAGAGTCTGAAATCAGTACTGTGAAACAAGTCGCAGATTTTAGTATTTCGGCATGTGGTCGGCAATGTTGTTGAGCTGCAATTCGCTCAGATGGCCAGTGCCGTCACCGAGCCGATTATGCCTACACTGATCAAAACGCCGATTGCACCATATTCAATAGCGGTGGTGCCTCTTTCACAACGCAGAAATTTCAAAAACAACAAGGATGCCTCCACTCGCAAAGTCATATTCCTGAATAACCTAGAGGGGGCGTCGTAAATATTGGTTTACAAGAATGGTAAACCGTTCATGTTTTTTAGCGCCCGGAATGCCCGATACATCATCCACGGCAAACCAACTACCTGTAAAGTCAGCCGAATCTGGAAATCCTGACGTGGGAAGTGATCTTGTCCGGTCGCTCGGACAGGGCAGGATCGCAGTACTTCGCGGGGAACGGCTATTTTACAAGATGATCGGCAATGTTCTGCAATTGCAATTCGCTGGAGGAACCAACCGCCTGAACGCCGCCAATGATTGCAACGCTGATCAGCATGCCGATCAGACCATATTCGATCGCTGTGGTGCCTTTGTTGCAACGCAGAAATTTTAGCAGCAGCACGACTTCCCCCAAAACTGGTAGTTCGATTGCTCCAAATGTAGTGCGGGCGTTTGAACAAGCGGTTAAGGCAAATGGTCAATCCGGTCTTAATTTCCGGATTTTACGCAATCTGCAGAAATCCTGCCATTGCAGATGATTTCAGCCTCTTCACTCATGACACTTCGCCGAACCCGGTATTTGTTCGTTGCCG
>JAWKWN010000048.1:0-19189 GCA_041397505.1 Nitratireductor sp.
GGAGACAGGGTTCCTCCCAGCACATGATAAAGGCAGTTGGCTGCACCGGCGCGCTCCAGCGCCCAGAGGTCGGAAATGTCCTCGACCACGAGCAGGATATGCCGGTCACGTCGCGGGTCGCGACAAACGGTGCACGGGTCGACAGTGTCCGCATTTCCGCAAACCGGACAAATGACCACCTTCTCACAGGCGTCCGCCGCTGCTGCCGCCAATGGCGCCAGCAACTGGTCACGCTTCTTGATGAGGTGAAGCGCTGCACGGCGGGCAGAGCGCGGGCCAAGCCCCGGCAGTTTTGACAGGAGCTGGATGAGTTTCTCGATTTCGGGGCCGGCAACGCGCTTTGACATTCCGCTTGGAAGCCCGCGATCAGAAAGGCAGCTTCATGCCCGGCGGCAATGGCAGGCCGGCGGTCAGTTCCCGTGTCTTTTCCGCCATTGCCTCTTCAACCTTTTCCTTGGCAGCGTTATGCGCGGCAACGATCAGGTCTTCGAGGATATCGCCCTCGCCTTCCTTGAGCAAAGAGGGGTCGATCTCAACCGACTTCATCTGCCCCTTGCCGGTCAGCGTGACCGTGACCATGCCGCCGCCGGCACTGCCTGACTGTTCCATCTCGCCCAGGCTTTCCTGCATCTCCTGCATTTCCTTGGCCTGCTTCATCAGGCCCAGAATGTCTTTCATCTGTTCGGTCCTCGTCCTGCGACTGTTCGCTCAGTCAAAAAATTCATCCATGCCGGGGTCTGCCTCGTCCGGCAGATCGGACTGCGGTTCCGACAGGAGATTCGGCAAATCCTCGGGATTATCCCTGATCTTCACGTCGACAATCCGGGCCCCGGGAAACCGCTGCAATATGGCGTCCACCGCAGGGTTGGCAAGTGCCTGCTCGGCCCGGTCCCTGACCTCTGCCTTTTCTGCTTCCTCCAGCGTAGGCTGGCCACCTTCACGGCTGGTGACAACCATCCAGCGCCGACCGGTCCATTCCTGCAGGCGGTTGGACAGATCGGTGATGAAATTGTGCGGCGTGTTCTCCGTCAGGTTCACCTCGATCTTGCCGTCGGCAAAGTTCACAAGCCGAACATTGCGCCGCAAGAGCGTTCTTATGCGGATATCGCGCTTGTCTTCGGCGAGGAGAATGAGTTCATCAAAGCCGTTGAGCACAAGCGCTTCGGGTTGCGGCGTGTCTTGGTGGCAACAGCTCGGTTGCCCGTGCCCGTGGCCCACTGCCACCGGCCTGTGCCGTGGATGGAAACGCAGCCTGGGCATTCGCGGACGCTGGCCAACAGGGGCTGAAACGGCTGATGCCAAGTCGTTGCCCCGGTTGCAATTGCCGAGATGGGCCGCCCCGCGGTTGCAGCAGCAGCTCCGTCCGTTTCGGGCTGCATTCGTGCCAGTTCGTCTGGTCCCGGCAGCGATGCTGCATGGGTGAGGCGCACCAGGACCATGTCGGCTGCGGCAAGCGGGCGCTCGCTCGATTCGATCTCGGTCAGGCCCTTGACCAGATTCGCCAGGCCCGGGCCAATGCCCTGACCGACAGCTTGCCGGCAAATTCAGCTCCGCGCCGGCGTTCTGCCTCCGACAGCGATGCATCATCGGCAGCGTTTGGTACATATTTGAGCCGGGTTACGTAATGGATGAAATCGCCGAGATCGTCATCACGACATGGGGGTCAGCCCCCAGATCATACTGGTCCGCATCTCGGCCAGTGCGGCTCCGATCTCGCCCTTCGCGACCATTTCCAGGTCAATGACACGGGCGATCCGAAAGGCCAGCATCGAGCGCGCACTCGGCAGCGCCCACAGTGCCCGAACCATGTGCAATCGCCTGATCAAGAATGGACAACGTATCGTGAACCGAGAGCCTTCGGCAGCACGCGAGATCATGGCAAGCGCGTCATCCTCGATGCCGATGCCTTCCGCCTTGGCGATCTTTGACAAATGTTGTGAAAGCAGTCCGGCGTCGATGCGGCGCAGATCGAAACGCTGGCAGCGCGACAGGACCGTGACCGGCACCTTTCGGATTTCCGTGGTGGCGAAAATGAATTTCAGATGCGCTGGCGGCTCTTCCAGCGTTTTCAGCAGGCCGTTGAAGGCATTGCGCGAAAGCATGTGAACTTCGTCGATGATATAAACCTTGTAGCGCGCAACGGCGGGCGCATATTGCACCGATCTGATGATGTCGCGGATGTCATCAATGCCGGTATGCGAGGCGGCATCCATTTCGATCACATCACGGCGACCTCCATGGATGGCGCGGCAATCCTCGCCCTCCTCGCGCACGTCTATGTCGGCCATCAATACCCGCCTTTCGATAGTTGAGCGCGCGCCAGAATGCGGGCCGTCGTCGTCTTGCCAATGCCACGAACACCGGTCAGCATATAGGCTTGGGCGATGCGACCGGTCTGAAAGGCATTGGTAAGGGGGTACGAACCATCGGTGCCTGACCGATGAGATCGTCGAAATTCTGCGGGCGGTATTTGCGCGCTAGAACACGGTATGGCGTGCTGGCTGCTGGTTTAATTGATCCCGTCATGGCGACTATAGCGGTTTTCATCTGCGGATAAACAGGAAGTGACTGCCGATGCATCCATTCACAAGGCGCATTGACCGATTTGCAAGCAGGAGAAAATGGAAGGGTGGAAGGGTGGAAGGCTGGCTGGAGGCGACCCGGAACCGGAACTCGTTGTGGCTGCTTCCTTCCGACCCTGACCAGTTGGCGAGGAGTTCGTCCGCCACCAGCTTCCGGGCGCACATATCAGCCCTGTAGTGAAAAAATGCAAGGGAAGAGGCAAAAAAACATGATAAGCGGTTTCCATGAGCGAATTTGAACTGGACAAGCGGCTGGCGGCCGACACGATCGAACTGGGCAGGCTGAATGGCTGTCTCTTGCTGTTGATGAATGACCGGCGATGGCCATGGCTGATCCCTGGTGCCGATGATCGCAGATGCCAGCGAATTGCACGTGATCTTGATGCCGAAATTGCCGCCCGCAGTTTCGAGACGGCAATGGAGGCTGGCAAGGCACTGAAACAGGCAACCGGCTGCGACAAGATCAATACCGCATCCATCGGAAACATGGTTCGGCAATTGCATATTCATGTTGTGGCACGCAGTGAGGGCGATGCAAACTGGCCAGCTCCGGTATGGGGTTTTGGCGAGCGCCAGGAATATCGGGATGGTGAGTCGGGGTCGCTGGAGCAGGCAATCCTCAGCAGGTCTTCACCCGAAAAGCAGTGGTAACGGGGACATTTCATGGACATTGATTTTCATGGGCATTGATTTCGACGCAATGCCGGAAAGCGAACCCAGTTCGCTGGCTGGGTTTTCCGGCAACAGGCTGGTGCGCGACGCAGAAAACCGGGACAGTGAAACACCCGCCAAAGCGCTTGAGCACGGCGAGGTCCGCTTTCACCTCTATAGCGGCGCCAAGGCACTGGTGCGCAAGGACGAGCAGCCGACAGCCACTTTCAAACTGGACGAGATTTGGCTTCGGAGCCAAGGCTTGATCGTGCGGTCCTGCTCGGCAGCGAGAATGGCTTGCCGCGCATTGCGGTTGCCGCGACAATCGACGAGGAAAGCCTGGCCGAGCCGTTCAAACTGTATGACTTCCGCTCATTGCCGTATTCCTCTTCGGTGAGCGAAGCCGAAGCCGGCGCAATCGCCTGCGGCGGGAGCATGCCGCTCCACTGGCATGCGATGAACCACTATTGCGGTAAATGCGGAACTCCGAGCAACGCCACCAATGGCGGCTATCGGCGTGACTGTCCAAGCTGCAACAGCCAGATTTTCCCGCGCACTGATCCGGTGGTGATCATGCTGGCAATACGTGGCGACAAATGCCTGATGGGCCGTAGTCCGCATTTTCCGCCGGGCTGGTTTTCCACGCTTGCAGGCTTTGTCGAACCGGGCGAGACAATCGAGGATGCGGTACGTCGCGAGACCTTCGAGGAAAGCGGAATCGGCAAGGTGCGCTATTTCGCCAGCCAGCCATGGCCGTTTCCATTCGCTGATGATCGGCGTGCATTGCGAGGCGCTGAACGAGGAAACTCTTCGCGATGCGAGCGAGTTGGAAGACTGTCGCTGGTTTTCCCGCGATGATGTCAAACTGATGATCGCCGACACACATCCTGATGGGGTCAAATGCCCGCCAAGCAGGGCCATTGCCCATGCGCTGATCCGGCATTGGGTTTCAGCAGCAGGGGTATCATAGCGGGGCTATCCGCGGCAAGCAGCCCTACCTGCGCATCCAGTTCGTTCGTTTTTGCGTAAGATGGATGATCGGATGCGAATTGAGGAATAGACAATGCCATCGAAAACCCGGCTTTCGACCGTCAAGGTCGTCCTTTGCACGTCATTGCTGACGATTTTCGCTTTCGTCTCCGGCTTTGCAAGGGCTGGCGCGGAGGAGAAATTTCAACGCAGCGAAATCCAGTATATTGCAGCGCTGGTCGACCCGAATGCCGTGTCCGGTGACAATGCACAGGAATGGGGTTTGTGGGAAGTCGACTGGGTCCGCGTGGTGTGCCGATTTCCCGGTCTGGCGTCGCTGATGGCTGCTGGCAATATTGCACCTGCCGGCTGGAAATTCGACCAATCCGCATGGTGGCTCGAAGAGCATGGTCTGATCATGGAAGCGCCCACTTTTCCGCTTGAGCCCGGAGTACTGGCGTCGTCACCGGCGGTAGGGCGGGAGACGACGAGCGTGCTGAATGTGGAAGCGCCTCGATGCCGAGGGGAAGCAGGCCTGGGAGCCTGGCAAATGGTGCAAATATCCATGATGTGATGCATCTGCGCGTTGCCGCGCCGCCATCTACATGGCGCGGATACGGGCGGCAATGCCTGCCTGACAAGACGACGACAAGCGCCTTTCCGATGGGACCGGGGATTTCGATGCCATCGGCGTAACCGGTTGCGACAAGCGCGAATATCAGGTGCTGATCGTTCTCGTGGGCAGGATGGTCGAGGGCTGATATTTCGATCAGCCTGCAACCGCGCCTCGCTGAAGGCGGAGAGATCGGAGCAGCGGCACTTCCTTCCAGCCACCGGCAGCAAACGGGCATGTGCTGCTGCGAGCGTGATGCCGCTGTGGGTAGGTGCAGACCAGATAGATGCCGGGCAATTGCGGCTTTCCCGATAGACCGGACAGCTCATCCCTGCTGGAGAATGCGCAAGGCACCCAGTCCGAACCATGTTCGCATTTGCAAGTGAGGGAAGATCGCTTTAAAGCTTCGCAGCCGCCAGTGCCGCCATTTGCGGCAGCGTGTCACAGTATCATCAAACCCGACTTCCCTCATTGGTCGCACCGATCTGAACCCCGCCCTCATTCACCTGGCGAATGGTTCCCGATGGCCTGTTGATCAGTCTCGGCAGCTTTTCCGTGAGCCGCACTCCTGAGACCCTGCTGTGCGCCGCAAGGTGCCAGAGGTTACCACGACGCGGGCCGAGTTCAATCGAACCGTAAGGCCGGCAGACAGGATAACCTTGCGGCGTGCGGCAATCGTCCTGTTGGAGCACCGGATTTCATAGGCCGCATTGCCACCCTGCACCGGCTGGAATGACCGCCTCCACGGTCACGCCATTCAGCATTCCGCTGCCAAGACGTGCCGGGTATCGGCTGCGCAAGTGCCATCAAATAAGCAACGGATTGGCATGACCATCCTCGATGATGCAGATCGCGCCGGCGACACCGGGACCGATTGCCGGTTCTTCCTTGCGCAAGGCATTGTTGCCAAGCACCTCGAATGGGTAATCGCCATCAAGCCTTTCGCGCAAAGCCTCGTAGCTGGCAACCGTGGCAGCAAGGCTTTCCTCGGTGAAGTGGAAATCATAGCCGCCGCGCTGTTCAAGCGCGATATCGACACCGGTATTGGCAGTCAGTTCTTCGGCAAAACCCGCCCAGGCGGCCGCAGAGCGCTGGCTCCAGCGGGCATAGCGCGGCTCGTTCAATCCCTTGGACTGAACCCAGATCAAGCCGAAATTGCCGCGGCTGGCGCGAAAGCTGCCATCGCTGCCATCGAGAACCGTAACGCTGCGACCGCGGCGCAACAGGCCCCAGGCCAGGGAGAGGCCGACAACACCGCCGCCAATGATGGCATAGTCAGTTTCCAAGGGCGGCCCGCTTCTCGCTGAGTGCGACAGTGTTGTGCCACAGGGAGGCATCGATCTCCGCGGTTCGCGCTTCAAGGCGCCTTGTTCCGGGCAGGCGCGCACCATCCTGCGTTGCAACTGCCCTTGCCAATGCCTCGATCCGGTCAAAGAAACCGTCACCGGCAAAAGTCGAGGGATCGATCACCAGATAGGTCTGCCCAATATCATGGGGCTGGCCTTCGGGTGCCTTCATTGCCTTGACATCGAGAGAGTCAACCTGACCCGGTCAGCGCACTCGCCATCACTTCGCCATCAGGCCAAAACTGTAACCCTTGTATCCGCCCGCAGACACCAGCCCCCTTCACGCGGCAGCGGGATCCGTGGTCGGCTTGCCGTCACCGTCAAACCGCCCAGCCAAGCGGACTGCTTCGCCAGCGGCAGCAGCCATGGTGATCTTTCCCGGCGGGCCAGCGCTGGTTGAATGGTCAAAGCCGAAGGCCACGCCGCCATTGCGCGCAGGCCGACATGGCAACGGGTTAGTTCCCAGAAACTGGACGGTTACCGCCTGGCGGCGCGACAACTGCAGAGGCGTTGGTGAAGCCGATTGCCAGCAGGCCAGCCTCGGCGAATTGCGAGGTGAAATTAGCCAAGCGAGGTGCAGGTGGGAATGGCAACAGTACAGACCGCGCCGTCGGATCTTGCTGCTTCTATCGTTACCGGCAGCGCACGCGCAAAAGCCGGTTGGGCAAACCGAACGGGCACCGCCAGCACTGAACCTGGCCGGGGAAGCGAAATCACTGGCTCGACCGTGCCATTCACGGCGTGGCCTGATACCAATTGCCTGCAATAGCTTTTGAGGTAATACAGGCCACAAATGACATTGCCTTCGGCTTCTGCCCTGGTAATGGCAGCTGCAACCGACGCCGCAACCCAGTCACTGCGCCATGCAAGCGAAGGGCGGCTGTAGATCGGGCATTGATTTCATCAAGCGTGATGGTTGTCTGTTTGCCAAAGCAGCGCCCCTCCCTATCTTGTCAGCAAAACCATAATGCGGTTGTCGAAGATCACAAGTGCGGGATTCACTATGGGCAAGTTGAGATCAATCCGTCCCCGGAATGCTGTCGGGTGAGCCACGCAGCAGCCATTCGTCGACCGCAAATTCGCGCGGTGAGAGCAATGCGGGGATGGGGGTGTCAAGGTTACCGGCAGGACGCCCACCCGAATGCCGGTGGTTTCGGGAAATGGTGGAACTAAGGACTTCGAAAGCCTGGCAGTCTGTGCGGGCAGGAAGATGCAGGCCGATACATAAACGACATAGTAGATGACCAGGCGAGCAAGCGGTCAAGAGGCGCACGCCTGGCATGTCGAGCCGTATCAGGATCATGTACCCGAAATTCGAGATCGCTGCCAACCGGGAACGACTTTCACGGGCGTCCTGTGCGGTCACCCATTTGCCTCCCTGACGATGAATTCTAGCCTGCCCATGCCGGGCTGTATCCACCTGTGCCTGCTGATGTCACCACGCGCACGAGAGGAATGTGAAACAATCACTTCCGGTTTTGGTATCATTTTACACATCCGCCAAACGTTTCAGCCTGGTGGCCAAGACGGAACCAAGGGTCAGGACGCCCAATCTGGCGCCAATTGTTCTCGTTCCACATGCGGGCGTCAGCAGTGCGATAATCGGGATAGGCATATTCCAGGCCCAGAACCCGCTTCGATTTCGTTGGGAGCATACGCTTGTTCTCGCCATGTACAGCGCGCCATCGGGCTCAGTTCGGCGGTATCGAAATCCTGTTCCGTGGCGGCGGACTGCCCTGCAATTCATGGGCTAGGTGACTACATCCTGCGGAGGAGCCTGTCTGTCATCCGTGATGCTGAAAACCCATTCGCTCTGCCGATCGCGCCAAGGCGCACTGCCTCGCCAATGTCGTGGTGGTGGATCCGGTTGAATACCTGGCCCGGCTTCACGAGCCTGCGCGATGTTCCCCTTCTCGATATTGACGAAGGCGTTGCGACCCGGCCCGTAAATGCCGGAAAGCCGATAGATTGCGAGCGGCAGGGATTTCTTCGTGGCAAAATTTCTCCACACATTGTTTCGGCACCGATCCGTTCCCGGGAGCGCGCTGATACCGGGCGGCACTCGCTTTCCTGTCCACTCCATACACCTTGATGGTCGCCATAAACGCTGACCGTCGACAAATAGCACAGCCATTGCAGATTACCGGCTGCGGCAAGCGCCTCGCCAAGTGCTGTCAGGACAGGATCATTGTTGCCTGGTGCAATGCTCACCAGAACATGGCTCGCGGTGGAAATGGCTGCCCGCAATTCGCGATTGAGGCTGCCGTCGAACACCAGTGGCGCCATTCCTGTTGCGCGCAACTCGTGAAAGCGGGTTGCATTGCGGCTGGTGCCGGAAATCAGCTCAAAGTCATTGCGGCAGGCGATGCCCGCGGCAATTCCGGAGAAGCCGGCACCCAGAATGAGCAGATGTCTCGTCACATTGAATCCCCTCGATATTGCCTGAACCTGGCGACAGTGCACTTGCCCATTCCGCCATGACATCCGGATCGGTTTCGCCAGCTTGTCGTTCCAAGGTTTCCAATTCGTCACGGTCAAGCAATTGCGACAGGGCCCAGACCGCTGCCCCGCGCACTACCGGGTCGCTGTCTGCCAAATGCATGCGGGCGGACGCTGCCAGTTCCTTGTCGCCACTATTGCCGATGGCGATCAGCACGTTTCGCAGGAAGCGATTGCGCCCGATACGCTTGACGGGTGAACCGGAAAACCTGGTGCGAAATGCCTGGTCGTCAAGCCCGGCCAGCATGGCCAATGGCGGCGCGACGAGATCATCGCGCGCCATGAGCCCTGCTTCGCTCGCTGTTCGGGCAAAGCTGTTCCACGGGCAAACGGCAAGGCAATCATCGCAGCCATAGATGCGATTTCCCATTGGCTTTCGAAACTCGACCGGGATGGAACCCTTGTGCTCAATGGTGAGGTAGGAAATGCACCGCCCGGCATCGAGGCGATAGGGCTGGGGAAATGCCCTTGTCGGGCAGATGTCGAGGCAAGCGCGACAACTGCCGCAGTGGTCGCTTGCAGGTGTATCCGCCTCAATCTCGGCAGTTGTCAGGATTGCTCCAAGAAACAACCACGAGCCATGGCTGCGCGAGACCAGATTGGTATGCTTGCCCTGCCAGCCAAGCCCGGCCTGCGCGGCAAGCGGCTTTTCCATCAGTGGCGCGGTATCGACAAACACCTTGACGTCGGATCGCAGAAGCGAGGCAGTTTTCGAGGCAAGCGTCTTCAGCCTTCCCTTGATGATATCGTGGTAATCCCGGTTCCTGGCATAGACGGAAATCGTGCCGCGATCGCTCAGCGCGAGACCTTGCATGGGATCCGTATCGGGCCCGTAATTCATTCCGAGCATGATGGCGCTCATCGTACCTCTGGCCACATCGCGTCGGGCGACTTGCGACGCGACAGCGTATCTGCAAGCCATTGCATGCCTGCATGATGGCCGTCGCTGACAGCCTGTTCCAGTCTATGTCCTGTTGAAGGTGGCAGTTGCGCCCGCGTGAAGCGGCACAGATCAAAGCCGAGCTTGCCGGCTTCACCCCTGATCTGTTCGCGAAATCGTTCTGCCAAGGATCAGAAATCCAGATCGATATAATGCGAGGCAGGTGGCAGGCCCGGCACCTTGTCGGCCAGAAGCGGCCGGAACGAGGGCCGCGACTTGACCCGCATATACCAGTCGCGGGCAGCCGGTTCGCTTTCCCAGGATATTTCACCAGGTAGTCCATCACAGAAAGGGCGCGCAGCCGCCATGTCGGCCTGCGAGATGCGGGTACCCGCCAGCCAGTTGCGCGATGCAGCCAGCCAGCCGACATATTTGAGATGGCTCTTGAGATTGTTGCGGCCTGCGCGAATGAGGGCTGCATCCGGCGAGCCGCCGCCTTCCTCGGGCCGCATCAACTGCTTGAAGACACGCTCACCGACCAGATAGCGGGAAACCTCGTTTTCGAATTTCTGCGTGAACCATTCAACCAGCCGACGGACCTCGGCCCGCGAATGCGGGTTTTCCGGCATCAGGCGCTTTTCGCGCATCATGGCGCCCGCGGTTTCATCGAGGAATTCGCCGGCAACCGTGGCGCCGCATACGGGGTCCACATCGCCGTCGACCAGCACCGGCAGCGTGCCAGCAGGATTGAGCGCAAGAAATTCCTTTCTGCGCAGCCAGGGTTTCTCCTCGGTGAATTCGGCCGACAAGGCAAACTCGGCGAGCAACAGCCGCACGTAACGCGAGGGACCCGACATCGGGTGATGATAAAGTTTCAGCATCCACGCAATTCCAGATCATGCAGCGGTCTTGCCGTCATCGTGACGGCAGGCCATCAGGAAGTCTCAATAGGTCTTTCGCCGGGATAGTGCAATCTCCGGGCAAAGCCGGTATAGACAAATGGACGAATCATCCGTCGACCAAACCCTTTTTCACAGCCATTGCCCGGTGCTTCAAACCGGGTCCAACCCGGCGATTTCAAGGCAGAAGACATGGCAGACCAGACCATTGTGGGCGCACTCATCCTCGGCCTGGTGGAAGGCCTGACCGAATTCATTCCTGTCTCGTCCACCGGACACATCCTGCTTCTGGGGCATTTCATCGGCTTCAATTCCACCGGCAAGACGTTTGAAGTGCTGATCCAGCTGGGCGCGATCCTGGCGATCCTGTCGGTCTATTTCATGCGGCTGATCAATCTCGCTGCAGCCCTCCCTTCCAGCGCAAGAGCGAGGCGGTTTGTGGCAGGATCTCTCCTCGCCTTCCTGCCCGCCTTTGCCGGGGTGGCGCTGCACGACATCATCAAGACGATCCTGTTCGAATCGCCCATGCTGATCTGCATCATGCTGATCGTCGGGGGCGTGATCCCGTTGTGGATCGATCTGCTGGCCTTGAAGCCGATCCATACCGACATCATGGACTATCCGCTGTCGCTGTGCCTGAAGATCGGACTGTTCCAGTGCCTGGCGCTGGTTCCCGGCACCTCGCGCTCGGGCGCAACAATCGCAGGCGCGTTGCTGATGGGAACCGACAAGCGCTCGGCGGCAGAATTCTCGTTCTTCCTGGCGATGCCGACCATGGCAGGCGCTTTTGCCTATGACCTTTACAAGAGCCGCCACCTGCTGAGCATGGATGATGTTTCCATCATTGCTGCCGGTTTCATCATGGCATTTATCAGCGCAGGATCGTGGTGCGCTACCTGCTCGATTTCGTTTCGAAGCACGGCTTTGCACCTTTTGCGATCTGGCGCATCGTCGTCGGTGCATTGGGGATTGCGGGGTTGATGCGCTCTATACGCCACCGGCAAACGGCACGGTGGATTTGCGCGGCACCACCAACGCGGTTACGCAACCGGCGCAGCAATAGGGCCTTTCGTCATCAGTACCAGGCGCTGATACCGCGCCTAATCATGTCGAGCGCGAGCAGGGTCAGCAGCCAGCGGAAAATCTGACGGAACCCGGTTTCCGGCAACACCGCCAGCAGGCGCGATCCGGCAAGGGTTCCGGCAAATCCCGATACGATCATGGCCGCCATCAGCGGTAGCCATTGCGCGAAGGCAAATCCCGCAAGGCCAAAGGCAATTACCTTGAAACTGTGCTGGGCAGTCATGGCCGCGGCATGTGAGGCTGCATAGGCGCGCCGCTCGGGGAAGCGCTTCTCGAAGAAGATTGCCGCCAGCGGTCCCGTTGCTCCAAAAAACATCGTCAGGAAGGTAGTCACCAGTCCACCCATGGCCGAAAGCAAGGCACCGCTGTTTTGCAATGCCGGAAATTTCAACCATGTGACAAGGATGATGAAAAGGCCAAGCAGCATCTTGAGAAGGCCGTCATCGACCTGGACGACAAAGCGCGCACCGACAAGTGCCCCGATGACCGAGCCCGCAAGGAACGGAAGCACGGCTGACCAGCCGACATGGCGACGCTGAACCCAAAGACGCCCGGCATTGGAACCGAGCTGGATAACGCCATGAATGGGAACCAGCGCGGCAACGGGCAGCAGGACGCCCATCAATGCGATGAGCGCGACGCCACCACCAATGCCGAAAGCAGCCGTCAGTCCGGAGGTGAAGAAACTGGTCAGAACCAGTATCGCACCCGATGCGGGATCGAGGCCCGGCGGCAGCAGGAAATCCGGCACTGATGTTACCGCAGGCGCAGGATCACGCCTCGCCCTTGCGGGTAAACTGTCCTGCCGGGCGGAAACGGACCAGATAGGAAGGCAGGATCGCCGCCATCGAATGCACAATGCCCAGGCCTTCAAGCGTGCGGCGGGCCTTGATGGCATCATCCGATACGACATTGTCCCGCTGCAGCATGATGACCTGGTCGAGCGTGACTGGCGCTCCCGGCAACCAGCCGACAAGCCGTGCCATGGCCTTTGCCAGGAACCAGGGCAGGTTCACGATCAGGCGGTTGCGGTCGATGATCTTCAACATGGTTTCCATGCAGTCGTGGAAGGTTTCGACTTCCGGTCCACCGAGTTCGTAAATCTTGCCGCCGCTTGCCTTGCCGTCGCAGGCACGTGCAATGGCTTCGGCTACATCACCGACATAGACTGGTTGAAAACGGGTATTGCCGCCGATGACCGGAAGTACGGGAGAGAGGCGCGCCATGGCTGCAAAGCGGTTGAAAAAAGCGTCCTCCGGCCCGAATACTATGGAGGGCCGGAAGATCACCGCATCCTTGACGGTTTCAAGAACTGCCGCTTCTGCCTTGCCCTTGGTGCGGCCATAAGCCGAGGGTGATTCGGAGTCTGCACCAATGGCGCTGACATGAATGAGGCGGGCACCGGCAGCGCGGGCGGCTTCGGCGACTGCACGCGAACCGAATTCTGTACTGAAGCGAAGTCCTGACGCCCCGCTTCCTTCAATATTCCGACCAGGTTGATGACGATGTCGGCCCCTTCCACCGCGCGGTCGACAGACCAGCGATACGCAGATTGGCCTGCACAGCCTTGATCTGGCCGACATTGCCCAATGGCTGCAGATGAAAGGCGAGGTCTGGCCTGCGCACCGCAACGCGCACCCGATAGCCGCGATTGGCAAGCGCTCGAACTACGTGGCGACCGACAAAACCGGATCCGCCGAACACGGTAACAAGTTTCGGTGCTTCATCAATGCGCATGGAAATCCCCCATCTGGCTGATATCCGGTCCATAACAGTGCTGCCGCCTGGGCAAAGCGCTGGCTTGCGCTTGCCATCCGGTCATTTTCCCATGCGGCCTGAAGGGCAGCCATGGCTTCAATCACGGAAGGTGTCCGGGCGTGGGTCCGGGCCGATTCCGCTCGAACCGGCTGAACCCGGATTGCTCTAGCCGTTTTGGGCAGACTTGGGAACCCGGGATTGCCTGCAATATCGAACTGACATGCCAGGGAACTGCGAGCTTTTTGCCGCAGCCGCAAAAGTTTTCCGCCTTTCGCGGACGGACGCAATATGACGTTGACATGGCAGATGCGGCACCTTAAAGGTCAGCGCGCTCCGTCAAGGAGCAAATGCCCAGATGGCGGAATTGGTAGACGCGCCAGCTTCAGGTGCTGGTACTGGCAACGGTGTGGAGGTTCGAGTCCTCTTCTGGGCACCAAATTAATCTCATTTCAGTAGAGAATATTCCGCCCGGAGCCTGGTTGCGGGGATTTGCGTTTCCCCCACAAGCCTGGCGCGGGCACTCAACGAAACATCGTCATCTGAACATCGTCAGCGAAACATTGGCGGGCGGGCATCCTTCCAGGCGCCGTTTTCCTTGCGGTTCGATTGTGCTACTGCGTAGACAGCGGCCATCGATCGCAAGCCGTCTTCTGCCCTTGGTACAGACGGTTGCCGGGTCCATGGCGCGGCCTTCTCTTTCTCTGCCCTGATAGCCTCGGCAAGGTCGAGATAAATGTTGGCGAAGGCCAACGGCATGCCTTCCGCATGGCCAATGGTGACGCGGCTTGAACGATCAGCCCGGGGGAAAGATTGGCTGCACCGCGCTCGATCACTTCCAGCCTGCCGCCCAATGGCATGTAATACAGAGCTGGCTGGGCTGTTCCTGTGACCAGCGCAAGCCACCCTTTTCCCCAAAGACCTGGATGGCAAGGCCGTGTTGGCGACCAATTGCGACAGAAGATGTCCACAGCCTGCCTACCGTGCCGCCGGTCATGCGAAAATTCACCATGGCATCGTCTTCGAGTTCACGCTCTGGCAGGCAGGAAACACAATCAGCCGACAATTGCGTAACTTCCTGCCCCGTTACAAAACTCGCCATGTGCATGGCGTGAATGCCGCAATCGGCAAATTGCGCCGACACACCTGCCTGTTTGGGGTCATAGCGCCAGCGCACCCGCGGATTGTCGAGATCAGCGGCATCGGCGTGATGGCCATGGGCAAATTCCGCCACCACAAGCCTGATCTTTCCAAGATCGCCGCGCGCCACCATTGCCCGCATGTGGCGGACCAGCGAATAGCCGGTATAGCCGTAATTGACTGCGCAGATCTTTCCGGTTGCCCTTGCAAGGGCAACGATCTCCTCGCCTTCCTCAACCGTTATCGTCATCGGCTTTTCACACAGGACATGAAATCCTGCCTCGAGAAATGCCTTGGTAATCTCGAAATGCGTGGCATTGGGCGTTGCCACGGTGACGAGGTCAATGCGGTCCTCACGGGTCTTTTCGCCCGCGAGCATTTCCCGCCAGCCGCCATAGGCCCTGTCGGCGCTGATCCCGAGCCTCTCTGCAAAGTCCCTGCCTGCCTCAGGATTGTGATCGAGCGCACCTGCGACGAATTCGAACTGGCCGTCGAGGCCCGCACTGATGCGATGGGCCGGGCCGATCTGGCCGCCCTCACCACCCCCCACCATTCCCCAGCCAAGTTTTGCCATCTTTTCTTCCCTGAATCTTGCTGAGTGCCGTTTGCCATGTATGTTGCGGCGTGTCGTCAAGACACCCGTATTCGAAATCGGGGCAATCAGAAATCCCCGGGAGATACCCAGGCACCGGTCCGGCTGGAGGCATGGGCTGCCTCAACGACCTGGCTGACGGCAACGCCATCGTCAAAGGTTGGCCAGACGGGTTTTCCGGTCTCGATTGCGGTCAGAAAATCCCGGGCCTCGATGATGATCTGGTCCTGATAGCCTGTGCCGTGGCCGGGACCCTGGCAGAATGCCAGGAAATCGGGATGGGCGGGTCCGGCGAGAATGCGGGTAAAGCCGCGCTGCGCCTCATCTCCATCCGCCTTGTAGAGCCATAGAGAATTCTGGTCTTCCTGATCGAAGCGGATGGCGCCCCTGGTTCCGGTCACTTCAGGCGTAACCCATCTTGCGGCCGGTTGCGATGCGGCTGAAGAAAAGATGGCCCATGGCACCATTTTCAAATCGGCACATGAATTGCGCCTGATCGTCATTGGTGACTTCCTGCATGCCGCCCTTCCCATCAGGACGGTGGGCATGGACGGTCTCGACACTGGCACTGAGTTCGCGGATCGGGCCGATCAGCGCCAGCGCGCAATTGATCATGTGCGGCGCAAGGTCTCCCATGGTGCCATTGGCAATGCCGCTGGTGCGCCAGTTTGCAGGAATTTCGGGATCTGCGAGGAAGTCCTCGGTATGCTCGCCGCGAAAATGCGTAACCTGTCCCAGAACGCCATCGCTGATCAGCCTGCGGGCATATTGTGTCGCGGGCGTGCGAGCATAATTGAAGCCGACCATGTTGATTGCACCGGCCTCGCGGGCGGCCGCCTGCATCATGCGGGCATCCTCAAGCGACGCCCCCAGCGGCTTCTCGCAGAAAACCGGTTTGCCAAGGGCGAAAGCAGCGAGCGCAATTTCGCGGTGAAAGGCCTGGGGCGAGGCAATGATCACGGCCTCGACCCTGGGGTCCGCGACCAGTTGGCGCCAGTCCGAAGTGGCGCGCGCGAAGCCATAGTCCTTCCGGTATTTGGCGGCAGTTGCGTCAGTGCTCGCACAAATCATTTCGAGGCGCGGTCGCAGACTTGTAGCAAACACGGCACCAACGGCTGCATAGGCAACCGAATGCGCCTTGCCCATATAGCCGCCACCGATGATACCAATACCGAGATCAGACATTTCCTGCCCTTGTGCTTTTGCGATCTGCAGCGGTTGCAAAACCCTTCAGCCTTGTAGTCAAACTCGGAAACAACGACAATAGCGCTGAACCGGTCCAGCCAGCCTGATCGACGGCAAATCTGTCGATCTGACCTGTGTTGTGACGGGCAAATGGAAGCCGGATCACCACTTTCGGGGCAAGGACTGCATGAAACTCCTGGACGCAATCGCCAAGAACAATTTTGTTGTCATCGGGCGGGCCGGGATGGACATGGTCGCGCATCCGCCGGGGACACGCAGCGAGGATGCGCTATCCTTCACCGCGAGCTCCTCGGTGGCTCGGCCGCCAATACTGCTTGCTGGCATCTGCAAGTTTGGCGGCACGGCTTCGCTCGTGACCTTCGCGTCAGCGATGACAGTGTCGGGCGTTTTTGCCTCAACCAACTCGACGCCTATGGGATTGGCCGCAAGCATGTGCGCAATGTCGGAGAGTTCCGCAATTCGCTGGCCGTCTATGAAAGCAGGGTGACGGATCATCAGCCGGTGATCTATCGCAATGGTGCTGCCGATTTCCAGATGAACGACAGCATGTCGATGATTGACTTGCGAGGCCGGAGCCGTGATCACGGCAGGCGTAATGGTATTTGCCGCAGAACCATCGCGCAGCGCCACTTTCAGGGCGTTCGAACTGGCGTCGCGCGCCAGCGTTCCGATCATCTTTGATGTCGACTACCGCCCATATAGCTGGCCTTCGGCGGAAATCGCCTCGCAAGTGCTCTCACATGCAGCAGGCCATTGCGACATGATCGTCGGCAATGACGAGGAATTCGGCTTCATGGCCGGCAGCCTGGAACAAGGCTCGATGGCGCGGGCGCTTGGCGAAAGCGCTGGCAGGATTGTCATCTACAAGATGGGGCCAAAAGGCGCGATCACCTTTGCCGATGGCCGTGAAATCCATACCGGCATCTACGAGGTCGATGCCCTGAAGCCGACGGGTGCCGGTGACAGTTTCATGGCCGGACTGCTCGCATCGCTGGCGGCCGGACATATCGAGACGGCGCTCTTGCGCGGTCGCCTGTGCTGCGATCACCGTAACACGGCCCGCTGCGCGCCAGCCATGCCAATGCGCCGGATGAACGAAGCCGGCTTCGCATCCCGGTCCCGCCCGACGAAAGGAAGCCTGATGCATATCCCACCGCATGACAATGCCAACCGGCCCATCGTCGATGTTGACGACAAACTGGTTCGAACTATTTCAACATCGTCAAGCGAAGAAGGGCGAGGCCTTCAGCCACCCGGTGCCGCGCTACGAGACCTGCATCGTGCCGGCTACCGGCATGATCGATGTGAATATCGAGGGATCTGTCGACAGTCTGCGGCGCGGCGTTACGTCTGGGATGGCGAACCGAAGGTGTTTATGTGCCATCCGGTGCGAAGGCGGAATTTGTCTGCACCTCCGACAATGCGGAAATATTCATAGCCGGCGCGCTTCGACGAGCAGTTGAGGCTTTTGCTGTTCGAAGCCACGAACTGGACAAGGTCCAGTATGGTTCGGACGAGACCAAGACGCATCGAAAGATCAAGCATATCCTGGGCCAGAAACAACATGGCAAGGTCGGACGCCTGCTGGTCAGCGAGCTTTATACGGTCGGTCAGGGCGGGTGGTCCGGCTTTCCCTCGCACAAGCATGACACGGACCGCCTGCCGCTGGAAACACGCCACGACGAAACCTACAATTTCCGCTTCCGGCCAAACCATGGCTCCGGACTGCAAATGCTGCAACGCGAGGACAACAAGCCGGGCGATGCCTATCACATCGTCGACGGCTCCACGATCTGCCTCGACAGGGGATATCATCCGTGCTGCGTGCTGCCGGGCTATGAAATGTATTATTTCACCATCCTGGGAGGTCTGTCGCAGCGACCGCTGGTCCAGTATTTCCAGCCGACCCATGCAGACCAGCTGCACACCATACCCGGCATCATGGACATGATCGCGAAATTCAAGTGATCGTGCAGCAATGACCATCGCAACCCTTGCCGAAGTGCTGCAACCCGCCCTTTCGAAAGGCCATGCGGTTGCTGGGCTGGTAACACTGGGCTGGGAGGACATGTGCGCCTATGTTGCCGCAGCAGAGGCGGAACGGGCACCCGTCATCCTGCAGGCAGGCCCCTCCTGCCGGGCGCATACGCCACTGCCCGTGCTTGCGGCGATGTTCCGCCATCTGGCCGAAAATGCCAGCGTGCCGGTGGTTGCCCATCTTGATCACGGCTACAGCATTGAGGAATGCCGGATCGCAATCGATTGCGGCTTCACGTCGGTGATGTATGACGGCTCGCGCAAGCCGCTTGAACAGAATATCGAGGAAACCGGGATCATCGCCGAGATGGCGCACGAGGCAGGCATATCCTGCGAGGGCGAGATCGGATTTGTCGGTTATGCCAATGGTGAGCAATCATTGGGAACGATACCCGAGGAAGCCGCACTGTTTGCCAGCCGGACCGGGATTGATGCCATGGCAATATCCGTCGGCAATGTGCATTTGCAGACGGGCGAAGGCAGCATGCTCGACGAAAACCGGATACGCCAGATCGAGGCTGTCAGCACCGTGCCGCTGGTCATCCATGGCGGGTCGGGTGTGCCGATCGAACAGCGCAGGCATCTGGCGCGCACATCGCATATCTGCAAGTTCAATATCGGCACCGAATTGCGGATGGCTTTCGGCCAGGCCCTGCGCGTGGCTGTTGACAAGGACAGGTCCCGTTTTGACCGGGTGGAAATCCTGCGGGAAACCCACGATCCGGTGATGCAGGCAGCACGGCGAGCGATTGCATCCATGGCTCATGAAGCCTGAGACTGCTCAATCGCGGAGGTCGCGCATCCAGCCGAGCGTTGCTTCTGTCGGCGCTGTGCACCGGTATTCGGCACCCAGTGGTTCCTTGTAGCCAAGCTCTGCAAGTGCGGTGAAAATCGTGCGGTAATCCACCTCGCCGTGATCGGGCGGACCACGGTCGGG
>JAWKWN010000049.1:0-18506 GCA_041397505.1 Nitratireductor sp.
ACGCAAAGACCGGAACCCCGAATTGCGCTGCCCGGTGTGCTTCCGGTTCAACGATGGCTGCCAGCAGACAGGAAGCGTTGCGCTCCACTTCGGCGATATGCCGTGTGCCGATGAGGCCTGCCCCTGCAACAATGACCCGTTTCACATCGTCGCCCCGATCTGCCAGGGCACAAATTCATAGTCGCCCAGACCCTGGGCTTCGGACTTTGATTGCTCTCCTGAGGCAACACGAAGAAAGAGCTCGTATATCTCGCGACCCATTGCCTCCAGCGAAACACCGTTCGACAGCATGGCCCCGGCATTGACATCCATGTCCTCGCTCATGCGATTGTACATTTCGGTATTGGTGGCAATCTTGATACAGGGCGACGGCTTGGAGCCGAAAGCCGAGCCGCGGCCTGTGGTGAAGACAATCAGGTTGCAGCCAGAAGCAATCTGACCGGTAACCGAGGCCGGGTCATAGCCCGGCGAATCCATGAAGGTAAAGCCCCTGGCGGTAATCGGCTCGCCATATTTGTAGACACCTGTGAGTGGCGTTGTTCCGCCCTTTGCGGCAGCGCCAAGCGACTTTTCCAGAATGGTGGAAAGGCCCCCTTTCTTGTTGCCGGGTGAGGGATTGTTGTCCATCGAGCCCTTGTTCCTGGCGGTGTAATCTTCCCACCAGCGGATCAGCCCGATCAGCTTGTCGCCGGTCTTGCGATCAATCGCGCGGCGCGTCAGCAAATGCTCCGCACCGTAGATTTCAGGGGTTTCCGCCAAAACCCCGGTCCCGCCCTGCGCGACAAGCAAGTCACATGCCTGACCCAGTGCCGGATTTGCAGTAATGCCCGACCATGCGTCGGAGCCTCCGCATTGCAACCCGACCATCAGTTCCGAGGCAGGGCATGGCTCACGCCTTGCCTCATTGGCCAGCGGCAACATGGCGCGTACCTTTTCAATGCCAAGTTCAATCGTACGGCGGAGGCCCGCGACGTCCTGAATGTTCATCGTCTGGAAGAGCGGCCCCTTCTTGATGCCATAGGCTTCCAGCAACCAGTCGATCTGGTTCATCTCGCAACCGAGGCCAACCATGACAACACCGGCATGGTTCGGGTGGCGGGCATAGCCCCACATGACGCGCTGCAACGCCTCGAAGCCATCGCCGGAACCTGCCATGCCGCAACCGGTGCCATGGACGAAGGCAACCACTCCATCGACATTGGGATATTGCGCCAGTTCGTCAGGACCGAAGGCCGAGGCTATCATTCGGGCTGCCGTTGCCGAACAGTTCACCGAGGTGAGAACTGCGATATAGTTGCGGGTGCCGACGCTGCCATTGGCGCGGCGATAAAGCCCATGAAGGTATCTCGCGACGCCTCCGGCACCATCGCGACCGGGCGCAGGTCGGTCGAGAATTCATATTGCGCCTCGACATTTCGAAATTCGAGATTGTGGGTATGGACATGATCGCCGGGGGCAATGTCCGTTGCAGCATATCCGATCAATTGGGCATATTTGCACCGCCTCTCCCTTCGCGATGGCAGGTTGCGCTACCTTGTGGCCTCGCGGCACAAGGTCGATGTGCATGAGCGGATCTGGATAGGCCGTACCGGCCTCGGATCGGGCGGGGTTACGGTCACCACATTGTCGGCAGCGTCAAGTCGTATGAAGTCGGTCATCGTGGTCTTTCAGGCACACAGGGCGCATCGCTGGCCCAGCGGTGGATGTTGATATGCGGCGCAACTGCCAGTCGCGCCCTTGCCTCTTCCCACATGGCACGCCATTGACGCCAGTCATGCAATTCAGATTGCGGGTTGGCGCGGCTGCGGGCAACGAAATGCGGGAAATGCGAGCGGCCGGTCGGCTGCCCGGTCACGCGTTGAAACAGCGGTCGAACGAACAAGAAAACCGTCGGTCTTGTTGGCGCAGGGATGCGGGGCGTGAGCGGATGGAAAATCACCACCACCGCCGCTGCGACAGGGAGCGGAATGGCTGAAGCCTCGTCCACAAATCCGTCTGCAATTGCCGTCTGCTTCTTCGGGCAATGGGGCAGGATCGCGGTGTCGGGCTTGCGCGGCACCACCTGCAGGCAGCCGTTTTCCACTGTCGCATCGGAGACCGCGCACCAGACCGTGATCATGGTTGTTTCATCTGCCTCGTCATGGGTGACACCACGGTCCTGATGCCAGTCGGTTGCCGTGATATGCGCACGGACTTCATCGTCGCGAAGATCACCGGCAGGCGGCTTGATACGCACATGCTGGATCGGGTTTGATGTAATTTCGGGACCGATGAGGTCTTCAACCATGTCCAGGAGGCGAGGATTGGTAACCAGGTCAAAGATGGCCGGACTGAAATGCATTGGTGTGTCCAGCGTGATGCGATCCCCGGGCAGCGAGATGTCCATCGGCTGGAACCAGTCGCAACCGGCACGATAGGCTTCGAGCAATTTGCCGTGAAAATCCAGCTTGGCGGGCGGAATGGTGACCTCGCCCCTGGCGTACCAGGCCGTGTACAGATCGTCGAGCAGAGCCGAATATTCGCGCCGCACCGGAGCAAGGACATTCTGCTGGTCGAGAACATCCTCGACCACGAGATAACCGCTCGTGTTGAAGAATTGCTTTTGCTCTGGCGTAAGCATGATCCGACTTTCTAGTGTTGAGACAAACGCTGCAAGGATTTCCGGTCAAAAACGATACCATGGCCCGGTCGATCGGGTGCCATTGCCTTGCCATCGACTATCTTCAACGGTTCTTCGATGAATTCATCAAGGCCAAAGCCATGGGCTTCGAGATAGGACCGGTTTGGTACCGCAGCCAGCAGATGCACCGTTATGTCATGCGCGCCATGGCTGGTCACCGGCAGGTTGAACGCCTCCGCCATGTGAGCGATTTTCATGAACGGAGTGACGCCTCCACAGTTGGTAACATCGGGTTCCGGAAAAGCGATCTTGCCGACGGTGACGGCATGGCGGAATTCCCAGATCGTACGCATGTTCTCGCCCATTGCGACAGGCAATCCGCCCTCGACCGCAACGCGGGCATAGCCTTCGACATCGTCGGGAATGATCGGCTCTTCCAGCCATACCGGATTGTAAGGCACAAAAGCCCGCGCCGCGCGGATGGCCTCGGCCACCGTCCATTTCATGTTGGCATCAACCATGATGGGAAAGCCATCGCCAAAATGCCTGCGCATGGCAGCCAGTTTCTCGACATCTTCCGAGAGCTGTTCGCGACCGACCTTCATCTTGATGGCACGGTAGCCGCGTTCGACATTGCGTTCGGTCTGGGCAATCAGTTGCGATGCTGAAAGGTGAAGATCAATACCGCCTGCATAACACGGCACGGCAGGATCGTAGCCGCCGAGCAGCTTCCACAACGGCAGTCCTGCGCGCTTCGCCTTCAGGTCCCAAAGTGCGATGTCGAACGCCGAAAGCGCCAGCACTGTTGGTCCACCGCGACCGCCATAATGGGTTGTCCACCAGATCTTCTCCCAGAGCTTTTCGATGAGATCCGCATCGTGCCTTTGCGATTGCCGCGATCTCGCGGCTGGCGATATCATGGATTGCACCGCCATTGTGCCCGCCAGTGAAGTGTAGCCGGTTCCCGACGCCCCATCTGCGTCCGTCACCTCAACGGTGATCACCTCAAAGGTGTGATGCTCGCCATGCATGGCATCGACGAGAACCTCCTCAGCGGAAAGACGATAGAAACCCGTCTTGATGGTTTCGATGGCGGCCATTGCCGTAGGTCCCTATCGGAAGAACATGGTCAGTTCTGGGAAGAACAGGATGAGCATCAGCACAAAGATCTGGATACCGATAAGGGCAGGAAGCCCCGGAAGATATCCGGCAACGAGATATGCGGTGGGGCGACCGACTTCAGATAGAAGGCCGCAGGCCCGAAGGGTGGCGAGAGGAACGACACCTGCATGTTGACGCAGAACAGGATGCCGAACCAGACGGAGACGAAGCTCGTGGCGCCCACGAGTGGACTGAAGAGACCGATCTCCTCCACCGGCAACTTGAGGACGATTGGCAGGAAAACCGGCATGACCAGCAGGACTATGCCGACCCAGTCCATGAACGCACCGAGAAACAGGAAGACACCATCATCACCAGAAGGATGCCGAGCGTTGGCAATCCCATGCTGGTGATGAGGAAGTGACATAGGTTGGCCCGCCGGCAATCGTGTAGGCCTGCCAGTGCGGTTGCACCGAAGGACCTGGATGATGGTACCGGTCGACTTGAAGGTGCGCATCAAGGCTTCGCGAACCAGGGTCATAGAGAATTCGCCCCGGATGATGATCAGCACCAGAACAGCAACAGTTCCCATGCCGGCGGCTTCGGTAATGCCGGTCACACCGCCATAGATGGAGCCAAGTACGATGAAAACCACGAGAAGCGGCGCGATCAGACCCTTGCTCATAAGCCAGGTGCGGGCTGCCAGCTTGCGGCCAAACAGGAGGCCCGGCAGGAACAGGCCGATCAGGAGTTTTGCACCATGGGTGAGGTTTTCAGCCAGCGTATAGGGCATGTAATCCTCAGCCTTCGAGCAGGCCAAGGGCGTTTTGCGCTTCAATGCCGAATGAATGCGTGAGCGATCCTGCACCCCAGATTGCAATCAGCCAGCCGATGAAAATTATCAGGCACTGAAATTTCTGGATCGGCGGAACATCGTCTTCCTGCGGCTCGGGAAGAGGTGCCTCTTCCGGGCGGAGCCGGGTGCGGATGATGATATAGATGATATAGCATCCACCAAGGATGAAGCCGGGAACAAAGGCGCCCTTGAACAGCGCATGGATCGAAGTTTCGGTGATCAGCCCATACATGATGAGAACGATCGACGGCGGGATCATCGTGCCCAGCGAGCCGGAGGCGCAGATCGTGCCGATGGCGAGATTCTGATTGTAGCCAAGGCGCAGCATCTGCGGCAGCGCGATGAGGCCAAGCAACACGACCTCGCCCCAATAATGCCGGACATTGCCGCCATGACGATTGCCATGATGGCGGTGACTACGGCGATGCCGCCGCGCGTGCGCGACAGCCACATGTTGAGGCTCGAATACATGTCGCGGGCGATGCCGGATCGCTCCAGCAGCGTTGCCATCAGGATGAACAGTGGAACCGAAATCAGTACGTAATCGGTGGTGATGCCGTAGATGCGCTGAGCCAGGATATTGAGCGGGCCGGTTCCGAAATTCGAGAACAACAGCTCAGGGCCGAATTTCAGCACCATTACAACGACGGCAAGGAAGCCCGAGGCAAATCCCAGCGGCATGCCAATCGCAAGGAGCAGCAGCATGCCTGCCAGAAGAATGACTGATATCGTGCCTACGTCCATTGGCCTGTTCCCCGCCGATTATTGCCTGTTGTTCAGTCCTTGCGGCTTTCAGCCGGTTCGCTGGCCGATCCCAATGATGCACGAATGACTTCCACGTCCTCTGCAATCTCCGTCTTCTCGGCCTCCCGGTTCCAGTCATAAATCAGGTTGGAAACCGCCTGCAGCGCGAGGAAGAATAGGGTGATGAGAATCAGCGGCTTGATCGTCGCTGGAATTGGCGGATCGAAAGCCGTGCCGAAGGTTTCCCAGCGCATCAGCTTGGCCCAGGCTTCGCCGAAACCACCCCAGATGACAGCGAAGACGAAAACCAGCAGGCAGAAGACCGACAGCAGGTCGAAAATCCGCTGTAGCCAGCGAGGAACAATGTCGTAAATGATGAAGATGCGGATATGGCTTCGCTGTTGAAGCGAATAGAGCCCGGCGGTCAGATAGATGCCGCCAGCCACCCACAAGGACATTTCATTGACCCACAATGTGGGCCTGATGAAAAGGTAGCGCATCACCACTTCGTAGAACATGATGGCCACCACGAAGGCGGGTGCCCACATCGCCACCCGGCTGAACCCCCAGGTGATCAGGTCAATGATGCCGGTTCTTTCGTGCTCGACCATCGTGGCCTCCCGTGCAGGTTAGCAGGACCATTCCAGCCAGCGCCAGCGTGCCGGTGCCGACAAGCGTCATGCGACGCCCTAACAGGCGCAGCAACTGCTTTCGAGATGATGGAAATACGGGCGGACCATGAGTCCGCCCGTGTCCAGGATGTATTGCCTATTTCACCAGGCCAAGCTGCCTGAGATAGGCTGTATGGCTTTCAACCAGTGCCTTGGCTTCATCCGTTGTAGCGAAGTCGCCCCAGGCCGCGAGAGCCGCCTGACGGAATTTGGCCTTTTCCTCGTCTGACCAGACTGAAAGCGTCACGCCCTGCTCGCGAAGTGCAGCAGCTGCTTCAGCATTGGCCTTTTCGAAGGTCAGCGCGATGCGCAATGCAAGTGACTCCATTGCCACCTTCATGATGCGCTGGTGGCTTTCCGGCATGGCATCGAACTTGGCCTTGTTGCACGCCAGATGGTCAGACGGCATCGAGTGGAAGCCCGGATAGTTGGCAAATTTCACGCGTGGCAGGTCATAGACACCCATCGACTTGTTGTTGGCCAGTGCCGAGATGTCGGAGCCGTCAATGATGCCGGATTCAAGTGCCGTGAAGACTTCGGTAAAATCCATCACGATCGGCTTGGCACCGAGATTGTCGAAGATCTTGGTTTCCAGGCCGGGAGGTGAACGGAATTTCCAGTCCTTGAAGTCATCGACCTTGGCGATCTCCTTGGTGGAGGCAAATGACTCCTGCCCGTAGACCCACCAACCGATCAATTCCATGTCGAACTTGTTGTAGAGCTTGGCAGCGGCATCAATCCCGCCACCATAATACAGCCAGGACAGCTGCTGGTAAGGCGTATCGTAGCCACCCATGATGTCGCCAACGAACTGGAAGGCCGGGTTCTTGCCAGTCTGATAGGCGCCGCCGGTCATGTCGCAATCGAGAATGCCGGTCGCAGCCGCGTCAAAGGTCTCCACGGTTTTCACGACCGAGGACGAATAGAACATCTCGATCTGGATCTCGCCATTCGACATTGTCTGGACATTGTCAATGTACTGGGCGGCCAGCTTGCCAGAAACGCTTTCAGGTGCGTAATGCGTCTGGATACGCAACTTTGTTGTCTCGGCAAGTGCGGTGCCAGCCATCAAGCTGAAGGCTGCTGCCGCAAGAACGGATTTTGTGAATATTTTCATTGGGTTCCTCCCTGTCGCGCAACTCCGATTGCGTCGAAACTTCAAATTGCCGCCCTCCAGCGGCGCATGAAAGTTAACAACAGACTCATCGATGGGCAAGCGGATAATCGGAAAAGGAAATAATTTCGAGATTTGTTGCGAATTTCGAAATATGCGCTAGTTTGGCTTCCGGAGGAGATCATGGCGCATAGTGGAAGATCGGTATTCCGGGCCTGAGGCCAGCGATCAGGGAACCATCTACAATGACATCAGCGAACGGCTGGCTGCGGGTGAATTTGCTGCCGGTTCCCGCCTGAAGGCAGATGACCTGCGCAAGCATTATGGTGTCAGTTCCAGCACGATGCGCGAGGTCTTGTTCCGACTGGCGCATAACGGCTTTGCCGATTTCGAGGAACAGCGCGGCTTTCGGGTGCCGGCAGCGTCGATGGAGCGGATGCTCGAGGTTCGGCACATGCGGATTCTGCTTGAAAGCGAAGGCGCAAGACTGTCGATCGCAAATGGCGACATGGAATGGGAAGCCAGGTTGAACGCGGCCCATCACAAGCTGGCGCATATCGAGGTCAAGATGCGCACTGCCGAGCGCCTGCGGGAGCATATTGCCATCTGGACCCGCTTCGACTGGGAGTTTCACGAAACGCTTGTTTCTGCCTGCGGGTCGCAATTGCTGCAGGAAATGCTCAAGGGTCTGTTTTTCAGATATCGGCAGTTGCTAGTCGGGCTGGTCACGAATTACGGCTTTCGAAGCGGCACCGTGGATGAGCACAAGGCAATTCTGGATGCGGCTCTCGAGCGTGATCCGGCGCGGTGCGCGCAGGCCATTTGTTACCATTATTCGTTCCTTGACGACCTCGACCAGCCGGAGTCACAAGTCTCGGGGTGGCAAATCAGGAGGTAGCGAATCCAGGGGCGGCCGGGACAAGAGTTTTGAAATAGTCAGCACTACATTCATGCATATGCGTCAACAGGGGAGACATCAATGGGTAGCAAACCAAGACTGGAAGGCCTCAGCGCGCTGGCGAGTGCGGCAGGTCAGGGGATAGGCCGCGCGACCGCAATCGCCATGGCCGACGAGGGTGCAAAGGTCTTCGCCACCGACATCAATGAAGCAGCGCTCGCTGAACTTGAAGCGTTGAACCATCCCAATATCGAGACCTTCGTCCTGGATGTGCGGTCCGACGATGCGGCGTTGCTGCAGGGGTGAAGCGCGCCAACCCGGATATCCTCTTCAACTGTGCCGGCTTTGTCCATCACGGTTCAATTCTGGACTGCACGGACGCGGAATGGGATTTTGCCTTCGATCTCAATGTGAGATCGATGTTCCACACCATCCGCGCTGCACTTCCCGGCATGCTGGAGCGCGGCTACGGCTCGATCATCAACATGTCATCGGCCGCTTCATCGATCATCGGAGCGCCCAACCGGTTTGTTCTACGGAACCTCCAAGGCCGCCGTGATCGGCCTTACCAAGTCGGTTTCACGCGATTACATCACCACCGGCGTTCGTTGCAACGCAATCTGCCCCGGCACTGTCGAGACCCATCGCTGCATGACCGGCTTCGGGCGACCGGAGATTATGAAGCCGCAATGAAGGCCTTCATAGCGCGCCAGCCCATGGGCAGGATCGGCAAACCAGAGGAGATTGCCGCCCTGGCCGTCTATCTGGCCTCACGCGAGAGCGCATTCACCACCGGCCAGGCCTGCGTCATCGATGGCGGCTGGTCCGGCTGATCCAGCCAGCAAGCAGTGACACACAAACCCGAAACGATACCAAACCAGGAATAAATCCATGAAACTTGTCCGCTACGGTAACCCAGGCTCGGAGAAGCCAGGCCTTGTTGATGCAGACGGCACTATCCGTGACCTGTCATCGCATGTCACCGATATCACCGGCGATGTGCTTTCCGATGAAAGCCTCGGCAGGCTGGCGGCACTTGATCCGGCTTCCCTGCCAAAGGTCGAGGGCAATCCGCGTTTCGGCCCATGTGTTGGCAATATCGGCAAATTCATGTGCATCGGCCTCAATTTCTCCGACCATGCCGCCGAAACCGGTGCAGCAATTCCGCAGCATCCGATCCTGTTCATGAAGGCCAATTCGGCAATTGTCGGCCCCAATGATGATGTGGTGATGCCGCGCGGCTCCGTTGCCACGGACTGGGAAGTGGAACTCGGCGTCGTCATTGGCAAGAAGGCCAAATATGTTTCGGAGGCAGATGCGCTCAACCATGTTGCCGGATATTGCGTGATAAATGACGTATCCGAGCGGACCTTCCAGACGGCCCTGACCGGGCAATGGACCAAGGGCAAATCCTGCGACACCTTTGGCCCGACAGGGCCATGGCTCGTGACACGCGATGAGGTGGGTGATCCGCAGAAGCTCGACATGTGGCTCGACGTGAATGGCAAACGGATGCAAACCGGCAATACCGCCACGCAGATATTCACCGTGGCTGAGGTCATCGCGCATTTGTCGACGCTGTTCACGCTGCATCCCGGTGACGTCATCTCCACCGGCACGCCGCCAGGTGTTGGCATGGGGATCAAGCCGAACCCGATCTATCTCAAGGAAGGCGATGTGATGGAACTCGGCATTGCCAAACTGGGATCGCAGCGCCAGAGCGTGAAGGCAGATCGGTAAACCATGAAACCGCATCTCTTGCTGATTGGCGGAACCACGCCACGCACCATGGCCGCCATGCAGGAAAACTTCACCGTTCATGTCGGCAAAGATGTGACGGACTGGAACCGGTTCCTTGAAGACACGGGGACCAGTATCGTTGCGGTGGCGACCAATGGCCATGACGGGTTGAAGCCGGAAATCATGACCAGGTTGCCTGCGCTCAAGGTCATCTCCTGCTATGGTGTCGGCTATGACGCCATTGACGCGAAAGCGGCAGCGGCTGCCGGTGTCATTGTCACCCACACGCCCAATGTGCTGAACCGCGATGTTGCCAATCTGGCGATCCTGCTAATGCTGGCGGTGTCGCGCCGATTGCTGCACGACGATGCCTGGGTGCGATCAGGCAAGTGGAAAAGCATTGGCAATGCGCCGCCTGACCAGTTCGATCGAGGGCAAGAAGGTTGGCATTCTTGGCCTTGGTCGCATTGGGGAGACGATTGCGCAGAAACTGCAGGCAGCCTTTGACTGCGAGATTTCATACCATTCCCGCAATGCGAAGCCGGAAGTTCCCTACCGCTATCATGGCGATCTCGAAGCGATGGCGCGCGAGGTGGACTATCTCGTCGTCATCACCTGGGCGGGGCAGCCACCAACAAGCTGGTGAACCGCAAAGTGCTGGATGCGCTAGGCCCAAAAGGCACATTGATCAATGTTTCGCGCGGTACGGTGGTAGACGAAAAGGAACTGGTCGACGCGCTGGCAGAGGGACGCCTTGGGGCTGCGGGCCTCGACGTGTTCGAGCATGAGCCCAACGTGCCCGAAGCGCTGTTTGCCATGGACAATGTCGTGCTGCTGCCACATGCCGGCAGCGCCACCGAGGAAACCCGCCGCGCCATGGGTGACCTGATGGTTGAAAATCTTGTCCGCATGGTTCGTGAGGGAACGGTTTCCACCCCGGTGCCGGAATGCGCGCATCTGGTGACGAAAGGCTGATGGCGCGCAATTCCGGACGGCAGGTCACGCCTTCGTGTCAACAACCAGCCCTGCCTTGGCGCAGACATCGAGGATATGCAGGTAGCCCTTGCGGGAATATTCGTAGGGAGGAGCCTTTGCAGGGTCCTGCTCTGCCTCGACCACAATCCAGCCATGATAGTTGATGGATTTGAGATGGTCGGCCATGTCCTGGAAATTGATGCAGCCGTCGCCGGGAACGGTAAAGGCTCCGGCAATCACGGCATCGAGGAAGCTGCGATTGTTTTCGCGCACATCGCGAACGACATCCGGGCGGATATCCTTGAAATGGACATGATGCACCCTGTCGCCCCAGCGCTTCAGGGTTGCTACATGACATCGCCACCGCCAAACAGCAGGTGACCGGTATCAAAACACAGATTGACCGCCCGATCGCTTGATTCCATCAAGCCGTTGACGTCATCCTCGCTCTCGATGATCGAACCCATGTGATGGTGATAGGCCATCGGCATTCCCTGATCCGCCATCCATTTCGCCAATTCGCCGAGTTTGCGGCCATAGGCATGCAGCTCGTCGCGCGTCAGCTTCGGGCGATTGTTGACCGGCACCGAAATCTGGCCCTGCACGGTGTTGGAACATTCGGCGTAAACGATGCAGGGAGACTTCAGCGCAATGAATTGCTCCACTCTGCTGGCGCACGGCGGCAATTTCTGTCGCAACATCATTGACAAGGAGATTGCCGGAGCACCAGCCACCGCAAAGCGCGATGTCATTGGCCTCCAGATACTGGCGCAGTCCCTCGGTATCATGCGGCATTCGCTGGCCACGCTCGACGCCGATATAGCCGATCTCGCGCGACTCGCGCAGTGCCTGCTCCATCGTGTAGTCGGCAGTGAGATCCGGCAGGTCATCATTCTGCCAGGCAATCGGGGAAATACCAATCTTTACGCTCATGATATCCTCTGCTTGAAGCGCTTGGGGGATCTGGAAAAACCGGAGTTTGCGTGCTTTCCACGAAGCCGACCGGCCCCCTCCACTACACCGGCGCAGGCAAATGTTCCACTGGGTCTTTCAGGGTCAAGGACGGAAAAGGAAGAACTCACTCAAATGGGGTGAAGGGTGGGGTTGAAACTCGATCCCCGTGAAAGCTTGCGCTCCGCCGCAAGCGATGCCGATGCCGCGAATTGGCGAAGGCACGTAGGCCTCGTTCCTCCAACCAGGAAACAAGGCTAGTGACCTGAGACCCAAGTCTCATACGCTTTTGCGCGGAGTCCGTGGGTTCATTGATCTGGGACGGACTCTACACAAATCTGGAGGAGGATCAGGGTCTCAGGTCACAAAGCGCGTCATCAATGGCTCTGACGCCAATTCTCGCTTCGCCTCGTGGATCAGCAGCTCTGTAGCGGCAAGCCTATGGTGGCTATCCTTTTTCAGCGGACGCTCGTGAATGGGAGCACAAAAGGCAAATGAAACCAGATCGTTTCGCAGTCAGGCGAGAGCGATTGGCCAGGGACTCCTGTCGCATGCTTCCATCATCTGGTGAGCAAGACGCAGTGTCAGGTCATTCTTGATGGCAGCGTGATTTTCAGAATTCCACAGATTTGAAATCTCCGTGGGTCGGTTTCAAGATCATAGAGTTCACCCCAATCCTCGCCCTGGTAAAGGGTCATGCGAAAGCGCTCAGTGACCAGGGTGCGCAATCTGGGTGCGGTTTCAAATCCCAATGAGACGCGGTTGCCCTCATCTTCAACCAATACGCAATTGCGCATCGTACCGGCGTTGAGATCGATACCTTGAATACCCCAACAGGGTGTCAGGCCTGCTCTGGCGAGAATTGTTGTGGCTAGATCAATGCTGGAAACCAGCCGACTGGTGCGTCCGGGCGTTGGATTGGCCGGATCAGCCCAGATCAAAGGCACCCGTATGGTCGACTGAAAATGCATCGGACCTTTCAGGATCAGTCCGTGATCACCAAGAAAATCGCCATGGTCCGAATTGAATACAATCACTGTATCCTGGGCCAGGCCCTGCGCTTCCAGGGTATCGAGTATGGTGCCCACCGCATCGTCGATCATCGTGATCATGCCACAGGTCAGGGCTATGGCTTCGCGTGCACTGGCGTTCCGACACAAGTGCTGCACCATAGCGCGCCTGGCCCTGTATCGCATTTTCGTAGAGCCATTTGAGATGCGGCGGCGGATCGTTGCTGCGTATATGGAAATTGTCCGGCAACAGCATGTCGTCGGGATCATACATGTCCCAGTATTTGCCCGGTGGTGTAAAGGGATGATGCGGATCAGGAAAGGAGACGAAGGCAAAGAACGGGTTTTTCTTGCGTTCAGGCGCATTCAAGAATGCTGCAGCCTTGTCCCTGATCCAGAATGTCGAGTAGTGCTCTTCGGGCACTTTGGTTCGAATTGCCTGTGGGCATGTGTAGTCGTGCCCCACCTGATTGGCGGGATCCGCGAACCAGGCTCAGGTCACCCAGCACCGCGCGCTGCTCGATTTCGTGCGCCGCTCCGGTTTCATCGCCATGATTGGACAGCAGATCAAGATGGTCGAAGCCGTAATACGGAAGGCGAAGTGCGCCAACGCCACGAGACTTCCAGGCGCTCGGTTTTTCCTGATCATAGCCGCTGCATGAAGCTTTGCGCGCATTGGCCAGATCACCTTTGCCGGCGGGATTGGCACCAAGTTCCGGCAACTCGTCCGTCATCGGCTGCAAATGACATTTGCCGAACAATGCAGTGTCGTAACCACCCGCACGCAGGACATCCACAAAAGTATTGGCCTCCAGCGGCAGCGGAATACCATTGTGGCGAATTCCGGAAATGGAGGAATACCGCCCGGTCATCAGGGCACCCCGGTTCGGCATGCACACCGGATTGGCTACATAGCACCGGTCATGCAACATGCCCCGCGCGGCGATGCGGTCGATGTTCGGGGTCTTCACGATCGGGTGCCCGGCACAGCCCAGATAGTCAGCCCGGTGCTGGTCGGTCATGATGAAGACGAAGTTAACCATTGCGCGGCTTCCACGCTGTCCTGATCGAATTCAGGATGAGTGCCGCCATGATCAGCACCAGTACCAGACTGATCGGGCGGGTGACAAAGACTGACAGGTCCCCGCCGTTCGAACCGATCGCCTGCCGCACGCGGGTTTCCAGAATTGGACCGAGAACCAGACCCAGAATAATCGGAACCATTGGAATATTGGCCCTTCGAAGCACAAAGCCCAACAGACCGAATGCGGCTGCTATCATCGGATCGCTCAAACGATAATTGGCCGAATAGGTTCCTGCCATGGCAAAGCAAAGGATGGCAATTCCCAGCACTTGGTCATTGATCCGAGTGACCAGCGCAATCCATCGTGTTGACACCAGCAGGATTGCAACAATCACGAAATTCATCAGAAACAGTGAAAGATACAGACCAGAGACAAAGTCCGCATGTTCTGAAAACAGCGAGGACCGGGATCGACATTGTGCACGGTGAAAACTGCCAGCATCATCGCGGTTAGCACTTCGCCGGGGATGCCAAGCGCCAGCAGAGGTACAAGAGCGGCCGCGGGAACAGCATTGTTGGCCGCTTCCGAAGCGATGATGCCTTCAGGTGCGCCCTTGCCGAAAAGTTCCGGCGTTTTCGACCCACGCCTCGCCGCTGAGTAGGAAAAGAACTGTGCCAGGAATTCACCGACGCCAGGCAGAATTCCCATCGCCACGCCAAACCCCGATGAGCGCAACAGGGTCTTGGGGTAGGAAAGCACTTCAATAAACCCGCCAAATAGATCGGTTTTCATTTCTGGTGGCGCAGGCGGCTTGTTGCCCTTGCTGGCAATCAACTGGAAACCCTGACTCATCGCAAACAGACCCAGTATGACCGCTACCAGGGGAATGCCGCCAAGCAGCCAGGTGGTTCCAAATGTATACCTAGGGGAGCCATAGGCGCCCTCCAGACCAATAGTGCTCAAAAACAACCCCAGTCCAAGCATTGATGCCGCCGCCAATGCAGCACCCTTGTGCGCTGTGACCACGAGCACCATGGCAAGCGCTGCTGCTGCGGCCAGGTCAGCAGCTCCAAAGTTCTTCGCAAATTCGGCCAGCAGCGGAGCTGCGAAAACCAGGATGAGAACCGAGATCGTTCCGCCAAAAAAAGACGAGGCATAGGCAATCGACAACGCCCTTTGCGGCTGCCCGTTCCTGGTCATCGGATAGCCGTCATAAGTTGTGAGAACTGATACGCCTGTGCCTGGCGTGTTTATCAGGATGGCGGGAATGGCGCCTCCGTACCAGGCACCTGCATAAACACCCATGAGCAGGGTGATGCCGGACAGAGGATCAAGGCTGAACGTAAGTGGCAGCAGGATTGCAATTGCAACTCCGGGTCCAAGACCAGGGATCGCGCCGATGATGATGCCAAGCAAACTGCCGGCAACAAGTGAGACAAGGACAGGTAACTGGGCAACTTGCTCAACAGCAACGCGAAGGGAATCCAGCATTACAAATACTGCCCCAACGGCTCAAGCAATGGCGCCGCCTTGAAAATCATTGCGGTGGGAAACCACAGGCCCAGGCCGATCCTGAACACCAGCAACATCAGAAGCGTCATTCCAAACGCGGTATAGACCAGGCGTTTTCCCCTGAAGCCCGCAACTACGCCACACACCGCGACAAAGAGCAAAACCGCCAGCCCATAGCCAATGATGTGGATCAGCCAGATCGCTGCCAGGAATGCCGTAGCCAGAAGAAGGCTGATGGCTTCCCCGCGATGGTTGCCCGGCCTTACGGTTTTTGGTGTCACGACCGCGGCTATGGCCGAAGAAACAAAAATCAATGATAGGGCAAATGCTGGTCCATTGAGAGGTTCATTCCACCACCCGCCTGATTGCGAACCCACTTCTGTCTGTTGCCGGATGAGCAGAAGCAGGATGCCTGAAACCACTGTAATGACGGCAAAAAGAAGCCTGCCCCTTGGTGCTCCTCCGGCAACAAGGGACAGGATGTCATCATCGGAATCTGGCGATCCGTGTGCCACGGCTGGCTACCTATTCGCTCAACAGCTTTTCGACACGCTTGTACTGGTCTGCGACATAGGCGGCAGATGACGCCGCATCATGCCATTTGATTACCGCTCCAGTGTCGGCGGCAATCGCTTTCACCTTGTCGCTGTCAAGCGCCTTAATTGCCGAGGCGCTGATCTTTGCCCGTACGTCCTCGGGTGTCCCCGCTCGCACAAACAACCCCGCCCATGCAGGCGCGGCCACGCCAGGCACTTGCTCTTCAAGTGTTGCGACATCCGGCAATACGGAAATCCTGTCCGATGTATACGCGGCAATTGCCTTGGCTTCTCCCGAATCGAGGCAGGCTTTCGAGAGCTTTATCGTCGTGATCATCACGTCAGCGTCACCACTGGAAAGCAATGTGCAGTTGGTTTCGTCGAACGCCGCACTACCAGCATATTCGAAGCCGAGTGTCTTGGCAGCGAGCATGGTCTGCAGCGTTGGAGGTCCCTTGAAGCCGAAATGGGCCAATTTGACCGGATTGGATTTCGCGTATTCAGCAAGGCCCGCCATGTCGGAGAAGGGAAGGTCTGCGCGCGCCACCAGTGCCATTGGATAGTTGATGAATACTCCCAGTGGCTCGAAGGCATCCTGCCCAAATGGTGCGCGGCCTGCGATGATGTGCGCTGTCAGGATGTTGCCGGTAAAGACACCGACAGTATAGCCGTCTGCTTCCGCCTGCTGCACTTGCGTTGCGCCGATCACGCCGCCACCGCCTTTGACATTCACCACCGCCGACGGCACCGAGTAGTCTGTCTGAACCTGATCAGAAATGATGCGTGCAAGGACATCTTCGAGATCTCCGGAGGCCATGGAACAATGAATTCAACAGGCCGCTCCGGATATTCGGCAAGCGCGGGCGAGGCAAAGGCACCGATGGCAATCAATGCAGATGCAGCGAGCATCCTTGACAATCTCAACATGGATATTCCTCCCTGGCGTGGTATGTAACGTTTCATTATTGTCAACGTTATTGATATTAATAAAATCCTGAGCTAGTTTCGGGTAATTGTCAATCATGCGGTAATTGATGCAATCATGAAAACAGTGACCAGGGCGATGCGCCTGTTGCAGCTATTTACAGATGGAGAAACCTGGCGCCCGCTGGGAGAGCTTGCAGCGGAAGCTGATCTCGACAAGGCGACGGCGCGGCGCATGTTGCTGGCGATGTGCGAAGCTTGGATTGATCGAACAGGACGAGCAGACCCGCCATTATTCAATCGGGCCGGCAGTTCTGCCTCTCGCTCGCGTTCGTGAGATCAACCGTCCGCTCCTTTCCATTCTTGAACCGGTCGTTCAGCGCATATCGCGCAGACTGGATGAAACCGCGCATTTCTGTGTTCCGGCACAAAATGGGGTTGCCGTTGCCTGTATTGCTGAAAGCACCAAGAGCATGCGGGTTCACCTGAAAGTTGGTCACATTCTGCCCATGACAACATCGGGTGCTGGAATTGCATTCCTGTCGGCAAGCACGGATGCCTTTGTCAAACGTTTTACAAGCAGCAAAGCTCCCCAATTTACCGAGTTCAGTCTGGTCGCACACCAAGTTCCATTCAGCACGGAATCGATGAGGCAAGGACACTTGGATATGCAAACACATCTCAGAACTTTCGAGATGGGTGATGTGCGGACTTGCCGTTCCGGTCTTTGATTCCAGAAAGAAACCGGTTGGCTCTCTTGCCGTTGCCTTGCCATTGGTCAGGTTTGACGAACAGTTGAGAAGCAAGATTGTTGAAACCCTTCTGGATGAGGGCCGCCCAGGTTTCGTCGCGGATCTGACCCGGAAATGGCAATTGGTAGCGCCGAGAGCGCGCTTGATGATTTCGACCCAGAACCACGTCAAAGTCTACTTGATCAATTGGGCGCTGAGCCCGTTCTCTGGTTCGCCGCAAGTTGGATAGGTCTGTTGCATTAAGTGGTACCGGCCGCAACATTCGACCGAGATTCGCGATGTTACGCCGCTTTTGCGAACAGGTCGTTGATGAATCGGATTTCGCCTGCGACGCCGGGAGCCTTGTTGACAACGTGGTCTTTCCTGATCGTCCGGACGGCTTCTATTCCGCCAAGTGTGTCTTTGGCCGAGTGTGTCTTTGGCCGACTTCAGTGACTTGAACCCCCGCATCGGGGTGATCAGCTTCTTCAAGGCGGCATGGTCCAGCGGTTCATTTCACCGATCACCTTACTGTAGTTCCTGGCTTTGTCAGTGATGATCGTTATTGGCTGATATAAGCGGGTATTGTTTCGAGCCTGGCGAAAAAATGCCCGAGCCGCCTTGGCATCACGACGTGCGGTCAGGCGGAAATCGATCATCTGTCCCTGCTGATCAATAGCCCGCCACAGATAGCACCGTCGACCGTTGACACGCACATAGGTCTCATCGACGTGCCAGCTCATGCCGCGCCATGACCGGTGTTTGAGCGTCCGCTTTGCAATCGCCGGACCGAACTTGCGTACCCATCGATAGACGGTGGCGGCATCAACACGGATACCTCGCTCCTCAAGCATGTCACGCACATCGCGGTATGAAAGGGCGTAACGGCAATACCAGCGCACACCCGTCAAGATGACATCCCGAGGAAAACGATGGTGCTTGAATGGATCTCTCGGTATCGGATATCCCCGTTTCAAAATGCGAGCTTTGCCAAATCCGGAAGTTAATGCAACAGACCCTTCTTGGCTTCTTCGCGCTTGGTTCGGGCCTCGGAGAGAGATGCCACCGGAGAAGACCCAAACGACAAAACCTTCTGTT
>JAWKWN010000050.1:0-18104 GCA_041397505.1 Nitratireductor sp.
CCGATATCGCCACGCAGATACCATCCACCTGCACGCGGGACACTGACTTCCGGCGGTGCTTCATAGATCGGCGGTTCAATAATGTCGGCGGCAAGTGCGCTGACTGTCGATGCTGTGACGACAGCAGCTGCAAGCGCAATCTTCCTGAAGCTTCCCATGATGACTTCCTTCCTTGGTATGCCCGAACCAGGGGCAATTCGAACTGGTTGGAAGGAATATTTGCAGGGAATGGTTAAGGGGTGCTTAACCTTGAATTTTAACCTTAACAAAAATGGTTAACAGGAATTAATACTTTTACGGTCAGTATTGGAAAGGAGCTTTTCGCGCATATTCAAAAACGCGAAAAGCCATTCTTGTCAGGCTGCGGATTTCGATACCGCACCGGCAATGTCATCAACCACGCTGACGATGAGGCCTTCGTCATCGCCCTCCGCCATGATGCGGATCAGCGGCTCGGTGCCCGAGGGGCGAATGACCAGGCGGCCCGAATTGCCAAGCCTGTGCAGGCCTTCGTCAATCGCCTGTTTGACATGCATGTCCTCGAGCGGCATGCCGCTAACAAAACGGACATTCTTGAGGATCTGCGGAACCGGCTCGAATTTGCGGCAGACTTCGCTTACCGGACGGTTCATCGTGCGCACCATGGCCAGCACCTGCAACGCCGCAACCAGGCCGTCACCAGTGGTCGAAAAATCCGACAGCACGACATGGCCGGACTGCTCGCCGCCAATATTGTAACCATGCTCGCGCATGTGCTCGACCACATAGCGGTCGCCTACCTTGGTCCTTGCCAGTTGCAGGCCGCGACCATTGAGATACCGCTCCAGGCCCAGATTGGACATCACGGTCGCGACAATGCCGCCACCCGCCAGCTTTTCCATCTGCTGCCAATATTCGGCGATAACGGCCATGATCTGGTCGCCATCAACGTCATTGGCATTCTCGTCCACAATGATCACACGGTCCGCATCGCCATCAAGTGCAATGCCGATATCGGCGCGCGTCTCATGCACCTTGCGCCGCAGCGCAGCCGTATCCGTAGAACCGCAATCAAGGTTGATATTGATACCATTGGGTTCATTGCCAATGGCAATGACCTCTGCCCCCAGTTCCCACAATGCTTCAGGCGCCACCTTGTAGGCAGCTCCATTGGCGCAATCCACCACGACCCGAAGCCCTTCAAGGGAGAGTTCACGCGGAAGCGTCCGTTTGGCAAATTCGACATAGCGGTCGCGCACGCCGTCAACGCGGGTCGCCCGTCCTATCTGTGCAGATGAAGCCAGTTCGCGCGAAAGGTCGCGATCCATCAGATCTTCGATTGCCAGTTCGATCTCGTCGGAAAGCTTGTAGCCCTCCGGTCCGAAAAGCTTGATGCCATTGTCATGAAACGCATTGTGCGAAGCGGAAATCATCACGCCAATATCGGCACGCATCGAGCGCGTCAGCATCGCAACGGCAGGCGTTGGCACCGGACCCAATTGGAATACATCCATGCCGGACGCAGTGAAGCCTGCAACGAGCGCATTTTCGGATCATGTAGCCGGAAAGGCGCGCGTATCCTTGCCGATCACAACGCGATGGCGGTGATCGCCGCGCCGAAACGCAACGCCCGCCGCCATGCCCACTTTCATGGCCATCGTCGAACTGTCGCCATCGGGGTTGTGTTTGCCCTTGCCCCTGATACCGTCGGTGCCGAAATATTTTCTTGTCATGCCTATTGTCCTGCATATCGGTTGATACCGTATCGCCAACGCCTGATCTTTTCTCACAGATGCCACAGCTTCCGTCGCAAGGGCGTAACTTTATGTTTTGCTGTGTTACAATTCCCTTGCCGCATGGGCTGAAGTCCCATGCAATTCCTCGCAATGCTTAACGCAAGCTCAATATCCATGCCCTCAGAAGCGCCACAGCCTCCATATCCGGGAGATTGCGCCCGAGTTCGGGCATCATCACGCCAGGTTCCACGCTGGCAACGCGGTTGAGCAATATCGATTCCTCCGGTTTTCCCGGAACAATGTCGAAAGCGTTGTCACCTGCTCCCCGCCCTGCCGCCACGGGGTTAGCCAAATCCTGATCGCGACCGGTTCTGCTCTCGCCAAAGGTCAGGAAAAGTCCGGAACAAGGCTGCAATTTCGCGCCGGTGGCAATGCGCGCAATTGACGTCCAGCTATGTCCTGGCGCGCACATCAACCGGCTGGCTTTCTCGGTCACGCCAGTTGACCGCTGCCGGGGTCTGATCCGCTGCCGCTGGTGCACTGCAATATTCCCGGGTCCACCCATGCCACGATCTGGTTCACTCCCATTCGGCCCGACGTGATTGAGATTGGTGTGCCTTAATATTCACCGGGCTGATCTCACCATTGATGGAATGACAGCCCTTGCACTGGTTCTGTTCGGAACCGCATGTTCAACGAAACCGGCTCGCCAGCCTTGTCGATGAAACTGAACCAGAGCCGCTTGCCTGCAAATCCTTTCAGTTCAGCGTCACTCTGATCTTCGTTCCAGACATAGGCGAGCGCTTGGGTTGAACTTTTCCTGACGCAGCAATAGCTGCGTTCCCCGATCAACCGCAGGTTCTTCTCCGGTTCGCGGAAGTCAGACGGAAACGCAAAGGTCTTGATGAGTGCAGTTCCAACCGGGAAGTCCATGACCCCGTCGCCATCATATTGCGCTGGTACATCGTGCACGATGACATTGCGAAACTTGATCGCATTGTCGCTGAACAGGGGCAAGCAGGAGATCATAGGCAACAACGCCACCTGCCGGTCCGAAATCCCGGACCGTTGAAGAAACCGTATTGCGACAAAAGGCGGGGCGGCTTCTCAGCAAGTATCGCAGGAAAATTCCCCGCCCACGCCACACCTGCATGCAACCAGATCCCGGCAAGAGCCATGAACAGCCACAAGGTCAGTCGAGACACGGCTCAGCTTGCTCCATCCTGCGGCAGCTTGACGGCAACTGGTTCCGGAAGGCTGCCGGCATAATTGGAGATATTCCTGTCCGGGCTTGTTTTCCACGGCAAGAGCATTTGCGAAATCATCTTGGAGATTGATGAAACTGTTTCCCGGCCTCTTCGACGTAGATACGGTTTCGGCCGAAACCCAGCTGAACCATTCGGGAATCCGTGTAACCCCATCCCACACAATGTCCGGCACCGGCGTTCCGGAAAATGTCTGTAATGATCTTGCCCACTTCGCCGGAGGGATCATTTCCCGCCCTCCCCGTAGTCATTGCCATGCACATAGACCCCGCGCGGCACGAACATGTATTTGTCGTCCTTGTAGTCATTGGGATATGGCGATCAGCACATGCGTGGTGCCATTGTTGGCAAAGCGATTGTTGAAGATATGCACATTGCGGTTGCCATCACCATCACGCCCATGCCCTTTGGGACCATCGCAACAGTATTGCCCTTCGGGCGCAAAAGTCTCCTTCGGTATCGTTGTCGACCAGATCATTGTCGAAAACGCGAATGTCGCGCCGACCCTGCTGCGCAGGTTTGGCAGGTCGAAAATCAGGGATGCCACCCGTATTGTGACGCGCGGTGTTGCCATGTACATCGGCCTTGAAGGAATTCTCGATCTCGATCCCGGCAACATTGTATTCGGCGACATTGTTGCGGACGACGATGTTCTCGCTCTGGCCGACATAGATGCCTGCGTCTGACGCACCGCGAACCAGCGAATTCTCGATCAACACGTTTTTCGAGGACACCGGATAAAGACCATAAGCACCATTCTCCGCCTTCGGTCCGCCAGTCCATTCAACCCGGATATCGCGGAAGGTAATCGTATCCGATCCCTTCGACTTGATACCGTCACCCTTTGAATTCTCGACCGCAAATCCGGCAAGGGTTACCCGGTCGGAAGTGACCAGCAGGCCCTCACCGCTTCCCTTTTGCCCGCTGAAGGAAAGAATGGAGCTGTCGGGACCGATACCGCGAAGCGAGACGTCATCGACATCAAGCGACAGGCCATCGCTCAACTCGTATCGACCGATCCCCAGCCAGATCGTGTCTCCCGACTGCGCATTGATCAGCGCCTCGGCAAGCCGCTCCTGCGCATCAGATCCTGGAGGCACCGCAATATCGGCGGCCAGCGCCGTTGAAAGTGACAGACCCAGAACCAGCGTTGAAATCAATAACCGCATGTTCTCCCTCCCCGGATTGAAGCAGTAGCCAAATCCTACACCCGGTCCATGCCTGTATGAAAGACAAAAGAAAACCCGGCACGAGGCCGGGTTCACTTTATCACTGTCATGGGTCGGAAAATCGTCAACCTTGCGGTTGCGGCTCCATGCCACCAGCGCCCGGCTCCTCGCCGCCACGCTTCTTCTTCTGCGCACCGGCTGAAGGAACTGCCGAGCCGCGCGAGGGTGGTGTGTCATCGCCCAGATCGCGCGATGGCTTGTTGCCCTCCATCAGGCCGCGCAATTCGTCACCCGTCAGCGTTTCATATTCAAGCAGCGCCTCGGCAATAGCCGTGAACTGCTTCTTGTTCTTGGTGATCAGCTTGCGTGCTTCGGTCTCACCATATTCGATGAGCCGCCGAACTTCCTCGTCGATCAGCTTGGCGGTTTCCTCCGACATGTTGGTCGATTGCGATACGGAATGACCGAGGAACACTTCCTGCTCATTGGCCTTGTAGCGAACGCGACCAAGCTTTTCCGACATGCCCCATTCCATCACCATGGAACGGGCAAGGCCTGTTGCCATCTGGATGTCTCCAGACGCACCTGTTGTGACCTTGTCCTTGCCGAAGGTGAGTATCTCGGCCTCGCGACCGCCAAACAGCATCACCAGTCGCGCCATTGCCTTTTCATAGGTCCAGTTATAACGGTCCGACTCCGGCAGCGTCATGACCATGCCGAGCGAACGACCGCGCGGAATGATGGTGGCCTTGTGGATCGGATCGATATTGGATGCGAGCTTCAGTGCGATGATCGCATGACCGGCTTCATGATAAGCGGTGTTGCGCTTTTCTTCCGCAGTCATCGCGAGCGACTTGCGCTCGGCACCCATCATTACCTTGTCCTTGGCATCTTCGAATTCTGCCATGGTGACGAGACGCTTGTTGCGTCGCGCTGCCAGAAGTGCCGCCTCATTGACGAGGTTCATCAGGTCAGCGCCGGAAAATCCGGGCGTTCCGCGCGCCAGAACGCGAAGATCGACATTGGGAGCCAGTGGCACCTTGCGCACATGCACCTTGAGGATTTTCTCGCGACCATTGACATCGGGATTTGGAACAGTGACCTGGCGGTCGAAACGACCCGGACGCAAAAGGGCCGGATCCAGAACGTCAGGTCGGTTTGTAGCCGCAATCAGGATGACGCCCTCATTGGCTTCAAAGCCGTCCATCTCGACCAGCAACTGGTTGAGCGTCTGTTCGCGTTCATCATTGCCACCGCCAAGACCGGCACCACGATGACGGCCGACCGCGTCGATTTCATCGATGAAGATGATGCAGGGCGCGTTTTTCTTGGCCTGCTCGAACATGTCGCGCACACGGCTTGCACCAACGCCAACAAACATTTCAACGAAGTCGGAACCTGAAATGGTGAAGAACGGAACATTGGCTTCGCCTGCAACCGCACGCGCAGTAAGCGTCTTGCCGGTTCCCGGAGGCCCGACAAGCAGGACGCCGCGCGGGATCTTTGCACCGAGCCTCTGGAATTTCTGCGGCTCACGCAGGAATTCGACCACTTCCTCGAGATCCTGCTTGGCTTCATCGATACCGGCCACATCCTCGAAGGTTACGCGACCAGCCGCTTCATTGAGAAGTTTTGCCTTCGACTTGCCAAAGCCCATGGCCTTGCCGGACGAACCCTGCATCTGGCGCATGAAGAATATCCACACGCCCAGAATGACAAACATCGGCAACCAGGTGAACAGGAACGAGCCAAGCGCTGAACCCTCCGATGGCGCACGCGCTTCGATGGTGATGCCCTTCGCCTCGAGCTTGGAAACCAGCGCCGGATCTTCAGGAGCGTAAGTTTCGAAACGCCCGCCCTTGTCGGCATAAGTTCCCGTGATCTGGGGTCCCGATATCACCACGGAACGGACCGCACCGTTTTCAACATCGGAAAGGAATTTCGAATATGGCACTTCGGTCACACCGGAGCGCTGAACCGGACTCTGAAACAGGTTGAACAGCGCGACCAGCATCACGGCTATGACCGCCCACAGTGCCAGATTCTTGAGATTTGAATTCATGATATGACCCCGGGAGACTCCGGCCTCCGTTCCGGCGGATTGTGCAACGCCCGGATGGACGCATTTTCCGCAGGTCTGCTGAAACTTGTTACAAAGATAGGTTTCAAGAGACCCGATGCCAAGCGCATTGGCGATAATAAAATCGAAGTTGCGCCAATTTGTTGCATTAAAGTGAATTCCACGTCACGGCGAGCCGCAAGGAACAGCACCAGACTGGCAATTCAGCCCCTTGGAAGCAGACAGGACTGACGCCGCGATTCCAGCGCGCGCAGCCAATCCAGGATCGGAAAGTCGCTCTGGGCGCAAAAATGTTCGATGGCAACAGCGGTCATGCGCACCAGTATCTGGTCCGGCTCGCCTTCGGCTTCCACCATTGGCAGTATCAGACCATCACCCGGCAAATGCACTGCAGCAGTCGTCAGCAGCGCTGCTCGCGGACGAACGGCAAGCGGCTTGCCACGCCCGGCCTCGAGACCGGCAAGGCCCTTGCGCGATAGCGGCCCCACATGAACGGGCTTTCTTCCGGAATTGGTGATCTCCATGCGACCATCCCAAAGGACAGTTTCACCGGGTGCCAGATGGATCGTTTTCAGATTGCGCAACTCGCGGAACAGCCGGATGCCACTGCCAGCGCGCTCAATGACCGCACCGCCGAGTGTTGCACGCATCGCCTGCCCGTCAATGAGGCGAGATACCATCGCGTCGATCCGGTCGCGCGATGCCAGATGCTCGCCGCCACCGGCTGCCGCCACGAGAATTTGCATCGCGTGGCTGCGGATCGCTGCGGGCATTGCATTCAGGGCATCAAGATCGACAACAAATACCGGTCCGGGACGCAAGGTGACACAGGCTTCCAGCGCAATTGCCGTATCCCGCGAAAGCACGGCACGCGCCTTTTCCATGACCTTGGAGAACCGCGTGAGGCGTTCGGCAAGCGCAGGCTCACCCGCCAGCATCTGACGTATCCTTACCCGCTCATAGGCAGTATCGCGATTGGTGGGGTCCTCGATCCAGCTCTGCGGAAACTCCGCCAGATAGGATCGCAACTGGCTCCGCGTCACATCCAGCAAGGGCCGAACCAATACCGTACCTTCGGGCAGAAGGCTCAATCTGGGCATGCCGGCTAGACCGCGCCCGAGGCTGGACCGACCGGATTTCGATGCTTGTGCAGGCTCCTGCTCGGGCCAGGAAGCACCATCGCGCAGCAGGCGCATCTGGACGGTTTCCGCCTGATCATCGGCAGTATGCGCGACCATGATCATGTCCGCGCCGATTTCGAGCGCAAACTCCTCCATCAGCGCATATCGCGCCATGCGGGCAGCTTCCGGCAAGCCGGAGCCGGGCTTGATGCCTTCCCAGCCAAGTGTCGTGTGATCCACGCCAAGGCTCTCGCACAGGCTGGCCACAAAGGCGGCTTCCGCAGCCGCTTCCGGACGAAGTCCGTGATCAACCGTGACTGCATGAAGTGTTGCGTCATTTTCCTGCGCCCAGGCATTGGCCAACAGCAATAGCGCAATCGAGTCCCCGCCGCCGGATACGGCGAGAATCACGATGCCCCGGTTGTCTATGCCTGAAAAAATGTCTCTGGGGGAAAGGGTCAAATCAGCTTGCCTTGCAACTGGCCGCCTGCTGCTCGGCAGTAACGCGGGCCTTGATGGCATTGGACATGGAGGGATATTTCTTGCCGACCTCGGCATAGGTGGCGCAGGCGAGTTCACGCTGGTTCATCGCGCCAAGCGCAATGCCCAGCTTCAGCAAGGTCTGCGGCCCCAGCCGGCTGTCGGGATATTTGCGATGGGCTTCGAGAAAGACCTTTGCCGCTTCCTCGTTCATGCCTCGCTGCAACATGCTTTCCCCCACCCAGAAACGCGCTTCCGGCAGCTTCTCGTTTTCGGGATAGCGGCTGGAAAATTCTTCGAACGCATCTTCCGCCAGCACGTAGTCTCCCGATTGAATGTAACTGTAGCCAAGATCATAGAGCTGTTGCGGGTCGTCGGGAAGGGTCAGCGAAGCCGTATCATTGCTGCCCGCCTTGCCGGTCAGGTCAATCGGCTTTTCTGTGTCAGACTGAATGACATTGCCGTTCTTGTCGAAGGTCAGTGTTCCCAGTGTCTCGGGCTGCAGTCCACCCGGCTCGGGGGCTATCGGTTCGCCATCATAGATTTCCACGCCATCAATGGTTCGCCGGGCGCGCGGAACAGAGTTCCCCTCGCCCTGCGAACCTTCGATGGCACGCGCAATTTCATCACCGTCCGAGCGCTGCGCGCCCGTGATCTGCTCAGACGGTTGCGATTTTCCCAGGCTGGAACCCGCCTGGCTGGAATCATCCGCACCCGAACCGCGCGGCGTTTCAGCAACAACTGGACCATCGCCGGAGCCCAGGTCCCCACGCTTGTTTTCAAGTTCCTGGAAGCGAAATTCGTTGTCTTCCTGCATCTTGCGGAACTGTTCCTGCATTTGCAGCAACTGGAAATTCAGGTCCTCGATGCGACCATTAAGGGTTCGAACCTGCTCTTCGAGCTGGTTCACCCGCACCGCAGCATCGGCAGACTGCGCCAGTTGGAACGAGCCTTCGACATGCATGGGCGTTGAAATGACATCTTGGGTTGGAACCGGCCCGTCAAGGCCGGGGGCGCTGGCAGCGCCATGCGCAAGCGCCGTGCCCAGAAGCAGGGCCGGAGCGAATAACAATCTTCTCATGGAAATCGTCTCTTGTTCCTCGAAACCACAGATTTGCAATGACGGATGCCTTGCAACGATGACGGTATTTCAACAAACCCATCAAGAGCAACAAAAACCGGCCAAATTTTGTTGGGAACCAGGGATTTGGAGGAATCTCGCCATTGCTCATGCATCGGACGCGGAGACCGCCTGGACAAACATGGTGGCGCTCATGGTCGCAACCAGCCTTGGTGATGGTGAAACTTCGAACACCTTGCCCTCACAGACCATGACCGACTTTCCAGGTTTGATGACCTCGCCTATCGCTTCGAAGGTCAGGCCGGAAGCCGGGCGCAGGAAATTCGACTTGAATTCGATGGTCAGGACTTCCGATCCCTCTGGAGCCATGGAAAGGGCCGCATATCCGCAAGCGCTGTCAACGATCGCGGTCGCAACACCCGCATGCAGGAAGCCATGCTGCTGCAACAGCCTTTCATCACGCGAAAAGCCGATGCGAACCCGGCCATTTCCGACTTCCAGAAGTTCGGCCCCCAATGTCTGCATGAAGCTTTGCCGGGCAAAACTGCTGCGTATCTTGTCAATGGCAATTTGCCCGGGCGTATCGTCAGTGTTCATCGCGTCAAAGTTCCTGCAAACGAAAAAGGGTGGCCGAAGCCACCCTCTCGAAATATCGTGATGATTGTTGCCAATCAACTGGCCCGTCAACCCGTAGGCGCTGCAAGCACAGTTACTGCACGGCGGTTCTGCGACCAGCAGGAAATGTCGTCGCAAACGGCGACAGGGCGTTCCTTGCCGTAGGAAATGGTCCGGATGCGGCTTGCAGGAATTCCCCGGGCAGCCAGGTAGTCGCGCGTTGCTGCTGCACGGCGCGCACCCAGCGCCAGGTTGTATTCGCGGGTGCCGCGTTCATCGGCATGGCCTTCAACCGTTACCGGGTAATTGGTGTAGCGCACCAGCCACTGCGCCTGACGGTCAAGCGTCTCGCGCGCCTGGGAAGTCAAAGCAGATGAATCGGTTTCGAAGAAGATGCGATCACCAACATTGACGGTGAAGTCCTGCTGTGTGCCAGGTGCCGCACCATTGTTCAGGCCCAGGCCATTGGCGTTGTCCGGCAATGGTTTCTTGGCGCAGCCTGCAAGCGCAAGCCCCATGGCAAGCGCGATAATCGCAGGCGATTTCAGCAAGGACGAGGCCCTTTGCATCTTCACTACTCCTTTATGGATTTTCTAAATCCCTCAATAACCATGTTCCGGTTAATCGCGGCTCAACAAAGAGGGTTAATATTTCGTTTCACGGCTACCGGCTTGCCATCCCCTGACATTCCAACGCCCAGCTTGGAAGCCCTGTCCCACGGCAATTTGTCCAAAAAGCGGCGACTTGCTGCCGCCGCCCGCTTATCGTCCGGCCATCAACGCCATAATCAGTCGAGCAGCGGCGACCATGCCGGATCAGACCCGAAAGATGGCGTCGGAATGCGCCGCTCATGATAGCCGGTGATGTCGATTGAATAGAGCGACGGTCCGCCGTTCTGCCCGCTTGAATCGCGGAAGAACATCAACACCCGACCATTGGGAGCCCATGTCGGCCCCTCATTGTGGAAACCTTCGGTCAGAATGCGTTCGCCCGAGCCATCCGGCTTCATGACACCAATGGAGAATTTCCCGCCTGCCTGACGGGTAAACGCAATCAGGTCGCCGCGCGGTGACCAGACCGGTGTCGCATAACTTCCATTGCCGAACGAGATCCGGGTCTGGCCCGAACCATCTGCATTCATGACATAGAGTTGCTGACGCCCGCCCCGGTCCGATTCAAAGACGATGCGCTGGCCATCTGGCGAAAACGAAGGTGCCGTGTCGATGGCGGCAGTATCGGTCAGCCGTGTCGTGGTGCGCGAACGAAGGTCCATGGTGTAGATATTGGAATTGCCGTCCTGCTGCAGGCTGAGGATGATCTTTTGCCCATCCGGAGAGAAGCGGGGCGAGAACGTCATGTTCGGAAAATTGGTCACCAGCTCACGCTGGCCGGTCTCGATCTGCAAGAGATAGACACGCGGATTGCCGCCATCGAAGGACATATAGGTGATCTCCTGACGGCTGGGCGAGAAACGCGGTGTCAATACCAGGTCCCTGCCGCTTGTCAGCGGCCGCATATTGGCGCCATCCTGATCCATGATCGCCAGTCGCTTGACGCGCTGTGCCTTGGGACCGGTTTCATCGACATAGACGATGCGGGTATCGAAATAGCCCTTTTCGCCGGTCAACCGCTCGTAGATAGCATCTGCAATGATATGCGCCAGCCTGCGCCAGTTGTCCGGTGTGGTGAAAAACTGCTGCCCGATCATCTGCTCATTGGCAAATACGTCCCATAGTCTGAATTCGGCCTTGAGCCGACCATCAGCCTGCATCGTGACACGCGCCGTCACCAGCGCCTGCGCATTGATTACCCGCCAGTCCTCGAAACGGGGAACAGCATCCGGGCTGGTGGTCTTGTCGATGAATGCCGATTTCTCGATCGGCCTGAACAGACCGGAATTCGCAAGATCGTCGGAGATGACACCGGCAATATCCCTTGCGACCTGCTCACCCTCGAAATCGGTAATGGCAATGGGAAGCGGCTCGACATTGCCCTTGGTCAGGTCGAGTTCCACCAGCGCATGCGCTGGCAAATTGAAGCGACCGACACCAGGACAAGAATGGCAAGGGCTGAAACCGCCCTGAAGCCGCGTTGCAGGAAATTGAGCATCAAATTTTCCTTTGTGTGGAAAGCGTGAGACATGATCATAAGAATTCCTTCGCTCAAAACATCTGGCTGGGATCGAAATTCACCACCACCGTGTTCCAGATATCGTGTTTGCCCGCAGGCACATTGAGGCCGTCGCGGTCGCATTTCAGGATGGCGCGCCTGGCACTTTCATCAAATTGCCGATTGCCCGATGACGTCGTGATCTCCGGCTGGCCGGTCAGCTTTCCATTGGGATCGAGGTAAAACCTGATAGATGCCCGCAGGTCCTGCCCGTCCTGCACGCCAACGGGGATCGACCAGCAGGTGGCCAACTGGCCGCGCAGGGCGTCCATTTCGCTCTGGCTCAATTTGCCTCCGGTCCCCGGCTTCCTGGTGCCGAGTGCCGCGCGCTCGCTGGAGCGCTTGGCTCCTGAATCAGCCGGTTTTTCCTTGTTCAGCAGGGCCGCAATTTCGTCGGTCGGCGATTTCGATTCCTGGTTGGAAGTCGCAGTCGTCTCTTCCCGTGGCTTTTCCTTCTGCTCCTTCCGCTCCCTTGTTTCGGCGCTTGCAGGCTTGGGCGGCTGCGGCTTGGGCTGGGGCACGGGCACATTGTCGGGAAGCTTGGCAAACTGCTCACCGGTTTCCGCTGGCGCAGGTGTTTCTATCGGCGTCTGGTCAGAGATCGGCTGGCGTGGCTGGTCGAGGGCTGCAAGCTCGGTGGTTTTTCCGGCGTGCTTTCCTTGACGGGCTGGGCAACCGGCTCAGGCTTGACCTGCGGAGCGGGCTTGGGCTTTTCCGCCTTGGGTGCAGAATCGGCACGCTGTGAATTGTCAGGCTTCGGTGTCGGTTCGGCAACGCGTTGCGTCTTGGCATCCACTTCGGCATCGCCGATATTCTGCGCGTCCGGATTTTTCTGCGGCTTTTGCGACGGCTTCGGGGCCGGCTTGTCCGCGACATCGGCCTTTTTCTCGCCCTGAACGGCGCGGCTCACTTCCTCTATGGGAACAATGTCAATTGGCAGTGCCTCGACATCAGCTACTGCAAGCGGCTTCGGCCCGGAAAGCGAAAGCAGCCCCCAGGACAGAATTGCAACATGCAGAAAGGTCGATAGCGAGGCCGGGAATTTCATGGCAGATCAGTTGCCTTCCCGCCCCATATGGCAAACTTGCCGCAAGCCGGGCATGATCACTGTGTTTGCTCCTGCAGGGTTACCAGGCCAATGCGCTTGTATCCGGCTGCTGATATCCGCGCCATGATGCGCATCACCGTTCCATAATCAGCGGTCTTGTCACCGCGGACATAAATGCGTTCCTCATAGCCGTTGCGGGCAATCGCCTCGAGCTTGGGCACGATCTCGTCAACCGGAACCTCGGTCTCCTGCAGGAACACCTGGCCCGCCTCATTGACGGATATGGTGATAGGCTGGGTTTCGGAATTGAGCGCCTTGGCCTGTGTTTCCGGCAGATCAATCGGCACTCCGACCGTGAGCAACGGAGCTGCAACCATGAAGATGATCAGGAGCACCAGCATGACGTCGACAAACGGCGTCACGTTGATCTCCGACATAACGGCATGACGCGAGCCGTGACGCGACCTTCGCCGCCGTACGCCTGACCCACCACCTGAACCTGTTGACATTCCCATTGCGTCTGCTTCCAGTCCTGCCGAGTTTCTGCCAGCCCTTGCATATTTCCTTATGCAGGCGTGCGAACGCGGTTCTTCTCATCTATCTGTCGCGAAAGTATGGCGGAAAACTCATCCGCAAAGCCTTCCAGCCTGCCCGAAATGCGGGCGACATCGGTTGAAAACTTGTTGTAGGCGATAACCGCCGGGATCGCCGCGAGCAGGCCAAGCGCTGTTGCCAGCAGCGCCTCGGCAATGCCGGGTGCAACAACGGCAAGATTGGTGGATTTCGAGCCGGCAATCGCCTGGAACGATGTCATGATACCGATGACCGTGCCGAAAAGGCCGATGAAGGGTGCAGCAGAACCCACGGTAGCCAGAAACACCAGCCGCGCTTCGAGCCTCTCGATTTCGCGCGCCAGTGAAACATCAAGTGCCTTCTCGATGCGCATTTGCAGACCGATGGGTGATGCCGCTCCGCGCTCGAAGCTCTTTTTCCATTCCCGCATGGCCGAAACGAACAAGGCACCCATTCCGCTGGGTGTCCTGTCTGCCAGCGAGCGGTAGAGTTCTTCGAGGCTCTGGCCTGACCAGAACACCTTCTCGAAGCGGTCTAGCTGGCGGCGCGTGCGCGCGAACAGGAAGATCTTGTCGAATATGATCGCCCAACTCCAGATCGAGGCGAGCAACAGGCCGATCATCACGACTTTGACAACCAGGCCTGCATGGAGAAACAGGTCCCACAGACCGACATTGACACCGGCAGTCCCCAGACCGCTCGATTCCACCTCTTGTGCCATTGCAGCAGTTACGCCAAAAATTTCTAGCCCGGTCATGAAAATGGAGCCTCTTTGCGAATTCGTTTTTGCGATGGAAAATCGTCGGAAGTCTGCTGCCGGTACGGATTCCACGCCTCAGGCAATTCCTTCACCCTATCCAACTAAGGAAAATCTTGTCCAAAGCATGACTGGTGATGCGAAGGAATCGAATGACTTCCTTCATTCCTCATTAGGGTTAAGGAAGCGTTAGGATTCTTGTCGCGCCCTCTTGGCAGATCGGTCCAAAGCACAATATTTTGGAGCAACTGTCAGATCGACAACTGTTCCAGCCCGTGCGGTTTTGCCGATGAACTTTGCCCGCATTGCCGAAAACCTGATCGAGGAAGCGATGCGCGACGGCGCATTCGACAACCTGCCGGGCGTCGGAAAGCCACTGCCTCCCATTCCGGAAGGCGATTTCATGGAGCATTTTGCTGCACGGATGATGAAGGAGGCAGGAACCCTGCCGCCCGAAGTGACACTGAAGAAGGAAATCGTGGCCGATGCGAAGGCCGCAAACGCCTTGCCCGAGGGCGAGGAACGCGAAAAGGCGCTCAAACTGCTCAACGAAAAACGCCTGAAACTGTCGATGATGATGGAGCGCCGCTGAGCCTGATGCGAGAATTCGGCTTCAGCCGCCGAGCTTTGCCCTCAGATCGTCGGGAAACCGCTTCGCGCCGCCGCCATGATTGATGAAGGCAACCTCGACATCCGCCCCGCATAGCAGTGTCTCGCTGCCGTCACCTTCCTTGCGCCAGACCTCCTGGCGCAGGAACGAACGCGCGCCGGTCAGTTTCTGCAATACTGTGCGCACGGTCAGCAGGTCGTCGATCTTGGCAGGCGGCCCGAATTTCAGGCTCATGCGATGGATCGCAAAGGCACTATCGTCCTTTTCAAGATCGGTATGGAAAATCTCCAGATGCCGCAGCCATTCGGTGCGCGAACGCTCCATGTATTTGAGATAGTTGGAGTGATAGACGACGCCGGAAAAATCCGTGTCCTCGTAGTAGACACGAACTTCCATCTCGTGGCCGTTCTCGATCAGTCGGTTGGAAAGCTCAGTCGTCTGGCGGGGCATGCTCATGTCCGTATTGCGGGTTGGACTTTCATGCTATTTCTTGCACACCATAGTGAGCGATGCCACCCCAAACCCCTTTCGGATTTCCAATGCCACAACTCGCCCGCCTGATGCGCTATCCCGTAAAGGGCCTTCCCGGCGAAGACCTCGACCATGCAATGCTTGCCGCAGGCGAAGGCATTGCCAATGATCGCCGCTTCGCGCTCACCCGCTCAGTCAGCTCGACCATGGATGGTGCCTGGATGGCGTGCCAGTCCTTTTTCATCAATGCGCGCCAGGATGGCCTGCTGCGTTTTCGCCAAAGGCTCGATGAACCGGCAAACATGCTGCACCTCACCTCGCCCGAGGGGAGTGTCTTGAGCATTGATCTCACCGACCCGGATGCGATTGCGCAAGCAAACCGGCAATTGCCGATGTTCCTCTGGTCGCTGGAAACCGAAGACGCAAATCCTTTCCCGCCCATGCTCGCGGAGCGGCGTCGCGAGGCAGGCAGTCTTTCAGGCTATTGGGATTTTACCGACAGCGCGATTTCCCTCATCAACCTCGCTTCGGTCAGGGAGATCGAGGCGGCTGCTGGCGTGACAATCGACCCTTGCAGGTTTCGCGGAAACCTGCTGATCGAGGGGCTGGAACCATGGGAGGAGCTGCTTCCCGGGCGCAGTTTGCAAATCGGCGGGGCCGAACTTGAAGGCATCCGGCCTGCACACGCTGCCCGGCAACCTCGGTCACCCACCGCAGCACGCGATCCGGATGTTCCCGCAATCATGACCAAGGCATTCGGGCACAATTATTGCGGCATCTATCTGCGGGTGGTGAAACCGGGAACGATACAGCCGGGCGATCGGGTCAGGATTTCAGGAAATGCCGGATTGCCGCTGGAACAAGCGGCCTCACATGGAGCGCCGGACCACAGGCTGTGGCCAAAATTCGCCCGGATCATTTCGCGCGACAGCAATACAGCGACATTGACAAATGACGGACCCCCGCCATTGCCGCAGGCGCGGCCCGGGCAAAGACTGCGATTGCATGGCATGAAAGCCGGTGAAGCCGAAATTACTGCTTCCACCGATGGCACGATCACAATTGGTCAGGCGAATGCCGAACTGCCCGACCGCTTGCTTGTGAGCGGACCGTTTCGCGGGCCTGATTCAGCGGTACTGGCAAGGTTTCAAAGCGCTGCCGGAAACCCCATGGGTGTCAGTCTCTACAGCTTGCCCTCGTCCGTGAGCGAGGTCACTTCTGCAACCACACCACCTGACACCAGGCAACGCCAGCGTGCCCTGTCCGGACCGACGCCAACAATGACTTCGGTGTTTGCCTGGGGAAAAACTCGACGACAAGGTGACCACATCACCATTGTTCGACTGAACGGATACTGCACGCTCGCAAGCACCTTCGTCAGCCTGACTACCGGTTCGCAGCGCACTGTTGCTCTCGGGAGCAGCAACCGGAGTCGTCTCCGAACATCCTGCCAGCAACAGGGGCCAGTGCGGCCACTGCGATACTGCTTCTTGATCCTGAATTCATGATGATGATGTTCCCTTTATAGGTCTCGCCTGCCATTCAGTCGCATGAAAGGAAGATGGATACATTGATCCTGCTCAACTCGTGGCTATGACAAAATCACGTCCGGATCGGGCATCGGGATGCAGTGGAGTATCAGTCAGCACCATCACCATGCCGGATGCATGTGTTTGCGCATGGCATTGACAAATTCGGTCTCGGCGCGAATCCGGTGCAAGATCTTGGGATCGTCAGCCAAACCGCCCGTTTCGCCATGCGTGATCGCAGTCCATCGCATGCCTTTCGATGTCTCGTCTGAGCCATGCAGGACAAAGACATGCGACCCGAACTTGTTCTGGCTGGCCAATGTCAGCGGCGATTTTGCCACCACCACATCATTCTCGATAAGTTCGACCTGCCTGCTGGCAGACGACGCAATGACGCTGGTCACCGGATTGGCCTCGGCCTCGCTCCAGTCAGCCGGGTGTTTCTTGCCCTCGAGCCCTGCAAGCACATGTTCGAACTCGTCCTCGCCATAGCCACTGAGAACAAGTCCAGGATGTGTCAATTGCCAGGGGTCCGTATGCGTATCCGCAATGATCACCGGCGTGCCCAGATGCGTGATTTCGAAAAGCTTTGCGGAAAAATCCAGGGGAAGCCGCACACAGCCATGCGAGGCCGGATAGCCCGGCAGTTTTCCTGCATGCAGGGCTATCCCCGACCAGGTGAGCCGGTTCATGTTCGGCATTGGAGCATTGTTGTAAGTCGACGAATGGTGATTGCGATCCTTCTGAAGAACAACAAAAACGCCGGTTGGCGTTTCATGTCCCGTTTTGCCGGTGGAGCAGGTCGAGGCTGCAATCCGGATGCCATTGCGATAGACATGCACCCGTTGCTGGGGGATGGAAACAACGACCGAGACGGGACCCTTCGGGGACCGTTCCGGATGCCAGGTGAATTCGCCAGGCTGCAGCTCGCTGATTTCCTTGATCACCTGCGCACCAAATGCCAGGCCGGAAGCGCCTATCGCCCCGAGGAAAAGGACGCCGGAGAGTACTTCGCGACGATTACGGGTTCTTTTCGTCATTCTCTACTCCAATATGTCAGCACACACTTGGAACAATGTCTGACGCACAAGATAAAAACAAGTGAGCATTTGCAATTGGAGACAGAACAACAAAGCTGAAGACTACAAGGGAATCCTCGTGCCCACGCGCGGTTCGAGCCGGGACTGACAAATGCCGAACTGTCGGAAAGGATCTTGGTGAGCGGGCCGTTCGGTCGGGGTTAAACACCCGCAGGCGCGCCAAGTTCGATCAACACGATTTCCGGCGGCGAGCCAAACCGCACCGGAAGGATCGAGCATCCAAGACCGCCTGAAACCACCAGATGCCGGTCGTCCTCAACGATATGACCATACGCAAAGCGACTGCCATAACGCGATGGAACAACAGGCGTCCAGCCGAAC
>JAWKWN010000051.1:0-16610 GCA_041397505.1 Nitratireductor sp.
CGCAAACTTGCCCGGGCAATGGTGCTGACCTTGGCAAGCCTCTCCGCAATCCTGCTGTTGCAACAATCGCTTTGGTGAAGCATTGAGGTGGTTGGTCGATGAAAACTGTGGAATTTGATTGCCTTTGCAATTAAACAGGCCTGCATCAACGGAGGCCACCATGAACAAGACCATCAGCGGACTTGCGGAAGCCGTGTCAGGCATAGGCGATGGCGCGACCGTCATGGTCGGTGGCTTCGGAGGTTCGGGCGCGCCGATCGAGCTTATCCATGCGCTGATCGACCGGCGCCCGCGCGGTCTCACGGTCATCAACAACAATGCCGGCAATGGTCATGTCGGTATTGCCGCGATGATCGAGCAGGGGCTTGTGGCAAAGATGATCTGCTCATTTCCGCGTTCCGCTGATCCAAGGGTGTTTACCGAGCTGTACCTTGCTGGAAAGATCGAACTCGAACTGGTGCCGCAAGGCACACTAGCCGAGCGCATTCGCGCCGGTGGTGCGGGCATTCCTGCCTTTTATACACCCAGCAGCGTTGGTACTGATCTGGCGCAAGGCAAGCCGGTTGAGGAATTTGACGGCAAGACCTATGTGCGAGAGCGCTGGCTCAAGGCGGATTTTGCCCTGATCAAGGCTGAACTGGCGGATCCGATGGGCAATCTGACCTATCGGATGGCAGCGCGGAATTTCAACCCGCTGATGGCGATGGCAGCGGGGCATACGATTGCGCAGGCAAGTCGCATTGTTCCGGCTGGTTCCATTGACCCCGAGCAGGTGATAACGCCCGGCATTTTCGTGAATGCAGTGGTGGAAGTGCCTAATCCGCAACAGGAAGAGGCGCTCAATCGCAGCAACACAGTCTATCCGGGGGAGGTGGCATGAACCCGCAAATCGACCAGATCAAGCTCTCCAATGCCCAGATTGCCTGGCGCGCGGCGCAGGATCTTGCGGACGGCTCCTATGTCAATCTTGGTATCGGCTTTCCCGAAATGATCGCCCAGTTCCAGCCACAGGGACGCGAGGTCATCTATCACACGGAAAATGGTGTTCTGGGATTTGGAGAGGCGCCGCCTGCAGGTGAGGAGGACTGGGACCTGATCAATGCTGGCAAGAAGGCGATTACGCTCAAGCCGGGGGCGGCCTTTTTCCATCATGCCGATTCCTTTGCAATGGTTCGCGGCGGCCATCTCGATCTGGCGGTGCTTGGCGCCTATCAGGTCGCCGAAAATGGTGACCTGGCAAACTGGTCAACGGGCGGCAAGGGCGTGCCCGCCGTTGGTGGGGCGATGGACCTGGTTCACGGGGCAAAGCAGGTTGCCGTCGTCACAGATCATGTCACCAAGGACGGCAAGCCCAAATTGCTGCAAAAATGCACGATGCCGCTGACAGGCGTCGGCTGTGTCACGCGGGTCTATTCGTCGCTTGCGGTTGTCGATATCCGGGATGGGCATTTCGTGCTGCTGGAAAAGCTGCCGCAAATGTCGCTTGATGACCTGCAGGCGGTGACCGGAGCAAAGCTGCATGTTGAAGGCGGGATTGGCGATCTGACGCCACCGCTCATTGCTTAGCGGATTCGGTTTTGGCGAGTGCTGAAAGTTCCCGCAAGCTGACCGGCTTTATGGGCGGGCGGATGTGGTAATAGCCGGTCTCTTCCTGTGTCTTCTGATTGGCCTCTGCAAGAAGCTCCGTGACGGTGAGCCCGCAATAGCGGCCCTGGCAAGGACCCATGCCCGCCCGGCCAAATGCCTTGGTCTGGTTGGGGCCAATACAGCCGAGCTTCGCATGGCGGCGAATGTCACCAGCCGTCACCTCCTCGCAGCGACAGATGATGGTGGCATCGTCGGGGGTCAAGGCAGCAACAAAAGGTGGATAGGCGCGGTCGATGAACGGACGTGCAGCCAGTTCGCTTGCCAATGCCCGGCGCAATCGGTCTGCCTTGTGGTCCCGCTCGCCTTTACCCATTGCACCGAGGTCGCAGGCAATTTCCAACGCGGAAAGCGATCCGGCAAGTTCGGCTGCTTTCGCCCCGCCAATCCCGCCGCCATCGCCTGCGATGAAAATTGCAGGCAGGCTGGTGCGGCCCCAGCCGTCTGTTTGTGGTGCGAAGCAGCGCTGGTCCGGATCCCAGCGGTGATCCAAGCCGATGGATCGGGAAATCTGCGTATTGGGAACGACGCCATGATGCAGCAGGATAGTGGCGCATTCGATGCGATTTTCGCGCCCCGCCGAGGTGAAGCGGATGGCCTGCGCCTTGCCGTCTCCCTCGATGGAAATTGATGTTGCGGCGGTCAATCGCGCGATGCCAGCGCGGCGGAGTTCGGCAAGCAGAGCCAAACCCTTGGCCAGGTAGCGCCAACCGCGCAGGGCGCCGCCTACATGGCGCATGGCGGATATCCGATCGCTGAATGACTGTGTCTCGACGATCGCAAGCGGAGCTGTGCCGGTGCGGATCATTTGGGCGGCGACCAGATAGAGCAACGGACCGGATCCAACGAGAACCGCGCGCTCGCAGACAATGCCGGATTGTTTCAGCAGGATTTGCGCGGCACCTGCTGTCATCACGCCGGGCAACGTCCAGCCGGGAACCGGCATGGGGCGCTCCAGTGCCCCGGTTGCGATCAACAGGCGCTTGCCAGTTGCCTGACATGCCTTTCCCGCGACCGAATAGGTGAGCTCGCATTCTTGTCCGACCTGCCAGACCGCGGCACCCGTGACATGCGTGATGCGTTCGTGTTTGAGCTTCTCGACCAGTGCCAGGCCGCAGGTGTAGTCCTTGCCGAGCACCTTGCTGCGGGTATTTGCGGCGCGCTCCACATTCCGGTAAATCTGTCCGCCGGCTCTTGATTGCTCATCGAGCAGCAGGGCCGAAAGACCCGATTGTGCGGCAGTGTTTGCAGCAGCCATCCCGGCAGGACCGGCGCCGATGATGACCAGATCAGTCTCACGCATCATCGGCCCTCCGACTGGCAGGCATCCAGATTTCCATTCCGTCGGCGACTTCAGTCATGCAGGCCTGGCGGGTGACGCCATGGATTTCCACCAGGCAATCGAAGCAGGCTCCCATCATGCAGAAGGGATTTCGTGGAGCACCGGAAACCGGTGTCCTGCGGAAAGGCGCAATTCTTGCGGCCAGCAGTTCAGCGGCAAGATTTTCACCTTCGCGCAATAGAAGTTCGTTTCCCTCGAAGCGAACACTCACCCTTTGGCGTGTCTCGTCGATGATACGGTAATCAGAAGCGGTTTTCACCGAACACCTCCAGGTGGTGCGCCTGCGCTGACCTTTCGAGCCGGTCGCGCAGAAAGCGCATTTCGCGATTTTTCCTGGCGCAGGATAAGCAGCAATTATCTACGCCGCCAGACCCGTCGAGGCTTTCATCGCAACAAGGTTTCAACCCTGTCATCATCTCCAGCTTCCTTGCTGTCAACGCTGATATGGAAGGTGTCCTGACCTTGAAGCCCTTGTCTGATTGCTTATCGCCGGATTAACAGCTTGTCTAAAATGCAAGGGCCGACCCACGGCCTTCCTTCAGGGTTTTTTCCTACAATCAAAAGCTGATGTCTTGCGGCAGCGCCATGAAATTCGATGGCGCGCCAGCTGCAGGATTTGCTCACGGCTTCAAGGGAAGAATTGCAACCATGACGGCTCGCAACACGATCGATGATCCACATACCGGCAAGCGCGTCTTTGTCACGGGCGGTGCTGGCTATATCGGAACCCATACCCTGGTCCAGCTCCTTTCCGAGCGGCATTCGGTATGCGTTTTCGACAATTATTCCAACAGCTCACCGCAATCGCTCGAACGCGTGAGGCGGCTGGTAAACCACGACTTCGATCAGGTCGAAGGCGATATTCGTGACGAGGCGAAACTGACGCGCGTCCTTGGCGAATTCAATCCGGATATCGTGATCCATTTTGCCGGCCTGAAATCGGTGGGCGAGGCCAATCTTTTCCCGGTGAAATATTACGAGCACAATGTGCAGGGCACGATTGCGCTGTTGAAGGCGATGGATGCGGCACAATGCAAGCGAATTGTGTTTTCTTCCTCGGCCACTGTTTATGGCGCAGCAAAATACCTGCCTTATGACGAAAGCCACCCACTTGCGCCCGAAAACGCCTATGGGCGCACCAAATACCATATCGAGGGCATGCTGGGCGACTGGGTGAAGGCAGGTAGCGATGCGAGCGCGGTCCTGCTTCGCTATTTCAATCCGGTCGGTGCACATGAATCGGGACTGATTGGTGAAGACCCCAATGACGTTCCCAACAATCTGATGCCGTTCATTTCCCAGGTCGCGATCGGTCGGCGGGATGTGCTGGGCATTTTCGGCAATGACTATGACACGCGCGATGGGACGGGCGAGCGTGACTACATCCATGTTGTTGACCTTGCCGCCGCGCATCTCGCTGCCGTTGGTTATGCCTGTGCCCATACGGGTTGCGAGGCAATCAATGTTGGTACGGGAACCGGCGTCACGGTGCTGGAAATGGTAGCAGCGTTCGAGAAAGCCTCAGGCCGCAAGGTCGCCTATCGTGTGACCGGTCGACGCGAGGGCGATGTTGCAACAAGTGTGGCTGATGCCACCAAGGCCCTGCGATTGCTGGGCTGGACGGCAAGGCTCGGCATTGACGAGATGTGCGCCTCCACCTGGAAATGGCAGTCCGAAAATCCGCAAGGCTATGTTCAACACGGCGAGGCGGCCTGATCGAAATTGCGACTGCAGAAAATCATGTCCAACAGCATCAATCGAGGTCAAGAGGGGATCAAACCGGATGGGGATATACAACTTATACGATTAACTATTTATATACTATCGCAATGATTTAGTCCGGTCTCGAGATTCGAACGGACTGGAGATGATTCGCATGGCCCGGCTGTCCACGCTTTTCATGATGCTCTTTGCGATCCTGACATCACATTCGGTACCCGCTGGTGCCATGGATGGAAAATCGCCAGCGACGGCCGGTGCTGGCGGACGGGTGGACCCGGTTTCGCTGGTATTCGGAACCTGATGATGAAAGGTACTACTTCAAGTGGGTCTGGCAGGTTGGTTTGATCGCATTCAGATGACCGTCGTGGGTAACACGATCAGGGTCGCGGTCAGGCTGTGTTTCCTTGCCGTCTTCGCGCTTGCGATCGGCTTCACGGTCAATGCCTGGCGCGACCTGAAGGATGTGCAGGACCGGATCCGCTACCGAATACCCGAAAACACCATATGGGCGGCAACCCAGAGCGAGATAGAGCTTTCGCGGATGTTGTCGGAGCTGGCTCCGCTTGCCTATGGCGCAAAATCGGTGGATGGCCGCAAACTTGCCCTGCAATTCGATCTCATGTGGAGCAGGGCAATGATCTACAACAAGGGAACGCTTGCCGAGGCGATCCGGCAGGATCGCGAGCAGAGCAAGATCTATGCTGCCTATTTTGCCGCCCTCGAAGCATCCGATGACATTCTCGATGAGGTTGTCGCGGGCAATGCCGATGCAGCGGCAAGAATGCTCGCAATCCTTTCCCCGCATCGTGACAAGCTGCGCAGCCTGACCCTGGAGAGCCTCAATACCGACCGTATTGAACGCGAAACCCTGTCAGCGGACAACGATCTGCTGCAAACGCAATTGTCGCGGTTTGGCGCTGCATCCATTGTCCTGCTGATCCTGCTGCTCGTCTATCTGATCCATTCGGAAAGGCGGGCCAGGCATCTGCTGGAAGATGCGAACCAGTCGCGGTCGAGTTTGCTCAGGGAGCGCGAGCATTCCGAGGCGCAGGCCGAGCGGATGAAGCTGCTGGCGCGCAAGGCTACTACGGCAAGTGGCGCGAAGTCGGAGTTTCTGGCGATGATGAGCCATGACATTCGCACGCCGCTCAATGCGATCATCGGGCTATCGGAATTGTTGCTGAAGCAGAAGGAGCAAGGCGAGGAAAGCCGCATGCTCGGCACCATTCTGCGCGCATCCGAAGGACTTTTGACGCTCATCAATGATATTCTCGACCTGACCCGGCTTGAAGCCGGAAAACTGCCGCTCAAGCTTGGTGCCTTTTCACTGGCAACACTCGCGCAGGACGTTGCTGAGGTCGCGGCGGTGCTGGCAAAGGAAAACGGCAACCGGATGCAGGTAATTATCGACCCGTCATTGCCGGATACAATGGTGGGCGACAGTGACCGCATTCGGCAAGTCCTGTTGAACCTTGTGGGCAATGCGAACAAATTCACCACCAATGGCGATGTTGATCTGAGTATGGAAGCGGCAGGCCCGGTTGGTGAGACCTGCACCGTGCGTTTTGCAGTCAGCGACAACGGTAGCGGCATATCGGCCAAGATGCAGGAGAAACTGTTCCAGCCGTTCGAAAAAGGAGAAAATGCGCAGAATGTGCGGGCCGGTTCCACGGGCCTTGGCCTGGCAATATCAGAGCGGCTTGTGCACTTGATGGGTGGAAGCATTCGCTTTGAAAGTGCTCAGGGCAATGGCTCGGTGTTCTCCTTCGACCTTGTCCTTGAAAGTGCCGGTGTATCGCAGCCAGTGGATGCAGACCATTCTATTGCCACCAGCAGCAGCGTGGATTTTTCGGGCAAAGAGGTTCTGATCGCTGATGATGTGCCGGCAAATCTGATGGTTGCGCGCAAGATGTTTGAAACATTCGGCGCCAGGATTTCAGTGGCCGAAAGCGGGCAGGGTGCCATCAGCCTTGGGCGCGCCAAGCGGTTTGATCTCGTGGTGCTTGATGTGCAGATGCCCGGAACAGATGGCGTAGCGGCAATGCAGGCGCTGCGAAGCGAAGGTGCTTGTCGCGGCGCGGTTCATCGCGCTGACTGCGCAGAGCTTTGCGCGTGACCGCAAGAGATTGCTCAAATGCCGGGTTCGTCCATTATCTCGGCAAGCCGGTAAGGCTCGCCGAAATCGCCGAACTGCTTGCCGAGATCAGAAATACGCGCGGCTTCGTCGGCCTTGTTGTTGATAGCAGCGAAAACGCCTGCCCTGAAGGTGGATGTGGAAGAGGTCAGCCCAGCCAATCCTGACGGGGATGCGCAAGCCGATGCGGGCAGCTATCTCGATATCGATTTCCCGTCGGAACTCATTGAAGACCTCGACTATGACACGCTGATTGCACTGATAAACCAGGTGCATAACGAAATGGACAAGCCCCATGCCGGTACTGAAACAGGGTGTGATTGCCGGCCAGGATGAGGGGAGGTCCGCAAGACAGCGCACAAGATCGCCGGCCTTCTCGACCAGTTCGGCATGAGTGCGGCTGCACAATCTGCCAGAAATATCGAGCATAGCCCGACCCCGGCCAGCAATGGCAAGGAAGTGGAGCTGTTGATGACGCTTCCGTCTCGGCCTGAATGCCCTGCGGGATCATGTCGACAGCAAAATGGGCAGGAAAGAAAGCAAGGAAAGCGCGTGATAGTGAAAATTTGCGGGGTGGGCGTTGGGTAGCGTGAGGATGCGTGAACGGAGCCTTGTCAAAATATTGATGATTTGGTGCCAGACTGGAACCTGAAAAAGTGTAATCGGGATAAGAGAGATGTCGAAACCGAGAATACTCATTGTTGATACAGCGCCATGCTTGCGACCACATTCAAGAGCTTTCTGGCGGAGCTTGCCGGCGAATGCGTGATTGCCGAGACTGGCAAGCAGGCCTCCGCCCAAATCGCTGCAGGTTTCTGATTGTATCGTGCTTGATGTCAATCTTCCCGACATGAGCGGTCTCGACATCATGGAGCATTTGAAGAAACAGGGAATTACCACCGAGGTGGTGGTGGTAACCGGCAATGCTTCCATGAGCCTCGCTGTCAATGTGATGCGGATGGGCGCCTACGACTTCGGTTGTGCCGCTCAATGCGGAGCGCTTTGCGACCTGTCAAGAATGCACTTGAGCGGCGTGACATGGCCCGAACCATACCCGCCATCAAGGAGACCATGGAGGAGGGGCAGGTCGGCAGCTTTATCGGCAAGTCGCTACCCATGCAGGCGGTCTATCGGGTTTTGAAAGCGCTGCGCCCAGCAATGCGACGGTTTTCATTACCGGTGAAAGCGGGACAGGCAAGGAAGTCTGTGCGGATGCATTGCACCGGTTGTCGCGCAGGGCAGGCGGGCCTTTCATCACCATCAATGCCGCCGCCATTCCGCATGATTTGCTGGAGAGCGAGATTTTCGGCCATGTGAAGGAGCCTTTTCCGGAGCAACCGCCGACCGGCAGGTGCCGCCCTTTCTGCCAATGGCGGAAACGCCATCGACGAACGCGAAATGGATATCAACCCGGAAGCCAAGCTGCTGCGCTTCCTGCAAAGCCGGCAAGTCCAGCGCCTTGGGGAGTCATTGGTTCACAACTCGGAGCGTACGGCGGTTTGTGCCACCAATCGCAACCCCATTGAAGAGGTCAGGGCAGGCCGTTTTCTAGAGGACCTGTTCTACCGGCTTCACGTAATCCCGGTGGAACTGCCGCCGCTGCGGAGCGGGGAAGTGATATTCTGGAGATTGCCAGTCATTTCCGAAGCAGTTTGCCCAGGAGGGATGGCAAGTGGCTTTGTGCGGTTCACGGATGATGCCGGGGTGATCCTTTCGTCCCATGCCTGGCCGGGAAATGTCAGGCAGTTGCAGAATGTTGTTCGCTCGGTCGTTGTTAACGATGGCGAGGAAGTAACCCCGGAAATGCTTCCGCTTGACATGTTGGGTGGAATGAAGCCGCTGGGCGGTGACAAGCCAGCAACGGCAACGCAGCGGCTGACCGAGACTCCTTGCATGACATTCTCGCTCGTGCCCGGCTGGAATCCGTTTCGGCCAAAACAGTTCAAAATATTCGGCCCCTCGAGGAAGTGATCCGCGAAACGATCGAGCATGCCATTGAGGCATTTGATGGATCGGTTCCGCGCGCTGCCGTTGCACTCGATGTCCGTCGATGCTGTATCGCCGAATTGCGCTGGAAAAACTGGCGAAGCCGTGTAGATTTCCGGGTATTCGGCGCTACCATTGCATCAAGCGAGACGAGCCTTGGAGTTCCGTCTTGACGCTGGAACTGGCAGGTCCAGCCTCATGGACCCGCCATTTTCCGGCTAGCGTTTCGGGATTTCACCCCGTGCAACGAGCCTCGCAATAACCGGAACCTTGGTGGCGTTTTCAAACTGGTTACGGCTGCGCAATCTGGTATCGAGGACTTCCGCTGCTCCTGCCAGGCCCGCGCCTGCCAGAATGCCCGCCAAAATGCCGGCAAGGGCAAACAGCATGTTGCCGGGCGTTACCGGCACCACCGGATCAGCCGCAGCCTCGATTATCTTGATGCGCTCCGGCTTCGAACTCGCCCAGCGCGCCGGTGATCTGCGCATTGTCAAAGTGCCTGGCAAATGGCATCATAACTTTCCTGCGCGAGGCGGATCGATTCTTCCAGGCGCTTTTGCTCCCGCATCACCGGCCCGGTCTCTGCGATTGCCGTGTGAAGACTTTCCAGTTCCTTTTCCAATGCTGCCGTCTCTTCCTTCAGGCGCAGATGGGCGGAATTCGTTTCCTGCAGCTTGGTCATTTGCGTCACCAGCAGGGCAGGCTTTTGGCCGTCTTCCGGCGCAAGTGAGCTCGCCGCAAGGTCCCAGAGCCGATCAAGGTCACTGTCCTGAATGGCATGTGCATTTGCCATTACTGCTTCGCGTTCGGATTCCAGCCGCTGGAGAGTGCGCATTCACCCTGCACCGACGAGTGCTCGTTCAGAAGCGCGAACGCAGTTCGCCCAACCCGTTGAACGCATGATGTCTCTCCTCGATGCGGCCAATGACCGGATTGGTCCCGATAATGCGTTGATGCATGTCGCCCAGTTCGGCTTCCGAGGCCTGCAACCGCATCCTGTTGTCAGACAGGCGTTGCTCGAGAGCCGAAATGCGGGTCACAAGGCTGCCTTCAAGCGATGGCAGGCGGTCGCGGTTGTTCTTCTTGAATTCTGCATGCACCCGCTGGGCCTCGTTGAGACGGGACAGGCGCTCCCGCAATTCCTGTTGAAGGAAAACCTGGCTCTCCTTGATGGAACTGCGCTCAGGTGCCAGCAATCGGTCCAGAAAGTGTTTGGTGAGTGCATTGAGCGTATCCGCCATGCCCTTGCCGCTATGGCCACGCATGCGAAAGGAAACGAGGTCATTGCCCTTCATCTGAACGGTGATCGCCGATGAGAGCTTCGATATTTCCTATGCCTTTTGAGCTGCCGGTGTATCTCCGTTCAGCCTGCCGGTGTCGGTCAACACCCTTTCGAGAATATGCGCTGAATGGACAAGCGTCTGCAAGGCAGGCATGCGCTCCTGCAGGTTCGGGCCAACCGCGAGATCATTCAGGAACGGATTGAGCTTCGCAGTTTCCTGAACCAGGATTGTTGTCTGTGCCTCATAGGTCTGGCGTCATCCTTCCGGCAATCAGTGCCAGCACGGGAAGATCATCAGCGGCAAGACGATCAGGTAGCGTCGCCGCCAAGCGATCTCGATGAAGAACAGGATCAGGCTGGGAATGTCTTTCACGAGCTCTGCTCCTTCGCAATGTGGGAGCGAGCGGGCAGATATTCGATGCGCACCTGTCCGGCAGCAAGTTCCGGGTCATAGCCGATGGTGGGTTCGCCTCCGACGATCCGGGTGATGGCATTTGCCTGTTCCTGTGCGGACTTGAAAGACTTCGTAACCGTCGCCCTTGATCCTGCCTATCGTGATGTGGCGGGGCTGGCGGGCACCCTTGCGACGAAGTGCCAGTTGCACATAGGTCTCGGGGTCGAGGATTTCGCGGCCATCCGATTGCCTTGCGATTTCAGGCGAGATGCTGAAGATGAAGAGATCTTCTGCCGATGGCACCATGATGGCCTGTGTCTGCGCGGCGATGGCGGCAGTGTCTGCGGGTTCGGCAATGATAGCTCGCCATATCGGCGGGAACAGGATCCGGCTTTCACTTGCCGGCGAAGGGGAGGCTCCCGGTTTTCTGGCGCAGGGCCAGCGCCCGTTTCCAGACGTCAACCGTTGAAGGAGTGTCGGCTGCCTCGTTCATGAGGGGGCCGAAACCGCCTTTCTGATGCCTGCAAATCTGCATGTACATCTGACTGCGCTACTTCATCTGCTGCCGTGGCCGGCTTGTCGGCCGCCTGGCGCAGTTCCATTGCGCGGGCAAACAGCGTGCGCGGGTCCGTCTGATCGCCGACGGCCTTGTTCGTTGCCAGTTCGGTGTCGGCGGGCTGGGAGTTCGAAGCTGTCATCTGTTTCTGCCGTGCGCGAAACAGCAATTCTTCCTGCGACAATTCCGTCCTTTGCGATGAAGTCGGGTTTTCGCCATTGGCGGGTTTGCCGGTCTCATCACCCATTGCCACGCGCGCCTGGTCTGCAAGAACGGAAAGGCGAACATCCTCTGGCAGGGTTGTCACAGGTTTTGCGAAGCGCAACCACTGCCGATTATTGCAAAAAGCAAAACGATTGCAGTTTTTACCGGGTTGGCTGACATTTCTGGCCTCCTTGATAGGTTTCAAGAATAACCTTGCAGGTTATGTGCCAGACGGGCTGCCTTTGCGGATTGCATCAATGAGTTTCGAGACGGTTTCGGCGCGTGCCTCCCAGGTTTCCCCGGCAAGGTGCTGACGAAACTCGCGGACTTCTTCCATGGAAGCAGCGTGAGAATTGCGTCGGCAAGACCGGCCCCCGGTGGCTGGTGTCGCAACAGGCGCCTGCAGGTCATTGATCGCCTTGAACCGATAGGTGGCAGCGACCGGACGTCCTGCAGCAAGGCATTCGGGTGTAGCTTTCTGAGCGGGTTCGAGGCGTCGATCTGGCGGTTTTTCCGAAACGGCAGCAGCGATACATCCCAGTGCTGGCTCCATTGCGCCAGGTCACGATGTGGCATGGCAGGCCGCAGCATGACATTGGGCAATGAATGCAGTGGCATGATGTCGGTCTCGACATTGCCGATCAGGACAATGGTCCAGTCGGGCAATCGGCGTGCTGCCTCGGCAATGGCATTGATGTCAATCCAGCCATTGAGCGAGCCGTAAAGCCCGCCACCTCGCCGTCCGGCATGTCCGATGCCCTGGGCTTTGGTTCCGCGAACAGGTCATAGTCCACGCCATGCGCCACGACACAGGTTTTTTCCGGATCAAAGCGCGAGGCTATTTCATGGCTGGCTGCCAGAATGAGATCGGCTTTCTTGGCAAGTTGGCGCTCGGCTTCTAGAACCGGCTTGTGATCGACGCCCGCAAGGGCTCCGAAGTCATCTCCGGCATAATAGACAACGGCGCACTCGCCCAGCTCACCGACGACGGGCAGGGCAGTGGGTAGCGAAGTCCACAGGATCGGTCGCTCGAAACCATATTGACGCATGGCAGCACCGATCTGGCGTGACAGGCTCTTCCGGTTGAACGCTGCTGCCAGCCGGGAACCGGGCCATGGAAGGGCTTGCGGGTTGAGCAATTGCGCAAATGGGTGGGTCTCTTGCAGTTTGTCGCTGTTTCCCGCCTGCGGTTTGCCGCGACGGGAAAGCAGGCTCGCGGCTTTTTCGGCAAGGCGCAAAAGATCACGGCGGGCAAGCCTCGGGCGGCGAAGACCAAGCGAGTTGACCCAGATGATCCTGCGATCACCGGCCATTCGCCGCATGATATGTTGCGTGGAAGAGGGGTGCCTTCCCCAATCCTCGCCAAACACGATCATGTCAGTTGGCATTGCAGACCTCATCAGGCGTGAGGGCTGGTCTCGTGGCTGGCAGGGCACGAATGACGCGGGCGGGCATTCCGGCGGCAATAACGCCGGGCGGCAGGTCGCTTGTTACCACAGAGCCTGCGGCAACAATCGTGCCTTCGCCAATCCTCACGCCTGCCATTACCGAAACGCCGGTTGCCAGCCACACATCCTTTTCCAGGATAATGTCGCCGGTCTGGTTGCTGGTGCAGGGTTTTCCCGCAGCCCGGTCGGCAGCATCAAGCGGGTGACCGGGATATCCGGCCAGAAAGGCCCTGCCTGCGATCCGCACATTGTCGCCAAGGACGATGCGGCTGCCGACAGCAATGGTCGTCTGCCAGCCAATGCCGACATTGTTGCCTATCTCCAGGCGGGGGGCAGGATGCGAGGTTGGCTTGCCGGAAATCGTTGTATGGCCAGAAAGCCTTACATCGCTGCCCATGGAAATCTTGACCGGGCCAAGAACCAGGGGCATGCCGCCATAAAGATACAGCCTTTCGGCGGGTTGCTCGAGGCGCGACTGAAAGAGTGGTGTCGTCCAGACTGTGCGAACAATGAAGCCGAACCCGTTTTTCAGCGCGCCATTCAGCGCATAAAGCGGTCCGTGAATGGCCGGAATGCAGGGCACTGACCCGTAGCGCAGTGCCTTGGCAGCACGCCAGAGCATGCGCGCCGTTGCGCTGTCACCAGTTTTCGCCCATTGGCGCAGGCTTGTCGCGTTCATTCTACTGTCACCGATTTTGCAAGATTGCGAGGACGGTCAACATTCAGACCGCGTTGCAGGGCAGCGTGATATGACAGCAATTGCAGGGGTATTGCGGTAATGATCGGCCTGACCAGATCGGATGCCGGGGGCAGGGTGATCGCGCCTGTTGCGACATCCTTCATCGACAGGATTGCTTCGCGGTCACCAATGACATGAATGCGTCCGTTGCGGGCCGCAATCTCGCGAATATTGGAGGCGAGCTTGGGCATCATCTCCTGATCGCCTGCAAGGGCGAATACGGGCATGTGCTCGTCAATCAGCGCCAGGGGGCCGTGCTTGAGCTCTCCTGCAGCAAAACCTTCCGCATGGATATAGCTCGTTTCCTTGAGCTTCAGCGCACCTTCGCAGGCAAGTGCCTGGAACGGACCACGGCCGACGAAAATCGCGCTGCGGGCTTCGCCCAACTGGCGGGCAGTCTCGATCACACCTTCCTCGCACAACAATGCCTTGGCGAGCAGGTCCGGGGTTGAGGCGAGCTGATCACGCAGCCTGCCGGGGCTGGCGGCAGCGCCAAGGCGCCTGCCTGTTGCATGGATTGCCAAATGGGCAAGTATCATCAATTGCGCCGTGAACGCCTTGGTGGAGGCGACGCCGATTTCAGGCCCGGCCATCAATGGCAGCGCCATGTCGGCATTGCGCGCCAGCGTCGAATTGGTGTCGTTGACGACGCCCAGCACAGGCATGCCCAGATGTTGCAACCGTTCCAGCACAGCAAGCGTGTCAGCGGTCTCACCCGATTGTGAAATCAGTACGGCAACTTCGCCCGAATAGAATTGCGGCAGTGCCTCGTATCGGTATTCCGAAGCAACATGCACGGTGCATTCGATACCGGCATGTTGCTGCATCCAGTGGCGTGCAACGGCGGCGGCATAGTAGGAGGTGCCGCAGGCGACGAAATTGATGCGCCGTACCTGTGAAAAGTCAATGGAGAGGAGCTGCTCCATCAAGGTGCCATCGTGGTAGGCGGCATCAATTCTCGCGGCGACTTCGGGCTGTTCAAAAATCTCCTTGGCCATGAAATGCTCATGGATGCCGGTATCAGGTTGCGATGGTTTTCGACCGGCAGGAGCGGCCGGTTTACAATGCGTCCGTCATGGTCGAATATCGATGCAATCGGGTGTGATGCGCTGTCGCCGTCTTCCAGGGCAATTGCGCACGGCAATGCCGGCCAGTGCATTGAGGTCTGATGAGAGAATGCCTTTCCATCGGTAAATCCCGTTACCAGCGGGACTACCCTTGCGGATGGCGAAAATTTCTCCGGGTTCATCCTCGCTCAGCATGGCGATGGCGAAGGAGCCGCTGAGGCGGGTCGCTGCCTTCTGCAAGGCGACCCATGGCTTTTCTCCGCATCAGTTCCTCGCGTACCAGCCAGGGAATGACTTCGCTGTCGGTTTCGCTGACAAAAATTGCGCGTTGCGAGTGGCGAGTTCCTGGCGCAATTCGCCATGGTTCTCGACAATGCCATTGTGAACGATTGCAATGCCGGGGCGCAATGGGGATGGCTGTTGCGGGCGGAGGGTTCTCCTCCATGCGTTGCCCAGCGTGTATGGGCAATGCCGCATTCACCGTATGCGGGCTCGCTTCCAGCATCGTGGCCACGCGCCGATGTGGGCCGACATTCTTGCGAACGGCAATGCCGCTCCCTTTCCCGAAATCGCAATACCGGCGGAATCGTAGCCACGATATTCCAGGCGCCTCAATCCTTTACCAGAACATCCGCAACGGCGCTCTCGCCGGTTGCCGCAAAAATTCCGCACATCTGTTTTTCCTTTCAGCGTTGCAAAGAAATTTCTTCATTCGCTACGCATTTTTGCGTGCCGTTTCCGAAGCGCGCAAACCCGTTGTTTTATGCGTATTTGCGGTTCTCCCGGCCCTTCTCTTCGCTTTTTGCAAAGGGCTTCGCATAATTGGAAATGGCAGAGGTGATTGCGAGAAGAATGTAGAAAGGCCAGGTGAAGCCCTGGGTCAGGAATGTGCCCGAGGTGCAGAACGCCGCGAGGCCCGATACCAGTGCGAATGAACTGACCTGGACGGGAACGGGGGCATTGGCATCGGCAAGGATGCGAAAGGTGCGGATGGCAAGGCGAATGGTGATGATGACCATGGTGACGAAGGCGATGAGGCCGGGCCAGCCTGTCTCTGCAAGGACCCCAGCCATGTCGAGTGAACCGCCTTGTTGAAGCCGGTCCAGTGCGGGTATAGAGCCAGAAATTGGGAATGAAATTGCTGAGCCCTACACCTGTCAGCGGTTTGCCATAGCCATGTTAAACGCGGCCGTCCAGGCCCAGATCCGCCCATGGCGCTCTCGTCAATCCCTTCTTCGGCCGCACCTCCCGAAGCCCTGTCGGAGATGCCGGCAACGGCAAACAGACCTGTCATGGCAATGCCGCCTATGGCACCGAGTGCCACTTTTGACTTGATCAGTCTAAGGCCGACGACGGCAAAGACGGCAAGAATTCCCAGGATGCCGCCGCGGCTCTGGGTACACATGATGGCCCAGATGATGGTGACAACCCCAATGGCGCCAATCAAGCGATTGATGCCGCCGCCGCGGGTGACTGCCATGGATACGGCAAAGGACAATGGAAAGGTGAGCACCAGCGAAAGATCGTTGGGATCGCCCAGCACCGAGCCGATATCACGTCCGACCGTGACCCTTGTGCCTTCCACCAGGCCAATGCCTGAAAGGCGGTTGGAAATGGCGATCCAGGCAACGATTGTTCCCGAGCCGACAATCATCCATGACGCCAGCTGAAAGTCGCCTGGCTTGCGCAGCAACCATGCGATGGAAAGCGTCATGATCGCGATCTTGCTGTAGGATGATGTCCAGGTATTGATGGCGATATCGGGAGCGGTCGCAAATGGCATCCCGATGGTGACAAGCGAGAAGAAGACCGCGAAGGCGGTCAGTTCCTTGCCCCAGAACGGCTTGATGCTTTGCTTGATACCGATATGCCAGACGAGAACCACAAGCGTGGGAATTGCCAGCAACTGGGGAATGCGCAGCGGAAGCAGGGCTGGTATGGCCTCATGCAGCCGGAAAAAGGTGAAAGCAACAAAACCCAGCACCAGCCAGACCGGGATGCGCATCATGATGATCAGCCCGAGCGGTGCAGCGGCAAGCGGCACGACAAGGGCAGGATGCGCGATTGCCATTGCCGGAAGGACGCCGATCGC
>JAWKWN010000052.1:0-16269 GCA_041397505.1 Nitratireductor sp.
CGATGGCGTGTGCCAGATCCAGCATGTTTGCAGCGTAAAACCCCGCGGCATTGATGCAATTGGTTTCGATCAGTTTCAGACCATCATCGGTTCTGCAAACATCGATGACGTAAGCCTCGGAGTAACCGGGGTTCAGTTCAATCAGGTGGCGGACAAATTCCCTTGCGTCGTCGTCGATTTCCGGCCTGTAGATCACGCGCGCACCCTCCTTGTAGAGAGAAGAAGTGATGATGGTGTCGTCCACGACCCACACCCGCCATTCTTTCATTATGGTAATCGGCTGTGAAAGCATCATTTGGGTGTCGTGGCGTAGCGAACCGTCGGGAATTTCCTGCCTTTCAAGCGTGATCACGCTTTTCGCCATGTCCACTATCTCACGTGAGGCCATCACCCTTCCGGCGATCTGCTTGCTGTCATCGACCGGGCGAACAAACCAGTCCCGTTCGTCGCCTGCAAGGTCACGAGGCAAGTCCTGCAGGTCAATCAGCCGGGCATCCGGACCGTTCAACATGTGTTGAAGCCAGGCATTCTGTTTGATGAACGGTTCGAGCTTGATCACGCCTGGGCGAAGGCCCTGGCTTGTGCATATCTCCACAGTGCATAAAGAGCCGAACATCTTACATTGTCCGGATCGCGAATGACCGGTTCCGGGATAAGCTCTCCGGCAAAAGGCACCACCTTGTGCCATGAATAGGAAATATTCAGGCGATCCAGGGCTTCCATGGCAGCTTCAGCGTGTCGTCAAACTGTTGAAGTATCCACTGCATGATTTTCAATCTCGTTGTCACCAATTCAGGAAAAGTGGTCCTTCCTGCAAGCCTTATCTCAAATACCTGCTTGCAGGGAAATGGTGTTTGCCGCCCCCCTTGCCCTGCCTGTTCCCCGCCATTAGTCTCCCCGCGCAACAGATCCAAGCGGAGGAAGACTGATGAAATCACGCGCGGCGGTAGCCTTTCAGGCTGGCAAACCCACGGAAATCTGTGGGGGTGGAGCTTGATGGCCCGAAGGCGGGTGAGGTTCTGGTCGAGGTCAAGGCCACGGGCATTTGCCATACCGACGAATTCACGCTTTCAGGTGCTGATCCCGAAGGTCTGTTCCCGGCCATTCTCGGCCATGAAGGGGCTGGCGTTGTCGTCGATGTCGGGCCGGGCGTCACCTCGGTGAAAAAGGGCGATCACGTCATCCCGCTTTATACGCCCGAATGCCGCGAATGCCCGTCCTGCCTGTCGCGCAAGACCAATCTTTGCACCGCGATCCGCGCCACGCAGGGCCAGGGGCTGATGCCCGATGGCTCGTCGCGCTTCTCGATCAATGGCGAGAAGGTGATGCATTATGAGGCTGCTCGACCTTCTCGAATTTCACCCGTTCTGCCGGAGATCGCGGTTGCCAAGGTGCGCGAGGACGCGCCTTCGACAAGATCTGCTATATCGGTTGCGGCGTCACCACGGGCGTGGGCGCTGTCATCAACACCGCCAATGTCGAAGGCGGGTGCAACCGCGGTGGTGTTCGAGCTTGGCGGCATCGGCCTCAATGTCATCCAGGGCCTGCGGCTCGCGGGCGCCGACACGCTGATCATCGATTGTCGACATCAACAATGACAAGAAAGGCCTGGGGCGAGAAGTTCGGCATGCGACCCGCATTTCGTCAATCCGCTCGAGGCTGGTGAGGACATCGATGCCTTACCTTGTCAATCTCACCAAGCGTGGCGCTGACCAGATCGGCGGCGCGGATTACACCTTCGATTGCACCGGCAATGTCAAGGTGATGCGTCAGGCGCTGGAGGCGAGCCATCGCGGCTGGGGCCAGTCGATCATCATCGGCGTTGCGGGTGCCGGCCAGGAGATCGCGACCCGGCCGTTCCAGCTTGTTACCGGGCGCACCTGGAAGGGGACCGCCTTTGGCGGGGCACGCGGGCGCACGGATGTGCCAAAAATTGTCGAATGGTATATGGACGGCAAGATCGACATTGACCCGATGATCACGCATACGCTTTCACTGGACGAGATCAACAAGGGATTCGACCTGATGCATTCCGGCGAGAGCATCCGCTCGGTTGTGGTGTATTAAGGTCTGATTCGAAACAGGGAACCATCCATGAATATTTTCATGCAGGACGAAGAGACATCGAAGGAAAAGCAGGGCGAACCGGCACAGGTCGAGCGTCTGTTCTTCAAGAGCCGCACGATCATCGTGGCCGGCACGATCAATGACAAGCTGGCGCAGCGTACAGTCACGCACATGATGGCGCTGGCGGAAGAAAGCGATGCGCCGATCAACATGTTCATTTCGTCGCCCGGCGGTCACGTCGAATCCGGTGACATGGTGCATGACATGATCAAGTTCATCCGTCCGGTGGTTCGCACCATCGGCAGCGGCTGGGTGGCGAGCGCCGGCGCGCTGATCTTTGTCGGCGCGAAGAAGGAAAACCGCTTCTGCCTGCCCAATACCCGCTTTCCTGCTGCATCAACCAAGCGGCGGTGTTGGCGGTTCCTTCCCGGACATCGAAATCGAGGCCGGGCAGATCACCAAGATGCGCGAGCGGTTGACCGCTTGTTTGCTGCTGCCACCGGGCGAACGCCGGAGCGGATCAGCAAGGACACCCAGCGTGACTTCTGGCTCAACACCGACGAGGCGATTGCCTATGGCCTGCTTGGCAAGGTGATTTCCTCCAGCGACGAATTGAAGTGAGCATAACAATCTATGTCGATGCCGATGCCTGTCCCGTGAAGGAGGAGATCCTTCGCGTGGCAGGGCGGCACGAGTTGCCGATGGTTCTGGTCAGGCGAGGGCATGCGGCCATCGCGCGATCCGCTGGTTCGCCACGTCGTGGTGTCTGACAAGTTCGATGCCGCAGACGACTGGATTGTCGAAAACGCCAATACCCGGCCTGACATCGCGATCACCTGCCGATGTGCCGCTTGCGGTGCGCCTCGTGGACAAGGCGGTGATCGTGCTCAGCCGTCGGCAGGCGGTTCACGCCGGAAACGATAGGCATGGCCAGCGCCATGCGCGATCTCAACCAGGGAACTGCGCGAGGCTGGCGTGATCAGCGGCTACAACAAGCCGTTTTCCGCGCGTGATCGTTCGGCTTTCCTGCAGGCGATGGAGCTTGCAGTGCGCCAGGCGAAGGCAGCACAGGCCTGAATCGGCTCTCCAGACTGGCCAGCATCCGCTCACCGTGGTAGCAAGGGTACAACGCTGCCCGGCAGGTCAATTCTTCGACCATTCTGCTTTGGCCATCGAGCATTTTTTCCATGCACGGTCATGGCTTCGGGTGTTGGCGGCCGCTATTGGGGTCGCTCGGCTGCAAAACCAGACAAGATCAACCGAAAGGAGCGCATCATGGGTGCAGAGACGATTTATCAAAATGCAAGGGATGTCGACACGCTTGGCGGGCGGCTCTGGCGCGCGCGCGAGGCGGCCGGTCTCAACGCATCGCGTTGTGCAAGGATGATGGGTGTTCGCAAAGGAGACGCTGGATGGTTGGGAAAGCGACCGCTCCGAGCCGCGCGCCAACCGGTTGATTACCATGGCAGGCATTTTGCAGGTCAGTCCTGCCTGGCTGCTGCACGGACTTGGCGAAGCACCGCAGATCGATGGCGTTTCGGATGAACTGAAAATCCTCAAGGCGCAGGTGCAGCGGCTCAAGGAATTGCGTGCGCAGACAGACATGGTGATGGAAAGCATCGAGAGTGCCGTAGAACGCATCGCGAAGCGCGAAGCCGAATAGAAATTGCCGGTCGCTTGCTACCCGTAGCGCCATTTGCCTGACCGCCGGTGCCTCACACTTGGCTTGTCGGTTGCGGATTTCGCCGGCTTGCAGCCTTTCAGGCTTGCTTTCGCCCGGCGTAATATCCAACTATGCAAATTGAACAGGCAGGCTGTAGCGGTCGACAGAACCCGTACATGCTGGGCCGAGAACAAGCCGTTTGGGGAGGAAATTCAATGGCGAAGATGGCAGAGGCCAAACAACAGAATTCCATGGAAAAACCGTGGTTCCAGTCCTATCCGCCCAACACACCGCATGAGATTGCGCCGCTTGCCTATAATTCATTGGGTGAGTTGTTCGAGCGCGCCTGCGACACGCATTCCGCCAAGCCGGCCTTCACCTGCATGGGCAAGACGCTTGACTATGGCGAATTGAAAGCATTGTCGACGCGGGTGGGTGCGTGGCTGCAATCGAAGGGCTTGAAAAAGGGTGACCGCGTTGCGGTGATGATGCCCAACATCCTGCAATATCCGGTGGTCATGGCAGGCATTTTGCGCGCCGGCCTCGTGGTGGTGAATGTCAATCCGCTCTACACACCGCGCGAATTGCAGCACCAGTTGCAGGACAGTGGCGCAAAGGCGATCTTCATTCTGGAGAATTTTGCCAACACGCTGGCCGAGGTGAAGGCCAATACGCAGGTCGAGCATGTGGTTGTTACATCCATGGGCGATCTGCTGGGCGGCCTGAAAGGTACGATCGTCAATCTGGTGGTACGCAGGGTGAAGAAGATGGTGCCTGCGTGGTCACTGCCAGGTCATGTTCCCTTCAAGAACGTGCTGGCGATGGCTGTCGGCAAGTCGATCACACCGGTCGAAGTCCAGGCTTCAGATGTGGCCTTCCTGCAATATACCGGTGGCACGACAGGCGTGTCCAAGGGTGCCACGCTCAGCCATGGCAATGTGCTTTCCAATTCGGCACAGAACGATCTCTGGCTGGAAGCGATCTTCGCCAAGAAGAAGCGGCCGCAGCAGTTGCTTTATATCTGTGCATTGCCGCTCTACCACATCTTCGCGCTTACCGTGAATGCGATTGGCGGCATGAGCTCTGGCGGGCACAATGTGCTGATCCCCAATCCGCGCGACATTCCCGGTTTTGTCAAGGAATTGGGAAAGTACAGGTTCCACGTCTCTTCCGGGCCTCAACACCTTGTTCAACGGCTTGCTGAACAATGACGACTTCCGCAAGCTGGATTTCTCGAACCTGCTTCTGACGCTTGGTGGTGGCATGGCGGTTCAGGGTCCGGTTGCCGAACGCTGGCAGAAGGTGACGGGCTGTATCATCTCCGAAGGCTATGGCCTGTCTGAAACTGCTCCGGTCGCGACTGCCAACCGCTTTGACGCAGATGCATTTACCGGCACGATCGGCTTGCCACTGCCATCGACCGAAATCACCATTCGTGATGATGACGGCAAGGACGTCCCGCTTGGTGAGGTCGGTGAAATCTGCATCAAGGGCCCGCAGGTCATGCTGGGCTACTGGAATCGCGAGGACGAGACCGCCAAGGTGATGACGCCAGACGGCTTCTTCCGCTCCGGCGACATGGGCTTCATGGACGACAAGGGCTATACCAGATTGTCGACCGCAAGAAGGACATGATCCTGGTTTCCGGCTTCAACGTCTATCCCAACGAGATCGAGGAAGTTGCGGTTGCGCATGAAGGCATACTGGAAGCCGCTGCCGTTGCCGTGCCGGACGCCAATTCCGGCGAGGCCGTCAAGCTGTTCGTCGTTCGCAAGGACCCGTCGCTGACCGAGAAGGACGTCAAGGACTGGTGTGCCAAGGGCCTGACCAATTACAAGCGGCCCAAGCATGTAGAGTTCCGCGACGAATTGCCGAAAACCAATGTTGGCAAGATCCTGCGGCGAGAGCTTCGCGACTGATTGACAGACGGCGCTTCCCAAATGTGACATTTTGCGACAGACTTCGTGCTCCTGCAGAATGTCACAATAAAAACCATGGGGGAGGTGTGTCATGGGCGTTGCAATTGACCCCGGCACGACCGGAGACGGGCGCTGGCCGGATGACGCATTCGTGCCGACGCCGCACAAGCTGGTTGAGACGGTCAGGGCGCAAGGCAGTCTGACAGCCTACAGGGTGTTGGACGAAAATGGCTGGCAGGATACCGACTGGAACACCTATCTCTCGCAGATAAAGCAGGCTGCGCGTGCGCTCATTGCGCTGGGTGTCCAGCGTCACGAGACGATCTGCATTCTGGGCTATAACCGCCCCGAATGGACGATCATGGCGCATGCGGCAATGATGGCTGGGGCAGCGCCTGCCGGCATCTACTTCACCTCCTCCGGAGAGGAGATCGAGTATATCGTCAATCACTCCGAGACGCCGGTCCTGCTGGTTGAGACCGACGCGCATTTCCAACGTATCGAGCCGCATCTGGGTAGCATGAAGAAGCTGCGCAAGGTTGTGATGATGCGCGGTGGCTCGGCAGGCCACGCAATGCAAATGACCTGGGACGCGTTCAATGCGCTGGGTGGCGAGGCGCACAGTGACAATCCTGGGGAGCGCGAGATCGATGCACGACTTCAGCAAGTCGGGCCGAAGGATCCTGCCATGCGCATCTATACTTCCGGAACAACCGGCCCGCCCCAGGCGGTAGTGCTCTCGCATGGCGCGATTTCATGGACCGGCTGGACACTGAAGTCGATGTTTGCGACCGGCCCGCAGGACCGGATGCTGTCCTATCTGCCGCTCGCCCATATCGCGGAAGCCTCCAATTCCATCCACAACCATGTGGGCGGTGGGTACCAACTGGCGTTTGCCAAATCCATGGAGACGCTGGGTGATCACCTGAAGGATATCCGCCCGACGGTGTTTTTCGGTGTGCCGAGGGTCTGGCAGAAAATTCATGATGCGCTCAATGCAAGGCTCGCTGCCGCAACCGGCAACAAGGCGAAGCTGGCGGGCTGGGCAATCAATGTTGGACGCCAATACTCGCAGGTGGTTCTTGACGGTGCGCCGATACCCCTTGGCCTCAAGATCAGGCATCGCATTGCTGAAGCGCTGGTGCTGAAGAAGATACGCCAGGCAATCGGCCTTGACCAATGCCGGGTTCCGGTCTCGGGGGCTGCACCCTTATCGCGTCAGGTGCTTGATTTCTTGGCGGCGCTTGGCGTGGTGATCTACGAGGTTTATGGCCAGTCGGAAGATTGCGGGCCAACCACCTTCAACACACCCGATGCGGTGAAACTGGGGACCGTTGGCCGACCAATACCCGGTCTTGAACTCAAAATTGCCAGCGATGATGAAATCCTGGTCCGGGCACCGAGCCTTTTTGACGGATATGCCAAGGATGAGGCAGCAAGTGCTGCAACGCTGCGCGATGGCTGGATGCATACTGGCGATCTGGGGCGCGTAGACAATCAGGGATTTGTCACGATCATCGGGCGCAAGAAAGACATCCTGATTACGTCGGGTGGCAAGAAGAATATTACGCCAAGCCAATCTGGAGCAGGCGCTGGCCGATCTGCCGCTGGTTGAACATGCCGTGGTCTGCGGGGAGGAGACACTTCCTTACCGCTCTCCTGACACTGAACAGTGACGATCTGGCCGCATTTGCAAGCGAAAGGGGATTGATCCCAGAAAGGTGCGTGAAAGTGGCGAGCTGCATGCGTTTCTGGAAACTGCCATTGACGCCATGAACACGAAATTTGCGAGGGTCGAACAAATCCGCAAATTCGTGATCGCGCCAGAACCGTTTTCGCTGGAAGGCCAGGAACTGACGCCGACATTGAAAGTGAAACGCGCATTTGTCACATCGAAATATGCTTCGCTCATCGACCCGCTTTACCAGTCCGAAGCAAAGGTCTGAACCAAGCGAATGGCTGTTTACGTTGATGAGGCAATCTGGAGTTGGCAAGGGCGCAAATGGTGCCACCTGATGGCTGACGACGTGCATGAATTGCATCACTTTGCGCGCAGCATCGGGCTTCACCTGTTGTCTTATCAGGGGCCGCCGAAAACATCGGCGCCGCATTATGATATCACCGCATTCGAGCGGGACCGGGCCATCCGCATGGGAGCTGTTGCGGTGGGGCGCAGGAATTGTCGAACTGTTTCGACGCGTCAAGGTTCGTGGTGTTAGAAACCCATCGTCGCAGGCAGTTGGCAGCAGGCAGATAGAAAAACCGCCGGTGCGATAACCGGCGGTTTCCTCTATTCAGGTATTCATGCCTTCGGCTATTTCAGCGATGCCGACTTCTTGAATGCCGGCATGGGCCCGATATAGCCAACATAGGCGCGGGCATCTTCGGGGTTGACAAGCTTGTCTTCGTCCGACTCGCCATATGGATGCTGGATCACGGTCATCAGATAGGCGTAGCCATTGATATCCGGATACCAGTCGACCGAAGTGTTTTCCGAACCATAAGGTGAGGTGAAGATGCGGGTCATTTCTTTCGTCTCGGCATTGACTGCCCAGGTCGCATCGTTCTGGTGGCCGGAGCCGGTGTCTTCGCCGATCAGCAAGGTGTTGTAACCCGGAATGAAGGAAAGATTGTCCGGATTGGCAATGCCGTCAATATCGCATGTGTTGCCGGCAAAAGGTGTTCCTCTTCATATTTCGTCGGCTTGCCTTCGACGAAGCTCGCGGCCTTGGTCGACCCAGTTGTCATCCATGGAAAGTTCATAAACAGCACCGCAGGAATTCTTGGCGAGTTTCACGTCATTGCGGCCGCCCTTGTCGTATTTGCCTTCCTTGGCATTGTCTTCCATGCCGTTGGAAACTTCCAGACATGAGGAACAGGCGCTTGCCGTCAGGATCGAAGGAAATGCCTTCCATCTTGCGGAACTCGGTTGTCGCGCCCAGCATTGAAGCATAACGGCGGGTTTCGAGGCGGGAAGCAAGCATTTCCATGCCCGGCTTCACCTTGAGGCATTCCGAACGGCCTTCTGCGTTTGACGACAGGAAACCTTCCAGGGCAATTGCCATCCTTGTCGAATGATGCCGTTTCGAAAATGTCGTTGAACTTGACATCGAGATTGAGCGCCATGCGCACCGTGGCATTGTCGCCATGGCCAAGATCGATCCATTCGATATCCGCAGCTCCGGCACCTTCTGCTGAAGTCTGGTTCCATTTGGCGGCATAAAGCTGGCCGGAGGAGAGATCACCTTCCTTGTCTGCGACAAAGCGGAACAGGCCAACATTGGTGCCATCGTCGGAAATATAAGCCGTCTTCTGGTCCGGCAGGACATAAGCGAGCTCAACCGCAACGCGACCCATGGCATAGTGCTTGGCGGCGCTGGTTTCGCCAGCTTCTGTGACCTTGACCTCAACCGGGAAACCATAACGGTAGGGCTTGAAGGCCTCGCGGAACATGCCGAGCGTCATCAGCTTCGGGTCGACACCATTGTAGCGTGCCATCGGCGTTACATAGTCGTCGATTTCCGACAGCGAAGATGCAGCGTCGATCTCGCGGGCATTTGGCGGATATTCCTCGGAGCCGAGATGACTTCCCCACGGGGTGACCGCACCGGCACAAGGAACCCAAAGGCCGTCGATGCCTGAAAGGTCAATCGGGCGGGTCGAGATTGGCGTCAGATTGCCATTGGTGTCCTGGCTGAGTTCCGAGAGGTACATCGCAGCCGGACGCGTCTCGAAATGGGTGATCGAGAAAAGCTTGTTGCCAACTGGCAGGAGTGACGTGAAGTCGGCGTCGTCCGACACAACCGGCTTCCCGCTCGCATCGGTGATGATATTGCCGGCGGCATCTACCGGTACACCAAATGTGGCATCGCCGATCTTCTGACCGGAACGCGCTATCGTGTTCCAGCCGATCTTGTGTTCCGCGCCGTCAATGGTCACCGAGGTCGTGGAATTCACGGCCCGCTTTGCGGCATCGTCCGTTGGCGCATCAACGCCCTTGAAGGTGATTTCGGCAGCATTTGCGGCTGTGCCGATGGCAATAACGGCAGTGGCCGCGAGAAGTGCGTGGCGCAGTTTCGTCATGGGTTGGCTCCGTGTCAATTTCTGAAGGAATCGCCGCCAAATGGGCAACATTCGCTTCTGTAGCGCGGTCAGCGTAACGGTCTTGTGACACGGAGGCCGTATTGTTTCATTCCGCCGGTTCGGCAGCCTTTGCCTTCTTTCCGGGCTTTGCAGGTTTTGCCGTCGAAAACTGCGCGACAAGATCTGCCTTTGCAGCTTCGGCTTTTTTCACGGATGTTTCCTTGACCGGGCCAAAGCCACGGATTTCGTCCGGCAGTTTGGCAAGGGCAACGGCAAAGCGGTGGTTGTCATCGTTGAGCTTCGGCAGCAAGTCATTGATCATGCTTTCATAATCAGCAATCAACTTGCGTTCCATGCGACGTTCGCCGGAATATCCGAAGATATCGAGAGTAGTGCCACGCAAGCCCTTCATCCTGGCAAGCAGCTTGAACATGCGGTAGGTCCAGGGCCCGAACTCACGCTTTTTCGGACGGCCATTGGGCAGGGTTTCACCGGCGAAGAATGGCGGTGCCAGGTGGAATGTCATCCTGAAATTGCCATCAAAGGTATCGCGAATGCGCCTTTCAAACTCTCCATTGGTGTAGAGCCGTGCGACCTCGTATTCGTCCTTGTAGGCAAGCAGCTTGAACCAGTAGCGAGCGACAGCATTGGTGAGATCGCGCTTGCGTCCCAAAGCATCCTCCGCCTTGCGGACTTTCTCCACCAGATCGCGGTAGCGTGCGGCATAAGCGGCGTTCTGGTAACCGGTCAGATAGTCAACGCGGCGAGCCACAAGTTCCTCGAGGGTCGAGGGTTCCTTTGGCTGCGGGAATGCGCCAGCCATCAGGCTTGCGCAACCGGCAGGGTCGTCGGCCAGTTTGCGGCCCCAGTTGAAGGCGAGCTTGTTGGCATTGACGGAAACGGCATTGAGCTCGATTGCGCGCAGGATCGCATCCGGGCCAACCGGCAGCAAACCCTTCTGACAGGCATAGCCGATCATCATGATATTGGTCGCAATGGCGTCGCCACAGACCAGTTCGGCAAATTTGGCGAAATCGATACGGTCCGGTTCACCCTTGGTGTTTTTTGAAATCGTGGAAACGATATCGCTTTCGCGGAAATCGAAATCACGATTGAAAACGAAATTGGATACCGGAGCCAGATGGGTGTTCAGCACAGCAAGTGTTCGCTCGGGATTGCAGACGGCCACGGCTTCCTTGGCCGCAGCCACCACGGTGTCGGCTGCCAGCAGGACATCGGCCTCACCGGAAATGATCTGCGCGGAGGCCACTTCATGCGGTTCCCATGAGAAGCGCACATGCGAGAAAACACCGCGCCACCTTTTTGGGCAAGACGGAAAAATCCTGGATCATCGCAGCCTTGCCTTCAGATGCGCAACCATGCCGATGATTGCACCGATGCCGGTCAGCACACCGGTGCCACCAACGCCGGTAATGGCAATGTTGTAAACGCCGTCCAGCAATACGGTGTCTCCGGGTCGGGAAGGTTGGTATCATCGAGCTTCGGCAGCGGACGTTTCTTCAGCGTCGCTCCCTCTACCGTCACGAAGGACGGGCAGAACCCCTTTACACAGGAAAAGTCCTTGTTGCAGGACGACTGGTTGATCTGGCGCTTGCGACCGAATTCGGTCTCCAGCGGCTCGATGGAAATGCAGTTCGACTGGACCGAGCAATCGCCGCAGCCTTCACAGACCAGCGGATTGATGAAGGCGCGCTTGTCAGGAGATCAATCATGGTCCCCGCGCTGCGGCGGCGGCGCTTTTCCGCGGCACAGGTCTGGTCATAGATGATGGCGGTGCAGCCCTGAACTTCACGCAAGTGCTTTTGTACGTCTTCGAGATAATCGCGATGGCGGATCTGGACGCCGGATGCGAGATCACCGTACGTGGAATATTTGTCTGTGCACGGTTCGTCGGAGACCAGCCAGATTTCCTTGACGCCTTCCGCTGCCAATTGCTCGGAGAGTTGCGGCACTGTCGGTGTGCCGTCAAGTTTCTGGCCGCCGGTCATGGCAACAGCGTCGTTGTAGAGCAGCTTGTAGGTAATGTTGGCGCCGGAGGCGCTCCGACTGGCGGATCGCCATGATCCCCAGATAAAAATGAGTGCCGTCGCCCAGATTGGCGAAGACATGCTTTTCGCTGGTGAAGAGAACAACACCGGTCCATGTCACACCCTCGCCACCCATATGCGTGTAGGTCTCGGTGTTTTAGGTTCATCCACAAGGCCATGAAGTGGCAATAGCTGCGTTCGGCAAGGCGCGCGACCCGTCCGGCACCTTGGTCGAGGAATGTGCGGGTAAGCCGGAGCAGAAATGCGCCATACGAGTGACAACGATTACTGGTGTGTGACACACAATTTGTGTGGTGCCCTCGTACCAGTCAGGCTTCTCGCGGATACGTTCCGCCAAGCCTGAGAGCAACGAAATTCAGCAACCGCATTGCGATTGCGCGCAGGAGCAACGCCGGTCGTGATCTCTTCATGCAGCGACAGCAGATGACGGTCCTTTTCGTCGAATTTGCCAACGATGGGGCGAACATCGGCGCGCCAGTTGAACAATTGCTGCTTGATCTGATGCTCGATGACCTCGCGGCGTTCATAGATGACCAGCACTTCTTCCAGGCCTTCGGAGAAATGGCGGACACCTTCGGGTTCGAGCGGCCAGGGCATTCTCACCTTGTTAGAGCGCAGGCCGATCTTGTCGGCGGTCTTTCATCGATCTCCAGCTGGCGAAGTGCCTCGCGGACATTCTCATAGGCCTTGCCGGATGCGATGATGCCGAAGCGCGGCTTTGGCGAGGAATCGATCACCAACTGGTCAACGCCATTGGCATGGGCGAAGGCAACCGCAGCATAGGCCTTGTGCTCCTGCAGCCGCTCGTCCTGGGCATAGCGGTCGTCCGGCCAGCGGATATTGAGACCACCTGCAGGCATGTCGAAATCAGTCGGAAGGATGAACTGGCGGTGTGTCGGCGCGAGGAGACATCGACAACACCTGTCGTCTCGATCGTGTCAGAGATCACCTTGTAGCCGACCCACAGGCCGGAATAGCGCGACGTGCAGTGCCAAGCAGATTAAGCTCCCGACAAACTCCTGCACACTCGTGGGAAACAGCATCGGCATGGTCGCTGCCATGAAGGCGTGGTCGGACTGATGGGCAACCGTGGAGGACTTGGCGTTGTGGTCATCGCAGCAGTGCAAGAACGCCGCCGGTCGCGGAGGTTCCGAAAGGAATTGGCGTTAACACGAAAACATCGCCACAGCGGTCGACGCCAGGGCCCTTGCCATACCAAATTCCCAATACGCCATCGCGCTTGTGGCCGGGGAAAGTGCTGCCACTTGCTGTGAACCCCAGACGGCGGTTGCAGCAAGGTCACCATTGACGCCGGACTGGAAGACGATACCTTCCTGTAAGTGCTTGCGGGCCTGGGTGAGGGCAAGTCCGAACCCGCCGACCGGCGAACCCGATAGCCGGGTAAAGTGCCGAAATGATGGGGCCCCGGCCGCGCGGTCGCGGCGCATCTGCATATCGGCAGGCGGACGAGCGCCTGCGTGCCATTGATGAAAATCTTGCCGGAGGTGGCGGTATACTTATCCTCGAGCGTCACCGAATTTGAAATCAATGTTTCCGGCGATTTCTGGTTTCCCATCAGGGCTCTCCCTGCATTCTTGTTTCCCGCTCACAAATCGTATTGGCTCATTATCATGAAACTGACAGACCAAAATTGTGTGATTATCCTGTCCTTTTGCGGTGTCATACTATTTTTCTGGGCAATTTACAGGATGGCAGTCCATGTCAGGATCGATGGCTGAAATCATGTTGCGTTGCAGCATGTTCTGCGCAGTCGGTCGGTCAAATCGGAAGTGCCGTTGGTGTTCTTGATCTCGCTCAGTGCAAAATGCGGAATTCATCACGCCGACATTGGGCAGTTTCAGCAATTTGCCCTTCACGGTCTTTTCGTAGTCGCGCACCAGGCCAACGACCACGCGCAGTATGAAGTCGAATTCACCCGATATGGAGTGGCATTGCAGCACTTCGGGAAGCGCACTGGCAACAGCCTCGAACCGTCAAGCACGCCTTCGGAATGGCGCTCGGAAAGCGATGAAAACGAAAATCGAAACATGTCAGAAAAAGACCGATCCGTTCGGGATCGAGCAGCACCACGCGGCCCTTGATGACACCGGCATCCTGCATCTTGCGAATGCGCCGCCAACACGGCGTGTGCATTGAGCCGACCGCCTCACCGATCTCGTTGTTGATGTTGCGGTCGGGATCAGTCTGCGGGATGCGCGGGATTTTCAGAATGCCGTCATCAAGATCGGCGGGAGGCCACCATCATCCCACCTTGTCGAGTGCTTTGCGGAAATTTTCAGCCGTGCGCTCGATATTGGCGAGCTTGTCGAGGCCGACAGCAAAGCAAATACCGGAATAGAACGATAGTCCGGTCCTTCGTCGCATTGAAGGGGCGCCGGCTGCAATCTGAAGGCCTTCGCCGAGAGATTTCTTGCCATTCTGGATGTCGGGATCGTCTGTATAGCTGACCACGACGCCGGGTGCACGGAAACCTTCGGCAGCAACAGATTTGTAGCCGCGCTCCTCCAACAGCGCCCGGATACGCCTGCCAGTTCCTGCTGCTGCTTGAGCTTGTCGAAGCCGAGTTCTGCGTTTTTACAGCATCTGCGTCGGACTTTAACAACGCGTCGGTCGGCATCGTTGGCGTAGTAGGCATGGCCGCCATTTTCATAGGCGCGCATGATTTCCAGCCATTTCTTCAGATCGCAAGCGAATGAACTGCTTGTCGTGTCGGTGATTCTTCAATGCCCGCTCGCCCAGCATGACGAGACCTGCCGATGGTGAAGCTGACCAGCCCTTTTGCGGCGCACTGATCAGGATGTCGACATTGTTTGCTTTCATGTCGACCCAGACGGATGCCGGGCGCAATGCAATCAAGAACAAAAAGCCCGCCATTGGCGCGCACTGCCGCACCCACTGCCTTGTGTCCATCAGTCGTCAGAGCAGGATCATGCCTGCCGAGGTCTCGACATGCGGGGCAAAGACGACAGCGGGTTTTTCGGCATTTGATATCATCGCCACCACTTCGTCGATTGGTGCCGGGGGAGAAGGAGCCTGGATATTGGCCAGCGAGCGGCGAAACCTTCAGGACATTGTCTTGGCGGGAATGCGGCCTGCGTCGAAAATCTGGGACCAACGGAAGGAAAACCAGCCATTGCGGATCACCATGCAATCGCGCTCGGTTGCGAACTGGCGTGCTACCGCCTCCATGGCATATGTGCCGCCGCCGGGAACAATTGCGACGCCATCGGCGTTGTAGACTTTCTTCAAGACACCCGAGATGTCGTTCATCGCCTTTTGAAAGGCCTTCGACATGTGGTTCAGCGAACGGTCGGTGAAAACGACCGAATATTCCAGCAATCCATCTGCATCCACATCTGGCAAAAGTCCCGGCATGATCGTTCTCCTCGGTTGTTCCTCATGCAAACTATGCCACGACACGCGGCAAGTGTAATGGTTATTTCCCGGCAAACTGTGCCAAAATGTCGTATCAGCCCATGCCCGCTTGCCGGATGATCGGGTCTTGAAGTTTTGCCTGAAGGGAGTATCCCCCGGACGGGAAGGAAAAAGCAGGACTGGAAACAGGATAAAGAACATGTTCGTGGTAACCGCCCTCTACAAATTCGTGTCGCTGCCCGACTATCGGGAAATGCAGCCGCGTCTGCTCGACTTCTGCAAGAAGCACGGGATTTTCGGAACCCTGCTGCTGGCTAAAGAGGGGATCAATGGAACGGTTGCGGGAAGCGGCGAAGCCATTGCAGCCTTTCATGCCTTCCTGAAAAGCGATCAGAGACTTTCTGATATCGAGCACAAGGAAAGCCAATCGGCAGAAAATCCGTTCAACCGCATGAAGGTGCGATTGAAAAGGGAAATCGTGACGATGGGGGTTCCGGGCGTCGACCCCAATGAGGTGGTCGGCGATTATGTTATGCCAAGTGACTGGAATGCGCTGATCAGCGATCCCGACACGGTGCTGATCGACACCCGTAACGACTACGAGGTCGCCATTGGCACATTCAAGGGTGCGATTGACCCTGATACCGTGAATTTCCGCGATTTTCCGGCCTGGTTCAGCGAAAACAAGGACCGCTTTCACAACAAGCCGAAGATCGCGATGTTCTGCACAGGCGGAATTCGCTGCGAAAAGGCGACGGCTTTCGTCAAGGCGGAAGGGTTCGAGGATGTCTATCACCTCAAGGGTGGCATCCTGAAATATCTCGAAGAAGTGCCGGAGGCGGAAAGCCTGTGGGAGGGTGAGTGCTTTGTCTTCGACAACCGCGTCTCGGTTGGACATGGCCTGAAGGTTGGCGATTATGACTTGTGCCATGCCTGCCGGATGCCGATCACCGAAGCAGACAAGCAGACGCCACACTATGAGAAAGGCGTTTCCTGTCCGCATTGCCATGACCGGCTGGATGCTGAACGCAAGGCAGCATTGGCCGAGCGCCAAAGGCAGGTCGAACTTGCC
>JAWKWN010000053.1:0-15441 GCA_041397505.1 Nitratireductor sp.
GTGTGCCCGGGGGTGAAAACTGCCTCCAGCGTCCAGCCATCGCCGCTGATGCGATCGCCATGGCTCAGGACACGGTCTGGCTCGAATTCCCTGTCTGCCGAAGCGTCAAGCACATTGGTCTCGCCAAGGTGCAGCTCACGCGCTGCCCGATGCCGACCTTCCCCCAGGATCGGCGCGCCAGTAATCTGCGCGAGCTCGCGTGACAGTGGCGAATGATCGACATGCGTATGCGTGACCACGATATGGGACACGTCGCGTCCATCAATGCCATTGAGTAGCGCCTGCAAATGGTTTTGATCCATCGGCCCCGGATCAATCACGGCGACGCTTTTCGTACCCAGAATGTAGGAATTTGTGCCATGGAAGGTGAACGGACCTGAATTGGCGCAGGTTACCCGAAGCACATTTTCGTGGACACGAACAGCCTCGCCGTGATGCGGCTCGAACTCGGTGCGGAAATCGATCTTCGTTTCTTTGCCTTGATCCGACGCCATCACCTGCTCCTGCCCACCACCTGCAATGCACAACTTGCTCCCATGCCTTGCTTGCGGAGCCTGCCCATACCCAATATACCGGTCCAAACCATTGTTACAGTGTTTGGAGAAAGAAATGACAACACTCGCAAGCGGAACTTCGATTGTCGAAACCGTGGCATCGCAACGCCCGGCAATTCGCTATGCCTGGTATGCGTTCCTGGCAGTTTCAGGCACCATGCTCATTACCCTCGCCGCCAAGACGCAGGTACCTTTCTGGCCCGTTCCAATGACTCTGCAGACGCTGGCAATCCTGGTGATTGCGGCATCATTCGGCCTGCGCCTCGGCGTGGCAACGGTAATGCTTTATCTGGCGCAGGGCCTTGCAGGACTGCCCGTTTTCGCAGGTGCTGCGGCTGGCCCCGCTTATTTCGCCGGCCCCACCGCCGGCTTTCTTGCAGGTTTCGTCGTGGCGGCCGCCATTATCGGTTTTGCCGCCGACAAGGGCCTCAGCCGCAACCCGTTCAAATTGTTTGCAACCATGCTGGTCGCTGACCTGGTGTTGCTGGCGATGGGGTTTGCATGGCTTGCATTTGCATTTGTCTCGGCCAAGACGGGAACAACCATCGGCGCAAGTGCCGCTTTCCAGGCGGGTATCGTGCCCTTCCTCCCCGGCGAACTCGTAAAGCTGGTTCTGGCTTCATGCCTGCTTCCAGCCTTGTGGCAGACGGTTGAGCGGCTTCGCCGCTGATTTCAGTCATCCTACGAGATTTTTTCAGAAGGCCGCGGCGTTTCGCGGCCTTTTTTGATTCTCCTGCTTACCCGCCATTAACCATCAATGGCCATATTGGCCGCTGGAAATTAAGGTATCAGACAGTTTTTTGTCTGGGCGCAACTGCAGCGGGGGAATGATGCAGTCTATTCGCAAGGCAATCATTGAAACCTATGGAAAAGACGCAACGATTGATCTGCTGTTCGGCATCCTCGACAAGCTGCCATCGCCACTGTTCTTCAAGAACAAGGATCTGGTATCCATCTATGTCAATCAGGCCAATGCCGACTTCAACGGTCTGAGCGTTGAAGAGTGCACGGGTTTTTCCGACCTGGATTTTCATCCAGCCGAATTCGCCGAAAAATTCATCAGGGACGACCGCGAATTGCTCATATCGGGCAATCGCATTGAGAAAGACGAGAAAACTTTCGACCATAGTGGCGCCATGCGTCACTTCAGGACAGTAAAGGACATTGTCCGGTTCGGCGAAGACGAGACAATAATTTTCTGCACCAATGAGGATGTTTCCCAATTGCGTCAAAGCGAGCAGGAAATCAGCGAACTTCGGGCCCTCGTTTCCGAAGCCACGCAGGCAATGGCTCAGGGCCTCATTGTCTTCGACACAGAGTGCATTGTGTATTCCAACGCTCGCGCTGCAGAGCTTCTCGATCTTCCTGCAGAATTGGTCGAGCCGGGTATTCGCGTTTCGGAGTTCGTTGAATATTGCCGCAAGCGTGGTGACTTCGGTACGGATGTAGAAGCAGAAAATGCGGTCAATTCAATCAGCGACAACCTGAAGAAGGGGCGGGATTACGAGCTTGACCGCAAGGTTGGCAATGGTCGCCTTGTTCGTGTTTCGGCCAAGGGCAGGCCCGGTGGTGGTCTCATTGTCACCTATACCGACATCACCGATTCGCGCAGTGGGGAGATGTCGGGGGTAAATGCGCGGGCGGAATTGGAAAACACGAACAAACTGCTCAAGACAGCGCTGGACCAGCTGAGCGAGGCCATTGTCATTTATGACAAGGATGACCGCTTTGTCATGTGCAACGAAGCCAATCGCAAACTTTATCCAAACCTGGCACATCTTTACGAGCCGGGGACACCGCTTGCCACAATCATTCGAACAGGCGTTGAAACCAACCAATGGCAGTTAACCGCCGAAGAGCGGGAGAGTTTCATTGAGGAGCGAATTCGCCAGCATTGGCTGCCTTTCCATGAGAGCGAACAACATCTGGCAGACGGCCGCTGGCTGCTTGTGCGTGACCACCGCACGGAAGACGGAATGTTTGTCGGCATGCGCAGCGAAATTACCGACAGCAAGTTGCGCGAGCAGAACCTGAACGATGCGCTGAAGCAGAATGAGGTGTTCAAATCGCTGATCGATAACGTTCCGATTGCACTTTATGCGAAATCGGAAGATCGCAAGATCATCTATGTCAATCAGAGTTGGTCCGACCTGACCGGTGTGCCGCTGGATACAGCATTTGGCCGCACCGACGAGGAACTGATGGGCGCTGATGGCGAAAGGTTTGCCGAAGACGACAAGGAAATCATTGCCAATCTGGAGACCCGCGAAATCGAGGAAACGATTTCCAGGGCTGATGGCAGCACGGGTTACCAGATCGCCCGAAAGCGCGCCTTGCGTGGCGCTGACGGGACGGTGCATCTGGTCGGCTCGACCACTGATGTAACCGAAATGCACAAGGCCAGACAGCAGGCCCAGCTTTCTGTCGGTACACTGGACAGCCTGTCGGTTGCCTGTCTGGTCAAGGACCAGAACCTGAAATACCGGCTGCTCAATCGGGCATTTTGTGAAATCCTCGGCGACTCGCAGGAAGACCTGATTGGCAAATCGGCAAATGACATGTTCGACGCCGAGAGGGCGTCCGTCATAGAAGCGCGTGAGCTCGAAGTCCTGCAAACTGGCGTACCGGTCAGTTTCGAGGAGGATGTCACCGGGCGGGACGGAGAAATTCGCAAGGTCCGCACCGAGATCAACAGGATCAGGGATGAAAATGACGAGCCGGCCATCTGCGTCATCCTGACCGATATTACCGAACTCAAGCATGCCATGCATGAAAATGCCCAGATATCGCAAATGCTGGGCGAGGCGACGGACGCCATGGCCCAGGGGCTGATGATACTGGGGCAGGAAAATATCGAATTTGCCAACAATCGTGTTGCTGAACTGGTGGGAGTGGAACCCGAAATCCTGGCGATCGGCACGAAATGGCGGGACTATCTTGGCTACCTCCATGATCGCGGGGATTATGGCGAAGGCGAGGAAGCCAGAGCCCGGCTGGCAAAAGTGTCCGAACAGATCGCACACGGCATCGAGCACTCGCTGGAGCGCAATACGGCAAACGGCAAGTCGCTTCGCATTGATGCCAAGGCGCGCAGGAATGGCGGCGTTGTCGTCACCTATTCCGACATCACCGACGCCAGGAAACGCGAACTTGAACTCACACAGGCCAAGGAAGCCGCGGAAATTGCCGAAAAGGCAAAAAGTGAATTCCTGGCGAATATGAGCCATGAGATTCGCACCCCGATGAACGGCGTCATGGGAATGGCCGAGCTTCTCGCCAAGACCGAACTGGACGCCAAGCAGCGCACCTTCACCGATATCATCGTCAAGTCCGGCGCGTCCCTGCTTACGATCATCAACGACATTCTCGATTTTTCGAAGATTGATGCGGGCCAGATGGCGCTTGATCCGGCACCCTTCTCGCTGGCCGAAGCCATCGAGGATGTGGCAACGCTGGTATCATCCCGCGTTGCGGAAAAGGATCTGGAACTGGCGGTGAGGGTGGACCCGTCCCTGCCGGAAATGTTTGTCGGCGATGTTGGCCGTATCCGCCAGATCGTCACCAATCTTCTTGGCAATGCGGTCAAGTTTACCGAACAGGGCCATGTGCTGGTGGACGTAACCGGCGAGACGAGCACCGATGAAAACGCCAATTCGAGTACTGTCCTCAATATGCGTATCGAGGATACCGGCATTGGTATTCCCGATGAAAAGCTTGCTACCATTTTCGACAAGTTCAGCCAGGCTGATACCTCCGCCACCCGCAAGCATGAAGGCACCGGCCTTGGCCTGTCGATTGCCCGCTCGCTTGTTGAATTGATGGGCGGAAGCATCGGCGTGGAAAGTACGCTGGGCGAGGGATCGGTTTTCCACTTCACCATAACCTTGCCGGTGCATGGCGAAGCCGCGCGCAAGCGCCGGGTGCCAACCGACATGACCGGTTCAAGGGTGCTCGTCATCGACGACAACATGGTCAATCGTGCCATCCTCATGGAGCAGTTGTCGGCATGGCGTTTTGATACTGCGGCTTGCGATGGCGGTGCCCAGGCATTTGCTCTGCTGGACGCGGTCCATACGCACGGCTTGGCGATCGACCTCATCATTCTCGACTACCACATGCCGGAAATGACCGGTGCCGATGTAGCAGCACAACTGCGCGCAGATGACCGCTTCAACGCGGTTCCGATCATCATGCTGACATCGGTGGACCAGACCCAGGACGGGCGCAGCTTCAAGTCGTTGGGCGTCGAAGCACACCTTACCAAACCAGCCCGCTCCTCGCTGCTGCTCGAGACAATCGTCGAGGTGCTGAGCGAAAACGCCGAAGGCAGGAAGCCACGGCCAGTGGCATTTGAAACCCCGGTGGTTCCTGAAAAGCCGGAAACCGCGACAAGCCAGACCACCGCATCAGAGACTGTTTCATCTGTCGCAGCACAGTCCTCGACTTCGAATGTTGACATCGTTGTGGCTGAAGACAACGAGGTAAACCAGATCGTCTTCACCCAGATCATCAACCAGACCGGCTACAGTTTCGTGATTGCACGAAATGGCGAAGAGGCGGTGGAATTGTATCAGCGTCATCAGCCACAGATCATGCTGATGGACGTTTCCATGCCCAAAATGAACGGGTTGGAGGCCACCGCCAAAATTCGATTGCTTGAATCCAGTCTTCCCCTGCACACGCCCATCATTGGCATCACTGCCCATGCCATCAAGGGTGATCGGGAGAAATGCATGGGTGCCGGAATGGACGACTACATGTCGAAGCCCGTGTCTCCGGACAGGCTGAAGGAACTGATTGAAAAGTGGATGCAGGCGGGCAGGGACGCCGTGCTGGTCGGATAATAGCGGAAAAACCGTATTAGTGCGACAACTCCTTCATCGCGCCATCAAGCCCGGCCAGCGTGAGAGGATACATGCGCCCGCCCATAAGCTTGTTGAGCATCTGCGTTGATTGCGTATAGCGCCATGCATGCTCCGGAACAGGGTTGATCCAGACCGCATGTTTCCACTTTTCGAGCAATCGCCGCATCCACACTTCGCCTGATTCTGCGTTCCAGTGCTCGACCGAGCCGCCCGGCTGGATGATCTCCCACGGGCTCATGGCAGCATCACCGACCACGATCACCTTGTAGTCGGGACCATAGGTGTGGAGAATGTCCATGGTCGGGATGACGTCGGAATGGCGTCTGCGGTTATCCTTCCACACACCCTCATAAAGGCAATTGTGGAAATAGAAATGCTCAAGATGTTTGAGTTCGGTGCGCGCTGCCGAGAATAGTTCCTCGACCACCCGCACATGGTCATCCATCGACCCGCCATTGTCGAGAAACAGCAGAACCTTGACCGCATTGCGCCGCTCCGGCCTCGTCTTGACGTCAAGATAGCCATGCTCTGCGGTAGCGCGGATCGTGCCGTTGAGGTCAAGCTCCTCATGCGCACCCTCGCGTACCCAGCGGCGCAGGCGCTTCAACGCCACCTTGATATTGCGGGTGCCGATCTCGACGCTGTCATCAAGATTGCGGAATTCGCGCTTGTCCCAGACCTTCACGGCGCGCCGGTGGCGGCTTTCCTGCTGGCCGATGCGGACACCTTCCGGATTATAGCCATAGGCACCAAAGGGTGACGTGCCCGCAGTGCCGATCATTTTCGAGCCGCCCTGGTGGCGCTTGTGCTGTTCCTCCAAGCGCTTTTTCAGCGTCTCCATCAGCTTGTCCCAACCACCAAGCGATTCAACCAGCGCCTTTTCCTCGTCGCTGAGATGCTTCTCGGCGAGCTTCTTCAGCCATTCGTCTGGCAGGTCGCGGACCTCGGCACCTTCCGGCGCGCCCGACACGGCTTCAAGCCCCTTGAAGACATGGGCGAAAACCTGGTCATAGCGGTCGAGGTGGCGCTCGTCCTTCACCAGTGCTGATCGCGCCAGATAGTAAAACCCTTCGACATCGAACTGCACGAGGTTCTTTTCCATGGCTTCGAGCAGGGTCAGATATCCCGCAGGGTGACGGGAATTTTGGCGGCCTTGAGTTGGAGAAAGAACGGTAGGAACATGAGGCTCAATCAAGCAGGTTTGGTGTTGGCCCGCAACCAGGCATCCAGATTGTCCTTGGTGAACATACCCGATTGCAGCCTTTCCAGGACAAACCGGGTGGCATTGGAGGGTGTGGCGCTGATCTTCAATCCGTTCATTCGCAGGAAAACATATGTCGCAGCGAAGCCGACCCGCTTGTTCCCGTCAATGAATCCGTGATTCATCGTCAGACTTTCCCAAAGGGCCGCAGCTTCCTCGATCAGGTCACGATAGTAGCCAGACATTGGCCTTTGCAATGCTGCCTCGATCATGCCGGCATCGCGAATTCCACCAGCTCCACCAAAGCGCTTTATCTGGGCAGCATGGATTTCGAGTATGTCTTCCATGTCGAGATACGTGTGCTGCGTCATGCTGGGGAGAACGCCTTACTTAGCCAGTTCTTGATAGAGCTCTTCGAATTCGACCATGCTCTCTTCGTGATATTTGCGGACCATTTCACGCTTGCCGGATCCGGTGTTGCGCCTGTCAAATTCCGACTTGGATATCAGTACGGCAATATCACGCCCGTTTTTCACGATGACAACAGGTTCTGTCATTGCCTCATCCAGCAATTCCCCGAACCTGTTTTTGGCTTCCGTGGCAGTAAAATGTCGCATTGCCTTGCTCCTTGTGAAGGACTGCTCTATTTAGCCAATTTAGGCAATATAGCTAAAATAGTCAATCTGCCTGTTGCTGCCTGCCGATATCGTTCACGTCGAAAGCCGTCGTCTGGTAAGTCTGGTTTATCCAGTTTCCGAACAGCAGATGAGCATGGCTGCGCCAGCGGTTTTGCGGCGGCATGGCCGGGTTGTCGGCAGGGAAGTAATTGTGCGGCACCTCGATCGGCGTGCCCGCGGCAACGTCACGGTCATACTCTTCCTTGAGCGAGGTGGAATCATATTCGATGTGGTTGAAGATGTAGAGCCGGTTTCCCTCTTCCTCATGGATCAGGCAGGGACCTGTCACATCCGATTCCATCAGGATTTCAAGCTGCGACACCTTGCGGATGTCGGCCGACCTGACTTCGGTCCAGCGCGATACCGGAATGGAAAAGTCATCCGAGAAGCCCGCGAGCCAGGGCGAGGCGGGTTTCAGGTTGCGGTGGCGGTAGACACCGAATGCCTTCTTTTCCAGATCGTATTTGGGTACCCCATGAAAGTGGTTGATCGCTGCCATCGCTCCCCAGCAAATGAAGAAGCTCGAATGCACATGCGTGCGGGTCCAGTCGAGGATCTGCGTCAGTTCATCCCAATACGTAACATCCTCGAAAGGCAGGGTCTCAATCGGCGCGCCTGTAATTATGAAGCCGTCGAACTTGCGGTCGCGGATATCCTCCCAGGTATTGTAAAAGGCAATGAGATGATCTTCGGACGTGTTCTTGGCGCGGTGATTGCCGATGCGCACAAGGGTCAGTTCCACCTGCAATGGTGAAGCACCAACCAGACGGGCAATCTGCGTTTCGGTCCGGATCTTGTTCGGCATCAGATTGAGGAGGCCAATCTGCAGCGGACGAATGTCCTGTCGTATTGCATGTGTCTCGTCCATGACCGAGACACCCTCGCGAATAAGGGTTTCGCGCGCGGGCAAAAGATCGGGAATCCGGATAGGCATGGCATGCACTCCAACAAAAACCGGCTGACAAATCCTGCCGCCGGTCCATTGGAACAATGCATTTGCACTTCCCATCGGTCCTTTAGCAAGTTGTTTAACGTGGCTGCAAGCCGACCGGCCAAATCACCACAAGCTGAAAATAGGCGAGACGGGAGGCAATGGCAAGGGGCGGGATAAAGCATGGCCGAAACTGGCGATATTCAAGTATCGTGGTGCATGCCGTCATGCTTCCGTCGCAAGATTCTGGTGGTGTGCGGCTGAAATTCGCTGCACATTTCTGTCGGCCATCAAACAGGCCATTCAAGAAGGAACCGGGATCATGAAAAACTCCGTCCATTCGCTTCCACTTACCCGCAGATCATTGCTCGCTGGCGTTGCCGCGTCTTCGGCGCTGGTGGCGCTACACCCGTTTTCGGCCCGAGCCGCTGCAAACCAGGCCCATCTGCGCATCATGGAAACCACCGATATCCATGTTGCGGTGCTTCCCTATGATTATTACGCCGACAAGCCGAACGACACGATGGGCCTTGCCCGTACCGCTTCGGTGATCGACGGTTTCCGCAAGGAAGCCACCAACACCATGCTGATCGACAATGGCGACTATCTCCAGGGCAATCCGATGGGTGACTGGATCGCCTATGAGCGCGGCATGAAAGAAGGCGATGTCCATCCCGTCATCAAGGCAATGAACGTGCTCGGCTATGATTGCGGCACGCTCGGCAACCACGAATTCAACTATGGCCTTTCCTTCATGGACAAGGTCAATTCCGGTGCCAATTACCCGCTGGTCTGCGCCAACCTCGTTCGCGGCACGGAGCTTGCCGCCAATCCGCGCGACGACAAGCTGTGGCTCAAGCCCTATGTCATCATCGACAAGAAGGTCACGGACGGCGAAGGCAAGGAACAGGTGATCCGCGTCGGCTTCATCGGTTTTGTGCCACCACAGATCATGGTCTGGGATTCGAAGAACCTTGCGGGCAATGTGCTCACCCGCGACATCGTTGAAACGGCAAAGGCCTGGGTGCCGCAGATGAAGGAAGACGGCGCCGACATTGTCATTGCGCTGTCTCATTCCGGCATTGATGCCAACCAGACCGATATGATGGAAAACGCCTCGCTTTTCCTGGCTGGCGTGGACGGCATTGATGCGATCTTCACCGGTCACCAGCATCTGGTGTTCCCGGGCAAGTCCTTCGAAGGTCTTGCCGGGGTCGATGCCACCAAAGGCACGCTGATGGGCAAACCCGCCGTGCAGGGCGGCTTCGGGGGTTCGCATATGGGCCTGATCGATCTCATGATCGAACGCGATGGCAACAGCTGGAAGGTGGTGGATTCCACAGTCGAGACGCGGCCGATCTACGAGCGCGTCGAGCGCAAGGTGAACCCGCTTGTCGAAAACCTGGCAGCCGTTGAAGCCGCCGTTGATGAAGAGCACAAGAAGACGCTCGAATATGTCCGCACCCCCGTCGGCAAGACTTCAGCGCCGCTATATTCCTATTTTGCGCTGGTTGCTGATGATCCATCTGTCCAGATCGTCAGCAAGGCCCAGGTCTGGTATGTTTCCGACCTGCTCAAGGACGGCCAATACAAGGACCTGCCGGTGCTTTCCGCAGCGGCGCCCTTCAAGGCCGGCGGGCGCGGTGGTCCGGATTACTATACCGATGTTCCCGCAGGGTCAGTCGCGATCAAGAATGTTGCCGATCTCTACCTCTATCCCAACACCGTGCGCGCGGTTCTCATCGATGGTGCAACCGTGAAAGAATGGCTTGAAATGTCGGCTGGCATTTTCAACATGGTCGAGCCCGGCAAGGCTGACCAGCCGCTGATCAATCCGGATTTCCCGTCCTATAATTTCGATGTCATCGACGGTGTGACCTACAAGATCGACCTGTCGAAGCCTGCGAAATATACCTCGAAGGGCGAGGTTGCCGATGCCGCCTCAAGCCGCATTGTCGATCTTGTGTTTGACGGCAAGCCGATTGACCCGGCGCAGAAATTCATCGTTGCCACCAACAATTACCGCGCTGGCGGTGGCGGCAATTTCCCGGGCATCAATGACAAGGTGATCGTGCTTTCTGCACCTGACACCAACCGCGACGTGATCGTTCGCTACATTGTCGACCAAGGCACGATCAACCCGTCCGCAGACGGTAATTGGGGCTTTGCGCCGATGCCGGGCACCAGCGTCATTTTCGAAACCGGGCCGAAGGGCAAGGATTTCGCAGGCGACGTCAAGGGCGTGAAAATCGAACCCGCAGGCGAGGGCGAAGGCGGTTTCGCCAAATACCGCATCACGCTCTGAGCAGCATGATCTGCGGCCAAAAGTGCGGCCAGTCCCATCGGGGCTGGCCGCATTTTTTCATTGCCGGATATAGTGCAACCGGTTGAAGCTCTGGCGCCATTCGCTGACTTCGCCAGCAAGGTCCGACGGCGCATTGGACTTGAGTGCACGAGCGATGAGTGCTGCCATGCGCGGCGCATCTGCGGGTGTCATCCCCCAGCGCACCAGTTCGGGCGTGCCAATGCGCAAGCCATTTAGATCACCCCTGACGGCAGCAATCGGCAATCCGATGCCACAGGCCAGGAAGCCAGCCTTGCGCAGCTTCTTCGATGCGGTCTGCCCGCCGCCAAGCGAGGCAGCTTCGATTGCGAACTGGTGCGATTGCGTGAAACCATGCTGCGCAGCATGAACCGCCAAGCCTTCCGCTGCCAGGGCATGCGCAAGCGCCTTTGAAACTGCCACCATCTGCGTCGCATAAGCCTCGCCATATTCGCGCCAGTCGAGCAGCGTTATTGCCAATGCTGCAGATTTTGCTGCATCAAAATTTGCGGTAAGTCCTGGAAATGCAATGGCATCCAGCCGTTCTGCAATTGCTGCATCATTGCTGACGATCAAACCACCTGCTGGTCCGCCAAGGCTCTTGTAGGTGCTCATGGTCATGAAATGCGCACCTTCATCGAGCGGGTTCGGCCATTTGCCACCCGCAATGATTCCGCACTGGTGGGCGGCGTCAAACATCACCTTCGCACCCACCATATCGGCAATCGCCCGAATGTCGCTAACGGGATGCGCAAACAGATTGAGGCTGCCACCAACCGTAATGAGCTTTGGCTGCACTTCGCGCGCCAGCTTGCGCAATCCGTCAAGATCAATTGTAAAGCCATCCGCATTGACCGGCGCTTCATGGATGGTCAGGCCGTAAAGCCCGGCACATCCGGCATTGTGATGGGTCACATGCCCGCCAATGGACGCAGGCGGCGCAATGATTGCGTCACCAGGTTTGCAGGTTGCCATGAAGCCGTAGAGATTGGCCATGGCGCCGGAGGCAACGCGGATCTCGGCATATCGTGCTTTGAAGATTTCGCCTGCAAGTTCTGCTGCAATCACCTCGATCTCTTCGATGGCTTCCAGCCCCATTTCGTATTTGTCACCGGGATAGCCGAGCGATGGCCGCGAACCGATCCCCGACGCCAGTGCTGCCTCGGCTTTCGGGTTCATCACATTGGTGGCGGGGTTGAGGTTGAAGCAATCGCGCTCATGGATTTCGCGGTTGCGCGCGATCAGCGCATCAAGCCGCGATGCAGTATCGAAACTGGATGCATTGGCCGTTGTCGCTGCGATTTCCTGGATATGCGTTTCGCAATGTGCGGGCACCCATTCGCGTGTAGCCAGGGAAGTCATGGGGTTTCTCCCAGTTTGGTTTCAACGTTAGAAATCCGCCTTGCCGTTGGCAATGTGGCAATTCCCTATCCTGAATTGCGAGTTCTTGACGGCTCGCCCCTCAATCTTGAAGGCCCTGACGGTACACTCCTGCTCACCCGACAGTTGGACGATGTAGGTTGTTTCGAAGTTCCCGGTCAAAGCTGACTTCTGCCGAATAACCAGGCGCAGAAGGTTGCCGCGACGCTCAACCGTATGGGCTTCCCCGGTCAGGAAGACATTAGATGTGCCCGAAGTTCCGGCATTGCCGATGATGGTGCCTTCCCGGGATGTCTTGTAGAAATGGTTGTCGAAAGCGAAAATCGTCCCATCCTTCGCGAAGTAGATACCGGCCTTCGTTTCTGACCATCCATAATACGCACCGAACCCACCTCGCTTGTACGCGGCAGAAAAAACAACTGACTTGCCGGAGAGGTCCACTTCATCGGCATGAGCCACCAAAACGCATGCCCATGATGCTATGAGTGCCAATACAAGTGGCAAGGCGCGCCTCATCCTCGGTAGCAGCCTGCCACCGCGACGGATAGGCATTGAACGTCGGCTCTGCTTGTTCATGATGTTCCTCCCCAAGAAGTAGTATGCCCATGTTGGACAATCAGGCAAGCAATTCAAAGCGTTGCCAGAAGCTTTGCAGTCTCGGGCATGCGCGCAAGGCTGCGATCGAGCCGTTCACGCCATTTCGGCCCCCGCTCCCGTGCATCCTCCCATGCCTCGCGCAACTCGTCAGGCCTGTCCTCGGCAAGTACCTCAATCAGGAAAGCAGCTTGGCGCCGGTCCTTTACCGACTTCAGGGCATCAGGACCACGCTTGCGCCCAGACTGAAATTTGTCAGCAACAATAAGCTTGTGCACCGCGAAGCGTTCGGGAGTTGGTATCTGCACCAGTACGCCGGACCGGTAGGGAACTGCGGCCTTGATCGGTTCGGCAATCAGGAAGTTGAGAAAATGCAGCGCCTGCGCGTTAACACCAAGCGCCGGCAACGGGCGAATTCCTTCCTCTGCGTCGAAGGAAGGGGTCAGGAACTCGACCAGGGTTTGGGTATCGGCCTGTTTCCAGCGCCAACTTGCATTATGATCGAGGGCGGGGAGGGGATCGAAGTCGAAATTGCGCAGGACCTGGTTGGCGTTAATTTGTTCAATATCGGCGAGCGCAATGGACAGCCGCTCAAAACTTGCGATATCCACATCATCAGTCTGGGCAATTTCCTCCATTGGCATTCTGACGCCCAGCTCTCCTTCATACAGTCGGAAAGCCAATGTTCCCACAAGTGTGCCACCAAGCCTGAATGCTCCGGCGTCTGCAAGCGCGGAAAGCAGGCTGCCGAAGTTCCTCTCGATTGGCTTGATGCCTTCGGTCCGCAGGAGACGGATCAGGTAACTTCTTCGTTCTCTTCTCTTCTTCTCACTTTCCTGATTTGCATTGGCTGCTGAAATCTGCTTCCGCAACTCTTCGCTGTCTTCTCCCAGATAGCGTTTGATGGTCTGGTTGCCGACACGGAAATTGTCATACCAGTACTGGCGGTTGCCCCTTTGCAGGCGCATTGGCTTGCCGCGTATTTCACCAGCCTCCTCGTCCTTCAGCAGGCGCAAAAGATCGATATAGGCGCTGTGGGCTATCACGGAATGCGTTTGAATCATGTACCACAATTTCCGGTTCTGTGGTGCAAGTTGTACCACAAAAACAATTCATGTGGTACAAAAATCAAGATTGTAGAACAATCCGGTCTTTGGCCTCACTGACCCCTTTGCCGCGCCAGAAACGCCAGCCGCTCGAACAGGTGAACATCCTGCTCGTTCTTCAGCAATGCCCCATGCAGTTTCGGCAGCATGTTCTTCGGATCGCTGCGCAGATCTTCCGGCTCCATGTTGTCGCTGACCAGCAGGCGGATCCAGTCCAGCGCCTCTGAGGTGGACGGCTTCTTTTTCAGCCCCGGCGTTTCCCGGATTTCATAAAACTGGGTAAGTGCGGCGCGCACCAGGTTCTTGCGGATGCCCGGATAATGGACGTCGACAATCTGCTCCAGAACTTCCATTTCCGGAAAGCGGATATAGTGGAAGAAACAGCGCCGCAGGAAGGCGTCCGGCAGTTCCTTTTCATTGTTGGAGGTAATGATGACGATGGGCCGATGACGGGCCTTCACCGTCTCATTGGTTTCATAGACATGGAACTCCATACGGTCGAGTTCCTGCAACAGATCATTGGGGAATTCGATATCCGCCTTGTCGATCTCGTCGATCAGCAGCACGAGCTTCTCGCCTGCCTCGAAAGCCTCCCACAATTTGCCCTTGCGAATGTAATTCCTGACATCATGCACCCGCTCGTCGCCAAGCTGGCTGTCGCGCAACCGGCTCACCGCGTCATATTCATACAAGCCCTGTTGCGCCTTGGTGGTGGATTTGACGTGCCATTCGATCAGCTTGAGATCGAGCGCCGCCGCCACCTGCCGTGCAAGTTCGGTCTTGCCGGTACCTGGTTCCCCTTTCACCAGCAGCGGCCGTTCCAGCGCAATCGCGGCATTGACCGCAATCGTCAGGTCTGAGGCGGCAACATAGGCATCGGTTCCATCAAAACGCATTCGGTATCCTGTCTGTTCCGGGAAGAAATCACATGCCGGAACATAGGCGGCCTTGCGCCGCGCTCAACCCTCCTCGTCATGGTCTTCCCCGCCACTGCAGCGCCTGTTTCAGCGCCACATTGGCGTTGTTCATTGCAGCCTGAAAGTGGTAACAGGCAGCAGGCATTGCCCGCGGGCAGGCTTCGCGCAATGGCAACAGGGAAGGGCAGGACAATGACGCAATCCGAATTGACCCGGCGCGGCATGAAAATCCGGCGCAAGGTGTTGGGCGACGCCCATGTCGACCGCGCCGAAGCCGCCAAGACCGGGTTCGACGCTCCCTTCCAGGCAATGATAACCGACGCTGCATGGGGCCATGTCTGGGCGCGCCCGCATTTCACCCTGCGTGAGCGCTCCATCGTGACCATCGCCTTGCTCGCCGCCCTTGGCCACGACAATGAAGTTGCCATGCATGTGCGCGCCACTGCCAATACGGGTGCCACCCGTGAGGATATCTGCGAAGCATTGCTGCATGTCGCAATCTATGCTGGCGTTCCCGCCGCCAATCATGCAATCGCGATTGTCAAAAAGACATTTGCCGAGATGGAGGAGGCCAGAAAATCCGCTTGAACCCGGTCCATCTGTGTTGAATTGGTGCCTCTCCCGTCTTTCCTTTTGGGTGACATTACGTTACGGCATTCCCACCGGGGCGACCGAATGGCTTGCAGGGAGAACAGGGTGAGCGCGGAGGATCTGAAATTTGGCACTTCTGGCTTGCGCGGGCTTGTGTCGCTGCTTGATGGCGAGCCTGCCTTTGACTGGACCTTTGCGTTTTGCCGGATGTTGCGGGATGGCAACCATGTGAACATGGGAAGCGAAGTTTTCATCGGCCGTGATTTGCGTTCTTCGAGCCTTTCGATTTCTCAGCGCGTGGC
>JAWKWN010000054.1:0-15008 GCA_041397505.1 Nitratireductor sp.
TGGCTGGTCTGATCATGGCTCTTCCTCTACTCAGAACTGGTGAGCTCACCGCCGTCAGTTTCGCCCGCGGCGAAACAAAATGCATGCGGCAAGTGTCATGCCCGCTGATTCTGCTCCCGCATGATAAACAAATGGTAAACACAAGGCGTGAATTTGTATCATTGGCGCCCGATAGAACGGCATATCGCAGCTTGCGTGTGCAAGGCATGACGCGCTAGCTTCACGCCTCAATGAAACCAATGCGACCGGGGTCGGCATGGAAACCAGAATCGCCTTTGTCGCAAGCAATGCAGTCGATGCGCAAACCGCGCTGGAGCGACTTGCAAAACGTTATGGCAATTGCGATCCATCCAGGGCCAGTCACATTGTTGCACTGGGCGGCGATGGTTTCATGCTCGCCACCCAACATGCCTACATGAATTCGGGAATCCCGATCTACGGCATGAACAAGGGTACCGTCGGCTTCCTGATGAACGAATATGGCGAGGATGACCTGGAAGCGCGGCTCGAAACCGCGACAAGGAGCCATATCCGCCCGCTGGAAATGGAAGCGGAGGATATTCATGGCGAAATCCACAAGGCCCAGGCGATCAATGAAGTTTCGATGCTGCGCCAGTCCTACCAGGCAGCCAGTCTTTCGATCAGCATTGACGGCAAGATGCGGCTGAACCCGCTGATTTGTGATGGCGTATTGGTGGCAACTCCGGCCGGGTCGACGGCTTACAATCTATCAGCACATGGCCCGATCCTGCCGCTCGAAGCGCCGCTGCTGGCTTTGACACCGGTCAGTCCGTTTCGACCGAGGCGATGGCGCGGTGCGCTCATTCCAAACACGTCCGAGGTAGTCATCGATGTACTGGATGTGGACAAGCGGCCGGTCAATGCGGTAGCCGACCACACCGAGATAAAGTCGGTCCGCCGTGTGAAGGTGCACCAGGATGCCAAGTCAAAAGGCATTATTCTCTTCGACCGCGACCATTCCTCGGGATGAACGAATCCGGCAGAGCAGTTCCAGTATTAGGGTCAGGATCCATTAATTCTGGACCAGTCGAACGACGTCTATCGACGGTTTCTGAATGGAAAGGTGGACATCAACGATGATCCGATATGTTGTGTCAGCGACACCGAACGAATGCAAAAAAGTGCCAGCTGCAGATAGTTGGTTGTGCAGCTAGCTTTGTCGCTCGAGCAAATAGTACAACTCCATCTCACCCTTGCCCTTCACATCAACCGTGCCACGTGGTTCAAACCGGTAACGATCCTGCAGCTGTTCGTACGCCTCTGAGGTGACCTGTATCCGTCCTGCACTGCCATGGCTCTCCATGCGAGAGGCGGTGTTCACTGTATCGCCCCAAACGTCATAGAACATCTTCCGGGTTCCGATGACACCTGCCACTGCCGGTCCCGTGTGAATGCCGATCCGGACCTCGATCCGTTCTCCAAGTTCGTCCGACAGTTCCTCTGTCACGTTCCGCATATCCAGAGCCATCTCGGCAACAGCATCGGCATGTCCAGCCCTTGGATCAGGCAGGCCACCAGCGACCATATAGGCATCACCGATCGTCTTGATTTTTTCCAGCCGGTGTTTCTCTGCCAGCTTGTCGAACTCACTGAAAATCCGGTTGAGAAACTGAACGACCTCGGCAGGGGTGAAGCGGTTTGCCCGGGGCGTAAAGCCCACAATGTCAGCAAACAGGATTGTCACTGAATCGAAGGAATCCGCGATGATCTCGTTGGGCCTGTCCTTGAGCCGGAGCTGCAACTGATCCCGGCATCAGGTTTTGGAGCAGGAATTCCGAACGCTCGTATTCTATGGCTAGCTTATCCTCAGCATGTTCCGCCAAGCGTAATGCATAATATAATGCACCGAAAATAAGTACAGACGAACCAAAAAGTGATATTTTCTGTTTTGCAATTCCACTTTCATAAGGAACAGGCTCAAATGATACAGCCGGAAAAATAAACTGCACAATGTAAACGCCAGCTTAGTCCAAAGACAGTGCACAAAAAGCAATTTTCCAACGGCGTGAAGAGAAATAGAGAATAGACAAAGGAGACATTAGTAGGTAATAATGACTTCCGAGCGATGAACCGGTGATATATCCTTGAACAACAAAGCCAAACCATGCCGTAAATATAAAATAAAAAATGCCACATCGCCATTTATGCGGTGGAATAATGGCGTCAGCAACCATAGGATGCCCACGATTCCACTCCAGCTGATCAAGTATATGTGTTTTTCGAATCCCAAAAAATATATTGTGGGAGAGCGACCAATGTCAAATTTAAAACGGCCAGTATTACAATTAAATTAAATATACAGAGTACGGCGAGCATGACTATCATAAATACCATGCGTTCCAACATTCAAAAATTTCATCACCTTACTAAATTCTGACCATTTTCACTACGATCCAGCTTGGATAATACTGAAGAGATAGGATCTTGGATTTCCTCTTCATTTGATCTTGCCAGTGTAAGCGCGATGATCACCCTCGATCAAGTGTGGTCGACGCGATAGCGGCGCTTGATTGATCCGTTTCGGTGGGCTGAGGTGCGGAAATCAGGAGCAAGGCCCGATCTGGAAACATTTGTGCAGATATCCGGACGTACTGAGCCTATCGCCGCAACGGCGCTTAGAGCAAATTTCGAACTGATTGGATCAGTTTGGTGAAGTGGATTTTTCGTGTGAGCGAGGAGAACACCGCAGATCGATATGAGTATCGATTGAGGATTTCGATGCTGCTCGCGCGGAGAAGACCTTCAAGACGGAACGGGCCAAGCATCTGAAGTAACAGTAAAAATCAAACCGTTTCACCTTGGTCTCTTGCGTTCTGGACAGCGTCGCGCAGCTCTTGTGGTGATCACACCACAGCGATCCGCGCTCCTGGCCAGAAACACAAGATACCGTCGGTCAAACGATTCAATCTGATCGAAACTTGCTCTAAGGTCTGTGAATGCCGATCCGGTCATGCGGGGACCACCGTATCACGCGGGCCGCGCAGGCCTTTGATCAGGCAGCGCCACAAAATAGAAGACATGTTCGCAAAGCTGACGGGCTAGGGACGCATCGCAACCAGATACGATCACTTCAAATACATCTTTATTTCAGCCATCTGCATTGCCGCTACGCTCATCTGCTGGATCAATCAATGAGTCCTGATACTAGGCAGCACGCTGGTCTTGGCCTGCGGCATCAAGTGCATCAAGCTGCGGCTTCAGCCTCGCGCGCGCCATTTCCATCAGTACGGAAACGGGTAGCGAAGGCTTCATGTCAGAACCGACAATGTTCGGGTGTTCGACCCTTGGCAGGTCATCATTGGCCGCGAGGTCAGGATCAACCGGATGGAGGGCTCGATCATCGAGAATGCCGTCCTCCAACAGCATCTCGCCAATTTCCTGCTCGAAACGCTCGGCATCGATTGAGCCTTCCCAAATGGCGGCGTCAAGCTCGTTCAAGTCTGCGTCCACGCCCAACAATTCTTCCTCGAGGCCAATGATCTCATCGGCAAAATGGAGGGCAAAGTCTGCCAGAGTTTCCGGATCGATTTCGATTGCCGGTTCCTTCCTGCGGTGCGGTCAACAGAACCATCTCGCGTTCTCGCACCTCACGGGTAATGCGAACCACTTCGGCACGGGCGTTTTCGCGCGCTGCCTCTGCGGCCAGTCTCCGCAACAGGACCAGCAAGGCGTCAACCTGCCCGTCGCTGTCAGGATGATAAGTCTTCAGCACTTCGCGCGTCACAAGATAGGGCAAGCGGGCAGGATCCACCTCGTCATGGGTAGCCAATAGCGAGCGCCGTTTCGACCGCCGAGGAGAACACCGAAAATGCGGACAATGGCAGTTCAGCCTTTGAATAAAGTGCACGAAAGGCACCTGCCCTGCTTTCGGCCAGCACTGCTTCAACGCGCTGGGTCGGCATGTCGGCAAGATGCGCGAGTGCAGCAGCAAACAGTGCGATATTGCCCATGCAGATCGAGCGCAGCAGGAAGGCAGCATTCATGCGCCCAGAATTGACGAGTGTCTCAACGATTTCGCGAAGATCATCCTCATGCGCCTGGGCGGCATAAGTGATGGTTGCCTTTTCGCAGGTTTCACGGATCAACTGCTCCTTGCGGACCGGGCTCATACCCTCGGCGCGCTCAGCTTCGTCGCCATAGGCAATCGACAGTTTTTCCAGCAACAGCACGCGCGTGCGCGGCAACAGATTGGGCCGACGGATCAGCAAACCGCGAATATCGGCATTGTCGCCAAACCGCTCTGCCAGAGTATTGAGGGCGACCAGGGAAATATCGGCTGTCTCGTTGCAAAGCAGTTCAACGCAGGCGCGGGCTTGTGAATGGGTAGCGATGGCGTCGCAGACGGCCTGCGACGGCATATAGCGGGAAGCAACCGCAAATTGCTGTTCGCAGGCACCGGTGGCCGCAATATCCATCAATTCGGCATCCAGCAGCAGGGGTGAACGCGAAAGCACAAGCGATGATATGGCAACGCTGTCGGCGGCAAGCGCCATGATGATATGGCGGGGAGCCTGTTCACTGTCGGCCAGTGCATCGGCAAGAGCCATTCTCACTTCTGCGCAGTCATCGTCAAGAACAACAGTCATGGCAGCCTCTGCAAGTCCAGCTTCTTCCTCCTCCATTGGAGAAAGGAGATATGCCCGCGCCAATGCACTGGTAGCAGCTGCCTTTTCGGCCTGTGGCGCGGTGTCAAACCAAGTCAGAAAACGCTCGATAATCATCTACTCTACTCTGCAAAGCCATGCCGCTGAAAAGGCGGCAACTTCAAACTGGCTCGACTATGCGGCAGAAAGGATTAACGTTCGGTTCACCATGAAAATTAACTTTACGCCCCTCGCGGGAGAGGCAGGGAAGGCCTCGTCAGCCCTTCCAGTCGGGTCGGACCATGGAGAACAGTCCGTCGGGGCCATCGAAATCCAGATAGCCAAGCCGTGATACCGGCTGCGCCAGAGACACATCGAAACGGCCATTGCGGATTACCGCGTCGTCAATATGGACACCGACAACCTGGCCAATGACGACAAAGACACCAGCGGGATTTCCGTCAATACCTACCGGCTCCAGTATTTCCGTGACCTTGCATTCCAGTGCGGCATAGGCATCGGCGACCCTTGGCGGGTGCACCAGCCGCGATGCGGCTGCGGCAATGTTGCAATGATCGAATTCGCTGACACCGGCGGGTGCAGGAATCGAGCTCGCATTCATCGCCTCCGCGACCCTTGCACTGACATGATTGGCAACGAATTCCCCGGTGGCGCGGGCATTGCGCACCGAATCCTTGTCCCCCTCCGATGAAAACAGGATGAGGTCCGGCCGGGACGAAATGGCATTGAAATAGCTGTAGGGCGCAAGATTGGCGACGCCATCAGCGGAAAGCGTGGATATCCAGCCGATCGGGCGTGGCGCTACTATGGCCTTGAACGGGTCATGCGGCAGACCATGGGCGCGGGTTTCGGTGTCATAGAACATGATCAAGCATCCATGGTTGAGAAGATGGCGTCCAGCGAAGGCCTGTCGCGCTCGGTCTTGGGCATGGTTCTGGTGCCGATATAGATGAAGCCGGCAATCCGCTCGCCCTCTGCCAGACCGAGCGGGGCATGGAGGGCCTCGTCAAATGCGATCCATTCAGTCAGCCATTGAGCATCAAAACCATGCGCATTGGCTGCAATCAGAAGGTTCATGCAGGCGGCTCCTGCAGAAAGCTCCTGTTCCCAGCGCGGCACCTTGGGATGGTCAACAACATGGCTGGCAACAGCAATCACGACCGGAACACGCGACAGGCGGGTACGCTCGACCTGGCGCTGTTCCTCACCAAGCGCCGGGTCGAGTTCGAGGGCGCGTGCTTCAATCACTGCACCAAGGCGGATGGCAGCTGCTGTCGAATAGCGAATGAAACGCCATGGCGCTATCTTCCCGTGATCGGGCACGCGGGAAGCGATGGCAATCATGTCGGCTATGGCGGCGTCGTCGGGGCCAGGTCCGGCCATTGTCTTGGCAGGGACGGAGCGCCTGCTCCGCATGAACTCCAGAACGGCCGGACTGGGGGAGGTTGAGCTATCCATGACGATTTTCCCGTGACTTTGGCGGTTGCAATGTTCATTCTGATGCATCTTGAAAAACGGCTTGCCAAGATACGCCTTGAAAATGCCGACAAATCAGGCTTGAACGGCGTTACAGTCTATCCACCCTCGCCTGCCATGCAGCCAGCGGAATGTCCAGTTGTTGAAATACAATTCCCTTCGAATTCAATTCGCTGCCTTCAGGATCGAGCATGTAGTCACCGGGCTCCTTGCACTTGTTGTCATGGTCCTGCTTGGCCTGCAAGGCACGGCGCTGGCGCAATCTGGAAGTGCTGGCAATGTCACGCGTGTAACGCTGGAAGCGCGGATGACGGATACCAGTGAGGCGCTGATGGATGGCGTCGAATGGCGGATCTTTGCAACCAAGGTCGGGGAAGACGGAAAACTGCCAATGCTGGCGCAGGCGACTGGTGGGGTGAAGGCCTTCGACATCACGCCGGGTGACTATTATGTACATGCCGCCTTTGGGTATGCCGGGGCGGTGCGGCGCATCACGGTGGGTGAAACGCCGGAAACGGAGACATTCACCCTCAATGCCGGTGGTCTGCAATTGAATGCGGTTGCCTCGAATGACGCGCGCATACCTTCCGCATTGTTGCGATTTGATGTCTATTCGAAGGAGCAGGACGAGCGTGGAGAGCGCCAACTTGTTGCGCGCAACATCAAGTCAAATGAAATTGTTCCGTTTCATGCCGGCACTTATCATGTGGTTTCGCAATATGGCCGACTGAATGCCGAGGTCCGTGCCGACTTCATGGTCGAGGCGGGCAAGGTGACCAAGGCGACGATTGTGCACCGCGCTGCGCGCATCACGTTCAAGTTGGTCAAGACCGCCGGTGGCGACGCTATCGCCAATACGGCCTGGTCGATCCTCACCGAATCCGGCGACGTGATCACGGAAAGCAACAGCGCATTTCCGCCTTCGTGCTCAGCGAGGGGACCTATTCGGCAATCGCAAAGAATGCCGACAAGATCTATTCGCGAGAATTCACCGTGGAATTCAGGCGTGAACCGCGATGTCGAAGTGCCGGCAGAGTGAAACAATCCGAATGGTCGATCAGGCCGCAATTTTCGGCTTGGCATAGGTGCCGGTGAACGACTTGGCATTCGCCTGCATCGAAAACACTGCGTTGAACAGGTAATCGGTCAGCTCCTTGCGGTCCCGAATGGCATTGAGTGCCTCGGCGGGAATGAGCGGCCCGATATGGGCGGTAAATTACCTTGCCAGCCAGACGACGAAATTCGCGGATCATCAGCGACAAGCGCACCGTCAGCGACCTTGCTGACCAGGTGAAAACAAATCGCCCATTCTGGCCCTCGAAGTAAACCGGCACGACCGATGCGCCAGCGGCCTCTGGATCATTCTGGCAGGAAACATTTTCCCAGGGCAGGTCCTCGGCTCGGCCGATCCCCTTGGTGCTGTGGCAACGCCGCCTGCGGGGAACACGACGATGGTGACACCTTCCTTGAGGAGGCGGACTGCCTCCTTGCGGGTTTCAAGGTTCATCTGCATCGCTTCGCGCGATTCATCAAAATTGATTGGCAAGGAATAGGACGGATTTCGGGAACCTTGAGCAGGTCCTTGTTGATCATCACCTTGAACGGGCGGCCCAATTGTTCGGCAAGGGACAGGATTGTACGCCGTCGCCAATGCCGAATGGATGGTTGGCTACAATCACCAACGGCGTGTCCGGCAAGTCCTTGGGTGGCCATTGCTCACCGTGAACATTGAGGCCGATATTGACTGGTTGCAGCATGTCACCCATGACGCGGCTGGAATGACCAACGATCTGACTGCGCCAAATGTCATAAAGTTCCGCGAACAATCGCGACCGGAGAGTTTTTCGACCCTTCGAATGACCCATTGCTTGAATTTCGGGTCTGCCGGATTGCGATAGGAAAGTTCTGGAAAACGTACCTGCTTCTTCAGCATTCTTGCATTGGTCCTTGACGGGCAAATGGTCGTTTGTGTGTCACTGTGGCAATTCCAAGGTGAGTCTAACCGGGAAAGGCGAAGGTTTGTGTTCATACCAGAATTTTCGTGACAATCCCATGACTGATTTGACGCCGTCCCCGCCTTGGTAGAAACTTGAAAACGTGAACCTTGCCAGATCAGAGAGGGCATCAAAACTGGCCGGAAAACCGGAGTATGAGGCAGTGCAAAAGGATTTCAGACCGGATCTGACTGCAAGACTGGCGGGCTTCTCCTATCTTGCAATCATTGTCTTGGGACTGACAGGGGAATTGGCAATCCGCCAAACCTTGATTCATCACGACGATGCCGGTCTGACCGCAACCAATATTCTCGCATCACAGGGCCTGTTCCGGATGGGCATCATCGTCGATGCGGTAATGGCAGTTTTTGACATTCTGCTTGGCGTATTGCTGTTTCTATTTCTGAAGCCGGTTACGTGATTGTATCAGGATTGGCACTGGCGTTCCGCTTCGCCTGTGCGGTGATCATTGCTGTTAGCCTGATGGAACTTCACCGGCACTGGCACTCCTTGTGGGTCCAGGACTACCCGCAGACTTCAACTGATTGGCCGCATTAAAAGCAGCGCATGCCAGCGGATATGATCTGGGATTGTTGCTCTTCGAATCGCGCAGTCTTTTTCACAGGTTATCTGCTGGATGCGAGCGACGTTTTTCCCGACATTTCTCGGATTGCTGATCGGACTCGCGGGAATAATCTACATTGTTGCACCACTCGGTTTCTGGCCCCGAAAATGGTGGATATTCCAACCAGCACAGGAATATGTATCCTCGGCAGAATTTGCGTTTTGCCTGTGGCTTTTGTTCCGATCTGTGGACAATGAGAAGTGGCGGGCAGCAGAAATTTCCGCTGCCCAGTCCTGGATCAAAAAGCTTTACGCCTTGCGACGAATATCAGGCGGCGTTGCTTCAGAGGAGAGTTGGGCAATTGCCTCGTCGAGCGTCATCGAAGTCTGGTTGGGCGAGCCGAGCCTGCGCATCGAAACGGTGCCCTCTGCCGATTCCGAGTTCGGCAACAAGGACGATTTCGGGAACCTTGGCCAGCGAATGTTCGCGTACCTTGTAGTTGATCTTCTCGTTGCGCTTGTCGGCAACGGCCTGAAGACCAGCGCGGCGCAACTTGGCAACCACCTCATCCGCATAGGGCTCGGCATCCGACGTGATGGTTGCCACCACGACCTGTGATGGAGCCATCCAGAGTGGAAATGGCCGGCATAGTTTTCGATCAGGATGCCCAGAAAAGGCTCTCCATTGATCCGCAGATCGCGCGATGGATCATCACCGGCTGCTTGAAATTGTTGTCGATATAGAATGCGCCAAACCGCTCCGGCAGGTTGAAGTCGACCTGCGTCGTTCCGCACTGCCAGGTACGGCCAATGGCATCCTTGAGCTGGTATTCGAACTTCGGTCCGTAAAACGCCCCCTCGCCCGGATTGATGCCGGTCTTGATCTTGCCGCCGGATTGCTCCTCGATCTGCTGGAGAACGCCTATCATCACTTCCTCGGCATGATCCCAAGAAGCATCGGAGCCGACGCGCTTTGGCCGAGAGCAGGACCGTGATCTCGTCAAAGCCGAAATCCTTGTAAACCGGACAGGATGAGGTCATTGATGCGCAGGCACTCGGACGCCATCTGGTCCTCGGTGCAGAACACATGCGCATCATCCTGCGTGAAGCCGCGCACCCGCATCAGCCCATGGAGCGCCCCTGACGGTCATAGCGGTGCACATTGCCGAATTCCGGCCAGTGAACCGGCAGGTCGCGATAGCTTTCAGGCCGTGCTTGAAAATCTGCACATGGCCGGGGCAGTTCATCGGCTTGATGGCGAAGACGCGGTGGTCAGCTTCCTCGTCGTCGGGATGGGTGAAGGCATGCGCTGATTTCACCGCAAACATGTTTTCCTGGTACCAGCCCCAGTGACCTGACGTCTCCCACAGGCTCTTGTCGAGGATTTGTGGCGCGTTGACCTCTTCAGGTGCCATCAAGGCGGCGACGCAGGATGACGAGGGTCTGGAACAGACGCCAGCCGCGCGAATGCCAGAACACGACACCGGGTCCTTCTTCCTCGAAATGGAACAGGTCCATCTCACGGCCGAGCTTGCGGTGGTCGCGCTTCTCCGCTTCCTCGCGCATATGAATATAAGCGTCGAGTTCCTCCTGGTTTTTCCAGGCAGTGCCATATATGCGCGTCAGCATGGCGTTGTTGCTGTCGCCGCGCCAATAGGCACCAGCGACATGCATCAGCTTGAAGGCCGAGCCGATATCGCCGGTGGCGCATGTGCGGGCCACGGCAGAGGTCGGTCCATTCACCCTGCTTGTAGATCTTCAGCGTCTGGTCCTCGGGAATGGCGTCAACCAGTTCGACCTTGTAATTTCTCGCCCTTGGCAGCAAAGAAAGCCTTTGCCTCGTTTGCCCACACTTCCTTGGTGAAGGGTTTGTTGCGCGCGATGATCTCCCCTTCATCTTCTTCTCGATGACGGGAAGGTCTTCGGGCGTGAACGGCTCGTTGCGGGCAAAGTCGTAGTAGAAGCTGTTCTCGATGACCGGACCGATGGTCACCTGCGTGCCGGGCCAGATTTCCTGCACTGCTTCGGCGAGCACATGGGCGCAGTCGTGCCGATCAACTCCAGCGCACGCGGATCATCGCGGGTTACGAGTTCCAGTTTGCCATCGCGCTCGACCGGCTCTGCGAGATCGCGCAATTCGCCATCAAGGGCATAGGCCACGGATTTCTTGGCAAGGGATTTGGCGATGGATTCGGCAATTTCAAGCCGCCGCTAATGCCAGCAGCATACTGGCGAACGGAACCATCGGGGAATGTGAGGGAGATAGAGGACATAAGCACTTGCTCCTATCCAGTCCCGCATACGAACGCGGGTGGTTGATCGGATGGCCGCGATATAGTGAAGCGCTGCGAGGTAAAGGGGATGGCTCCCTTGAATATAATACGACATCGAACTATAGTATGATATCGTATTATATGGAGACCGACATGAAACGAGACAGACGGAATTTCCGGAAGATCATCGGTGGCGGAACGATTGTTGCAGCAAGCGGCATTGGCGTTTTCCTCGGCATGCGCGCACGCCGTCCAAGGCGCTGGAACCGTGGCACTTGGCCGGGAATTACGACGACTTCCGCATGAAAGCGCTCGGCGCCCCTGCTCGCGCCCAATCCGCACAATCGCCAGCCAGTGGGAAGTTGACCTGTCGCAAGACGACAAGGTGGTCATTTACCGCGACCCGACCCGAAACCTTCCAGAACCGAGATCCTATGACCGGCAATTGACGATCGGCATGGGTTGCTTTCTCGAACTGCTGAAAATTGCTGCAAGCCAGACCGGTCACCTTGTCATGTACGAGCTCTTTCCCGAGGGAGAGAGCGGCCCTGTCGCCATCGCGACATTCAATGAGGGTGCAACGCCTGACCCGCTTTTTGTCCATGTCCTCAACCGGCGCTCCTGCAAGGAACCGTTTGCACCCAAACCGGTGGAACCGGCGCTGCTGGAAAAACTGCCCGGCTTTGCGATGACGGTCACGGACACCGGGACGGTCGAGACCCTTCGCAACCTTTTTCGACCTGGAGGTGGAAAACCGAAACCTACCTGCCACGAACCATGAAGGAAAGCGTCGACCTGTTCCGGATCGGCAAAGCTGAAATCAACGCCAATCCGGATGGCATCGATCTGGGTGGCCCGTTTCTGGAAACCTTGTCCGTTCTTGGCATCCTGACGCGGGAGGCGCAGATGGACCCAAATTCTTCGGCATTCACGCAAGGCGTGGAAATATACAGGGAAATGCTGCTGGCAACCCCAGCCTATGTCTGGCTCAAGTCAGCCGGAAACACCCGCAGCGACCAGATAGCAGCCGGTGGACAATGGCTGCGCCTCAATCTTGCCACGACCTCGCTCGGCCTTTCGCTGCATCCGGTCAGTCAGGCCTTGCAGGAATTTCCCGAAATGGCAGAACATTACCAGGCCATTCACGCGCTGCTGGCGAAACCGGGCGAGACGATCCAGATGCTGGGCCGATTGGGATATGGCCCGCAAATCCCGCCGAGTCCGCGCTGGCCATTGGAGAAAAAACTACGTGACGCATGACGACGAGCAACCGCAACTCCCGCAGAAGGTCTATTTTCAGTTCTTCAATGAGATCGGGATCATCAGTTGGGGCTGGGCAGCGCCATCATGGAGGTGCTGCTGCCGCCGGGTTTCTGATTTCCCATTTCAGTGTCCTCAACCATCTGACCCGGGTCTGCGATGGACGCACTCCGCTCGAGATCGCAAGGGCGTTCCAGGTTCCGAAAACAACGATGACACACACGCTTTCGGCCTGGAACGGCACGGACTTGTGCAACTGCGTCCAAACCCGAAAGACGGGCGAAGCAAGCAGGTCTGGCTGACTGATGCGGGAAGGCAGTTTCACCTTGAAGCCATCCGCAACCTTGATCCGCAATTTGCCAAATTGAATGAAGCATTCCGTCTGGATGAAATTGCCGGCATTCTGCCGGTGCTTGTTCGAATTCGGGAATATCTCGATACAATGCGAAACGCGAATAGAAGCTGGATAGCCTTGGTAAGTACAAAATTCCTGACAGCACTTTGATTGATGGCGTCAATGCAATAGTGTTGGCAGCAAGCAAATCATTCGTCTTCAGGCCAAAGAGGTGCCGCATGCGCAGAACCGGCGAATTTCAACCCGCATCACCGAGACTGTCGCAGTGGTGCGGAAGTTCATGACATTGCGGGGCCTGGGGTTGGCTGCAGCCATCGGGATTGCGACCTTGGCACTGGGGGCCTCGATTGCCCCCGGCAGGTGCGGCGGTGATGATCCGTTTGACGTGATCCGCGGCAAAATGGCGCGGCTCGGGCACGATGTCCTTTACCGATGGCTCCAGCGCATTGCCTGCAGCGCGCAATATACCGGAACTGCCTCAACTGGCCTTGTCATCGCCTGCAAGAGCAGCATCAGCGAGATTACGCTGGAGCGCGCGGCTATCTGCCAATGGTGGCAACCTGCTCGGCACCGAAGAAAAAGACCTACAAGGCGAGATTGGCTCGGTTTCTGGCCGGGCCACCGAAACCGCATCCGTTTCTATATCGGCGGCTATGTGCTTGGAACCATGACGGTCAATTACAAACAAGAGCCGCCAGCAGGTGAGATTGCCACCAAGGGCATTCCGCTCAAGGACCCGGATAATCGCGATGAAGAGGCAGTGAGCCAGAAACCATGACCGGGCAGCCGGACCTCACGCTTACCAGCGGCAAGAACGGAACCAGCATCGCCCTTACCGGTGCATGGACCGCGTCACATGCCACGCGCCTTGAGGAACTGGCCGACAGCATTGCCGCGAAAGCCGCGACAGCGAAGAGTGTTACTTTCGAACTTTCAGGCATTGATGAACTCGACACCTATGGTGCCTGGTCTTCGAGCGGGCCCGACGCGAATTCGAGAAATCCGGCAAGAAGACGAGCATGCATGGGCTGAGCGAGCGCAACCGACCGCTCAGGCGGCCGAAGTTTCTGCCACTGACCGCGATGACGGGCAGGAAGGGACACGCAAGACCACCTATCGTGGCGAACAGGCCTATGATTTCGAACCGGAGACATGGCGCGACGGGCTTTCCTATTTCGTGTTGCTGGGGGCCGTGCTCGCGGCACTTTGGAGATCGATTATCAACCCTGCGCGCTATCGCGTGACTTCGACAGTCTACCAGTTTGACCGGGTCGGCTGGAAGGCGCTGCCCATTGTCTTGCTCGTCACCTTCATCATCGGGGTGATCATCGCCCAGCAGGGCTTTTTCCATTTCCGCCGCTTTGGTGCTGATCTTTATATCGTCGACATGATCGGTTTCCTGATCATGCGCGAGATGGGGCTGTTGCTGACGGCCATTGTCGTTGCGGGTCGTTCGGGCAGTTCATTCACCGCAGAACTTGGCTCCATGAAAATGCGCGAGGAAATAGATGCGCTGAAAACCATGGGCTTTGACCCGGTGGAAGTGCTGATCCTGCCGCGCGTTCTGGTGCTGGTGCTGGCACTGCCGGTGCTGACCTTCCTTGGCTCGATGGCAGCACTTGCCGGTGCCGGTCTCATTGCCGTGAGCTATGCCGGGATGGCGCCCACCCTTTTCCTGGACCGGCTGCATGAAGCAATCACCATCGACCATTTCCTGGTTGGCATGCTCAAGGCCCCGTTCATGGGGCTTGTCATCGGGCTGATTGCCTGTGTCGAGGGGCTGCGGGTTTTGGGCAGCACCACGTCGCTTGGCACCCACACCACGCAGTCAGTCGTCAAGTCGATCTTCATGATAATTGTGCTGGACGGTTTGTTCGCACTGTTCTTTTCGGCGATCAGGATGTGATGATGGCAGGAACAGGCGATAAAAGCGGACCGGTGGTGGAGGTCAGGGACCTGACGGTGCATCTTGGCCAAAGGGATGTGCTGAGCGGGCTGTCGATTGATGTGCGACGCGGCGAAATTCTCGGCATTGTCGGCAGTTCCGGCAGCGGCAAGTCAGTGTTGCTGCGAACCATCATCGGGCTGTTGCCAAAGACTTCGGGCAGTATCCTGCTGTTCGGCGAGGACACATCGGCGCTTGGCGTGGAAGAGCGGCAGCGTGTGCAGCGGCGTACCGGCGTGATGTTTCAGCATGGAGCGCTGTTCTCATCGCTGACCGTGCGCCAGAACCTGCAATTCCAGATGCGCGAAAACCTCGCGATTTCACAACGCTTGATGGACGAGATAACCGACGTCAAGCTTGAAATGGTCGGGCTCAGCAAGTCGGACGGCGACAAACTGCCAGCGCAACTGTCGGGCGGCATGACCAAGCGCGTGGCGCTCGCGCGTGCGCTGGTGCTCGACCCGGAATTCGTTCTGCTGGACGAACCGACCTCCGGGCTTGATCCGATTTCGGCAG
>JAWKWN010000055.1:0-14008 GCA_041397505.1 Nitratireductor sp.
ACAAGGCTGACGCATTCGATCGAGGTTGCGCAGATCGCCCGCTCATTGGCGCGTGCCTTTCGGGTCGATGAGGATTTGGCAGAAGCGCTCGCCTTGTCGCATGACTTTGGCCACACCCCCTTCGGTCACACCGGCGAGGATGCACTCGATGAGTTGATGGCCGATTGGGGCGGATTCGATCACAATGCCCAGTCGCTGCGGATCGTTACCAAGCTGGAGCGGCGCTATGCCGAGTTCGACGGCCTGAACCTGAGTTGGGAAACGCTGGAGGGGCTGGTCAAGCACAATGGACCGCTGGTGGATGCGACGGGTGAGGGGATCGGTAGCCCCGTGCCGCAACCGATTCTCGAATTCAACGCATTGTACGACCTCGAACTCGCAAGTCATTCCTCGCTCGAAGCGCAATGCGCCGCGATTGCCGACGACATCGCCTATAATGCGCATGATCTCGATGACGGTTTGCGTGCAGGCCTTTTTCAACTGGATGATCTTGCGGAAATTCCGCTGGTTGGCGACATGCTTCGCGCTGTGCGCCAGCGCTATCCGCATCTTGATGCCAGCCGCACTACTCACGAAATCGTTCGTCGACAGATCACGGCGATGGTCGAGGATGTGATCACGGAAACCCACAGACGGCTCGACCGGCTTGATCCGCAAAGCGTTGAGGACATCCGCGCTGCCGGCATTACCATTGTCAGTTTTTCAGGCGAAATGGCCCGGGCGGAAAAGGCCATCAAGGCTTTTCTTTACAGCCATATGTATCGCGCGCCATCGGTAATGGAAGTCCGCGTTCAGGCAGCCCAGGTGGTTCGTGACCTTTTCAGGGCCTATTTTTCAGGCGAAGCGCAAATGCCCAATGAATGGGGCATTGACTGGCGAACCACGGCAAGCCGCCTTGAGGAACCAAAACGCGCGCGCCTTGTTGCCGACTTCCTGGCGGGAATGACGGACCGCTACGCGATTTCCGAGCATCAACGTTTGTTTGACGAGACACCGGACTTGCGATAGGGCAAAGCTGTTCCCCAACCTTTGTCAGTATCAGAACCATGAGGGCGGCTTTCGGTCGCAAACCCCGATGAATATTTTTTCCCAGTTCGAAAACAAGATCAAACAGATTGTCGAAAACCTTGTTTTTGAAGGAAAAGAAAAGCCGGACCTGAGCCGCATCACCGTCGAAACGCCGCGTGACCCTTCGCACGGTATTCTTGCAAACAATGCTGCCATGGTGCTGGCAAAGCAGCTTGGCATTGAGCGCGTGATCTTGCGGCACAGATTGCCGAGCGCCTGGTTGACGATGCCGATGTGACGGAAGCCAGTGTGGCGGGCCCTGGATTTATCAATCTGCGACTGTCGAATGGGTTCTGGTCCGCATCTTTCACTTATCCTCAATGCAGGCGAGGGCTATGGCGCAGGTCTCGTCGTGGTAATGGCGCCTCAAGGTCAATGTCGAATATGTCTCGGCCAATCCGACCGGGCCTATGCATGTCGGTCATTGCCGTGGTGCCGTTGTAAGGCGATGCGCTGGCAAACCTTCTGGCCTTTGCCGGTTATGATGTAACCCGCGAATGTAATCAACGATGCCGGCGTGCAGATCAGCGTTCTGGCCAATTCCGTATTGCTGCGCTACCGCGAGGCGCTCGGCGAGGATATCGGGGAAATTCCGCCAGGGCTCTATCCCGGCGACTATCTGGTTCCGGTCGGCGAGGCGCTGGCGAGGCAATATGGCGACAGTCTTTTGACAATGGCTGAAGCCGACCGCATGGCCATTGTCGGTGATGCTGCCGTTGACGCAATGATGGCGCTTATCCGGACCGATCTTGAAGCTCTCAATGTGCGGCATGATGTTTTCTTTCGGAGCGCACCTTGCACGAGAAACACAATGGTGTTTCGGAGATCGACCGGATGCTGGAATTGATGCGCCAGCGCGGCTTCGTCTATGAAGGCAGGCTGCCGCCACCCAAGGGCGAACTGCCCGAGGATTGGGAAGATCGCGAACAGACCTTGTTCCGCTCCACGGAAGTGGAGATGACATGGATCGCCCATTGGTCAAGTCGGATGGCAGCTATACCTATTTTGCCGCCGATGTAGCCTATTTCCAGAACAAGTTTGACCGCGGTTTCCAGCGCATGGTCTATGTGCTGGGCGCTGACCATGGCGGCTATGTCAAGCGGCTGCGCGCTGTCGCCCGTGCCATTGCAGGCGACGAAACGGTACTCGACGTATTGCTTTGCCAACTGGTCAGGCTTTTCCGCGACGGCGAGCCGGTGCGCATGTCCAAGCGGTCGGGCGACTTTGTGACCCTTCGTGAAGTGGTGGATGAAGTCGGCGTGGACGCGGTGCGCTTCATGATGCTGTATCGCAAGCCCGAGGCGCCGCTCGACTTCGACTTTGCCAAGGTAACAGAGCAATCCAAGGATAATCCGGTGTTCTACGTGCAATATGCCCATGCACGCTGCAAATCGGTTCTGCGTCAGGCAGGAGAGGATCTGGACGGAATTGACCTTTCGCCCGCAGCACTCATGGCGGCTGATCTTTCACTGCTTGATGATGCCGGCGAAGTGGCGCTGATTCGCAAGATGGCCGAATATCCGCGCCTCATAGAGCAGGCCGCGCGCACCGATGAGCCGCACCGGATCGCATTTTATCTCTATGAGCTTGCCTCCGATCTGCACCAGCACTGGGCGAGGGGCAAGGAATCGCCGTCCTTACGGTTTGTTAACCAAGAAAATGCAAAGCTGACAGTTGCACGATTGGCAATGGTGCGCGCAATTTCTGTAGTCATTTCTTCCGGTTTGGCCATAATTGGCGTCTCATCACCGGATGAAATGCGCTAACCGGACAAATTCCTGTCCGATTTTGCGCGCATTTGGCATTCAGTGTCTGAACCAAGGCTCAGGAATTTACTGCCTGAGGGGCGTATCAAAGCTAGGACGGTAAGCGTAATGACCGATCAGAACAGTCTGGCCCGCAGTTATACATCCGACATGATGGAGGATGATGATCCGCTGGCAGAGCTGGCGCGCATTGTGTCGGGCCAATCAACCCGCAAGGGGCCAGCGCCCGTTCGGGCGGCAAACCCCGAGCCGGTTGCGGAAGCTTTTCCAGCAGAACCTGCTGCGCCCTTGTGGGCCGACCATGGCGATGCTTCGTCCATGGAGACTGCTGCATTCGATGATGAATTGCTGGCTGTCGAAGCCCCACAGGCTTCATGGAATGACGCGCCACATGACTTTCATGAGGCGTCGCCAGCACCACTGCAGCCCGACGACCAGGACGCGGGCTTCGATCTGGAATCCGAATTGATGCGAGAGCTTGGCGGGGATGAGGCAGAGGCCCCTTCGTCAATCAATGACATGCTTTCCCAGCTGGAAGAACTGCCGGTCGAAACAGATAATGCTGCGGTTGACTATCAGGTTGAAACTGTTTCCGAACCGCAAGGGGACCTTCGCTTGAAGACCAGTTGATGGCGGAACTGGGTTTTTCGGGCGACGAAACAATTGTAGAGCAAGCGCCGGTGGCTGCGCCAGTTCAGGCAACAACCCAGGTTCATCCGCAAACAGCCATGGCACAGCCCTCAAAAGGCTGGACCAGGGCAACGCCAGTGGCTGAAAAACGCCAGACGAATCCGGTTTCGCAGCCCGACGCCTGTCGAGTTTGCGCATGCGCCGATCACGCCCGATGATCTTGGCGGTGATCTGGAAAACGAATTCGCCAACATGTTCGCCGAGAAATCGACAGACGATGCCCATTTCCAGGCGCAAGACGTAGGGTTCGCACCAGCCGCGCCATTCGCACCGGAACCACAACATGCGGAAGTTTCGGACCTCGATACCTTTGCCGACCAGTTCCCCGGGAGAGGAAGCGGAACAGGAATTCGTTGCGCAGCCATCGGCTACACCAGCACAGGCCGACGGCGATTTCGATTTCAACTTCGATGAGGCCTTTGCCGAGGAGTTGGCCGCGGAAGTTCCGCAGGCTCCATCGCCGGTTCCCGCTGCAGTCGCCGCGAAGCCACGCATGGCTACAATGCAGCAACAGCCTGCCCCGGCAGCCGCTCGGCATTCACAACCAGAACCGCAATTGCCCGATCTCGAGGACCAGTTCGCTTCCGCCTTCGAGGAAGAGCTTTCCCTTGCCGACGACGCGCCCTTGGCCGAAGAAAAGGCGCCGGTCTGGAAACGTTTCGCTTCCGGCTTCTCATCGCGTCGCAATGCCCGGTCTGAAAATGTCGACAGCGACATCGCCGACGATCTGCCACCCGTCGAAATGGAATTGCCGCTCGACGAGGCAAGCTATGATCCGGAACTGGACGAGCCCGACGCACCGGTGCTTGGCCGCAAGAGTTCAAATGGGTTCCGCATTGCCGGCCTGGCACTTTTGGAGCGCTTGTGCTTGGCCTCGGCGCAGTGAGCTATGCCTATTTCAGCGGTGGTGCGCCGACTGGCGAACCCGTTGTCATCAAGGCCGACAATGAGCCGGTAAAGGTCAAACCGGCTGATCCCGGTGGTGCGGAAGTCGCCAATCAGGACAAGGCTGCCTATGAGCGTGTTACCGGTGAATTCGGCGGTGATACCAAGCAGGAAAAACTGGTCTCGGGCACCGAAGCCCCCGTCGACATCGAAAACGAGACCACAACGAATACGGTCGCAGACAACCAGGTTATTGACGTGAAGGCTGACGAGCGTTTGACACCTCAGCCGGATGAAGCCGCGCTTACGCCGGTTTCGGCGGCACTTGAGCCGCGCAAGGTCCGCACGATGGCAGTCCTTCCCGATGGTACGGTAGTTGCTCCATCCGAGGCGCCGCAGACCACGGAAGGTGCTGCGCTCGAACCTATTGATGGTCTGGTCGAAACAGCGGCTTTGGCCGATCCGGCAGCCCCGGTGGTCAAGGAAGCTGCGGTCGCTCCCGCTACCGCCAAGCCCGCAAAGGTGCCTGGTACGCCGGTGGCAACGGCAAAGCCGAAAGTGGATGCCGATGCGCCGGTGCAGATCGCACCTGCGCAACAAGCAGAACCGACCCAGACCGCTTCGGTACAGCGTAGCGAATGGGCAGTGCAGGTTGCTTCCCAACGCTCTGCTGAAGAAGCCAATGCAGCCTTTTCGAACCTGAAGCGCAAGTTCCCGAGCATTCTCGACGGTCGCCAGATGGCTGTTCAGCGTGCAGATATCGAGGGCAAGGGTGTCTTCTTCCGGGTTCGCATGCAGGCGGAATCAAAGGAAGAGGCCGTTCGCCTGTGCGAGAGGCTGAAATCGGCCGGCGGCAGTTGCTTCGTCACCCGCTAGCATAACCATCATCAGGCTGCTTTCCTCCCGGCAGGCAGCCTGATCATACATTCCGGCCCGCTTTTTGTATTTGGTGCAATCGGGGTTGCGCTGATAAAAGCAGTGCATGGGAATCAAGTCACTGATCGCCGGTTGCGCCGGCCTTGCACTTACTGCCGAGGAAAAGGCTTTCTTCCGGAATGAGAATCCGTGGGGCTTCATTCTGTTTGCCCGCAATGTATCGGATCCCGACCAGGTAAGGGCGCTTGTCGATGAACTGCGCGAATGCACCGGCAGGCAGGATGCGCCAGTCCTGATCGATCAGGAAGGGGGCAGGGTAGCCAGATTGCGCCAGCCACACTGGCCAGCCTATCCGACCGGCCGTTTCCTTGGAGACATTTATCGACGCAATGGCGACGAGGGCAAACGGGCAGCCTGGCTGCAATCGCGTCTGATTGCCTTCGATCTTGCCCGGCTGGGCATCAATGTGGATTGCCTGCCGGTGCTCGATACCCCGATAGAGGGCGCCCATGATGTCATCGGTGACAGGGCTTATTCCTTTCAACCCTACGAGGTTGCTGTCATGGGACGTGCTGCCTGCGATGGACTGCTGGCTGGTGGCGTCTTGCCGGTGATCAAGCACATTCCCGGCCATGGCAGGGCATTTGCCGACAGTCACAAGGAATTGCCGGTAGTCGATACGCATCCAGCGATTTTGGGCTGCACCGATTTCTATCCCTTCATGCAGCTTGCCGACATGCCGCTCGCAATGACCGCGCATGTTGTCTATTCCGGCTTTGATGCTGAAAATCCGGCAACCACCTCAAGATTTATGATCGAGCAGATCATCCGCGGCTGGCTGGGCTTCGAGGGCCTGCTGATGAGCGATGACCTTTCCATGCATGCGCTTTCTGGGGATTTCTCGCAAAGAACGCAATCATGCTTTGCCGCAGGATGCGATGTCGTGCTTCATTGCAACGGCGTCATGAACGAGATGCGGGCAATCGCGGACGCATGTCCACAATTGGCAGATAAACCGCTTTACCGGGCGCAAAAAGGCCCTCGAACGGGTTGCTGCAGTTCTGCCGGAAGCCGATGAATCGGCATTGCGCGCAGAGTTTGCCGAGCTTTGCAATCCGGCTTTGGTCTGATCGGCGAAGCCTGCTGCCGTTCAAGGTGCCGCAAGTGTTTTGAAACGGGAAATGGGTGCGGTCGTGAACACGACTCCGGAAACGAACAAGGCAAGAAAGCCGGGATCCAGCCTGGCAGAAGCTGCGCGCGCATATCCGCAGCCTGAATTGCCGTGGGATAGCGCCGACCGGACCAGCAGCGACCCGGCGCTGAATGTCGATGTCGACGGCTTCGAAGGGCCGCTTGACCTGCTTCTGGAACTGGCACGTCGACAGAAGGTCGATCTGCACAAGATTTCCATCCTTGCACTGGCTGAACAATATCTCGCCTTCATCGAGGAAGTGCGCAAACTTCGTATTGAACTGGCCGCCGATTACCTGGTGATGGCAGCCTGGCTCGCTTATCTGAAATCGCGTTTGTTGTTGCCGGAGCCGGAAACCGGTTCGGATGAGCCGAGCGGTGAGGAAATGGCGGCAATTCTCGCATTTCGCTTGCAGCGGCTGGAGGCGATGCGCGATGCCGGGACCAGGCTGGTGAACCGCAACAGGCTGGGTCGCGACTTTTTCCCGCGCGGAATGCCGGAGCAGCTCATTGTAGAAAAGCGTCAGGAATTCACCGCATCGCTCTATGATCTTCTCACCGCCTATGCTGCACTTCGCCAGCGCAAGATCGTCTCGCAGGTCACGATAGCCCGCCGCCAGGTCTGGTCGCTCAAGGATGCGCGCGATATCCTGACCCGGCTTGTGGGAGAATTGCGAGACTGGACGCCGCTCGACAGCTTCCTCTTCCAGTATCTTCCAGATCCCAAAATGCGCGTTACCGCATTGGCCAGCGCCTTCGCAGCGAGCCTGGAAATGGTACGCGAGGGACATCTTTCGATGCGGCAGGAAAAAGCCTATGCGCCTATCTATCTGCGTGGCGGCAAACACGGTGCCGGCCAGGCCCGCAGTGTAGAACCAACCAACGGGGATTGATCCATGGCCGAACCAGGTGAGGCACGAATTTTGCCCTTCCCACAACCCGCTTCTGCCACCACAATGGCAAATGAGCCGGGCGAGGCATCCGTTTTGCCGGGCGAATCCGGTGGTGAGGTGGTGAGCGAGGCGGACAAGCGCGAGCATTTGCGGATGATGGAGGCGATCCTGTTTGCCTCCAGCGAACCCGTGCCCGAAAAGCTGCTGGCACAGCGTTTGCCGGATGGCGTGGCGGTGCAGGGCTTGCTGCAGGAACTGCAGGCAGCCTATTCGGCGCGTGGCGTCAATCTGGTGCGTATCGGTGGAAACTGGGCCTTTCGTACCGCCGATGATCTTGGCTTTCTACTGCAGAAAGAGGCGATAGAACCACGGAAGCTGACGCGCGCGGCACTCGAGGTTCTGGCCATCATCGGCTATCACCAGCCGGTAACCCGCGCTGAAATCGAGGAAATCCGCGGTGTCGCGACTTCCAAGGGCACGCTCGACGTGCTGATGGAAGCTGGCTGGGTGCGAATGCGCGGTCGCCGCCGCACGCCAGGTCGTCCTGCAACATATGGCACCACTGACAGCTTCCTTGATCATTTTGGCCTTGAGGAGATCTCGCGATCTTCCCTGGCATGGATGAATTGCGCGGCAGGGCTGTTGCAGTCGCAATTGCCATCGAATTTCCGCATTCCCACCCCCGCTGGCAGTGACGAGATGTTCGAGGACGAGGATCCGTTGACGCCGCAGGATCTGGAAGAACTGGGCCTGCTGACGCCAGGTGGCGGAGAGGGTGATGAGGAATAGTGAGGATAATCCGCAAGCCCCTCGTTTCCTGCGTGTCACCGGCAGCCTTTGTCACCATGGAGATGGGTTCGCCGCGCCCCGTTGCAGCAGGGCCTGAACAAGCGGCATGACCAGTCAACGCGACAATGGCGACAGGCGCGCCGCACCCAGGACCATAAGCCTCGCAGATGGCGCTGGCGCCCATTGGGGTAGGCGCAACACGGCTGGCGTGGCAATCGCCTCCAGCATGTTGTTCGACCGGGTCAGTCATTCCTATGGCAATGATCCGGTGCTGGAAGATGTCACCATTCGTGTTGAACCGGGAGAAGTGCTTTGCCTTCTTGGGCCGTCGGGCTCGGGCAAGTCGACGCTGCTACGCATGGCGGCCGGTCTAGAACAGCCGACATCCGGCCGGGTCTGGATCGATCACCGGCCGGTTGCGGGCGAGGGCGTGTTCATTCCGCCTGAAAAGCGCGGTGTCGGACTGGTTTTCCAGGACTTTGCATTGTTTCCGCACCTCACGATTCTCGAAAACGTATTGTTCGGGCTGGCTGAAATGGAGGCTGGTCTGGCAAGGGAACAGGCCCGCCACATGCTTTCGAGGGTTGGCATGGAAACCCATGCAGGAATGTATCCGCATCAGCTTTCCGGAGGCGAGCAACAGCGTGTGGCGCTGGCAAGGGCAATGGCGCCGCGTCCTGCAATCCTTTTGATGGATGAACCATTTTCGGGTCTGGATGCAAGGCTGCGCGACAGTGTGCGCGAAGGCACGATGGGATTGTTGCGCGACAGCCGGTCCACCGCCATCATCGTGACGCATGATCCGGAGGAGGCCCTGCGTGTAGGCGACCACATTGCATTGATGCGCGCGGGCAAGCTGGTCCAGCACGGAACCGGCGAACAGATTTATCAAAACCCGGTCAACCTTTTTGCGGCGCGGTTCTTTTCAGAGCTCAATGTCTTCAACTGCAAGGCAAGTCAGGGCCATGTAGAAACGCCACTTGGTCCGGTTCCATTGCGCGATATTGCCGCTGGCGAGCAACTAGCATGTTGCATTCGCCTGCAGGACATTGACGTGAAACCGTGGAAGCCGGGCAAGGCTGCTACCACCAACGGCATGCGCGGACGGATCTATCGACGCCGCTATATCGGCATAGCGGAACTGCTGGAGGTCTTTGTCGCTGGGCATGACGAACCGGTGCGGATACGCATTCGCTCCGGCGTTCTGCCCGCCGAGATTACCGATGTCGTGTTGAGCTTCAAACCCGAAGCCATGATGGTTTATCTGCGCAATTCATGAGGTCAGCGCCGGTTGACGGACGCGGAACCGGTGCCCACTGCGGCCATTATTTGGCCCGGATTGCCGTTATGGCGCCTTTGCCGCGGGCAGAGTCCGTCGACATAACTGCATTGGCAGACTGTTTTTCCTTGCGTTTTTGCTCCCGGAAGCCCATTTGAGCGACTGAACGCCGCGACCCTTGCGATACACCATTGTCAGGGTCTATTGTGCGGCCAATTCATGACCGGCGCTGGTGCGCCAACGCGCCGGTCCCCTCGGTTTTGCAGGAGTATGCATATGGGACAGATTGGTATCTGGCAGATCGTCATCGTGGCAGTGGTCGTTGTTCTCCTTTTTGGACGCGGCAAGATATCCGAACTGATGGGTGATGTTGCCAAGGGCATCAACTCCTTCAAGAAAGGCTTGAAGGACGAAGACACCGAGACTGCAAAGACGATCGATCAGAAGGCGTCCGAAACCGTTTCCACCACCAAGGACCAGTCGACAACCGGTTGACAGGTGTGCGCAGTCCGGCCCGTGCCGTATTGCGGATGGTATTGGTTTCCTTGACGGAGCGCTTCAGTGTTCGATGTCGGCTGGACAGAATTGGTGGTAATCGCCATGGTCGCGATTCTTGTGGTAGGTCCCAAGGATCTGCCTTCAATGTTGCGCGCATTTGGCAAGACCGTCTCGCAATTGCGGCGCATGGCGGGTGATTTCCAGAAACAGTTCGACGACGCGTTGAAAGAGGCGGAGCTGGACGACGTCAAGAAGATCGCCAGCTCGAAAAACTTCCAGCCACTGGAAGATGCGCGCAAGTCGATGATGAATTTTCAGAAGGACGTGAACAAGTCGGTCAAGGAACTCGAAGCCATGCCCGACGCCGCGCTAGATGCGAAACCCGATGCGGCGCTCGCGGAAACGCCGACGGTTACATCCGCGCCAGCATCACAGCCCAAGCCCGCCGAAGCAAAGCTACAGCGAAGCGATGCGAGCGTGACTGAAAAGCCGGCGCGCAAACAGGCCAGCAAGCCAGCGAGCCCGCGCAAGAAGGCGACCGTCAAGGCTTTTAGCCCTGAAAAAGCGGGCGCCCAAGGCGGCAGCCGATGGAACGAAAGCATGAGCAAGGAAGACGACGCTTACAGGTTCGCTGATCGAGCATCTGATCGAACTTCGTCAGCGGCTGTTCTATTCGGTTCTGGCAATCTTCGTTTCGCCACACTGCTATGTTTCGCCAACCCAGATCTTCTCAATATCCCCGTCGTTTCGAATATGCCGCCGGCGCAGACGCCAATCTGAAACTTATCTTTACAGCGCCGCAGGAATTTTTCTTCGTTCAGGTGAAGATCGCGTTTTTTGGGGCGCTCTTCCCGCATTTCCCTGTGATTGCCACTCAGTCACAAGTTCATAGCGCCGGGCTTCTTTACCTCGGCAACGAACGACAGGCCTTCCTGCCAGGTATCTGGTGGCAACGCCCGTATTGTCTGGTTATGGGGGCCTGTCTCGTTTATTCTTCCATGATCATGCCGCTTGCCATGAACTCTTCCTGTCCATGCAGCAGGATGGTGGTGACGGCAGGGCGACCATCGAATTGCTGCCGCGAGTTCAGCGAATATCTTACCATCATGACCTGATCTTTGCCTTCGGCATCATGTTCCAACTGCCGGTTGTCATTACGCTTGCCAAGGCCGGGCTTGTGACCAGCGACTCGCTGAAATCCAAGCGCAAATATGCAGTCGTGCTGACCTTCATCGCGGCTGCAGTGCCACCACCGATCCGATCAGCCAGATCGGTCTTGCGGTTCCAACCCTGCTACTCTACGAAATCTCCATCATTTCGGCCCGACCGTGGAAAAGAAGCGGCTGGAGGAAGAGGCAAGGCGGGAAGCGGAAGAAGCCGCAGAATCTGCACCTGCCAAGGCGGACGGGCACGGATATCGCCGCCTCGTGACGCCGGTTTTCCTTCGCGGCTGAGACCCTGAGGGTCAGGCCTGCCATCCATTCCAGACGGGGCAAAGTGCATGTTTGATATCAGCGGATCTGCGAAAACGCCGCTGAGTTTGATGCCGGTCTTGGCCGTCGCGGATTGAAGCTGCAATCATCGGCGCTGATCGCGCTGGATGACGAGCGCCGCGCCATCATTGCAAAATTGCAGGGAAGCCCAGACCAGCCGCACGCCCCCAAGGAGATTGGCAAGGCGATGGCCGGCAAGGATCTGCTTTCCTGCCGAAAAGCTGCTGAAGGCGGATGTTGCCCAGATGAAGGACTTCATCCAGGCGGGTGAGCAATCCGAACGTGAAATTTCCGACAAGCTGACCCGGCAACTGGAAGTGCTGCCAAATCTCCCGCTAGCCGACGTTCCCGATGGCGAGGATGAGCACGGCAATATCGTTTACCGTGTGCATGGCGAGAAGCCGGAATATCCCTTCAAGCCGAAAGAGCATTTCGAGATTGGCGAGGCCCTCGGCCTGATGGATTTCGAGGGGGCGTCCAAGCTCGCCGGTGCACGCTTTACGATACTGTGCCGTGACCTTGCGCGTCTCGAACGGGCGCTGGGTCAGTTCATGCTTGATGTTCATACCGGTGAGTATGGTTATGACGAAATGAGCCCGCCTTTGCTCGTCAATGACAACCATGTATGGCACAGGCCAGTTGCCGAAATTCGCCGATGACCTGTTCCGCACCACCGATGGTCGCTGGCTTATCCCGACTGCCGAGGTGCCGCTCACCAATCTGGTCCGTGACGAGATCGTGCCGGCGGATAGCCTGCTGCTGCAGCTGATGAAGCGCTGATACCGTGCTTCCGATCTGAAGCTGGCTCCGCCGGACGCGATACGCGCGGCATGCTTCGCCAACACCAGTTCTGGAAAGTCGAGCTGGTTTCCGTGACGGATCGGGAAATTCGCTGGCCGAACTGGAGCGCATGTTGTCTTGCGCCGAAAAGGTCCTGCAGCTTCTTGGCCTGCATGAGTCAAGTCATGACGCCATGCAGCGGCGACATGGGCTTTGGTGCGCGCAAGCACCTTACGGATATCGAGGTCTGGCTTCCGGGCCAGAACGCTTATCGCGAAATATCGTCCTGCTTCGGTTTGCGGTATTTCCGTGCCCGGCGCATGAATGCGCGCTACCGCCTTGAGGACGGCAAGTCACCGGCCCATTGCCACACATTGAACGGTTCGGGTGTGGCTGTTGGCCGTGCCCTGATTGCCGTATTGGAGAACGGCCAGAACGAAGACGGTTCCGTCACTGTTCCACGAGTGCTTCGCCCCTATATGGGCGGGCAGGAAACCATTGGCGGAAAGGCCTGACCATGCGCATCTTGCTCACAAATGACGATGGCATCCACGCCCCGGGCTGGCGGCGCTTGAGCGCATTGCCCGCAACTTGACGGATGATGTGTGGATCGTGGCACCGGAGACGGATCAGTCAGGCCTGGCACATTCGCTGACGCTCAACGAGCCGCTGCGATTGCGCAAGATTGGCGACCAGCATTTTGTTTCAAGGGAACACCCAACGACTGCGTGATCATGGGTGTCCGCGAATTGATGGATTCACCGCCCGATCTCATTCTTTCCGGGGTGAATTCCGGGCAGAATGCAGCCGACGATGTCACCTATTCCGGCACGGTTGCCGGCGCGATGGAGGGCACTTTGCTCGGCATTCGTTCCATTGCGCTTTCCCAGGCCTTCACCTTCGCCGATGGCGAGCGCTCGGTGCCCTGGCAGACGGCGGAGGCTCATGCGCCCGAACTGATCCACAAGCTGATGGACTGCGACATTCCCGAGCGGACGCTCATCAATGTCAATTTCCCCAATTGCCAGCCTGACGAGGTTGAAGGCGTCGAGATCACGGGGCAGGGGTCGTATACCCATGGCCTTTACATGGAAAAACGCCATGATGGTCGCGGTTTTCCCTATTACTGGCTGCGCTTTGGCCGCGACGTGCCGGAGCAAAAACTCGGCGCGGATATAGCAGCCCTCGCCAACAGGCGGATATCGGTCACGCCCTTGAAGCTGGACCTGACCCATGAGACATTTCGTGCCGAACTCGCGGGTCTGTTCGAGGGATGAGGGCTGGCTTGTCGGCAAACGGGTGAGCACATCATGAAAGACCGTCGTGAAGCAATTGCCGGAATGCTGCTGCGATTGCGCGCTATCGGCCTGCCGCTGGAACTGATGAAGGCATTCGAGGCTGTTCCGCGCCAGAATTTCGTCCCTGTCCTGCATCTCGACGAAAGCTATGGCACCGGCCAGTTGCCGATCGAATGTGGCCAGACCATGCCCTCTCCCGACCAGATCGCCCATACCTTGCGCGAACTCGACGTTGAGAAGAACCACAGGGTTCTCGAAATCGGCACCGGTACCGGTTATCAGGCGGCATTGCTGGGGCAATTGGCATCGAAGGTGACGAGCCTCGAGCGCTATCGCACCCTGGTTGACAAGGCCCTCTTGCGCCTCTCCACTCTTGGCTATGAAAACATCACCGTCACCCTTGCCGACGGCATGCAGGGGCAGCGTGACCAGTTGTTCGATCGCATCATTGCCAATTGCGCCTATGCCGAATTGCCACGCTTTTTTCTGGACCAGCTTACGT
>JAWKWN010000056.1:0-13170 GCA_041397505.1 Nitratireductor sp.
TCGCTGACGCAGGATGGTGAAGGGCAGGGCTTTCGTCGGAAGCTGTTGCCAGGTCAAGCTGCAGGGTGTTGTTCAATTCGAGGTTGAGCAAGGGTCGCAGATCATGAACGCCGGAAATGCTCATGACGCGACGGATGCGAGCCAGCGTCGCAGCAGCAAGCCCGGTATCCTTGCAGATCATCCTTGTCGCCAGGTGGCCACCAGCGGAATGTCCGGAAACAACAATCGGGCCTGAAATCCGCGCTGCGATGGTTTCAATCGCCAACGCAATATCCGATGTAATGCTGGGGACCGTGACATCAGGGCAGAGCGGGTAGGATGGCATTGCAACAGCCCAGCCATGATCCAGCGAGCCTTTGGCAAGGTGTGAAAAATAGCTGTTGTCAAAACGCATCCAGTAGCCGCCATGAATGAAGACATGAATGCCGACGGGTTCGTTCTCCGGCAGGAGGAGGTCAAACCTGTTGCGCTCGCGAGGGCCGTATGGGATGCCCTGCTCGAATTTACCAGCCGATTGCAATTCCGCCCTGAAGGCAGTTGAAAGCTCCGTCCAAAGGTCAGGATAAGCTGCGCCGTTGGGGACATTGGGCATGTTGGCATAGGCGTCGTCCCAGTTTTTGATCTTGTGTGGCACCATGCCTCTTCCCCCTGGCTGTGTAAGGTATCGGAAATGCTGACGTTTGCCGTGCATGCGTCATTTGGCAGGATGCATGGCGGACGATTTCATTGCAACATGGCATTGAGGATGCTTCCTGTTTGAAGCGATGATTCCGGCATTCGACTGAAAACTGTCGGAGTTGGAGAAAAGGTTTTTTAAGTGGGGGAATCATGACGGCTCACCTGAGTGCCGATGGTCGCACAATCGATACATCGCCGCGTGTTTCCGATGCGATGAAGCAGACCACCTGCTACATGTGCGCCTGCCGTTGTGGGATCAATGTTCACTTGCGCGACGGAAAAATCCGTTACATCGAAGGCAATCGCGACCACCCGGTCAATCGCGGCGTGCTGTGCGCCAAGGGATCTGCCGGGATCATGCAGCATTATTCCCCGGCCAGATTGTCAAAGCCGCTATTGCGAACGGGCGAACGCGGCTCCGGTGAATTTCGCGAGATCGAATGGGAAGAGGCGCTTGGCCTTGCAACGCAGTGGCTTGGCGATGTGCGCAAGAGCGACCCGAAAAAGCTGGCGTTCTTTACCGGGCGTGACCAGAGCCAGTCACTGACAAGCTGGTGGGCCCAGCAGTTCGGCACGCCGAATTATGCGGCGCATGGTGGCTTCTACCGGTCAACATGGCGACCGGCGGCATCTACACTTTTGGCGGTGCGTTCTGGGAATTCGGTGCGCCTGACTGGGAGCGGACCGAATTGTTCATGATTTTCGGTGTCGCGGAAGACTGGCGATCCTAACCGATCAAGCTTGGCCTGTCAAAACTCAAGAGCCGGGGCGTCAAGATCATTGGCGTCAATCCGGTGCGCACGGGCTACAATGCGATTGCCGATGAATGGGGTCGGCATTACGCCCGGAACAGATGGCTGTTCGTGCTGTCGCTGATCCGGGAGCTGGTTCGCGCTGGCAAGGTCGATGTGGATTACCTTGTCCGCTATACGAATGCCGCGTGGCTTGTCATCGATGCGCCGGGAGATGCCGATCACGGGCTGTTCCTGCGCGACAAGGACGATCGCCAATGGTCATTGACCGCAAGAGCGGCAAGGCAGTTTCAGCCAACAAGAAGGGCGTCAAACCGCATCTGGCTGGCAGCACCACGCTCAAGGGCAAGCGCAAGGCCGTGCCTGCGTTTGAACTGCTGGCGAAGAAATATGATGATGAAGCCTATTCGCCGGAGGCTGTTGAAGCGGTTACGGGGTGCCTGCATCGCAGACGCGACGCATTGCTGCCGAAATCGCCGACGCTGCCTTCAACCGTGAAGTCGTGATCGAACAGCCCTGGACTGACATGAAGGGTGAGCGGCATGAGCGCATGATCGGGCGCCCTGTATCGTTTCACGCGATGCGGGGTGTATCGGCCCATTCGAATGGTTTCCAGACCGCGCGTGCCATTCATCTCTTGCAGATACTGATCGGCTCGATCGATGCACCCGGCGGTTTTCGGTTTGAGCCGCCTTATCCGCGGTCCGTTGGCATGCTGCCCAGGCCACACGGCAAGAACAGCAAGGCGAATACGCCATTGTCGGGGCCACATCTCGGTTTTCCGGAAGGGCCAGAGCACTTTGTTGCTTCGAGGCGGACAATGTGACGCCGGTTCGTATCGACAAGGCCTTCAGCTGGGATGCGCCGATGTCAGCGCATGGCATGATGCATATGGTGATATCCAATGCCCATGCACGGGATCCCTACGGAATAGATGTTCTGTTCCTCTACATGGCAAACATGGCTCCTGGAATGTCGATGAACACTTCATCGGTGATGAAGATGCTCTCCGACAAGGACGAAAAACGGCGAATATGTGATTCCGGAAAAAATCATCTATTCCGGATGCCTATTCCTCGAAATGGTGGCTTTTGCCGACCTCATTCTGCCAGATACCACCTATCTCGAGCGGCATGATTGCATCTCGCTTCTCGACCGGCCGATCAGTGAGCCGGATCTGTTATGCGATGCCATTCGCTGGCCGGTTCTGGAGCCGGACAGGGATGTTCGCGGGTTCCAGTCCGTCCTGCTCGATCTGGGTGCAAGACTGTAAACAAGCCTGGCATGGTCAGGGAGGATGGTCTGGCGATCTATGCAGATTATGCCGACTATATGGCAAACCATCAGCGCAAACCGGGTATTGGCCCTTGGCAGGATGGCGCGGGCAAGGATGGAAGCAAGGTTGGTCGCGGCGAACCGAATCCGGATCAGGTTGACGCCTATATTGCCAATGGCGGCTTTTTCAAAAAGCATATTCCGATGGAAGCGCAGTTCTTCAAGCATGCCAATGTGGCCTGGCAGGATTTTGCAGTGGGCATGGCCTGCAGGATGGCGGTTTCGAAATCACCTTCCAGCCTATCTTGAACCGATGCGGAAGTTCCAGCTGCTGCGGAAGGCAAGATCGAGCCGCAGCCGCCGGAAAGCCACAGGCAGAGTAATCCCCGAGACATTCCAGCCCCTGCCGCACTGGTGCTGCGCCCTTGAAGGCGAAGCGGTGGACGTGAAGCAATTCCTCTGGCATGCGCTGACACAGCGACCTGCGATGTACCATTCCTGGGGCTCGCAAACGCCTGGCTGCGGCAAATCCATGGCACCAACTGATGTATGTGCCCGGCAAGGTCTGTGACGACGCGGGCATAGGTGATGGAGACTGGGCCTGGGTAACGTTCGTTCATGGCCGGATCAGGGTTCCGGTCAAGCGGATGGATGCTGTCAATCCCAAGACCTTAGGACATGGAACGCGATTGGCAAGCGCGGTGGAGCCTGGGCCTGAAACCGGATGCGCCGGAGGCGACCAAGGGTTTCCTGCTCAATCATCTCATACACGAATTGCTGCCACCAAAGGGTGACGGCTTGCGCTGGGCAAATTCGATCCCGTCACCGGTCAGGCGGCGTGGTTCGATCTCCGGGTGCGGATCGAAAAGCGTTGACGCACCTGATGGTCTCAGCCTGCCGCATGCCGACGACCAGAAGCGGGTTGTCGCGGAACTGGCGCGGGATTTGACCTATGGCGAGAAGCGGACCACCGACCAGCCTGCCAGGTTCAGTACAAAAAGAAGCTCGGCCTTGTGATCGATCTCGATATCGCGTGGGCCGTCACGCCTGTGTGGTCAATTGCAAGGAATGGAACACGGGGTACGCTACGGCGCGCCGCTTGCTGATACCGATGCCTATGGCAGCCAGCCTGAAGGGGCCTGGCTCAATCGCATCCATACCTACGAGGTAAGCCCTGCCAATGCACCGGCGCAAATCGTGCATTTTCCCAAATCCTGCCTGCATTGCGACGACGCGCCCCAACGGTCTGCCCGACCGGTGCCAGCTACAAGCGTTCGGAAGATGGCATCGTCCTGGTCGAGGAAGACAAGTGCATCGCCGGGCCTGTGCGCATGGGCCTGCCCCTATGGTGCGCGCGAAATGGATCCCGTCGCCAATGTCATGAAGAAATGCACCTTGTGTTGACCGCATTTACAACGAAAACCTTGCTGTTGAAGATCAGGTGTGCCTGCCTGTGTCCGAACCTGCCCGGCGAATGCGAGGCATTTTGGTGATCTGGCAGATGCCGGGTCCGAAGTGTTTGAAATGGTCGCGGAGCGCGGCGGATTTGACCTGATGCCGGAAGCGGGCACAAAGCCGGTCAACAAGTATCTGCCGCCGCGCGCAAAGACATTGCCGCAGGAGAAACCCGGGCGGAGACCGTTGAAGAACTTGCGCCGACGGGTTTCCTTGTCCTGGCTTGATCGCGCACTTGAAAGACTGGGGTGAACCATGCATCCGGCGATATCCGCTTACCCTTCACTGTCATGTCCGGCGCGGGTTTTGGCCTGATCGCCTTGCTGGGGCCCGGCATGGCCATGCCCGAAGGACCGCTGGCGTACCTCATATGCTTGCTGGGTGGTGGCCTTGCGGTATCAGGTCTCCTTCATCTACCTTCCATCTGGGGGCATCCCGGAGCGCGCCTGGCGGGCATTCTCTCAGTGGCGCTCTTCCCGCTTTCACGCGAGGGCGTGCTTGCCGTGGCGACATTGCTTGCCTTTGCCCTTTATGCGCTCGTGTGGATGACAACGGGTGAGCGTATTGCCCTGCTCGGAATTCTGGTCGCGGTGCTTTCAGGCCTGACGGTCTTGCCACGCCATGATCTATTGCCAGTTGAAAACCGTGCCACAATGGCATCAGCAATTGACGCCGGTTGTCTATCTTGGCTTTGCGCTAGCGAGCGGCTTTCTGCTGGCTGGGTCCTTTGCATCCACCACGATGCTGTGGGGTGTAAGGCTTGGCCTGGTTGAGGATTGCTGGTTATCGCTGCTTGGTTGGCGAAGCTGGCGGTCGGTGGTCTGGTGCTTCGCGGGCAACGCTTGCAGCGCAGGGCATGACGCGCGAATCCGCCACTGGTCTGGGTGCAATCGGCAAGGTGCGCCTGCTGGAGCGGCCGCATAGCGGCGAGAATTACCTGACCCGGGAAATGGTCCACAAGATTGGCCGAAAGCATGGTGCCAAATTGCGCATGATTGCGCTATTCGCGGGGCTTGTCGTGCCTGTCATGATCTGTCTGGCCGCAGGTGCCGGATTTCTCCCTCACGGAGCAATGATTGTTGCCGCCATTTGCATGATTGCCGGACTGTTCGTGGAGCGCTGGCTGTTCTTTGCTGAAGCCACCCATTCGGTTTCGTTGTATTATGACGAAAGCCGCTGAAAATTTCAGCGCGGCAGGATGTGAATTCGGAAAGGACGGAACATGACAGGTGTGATCACGGCAAGACTTGCCGAACTGGGTATCAAGCTTCCTGAGCCGCCAAAGCCGGTCGCGAGCTATGTCGGCTTTGTGAAGCATGACGGGCTGGTTTTCGTTTCAGGGCAATTGCCGTTTGTTGATGGAAAACTCTCCGCTACCGGTTTGCTGGGCCGCGATGTCTCAATCGAGGTTGCTGAAAAGGCGGCCGGCATTTGCGCGGTCAATATCCTGGCGCAGGTCCATAAAGCCTGCGAGGGCGATCTTGAGCGTATCATTCGCTGCGTTCGCCTTGGCGGCTTTGTTGCATCCGTGCCAGACTTTTTTGATCATCCCAAGGTCGTGAACGGTGCGTCGGACCTGATGGGCGAGATTCTGAGTCGCGGTGTGGCATGCGCAGCAGTTGGCGTTGCATCGCTGCCAATGAATGCCTGTGTTGAAGTCGAGGCCGTATTCGCCGTCCACTGACCAGGCGAGCCGGCAATACGAAACCCTGGCCCTCCGCTTTTGTTTCGTTTTGACTAAAACGAAAGCTCGTGCGAAACTTCCTGTCATCGTAATGTCTTATCCAGCCCTGTGCAACGCGCTGAAGAATTCGCCCGGTGGAAGCCCAATGCAGATTTTGCCACGTCATGCGGATATCCCTGAAGCTGGCCTGTCGCCGGGGACGGGTTGAAGTGGAGGATCTTCGCAGCGATTTGGCGTTTCGGTCCAGACAATCCGCAAGGACCTGGAGCTGCTGGCGCGGCAATATCATCTGGTCCGCTTTCACGGTGGCGCAATGATGCCATCGGGCGTCGACAATGTCGATTATGATGCACGCCGGTTGATTTCGCCAGCAGCGAGAAGCGAAAGTCGATCAAGCGCGCAGTTGCCGACCTGATTGCCGATAACTCGTCCCTGTTCATCAATGTGGGTACCACCACCGAAGCGGTCGGAAGGGCGCTCAAGGGCGAAAAAATCTGATGATCATTGCCGATAACGTCAATGTTGCCAATCGCTTGCGTGTCTATGGCGAGTTTCAGGTGATCATCGCGGGTGGGGTGGTTCGCAGTAGCGATGGTGCGATTGTTGGCGAAGCGGCGGTAGACTTCGTCCGGCAATTCAAGGTCGACTAAGCGTGATCGGGGTATTCGCCATTGATCCCGATCGCTGCTCGACTACGATTTTCGTGAGGTCAAGGTGGTCCAGGCGATCATGAAGGGTGCCAGGCATGTCATCCTGACTGCGGATCTCATCAAAATTCGAAAGAAACGCGCCTCGTCCGATCGCCAGCATTGCCGATGTCACGACGTACGGTCACCGATCGCTGTACCAGCGACGCCATTCGATCCATCTGTTCGGCGGCAAATGTCTCAAGCTGATCGAGGCCTGCGTGTAGGCCAGTTCGTGTTCACCAGATCCGTATTCACGGTTGACTTTGGAAATGGCTTCGTATCATTACTCCGTTTTCTCGTTTGTTCAATGGCAACATCCGCCGCTGCAGCGAAGATTGCTGCGCGCTATCCGCACCAACAAGGTCGGGAGGACCTGGTGACGGCTGTGCCGCGAGAGGGAGAAACGGGTTGATCAGCCTGATCGTCACAGGTGCGGCCGGGGGAATAGGCAGGGAAACTGTCAGTGCATTGAGCGCTGTCGGTGTGGAAATCATCTGTGTTGATATCGCAAGTGATCGGCTGGACGCGTTGTGCGCCGAATTCAGCGACTTGCCGGAGTGCGGCGACCTGTGGTGTCGCGGCTGGAAGACGCAGATCAATGCCGCAAGGTCGTGGCGCAGGCGAGCGGCCGTCGGCGGCCTTGTGCATCTTGCCGGTGATTGAGCCTGATCCGACCCATCGATGACATGGGTGTCTGTGAGCGCGCCATCGCGCACAACCTGACCAATGGATATCTGATCGGCAATGCCGTGGCCTCGGCAGTCATGGAGCATTCAAATCTGGAAGGGGCTGGCGCGATGGTGTTCACATCATCGCTGGCTTTCCTGCGCGGGTCCTGGGAGCATGTCCCGTATGCGGCGGCGAAGGGTGGCCTGGTCGGCATGACGCGGGCCATGGCGCGCCGGTTTGCCCCGGCAATCCGCGTGAATGCCATTGCTCCCGGGTCAATCAACACGGCCATGCCTGCCAGGCTTGTTGCCGAACGCGGCATTGAGCGGGTCACTGCAGAAATCCCGCTCAGGCGCATGGGTGAGGCAAGTGAGGTTGCCAGTGTCATTGCTTTCCTGATGGGAAACGGTTCATCCTACATTACCGGCCAATGCATTCATGTTGACGGAGGGATCATCAACGGATGAACGCGACCCGATCCATCTTCACCATGCTGGGCTCGATCAATCGCGTGATCGGGCAGATTGGCGTTTTCCTTGGTTCGCTGTTCATTGCGATCATGACGCTACTCGTCATACTCGGCGTTTTCTTCCGTTATGTGCTCAACAATTCGCTGACCTGGGTTGAGGATGTTTCGTTGATCATGATGGTCACAACAGCATTCCTGGTCGCGCCCTTTGCCTATCGTTCCGGTGCAAATGTCGCCATCGAATTCATATCCGGCCTGCTCAGGGGGCCCATGGTGCGGGTCATGCGCATCATCATCAACCTGCTGGTGCTTTGGCTGATCTATCGCTACTTCCTCGAAAGCCTTGGCCTTGTAAAACGCGGCTGGGGCATCCGGGTCAACACGATCCCCATCCCCTGGGCCATTCCCTACATGATCGTGCCTGCATCCTTTGTCGCGATGGCGCTGGTCGGTTTCGAATTGATCATGCGGGATTTGTGGGGCCTCATGAGCGGAAGCAACGAGGCGGACCTGCCGCATATTGCTCCCCAGGAACCGGAATAGGAACGCTGTCATGGGTCTGGCCTATTTCTGGATATTCTTCATCTTGCTGGCAGTGGGGATGCCGGTTGTCTTTGCGCTGCTGATTGCGCCAGGCCTTTCGCTGGTGATTGACGGCAAGGATGCATTGTTCTTCTCGAAACTTCTGACCACCGTCTATACCGGCATGTATTCCTTTCCGCTGATGGCCGTGCCGTTCATCCTGGCCGGAGAGTTGATGAATTCGGGCGGCATCACCTGCCTGATCGTCAGGTTCTCCGAATCGATGATCGGGCATTTCCGGGGCGGACTTGCCCAGGTCAACATCCTGTCCTCGATCCTGTTCGCCGGGTTGTCCGGTTCTGCCGTTGCCGACACCTCCGCGCTTGGCAAGATGCTGATCCCGGCAATGGAGCAGAACGGCTATTCAAGGCGATTTGCTGCCGCCATTACCGCCGCATCGTCGGTGATTGGTCCCATCATTCCGCCATCGGGCATCATGGTGCTTTATGCCTTCGTGATGAATGTATCTGTCGCCGGACTGTTTCGCCGGTTTTGTGCCCGGTCTGATGGTCGGTGGCGGCCTGATGATCCTGACTGCCCGTTTGCCCGTACGCGCAACTTATCCGGCTGCCGCGCAGCGCGCCAGCTGGAAGGCGCGATCCGTCGCGTTTCTCGAGACCTATCCAGCACTCCTGACGCCTGTCCTGTTGTTGGGCGGCATTCTGTCGGAATCTATACGCCAACCGAAGCTGCTGCCGTGGCCGCGGTCTATGCGCTGTTTGCCTCGGTGATCATCCGGACGGAGTGGTGGCTCAATTTCATCGCCGATCCCGCGCATGCCTATATCCATGTTGCACCACTGACCATGTTCCTTCTTGCCGGGTTTTCCGGATCAGGGTCGGGTTCAAGTTGTTCATGGCATTGGCGGTGGGCTGGATGATTGCAGGCGAAATCCTGTGGCGGACGCTCTTGTCCGGTCGCAGGGCGAGCGGCGAAGTGAAACGCGCCGCCCGTGACGATGATGAGCGCGGCAGCGATTTTTCCGGGGCCATACGTTACCGGGCAAAAGACTGCTACAGGTATTGCGCGATACCGCGATCCAGTCTGGCGTCATCCTGCTTCGTCGGTGCAGCCGTGACATTTGGCTGATGGTGACTGTTTCCGGCCTTGCGCGTCATGCAGCGGTGTTCATTCAGGGCGCGTCAGCTGACAATCCCTTTATCTGCTGGGTTGTTCCCGGTGAATATCCTGCTGTTCATCGTTGGAATGTTCCTCGATGCCGGTCCGGCGATCCTGATCCTTGGGCCGGTCCTTGGTCCGGATCATGTATCAGATTGGCGTCGATCCGCTGCATTTCGCCATCGTCATGTGCGTCAATGTGACGGTTGGCCTGCAACGCCGCCCATGGGGCTGGTGCTGTTTGTGGCGTCGTCCGTTTCCGGCGAAAAAGTCGAGCGGATCGCAGGAAATTCGGCCTTTCCTCCTGGTGGAATTCGCCGTGATATTCCTGATTACCTATTTTTCCGCTTCTCCTCTCAATGACCCTGCCGGTCATGGCTGGCTTTGCGAAATGCCCTGAGAGCGCCGGGCTTTGCCACAGTGCTGACAGGGCTAACCGGCGGCTAGGGCCGTCAAACGAACCGAAATGGGAGGATGTTGAAATGATCATCAAGAAACTTCTCGCCACGGCCGGTGTGCTTGCCATTGCGGCGGCCACCAGCCTAGGCGTGACCAGCATGGCAAAGGCAGCAGATTTTACGATCAAGGTCGCCTTCCCGGGCTCGCCCGAGGACGAGGATTATGACGGGTCCATGGTCTTCAAGGATTACGTTGAAAGCCGTTCCAATGGGCGCGCGGCAGTGGAGATCTATCCATCCGGACAGTTCTGCGGCAATGAAAAGGAATGTCTGGAACCTCCAGGCTGGAACGCTGGAAGTCTATATCACGACGATTGGCGGCTTCGAAACGTGTTCGGCCCCGGCCAGGTGCTCGACCTTCCATACATGTTTGCCAATGACCGCATCGCGGAATGCGTTTGATGACCCTTTCGTCAACGAGCTTCGCAGTGGCGTACTCGCCAACAACATTCCCATGCGGCTGATGGTGGTTTCCACACCGGCGGATGGCGGAATTTTGCTAATACCCAGAAGGTGATCAAGACACCCGAAGACCTCGGCATGAAGTTCCGCACGATTCCAGCTGAAATCCAGCAGGAACTGGTGCGTCAGCTGGCGCAAATCCGACCCCGCTGCGTGGCCAGAGGTTTATACATCCCTCGCCACTGGCGTGGTCGAAGGCACCAAAAACGGCATCACGGACATCATGAACATGAAGTTTCGGAAGCCGGCCTCAAAATACATGACGCTGGATGGCCATGCCTATATGGGTGCTCTGTGGTGGTATTCGGACGTGGCCTGGAAAACGCTTCCCGACGATCTCGGGCGCAGATTGTCTTTGACGGCATGAACCACCTCAAGACAGTCACCTCGCGCGTTCCCGATGCGGCGCCAGATCGAAGCCTATGAAGCCTTCGCGCAGCTGGTGGGCAGATCTATGTGCCAAATGCCGAGGAAAAGAAGAAATTCCAGGAAGCCTCATCCGGCATGCGCAAATGGTATTCAGACAAGTTCGGCTCTGAATGGCTCGACAAGCTCGATGTTGCCGTGAAGCGTCGTGAAGCCTCGACCAATGCCGAATTTGCGGCGGCAAACCAGTAGATCGAAGCCGATTGCCGGGGCGGAATATCCCGCCTGGCTATTCGACGAAGTATCCGCCATTGTCGGCGAACACTCTTTCATCAATCCTGTCCCGACCAGAGCAAAGCCCTGTCATGAGCAGTCGCAAGGCCACCATTCTCGTATGCGGTGTTGCCGTGCTGGATTTCGTTTTCCGGCTGGATGACCTGCCGCGCAAGCCGGAAAAATACCGTGCGAAGGCCGCCGCCATTGTTGGCGGTGGAGGTGCTGCCAATGGTGCGGTTGGTATTGTACGGCTGGGCGGCAATGCAAGGCTTTCTGCTCGGCTTGGAAGCGATGTGATTGGTGATCTCATTGTTGCAGACCTCGTGGCCGAGGGTGTCGATTGCACTTTGGTCCGCAGATTTGAGGGACGTCAGTCGTCCTATTCCTCGATATTTCTCGACGATGCCGGCGAACGGCAGATCGTCAATTTCCGCGATCTCGATATCAGCTTTGATGCGGGTTGGCTCAAGCGCGAGGATTGCTCCGGTGTGGATGCGGTTTTCGCCGATACACGCTGGCCGGACGGTGCCGTCAGGGCCATGCAACTCGCTCGCGACCTTGGGGTGCCGGGCGTGATCGACATCGAGGCGCCGGCGCATGAGGCGCTGGACGCGATGGCGCTGGCCTCTCATTCCGCATTTTCGGCGCAAGGGCTACGCGATCTCACAGGCATGAATGATCTGGAAAATGCGCTTGCCGATCTTGGTGACGGGCATGGCTGGATCTGCGTCACCGATGGCGAAAACGGTGTCTGGTGGCGCAAGGGAAACGAGAGCGGCCATGTGCCTGCTTTCAGGGTGGAAGCCGTCGATACTTTGGGTGCGGGTGACCTTTGGCACGGCGCCTTTGCGCTGCGGTTGGGAGAGGGCGCTAGCGAGATTGACGCCGTTCGCTTCGCCAATGCCGCTGCCGCCATCAAATGCACGCGGTTTGGCGGGCGTGAAGGCACGCCCACAAGGGTTGAAACAGAAAATTTCATGAAGGAGGCAAGCCCATGCAATTGACCCCGGGCAAGCTTTGGGGAATGCGCCGAATGGCTGACAGCCAGGGCCGGTTCAAGATGACGGCGGTTGATCAGCGCCCCCCCATCAAACAGCCTATTGCGGAACACTATGGTACGGCAGAAGCACCCGGGAGGATGTTGCCCGTTTCAAGGCGATGCTGATCGAAACCTTGCAGGGAGAATCATCTGCGATGTTGCTCGATCCGCATTATGCAATCCCGCGCGGGCTTGATCTGCTGAGCCCGGCCAAGGGCTTGATCGTGACGCTTGAGGACTCGGTCTTCGAGGAGGATGCATCAGGTGGACGGTATTCCGCGCAAATAAACGGGTGGTCTGTCGAAAAGATCAAGCGGATGGGTGGCGATGCAGTGAAGGTTCTAGCGTGGTATCGCCCTGATGCGCCTGAAAAAGATCTGCCAGCACCAGCAGGATTTCACAAGGCGGATCGGCGAGGCTTGCCAGCGTTTCGATATCCCGTTCCTGTTTGAATTGCTGGTTTATCCATTGGCGCAGGACAGTGAGCAGACCCGGGACTATGTCGAAATGGCATCCAAGAAGACCGATCACGTCCTTGCATCGGTCGAAGAGTTTGCCAAGCCCGACTATGGCGTGATGTCTTCAAGCTGGAAAGCCCGGTAAGCGCTTCGGCTGTTCCAGGAGTTGGCAATGAAGGTTGGGAAGAAGTCCAGTCAATCTTTGACGAGATGGGAAGGCTTGCGGGTCGCCCCTGGGTGATGCTTTCGGCAGGAGCCGGAAAAGCGGAATTTCGCAACATTCTGACCCATGCCTATCGCGCAGGCGCGTCCGGCTACCTGGCAGGACGTGCCATCTGGCTGGATGCCTTTCGGAAATTTCCCGACTGGTCTGCAATTCGTGACGGCCTGCAAGGGGAGGCGGTCAGCTATATGCATGAACTGAACATGCTCACGGATGGCTCGGCGATGCCGTTTCACGAGCATGCCTGCTATGAAGGGCGCGGTGGACGCTTCCATCCGCAGGATGAAACTTTCCGCCATGTCTATTCGGGGCTTTGACCGGTCATGAGAAAGAAACTGGGCATCCTGCCGTTGGGAAGGCCAACCTTTGATGTCGCCTATGCCGAAGAAAAACTGGCAGCGATGATTGCATCCCTTGAGAGGCTGGGACATGCGGTGACGGGCCCGCGACATCTGCTGTTTGATGCTGATGCGACCCGGCAAGCGCTTGGAACCCTGATGGGAGACAAGCCCGATA
>JAWKWN010000057.1:0-12009 GCA_041397505.1 Nitratireductor sp.
CCCACCAGCGTCCATTTGACGTTGCCCGATACAGATCGTGGTGGAAAGCCTGGAAGTCGGGATCGCCTGCGCGCATGAAGCGGCGCTTCCACTCATCTCCCTGGTCGGAACGATCTTCGAGAAATCCAAGCGGATAGGCATCCCAACTGGAGATATCCAGGCTCTTGCCGACATCAAAATGATCGAAGGCGAGCGTTCTGCCCATGAAATTGTGAATCACATCACGACCCGGCGAATGGGCGCGGATGATATCGACCTGCAAGCGGTTGAAACTTTCCACCTGATCGGAGGAAAACCGGCGGAAGTCCATCCGGTGTGCGGGGTTGGTTTCCGTCACGGTGAGGTTTGGCAATTCGATCTCATCGAAATCGCTGATCTCCATCGACCAGAAAACATTGCCCCAGGCTCGGTTGAGAGCATCGGGCGACTGATAGCGTTGCGCCAGCCATTCGCGGAAGCCATCCCTTGCCGCAAGCGACCAGGACAGTGTTGTGGCATGGCAATCATATTCATTGTCGGTCTGCCAGGCTGCAATGCCTGGATGGTGCCCATAGCGACAGGCAAGCTCGGTTACAATTCGCCGGCATTCGTTGCGATAGCCCTGATGCGAAAAGCAGTAGTGACGGCGCGAGCCAAAGCCGCGCACCCTGCCATGCTCATCGACCGGGAGCATGTCCGGCATTTCATCAACCAGCCATTTGGGCGGCGTGGCGGTAGGGGTTCCCAGCACGACGCGCAGTCCCGCCTCATGCAGGATGTCACCGGCTCGGTCCAGCCAAGCGAACTGGTAATTCCCGCGTGATTGGCTCCAGCCGCGACCAAAGTGAATTCCCCACACGCACAAAACTGATGCCAAGATCTGCCATGCGGCGCGTCATCCGGCCAGTTTTCCTCGGGCCAATGTTCGGGATAGTAGCAAACGCCAAGAGCCGGTTTCATGCCAGTTACCATTGTCATGCCCGATGCCATTTCATGACTGTGCATCGCCGAACACGGCGTCATAGGCTGCAATTGCCTGGCGGGCGAGCCTGCCCGTCTCGCTGGCGCTGGCTCCGGGCTTGTAAAGGCTTGAGCCAAGGCCGAATGTCCTGATGCCGTTTGCGGCATAGGCGGCAAAGTCATCATTGCCAACGCCACCGACAGCTCCAATCCCGATGCCACCGGGAAGCACGGCCATGATGGCCTTGATGCCCGAGGGACCGAGCACGCTTGCCGGGAAGAATTTCAAGGCGGATGCTCCGAAGTGAACTGCACAAAGGGCCTCGCTCGGCGTGAAGACACCAGGCATCGTGACCATGCCGCGCAGGCCGGCACGCTGAATTACCGCACCATCGACATTCGGGCTCACCATCAGTTTGCCACCAGCCGAATAAAGACGCTCGACATCCTCGGTATCGAGAACCGTGCCCGCCCCGATCAGGCAATCAGAAGGCGCTATCCTTGCCATGGCCTCGATGGAGGCAAAGGGGTCGGGTGAATTCAACGGAACCTCAATGGCCGTAAAGCCGGCATCAACCAGCTCGGCTGCCGTATCTCCAGCCTCTTCAGGCCTGATGCCGCGAAGAATGGCCACGAGTGACCGGCGCATCGCTGGAAAGGCAACAAGGGGTGTCATGGGCGTGATGATCCTGTGTGGCGCGAGGAGGTTTGCGGCCAGATGCTGCTGCAGGCCGAATACAGGCCGAGCCTTACGGCGAGGTCCGCGTCCACCATTTCATGCGCCAAACCGATTGCCTCGAACGCGGCTTGATAGAGCTGCGCCAATCGGCCCGAAGCGATGAGCATCACCTTGTCTGCCAATTCATGAAAGCGGCGGGCACCGGCCAGCTCCAGGCCGATCAGCGCGCCCGAAGTGGCGGGGGCTGCGGCATCATCTTCGCAAAAACCGAGCAGCCTGGCGGGGCGTGCAGAAAACAGCCGGTTGGCAATCATTGCCGGGTCGGCAAATGAATCTCGAACCGCAGCAGCAAAACCGGCATCAGCAGCGTCAAAATCTGCGTTGGCTGCAATCATTGCGGCAAGGATCGAATGGTTGGCAGCAAAATTGTAAAACTCGCCCGTCATGAATGTCGAAAAGCCGGTGACAATACCCCTTTCCAGCCTGACCCATTTCGAGTGGGTTCCCGGCATGCATGCTGCAATCCCCGCGCTGAAGATTTCCGGCCTGTGCATCGCAGCACCCAATAGCTGGGTTTCCTCGCCACGCATCACATCGGGTGATCGGGAATTGCGCTGTGCAATTCCGGGCAGGATATGGACCGGCCGTGAGATACCCGGCACCCTGGCGGCTCTTTCAGGCAATCCGCTCAAACTGGCAGGCAGGTCGAGATAGGGCGCTTCATGCCAGCCCTGGCGTGAGCCTGCCATGCCGCAGACCATGACGGGCAGATCGGTGTCGGCACCCAGGCTCGCCAGATGGGATTCAAGCACGGTGGAAAAGCTGTCGGGTGAAGTATGAATCATTCCCTCATGGCTGCGCCGCTCCGCCAGGACCGCGCCATCGCGATCGAGCATCCAAATTCGAAAATTGGATGTTCCCCAGTCAACGATGGCATAGCTTGCCTGCATGGTTCTATCCCGTCACGACTACGCCGGCATCAACCACCAATGCCTGGCCAGTCATCATTCGTGATGTTTCGGATGCCAGGAAAAGCGTTGGCGAAACCATGTCCAGCGGCTCGATTTCCTGCTTCAGGCATTGCCGCTCCAGATGCCCGGCGAGACCTTCCGGCGTGACCCACAACTCGCGCTGGCGGTCCGTCAGCACCCAGCCCGGCATCAGCGCGTTGACCCTGATATTGTCCGGCCCCAGTTCACGTGCAAGGCCCCGGGTCAGACCGGTAATGCCTGCTTTTGCCGAAACATATGCGGGATAGCCGGCATTGCCCATCATGTAGGAAATGGAGGAATAATTGATGATCGAACCACCCCCGGCAGCGCGCATTCCCGGTGCCACGGCCTGTGCCGCAAAGAAGTGATGGCGAATATTCACATTCATCATGTGATCCCAGCCTTCGGGATCGAGATCTTCCAGCTTGTGGCGGTTGTCCCAAGCAGCATTGTTGACGAGGACCGTAACCGCGCCATGAGCCTTTGCCGCTTGTTCCAGCGCATGTTTCAGTTCGGCAATGTCGGTAACATCGCAGGGCAGAAAGAGCGGCCTGTTGCCATATTCGCTTTCAAGCCGGTCGCACAAGGCTGTCGCATCGGAGCGCTGGACAAAGGCTACCTTTGCGCCTTGCGAGACAAACCCCTCGGTCAGAATTCGCCAATGCCGGAGCCGCCTCCGGAAATGAATACCGATTTGCCTTCAAGGTCTGTAAATCTCGCTGGCAGTTTCATCATGCTGCTTCTCCCGCCGGATTGATGGCAATGGCTAGCCCTGTCTGGGCGTAAAGGGCAGGAAGGGTGATGCCTACAATTGCCAGCGTCGAGCCGTCGGCCACATACCCTTCGCCCCATAACGGATTGTCATGTGTACGGTTTGCCTTGCGCACCATTTCTGACGCAAACTGCATGGCCACACGATATTGCATGTTCGGGTCAAGCCCACCAATGGTGACCCTTGGCGGCAACCGTCGAGCGCGGCCTGTCGAGCTGGGTCAGCACGAGGCGCCCGCGCTTGCGGTCCGGCGATATTGCGGCTGCCCCAAGCAATTGCGGATCGATGGTGCGAATACGACTGAACAGGCCGGTATGCCAGATCTCACGGTCGGCCTTGTATCGGGCAATCGCGTCACGGATGGTTTCGCGCTCGGCGTCGGGCATTTTGCGAAGATCAGCTTCGACGCCCATATGTCCATAACTTGCAGCCAGCACCCGGAAGCCTGCATGCAATCCCCTGCCGGATGTATGGCTCCATTGCGGTCCGATATGGGCTCCCATGACCTCCGGTGGCAGGAAATATGAAAACCCGGTCTGGATCTTCATGCGTTCAACGGCATCATTGGAATCGGATGTCCAGAAACGATGGGTGCGCTGGAGTATTCCGTAATCAACGCGACCGCCGCCGGAGGCACAGCTCTCGATTTCCAGTCTTGGAAAGGCTGCCAGCAGGCGATCCAGCAGCGCGTAAAGCGCTTGCGTCTGGCGCACAACAGTTGGCTTGCCGCTGCGGTCTCCCGGCAGCACAAGGTCGCGATTCATGTCCCATTTGAGATAGGCTATCTGGTGATCATCAACGAGCTTGCCGATGCGCTCGAACAGATATTCGGAAACCAGATTGGCGAGATCGAGCACCAGCTGGTTGCGCCCGGTCAGCTTGGGATACTGGCCAAGGCCAAGCGCCCAGTCGGGATGTTCCTCGAACAGGCGCGAGCGCGGATTGACCATTTCCGGCTCGACCCAGAGCCCGAATTCCATGCCAAGCGAGCGGACATGGCTGGCGATCGGTTCCAGCCCGTCGGGATATTTGGCTTCGTCGGGATACCAGTCGCCAAGGCTGGATGTGTCGTCATTGCGGCCACGAAACCAGCCGTCATCAAGTACAAAGCGCTCTGCGCCAATATCGGCGGCGGCATTGGCAAGTTCGACCAGCGCCGAATGATCATGCGCAAAATAGATTGCTTCCCAGGTGTTGACGGTTACCGGGCGCGGCTTGGCGGGATCGGGAAGTTTCGGTACATGCGCACGGACGTGGGCGTGCAGCTTTTGCGACATGGCATTGAGACCATGCGCAGAATGGGCAACGTAAAGCGGCGGGGTTTCCAGCGCCTCGCCAGGTTGCAGTGTCATTTCGCCACTGAACAGCAACACGCCTGCCTGTATCTGTATATCGCCGGTCGGCATGCGTTCGAGGATGATGCGGTGGTTTCCGCTCCATCCAAGATGCAGGCCCATGCAGGCCCACTGGTTGTCATTCGTGTTGCCTGTCAGGAGGACGATCCCCGGAAAAGCCTCATGCGAAGTACGGCCACGGCGATTTTCACGCTTGGTCAGGCCGAGCGGAATGGCGGCGCGCTCGATATCGAACTCCGCGCACCACCTGCCATGAAACGAAAGATGCTGGTCATATTCCTGGCCCGGTGTAATCGCCGGCGCAGCCAGCCAGTCGACGTCAAAAGGCGTGTCGCCGGTATTGACGAGCCGCTTGGTGAAGGTCGCAACATCGCTTTGCGTGTCAATGCGGCAGGTGATCGACAGGAACAATGCCCGCTCTTCATCGGCCAGATTGAAGACAACGCCATCCTCGATCCGGTCATATCCGAGCATTCGAAAACGCCCGGCCCATCCCGGTGCCGGAAATCGAACCGCGATTACCGATCATTGCCGGATGTCCCAGAAAACCGCGACCAATTTCGGGATGCAGCGATATCGCCTCATTGGCGTCCAGGCTTGCATGAAGAACAGGCCTGCGCTGGCTTTCTGCCAGACTTGCCAGATCCGCGTCAGCCGCCAGGCGGGAACCGTGCCAGGCAAGCGCTGGCACTCCGTCCTCCCCAGACAAAAACCAGCGTTGTTTCACGACCGTCGACTCGAACTATACCGGGTGTGTTTGCCACTGGTCAGCCTTTTGTCGCGCCGAGAGTAAGGCCGGCGATGAAGTGTTTCTGCATCAGGAAGAACATCAGTACCGGAGGCAGGGCCGCGACTATTGATCCCGCCGAGACCAGCTGCCATTGAGCAATATACTGGCCGTTGAGCGAAAACAGGCCTGCGGTCACCGGCTGCACTTCCGGTCCCTGCGTCAGGACCGTTGCCCAGAAATATTCGTTCCAGATGAAAGTGAAAATCAGCACCGACAAGGCAACAATGGCAGGCCGCATCAGCGGCAGGACAATGTGCCAGAAGATCCTGATCTCGCTCACCCCCTCAACCCGGGCGGATTCAATGAGTTCGAACGGCAGGCCCTTGATGAAGTTGCGCATGAACAGGGTGCAGAATCCGGTCTGAAAGGCGATGTGAAACAGGATCAGCCCGGAATAGGTATTGTAGAGGCCGGTCTGCACGGTCAGGTCACGCACCGGAACCATGAGAATCTGGAACGGTACGAAATTGCCTGCCACGAACATGAAGAAGAGAAGCAGGTTTGATTTGAACTTGTAAACCGCAAGCGCAAATCCCGCCATGCAGGACAAGGTCACGGCGCCCAGCACGGTTGGCAATGTCACGAACATCGAATTGCGCATGTATTTCAGCATGGGCGTGTTGGAAAAGATTTCCAGATAGTTGGTCCATGCAAATGTCGAGGGCATGCCGAAATAATTTCCGGCCGCCAGATCGCTTGACGATCTTATGGAGGTCACCGCGACGCCCATTAGCGGAAGCAGCCACAGGATGAGGGCCAATGGCAGGGCAATCGTGTAAAGCCATTGGGTGGGGCGAGCGGTCTTTTCTATCGGAATGGGAAACATCGCTTATACCCCGCTCTCGTCGCGAACCATCTTCCAGATGAAGCCGGTAATGAAGACCATCATGATGGCGAAGAGAATGACCGCGATTGCAGCGCCATAGCCCATGCGATAGCCATATTCTGACAGTGCCTGCTCATACATGTAGAAGGACAGGACCCGGCTTGAACCGAAGGGTCCGCCATCGGTCATGATCGAGACAATATCGAAAGAGCGCAGTGCGCCGATTACGGTCACGACAATGGCGATGAAAGTGGCCGGCCGCAATTGCGGCAGGATCACATACCACAGCATTTTCCAGCCCTTTGCACCATCGAGGCGCGCTGCCTCGACCTGGTCAGGCGACACATTGTTGAGGCCGGTCAGGTACAGGATCATGCAATAGGCAATCTGGGGCCAGAGCCCTGCGGCCACCAGTGCATAGGTGACATATTGGGGCTCGGCCAGAAAGGCGATGCCGGTGCCTGTCGCCCATTCGATCAGCTTGTAGAGGAGACCGAAATTCGGTGCATAGAACCAGGAGAAGATCAGGCCAACCACGACCTGGCTGATGACAAAGGGGAAGAAGAAGAGCGACTTGTATATCCGGATGCCGGTGACGGTCTGGTTGAGGAAGATCGCCATGAACAGGCCGGCAGGCACAGCCAGCATGAAGAAGACCAGCCAGATCACATTGTTCCATAGTGAGGTGTAGAAATTGTCGTCGGCGAAGAGCTCGCGATAATTGTCGAGGCCGAGCCAGGTCTTTGCACCCAATCCGTCCCAGTCATAGAAGGAAAGCCAGATCGAGGATATGATCGGGTAGATCACATAAAGCATGAACATGAACACGCCCGGCGCCAGGAACAGCCAGGGTGCCAGCCTGCGCTGGTTGGTGCGCCACCAGGATTTTCCGGCGGGACGAGCCATCATATCATCAGCTGTGTGTGCCAAAACGTCCTCCCCAAGCCACGAAACCACAAGCAAGTACGCAAGACTTTTCCCCTCGGGCTCATTCCTCCAGCCGGACGGGAAAAGTCCGGGCGGCCATGACAGCCGCCCGGAAACGAACTTACTTGTAGATGCGCTGACGCGCCTTTTCGAGACGTTCCAGAATCTCGTCCACCTTTTCCGGCTGGACCATGAATTGCTGGAAGCCTTCCATGCCGACCTTTGCCATTTCTGCCGGAGCATCGCGGTCAAAGAACTGGGCCACGCCCTGGGCTGTGGACACGGTCTTGAAGCCCGCCTGGATGAACGGATCATCGGCTGCAGTTGACTTGGAGTTGGTGGGCAACTGGCCAAGCGCTGCGTTCAGCTTGGTCTGAACATCGGCTGAAGCAACAAATGCCAGGAACTTCTTGGCATCGTCGACATTCTTGGCACCAGCCGGAATGTGGATGGTGTCAGTCGGCGCTTCTTCTGCCCGTGGCACGCCAGCAGTGATTTCCGGGAATTGCAGGAAGCCAAGCGTGTCATTGGTCATACCGGCCTTCTTCAACTCGCCAACGGCAAAGTTGCCGATCACGAAATTGGCTGCCTTGCCCTGTGCCAGCAGCGCGTTTGCGTCCTGCCAGTCAATCGCGGCATGGTTCTTGGTGATGTATGGAACGATCTTTGCCCAGTTTGCAAAGGTCGCTTTCACCTTGTCATCGGTCCACGGAACCTTGCCATTGGCGAGGTCCATGTGGAACTGATAGCCGTTGGTGCGCAGGTTGATATAGTCGAAGATCCCCGCCCCGGGCCACAAGGCCTTGGTGCCGGTGGTCAGGCAATCAATGCCTGCTGCAGAAAACTTCTCGCAGTTGGAGACGAATTCATCCCAGTTCTTCGGCTCGGAAACGCCTACCTTGGCGTAGACTTCCTTGTTGTAATAAACGCCCCACTGATAATACGTGTAGGGGATGCCCCACTGCTTGCCGTCCATGGTCATGCCATCGAGCGAAGATGCAAGCTCTTCCTTCAGGTTGTTGGCTTCCCATACATCCGACACATCCATGAACTGGCCGGAATTGACGAATGGCGCCATGCGGTTTCCGGCATACCAGTTGGCGAGATCCGGAGAATCTGCCGTCAGGAAGTTGCGGATCGCGGTCTTGTAGCCTTCGTGGTCGAAATTGGTCAGTTGAACATCAACATCCGGATTGGCCGCTTCGAAATCCGCAATCAGGGCCTCGAAGGCAGCAAGCGGAATCGGATCGAAGTCGGCATTGTATTTCAGCACACGCTTTTCAGCCATGGCGCTGCTTGCCATCAATGCGGCAACGGCCACACCGGCAAGAGCGGATTTCAGTGAAAATTTGATCATGCATTCCTCCCAGGTTGAACATTGGTCCGACAGGACCCTCGTCATGACAGCCAGCCCCGGCTTGCAAGCCGGAACCACCATCCAGTTTGCAGTCCGGAAAATTCATCCGTCATGCTGATCTCGTTCCCTCAAGGCCCGCAGACAGAGTGGCTGTCGGCTTGGCTGGAGGGATAAGGTTTGCCATCATCGTTGTTCCGTATAATGGAACACAATTTGACTATTCAGAATTATCATGCCATGCTACAGCAATTGTCAAGGGAGGAATTGTGACGGCATGAATGAGGTTGAGACCGCAGCGCATGACGAGAAGCCTGCAGCGCGCGAAACCGGCACGCTGGGAAAGGCCATGGCGGTACTGGACATAGTTGCCAGTTCCAACAGGCCCTTGCGCTTTACCGACATCCTGCAAAAAAGCGACCAACCTCGCGGAACCTTGCACCGCCAGATTTCCAATCTGGTCGAAGAGGAGCTGCTTTCCGTCAACCGCGACCACTCCTACGAGCTTGGCGTGACCTTGCTGAAATATGCTGCCAAAGCCTGGGCCGGGAATCACTTCAGGGCAATTGCCGAGCCGCATCTGGCGCGGTTGCATGAGCTGACGGGCGAGACAGTTCACCTGGGGTGTTGCGCGGATCGGAAGTCATCTATCTCGACAAGGTCGAAGGCCGGCAGGCGGTGCGAATGTATTCGCAGATCGGCAATGCGTCACCCGTCTATTGCACAGGCGTCGGCAAGGCAGCCCTGTCTGCCCTGCCGCTCGAAACTGTTGAATCGCTGGTCAGGACAATCAGCTTTCGCAAGTTTACCGACCATACCATCACCACGCCGCAAGCTTTGCTGAAGGAGCTTGAAACTATCCGCCGCGAGGGCGTTTCGTTCGACCGTGAGGAGCACGAGGTGGGGATACGCTGCGTAGCCGCTCCGATCTGGTCGGCGGAGGGCAATTTCCATGCTGGCGTGTCGGTTACGGGGCCGGCCTATCGGGTCAGTTTCGAGGCTTTGGAGGAATGGAAGGCGCTGGTACAGGAAGCTGCGCGCGGCATCATGGCCGATATGGAGACAAGGCTCGGGCCCCGGGCCTGAGTGGAAAATAACCGGGAGGAATGCATATGGCGGGTCTCAATCTTGCCCAGGTAAAGAAATCCTTTGGTGCCGTGGATGTCATTCATGGTGTCGATCTTACCATTGATGATGGCGAGTTCACCGTGTTTGTCGGCCCTTCGGGTTGCGGCAAGTCCACATTGCTGCGGCTTGTCGCGGGACTGGAGGAAGCAAGCTCCGGCACGATTGCCATTGGCGGGCGCGATGTCACGCATGTCGAACCATCGGAGCGCGGCATTGCCATGGTCTTCCAGTCCTATGCGCTTTACCCGCATATGTCGGTTGCGGAAAACATGGGCTTTGGCCTGAAGATGAACGGCCATCCAAAATCCGAAATCGACCGCCGCGTGAACAAGGCAGCCGCAATCCTGCATCTTGACGCGCTGCTGCAGCGAAAGCCGAAGCAATTGTCGGGCGGCCAGCGCCAGCGCGTTGCCATCGGACGCGCGATCGTGCGTGAGCCGGAGGTCTTCCTGTTTGATGAACCGCTCTCCAATCTCGACGCTGAATTGCGGGTGCAGATGCGGCTGGAAATTGCAAAGCTGCACAAGGAGCTTGGCGCGACGATGATCTATGTTACGCATGATCAGGTCGAGGCAATGACGCTTGCTGACAAGATTGTAGTGTTGCGCGCTGGCAGGATCGAACAGGTCGGTTCTCCGATTGGTCTATACGAGGATCCGGACAACATGTTCGTTGCCGGTTTCATCGGTTCGCCCAAGATGAATTTCGTCAAGGCAACTGCCGTGAAAGCCTCGAAAAAGGGCATCACCGTCGACATGCCCGAGCTTGGAGCGAAGGCCGAGATCGCACTTTCAGACCCGGTCAGCGAGGGAACCGCACTCGTCGCAGGACTGCGACCAGAACATTTCGATCCTGCGGGATCGGTCAAGGTGAAGCTGCCGATTGATGTGGTGGAAAACCTGGGTGGTGTTTCCTACGCCTATAGCGGCACCGACGGGGAAAATCCGCTGACCATCGAAACTTCCGCGGGCGAAAGGCCGCGCGAGGGTGAAATGCTGGCGACGGGGTTTGATCCCGGGTCGCTCTATCTGTTTGATGAAAGAACCGGATTGCGGCTGCGCTGACAATCGCTGGCAAAGGAAACGAGCGCGCAGGTTTTTCCCGCGCGCCCGCTTTGTCAGTTCAGGATGGGACCGGGCTTATTTGCCCCAGATCGCTGCATAGGCGTCGCGATAGCCGTTGTCCGGATCGAACTGGTTGCTGTCGCCCATCTTCGCAAGGCCTTCCTTGGTCACAACAGCAGGGGCTGTGATGTAACCGGAGCAGGCTTCGCCCGACACGGCGCGGTTCAGTTCGTCGACCAGCTGCCAGCCCTGCAGGTTGAGCGGCTCGGCAACCGTGATCGACTGGTACTGACCGGTGCGAATGCGCTGGAAGGCGGATTCGGAACCATCGCCCGCGGCAACTGCCTTGGGCGAACCGTCACCGGGAATGCCAGCTGCTGCAAGGGCAGGCCCATGAAGTCGAAATAGATGTCGTTGATCGCCAGCGCATGGGTCCATGAGGCACCGTATTTCTGCAAGAGGCTGGTTGTCAGCGGTCCCATGCGGTTGGACGTATCGGCAATCGGTGTGTCGACATATTCCAGAACCGTGCCGCCCATCTTTTCGATGGTTTCCTTGATGCGGTCGGCCTTGTCGATGGCGATCTGATAGGTCGAATCGGTAAAGATCACCGCACCCGGCTTGCCGCCGGCATCGTTGACTGCCCATTCAGCCGCCTTTTCCGACACGGTCATTGCATCGGTCGACACATTGGCGAAAATGCCGCCCGGTGCATCGCAACCGATCTTCGGACCCGAATGCCAGGAAACCATCGGGATCTTGGCGGCCGCAACGCCCTCAAGCGCTGCCTGCTGTTCGACGGCATCGAAACCGTTGATGATGATGCCGTCCGGCTGCAGCGCCATGGCCTGGCCGAAGGCTGCCGTACGACCCTGTACCGAACCTGCGCCATCCAGCACACGTACGGTCCAGCCGATCTTCTTGGCTGCTTCTTCAACGCCATTGGTGACACCGAGAATGCCGCCATTCTTCAGGTCTGCGGCCAGAACGACGATGGTCTTGCCTTCGGCTGCCTTTGGCCCGGTCGTTGGTCCGTCCCAGGCCGTCTGTGCACTGGCTGCTGAAAGCCCCATGCCAGCGATGATGGTGCCTGCGAGCAGGGTCTTCATGAATGTACGTTTCAGCATGGTATTCCTCCCTGAGAGCTGATTGACGATTACTTCTTCGCAGCGCCCTTCCTGCG
>JAWKWN010000058.1:0-9954 GCA_041397505.1 Nitratireductor sp.
CAGGGAGTTGGCGAGCTTTTCACGCGCTGTCGTGGTTTCGGCCACGGTAACCTGAAAGCCCACCGAGCGCGACCCGGTCGAAACCGCTCCGTCCCGTCGCGCAAAGCGGATTGCTGCTCCCTGATAGCTGGCGTTTCCAAATACCATGATACCCGGGCGCGGTGGATCTTCCGATATAGCCTGCAGAGCCTTGTAGCCGGTGACAAATTCTCCGTCCTCCCGGTCGACCCGGTAAAAAACGCGGTCCTGGGACGAGGATGTCAACATCTCCAGGGCGACATATGGAATGTCCACCTCGAGGTCGCCCGTTTCGGAGATGATGACACGGTCTGCGATGGCCAGAACCGAACCGGCCAGAACCCGGTCGAGGATCTCATCGGCCTGGTTTCGCGCCGACTTCCAGGTGTCGGCGATGGCAAGCACATTGATTGCCAGCAATGGCGCAATCAGCCAGAGCAGAAGCTGGAACCGCAGCGAAAGGGGTTGGCGCATCATTGACCTGATGTCTCGAGCCAGTAGCCAAGGCCGCGCGCGACACGGATGCTGGCGCCATGCGGCTGCAGGCGTCGGCGCAGGCGGCTGACGGATTGCTCAATCGCGTTCTCGCTCAGGTCCTCGTCATAGCCGCCAATCTTTTCCAGCAATGCCTGTTTTTGCACCACCCTGCCGCGCGCCAGCATCAGCGATTCGAGGATCGAGTTCGCGACAGGTAAGGTCGACGGCTTCATCGTCTGCAAGCAGTGTACCTGTTGCCAGGTCAAGGTGGAGCGTTCCAAGGCTTACCAGCGAGGCCCCAGAAGCCCGGCACTTGCGTCGCAGCAAGGCGCGGACGCGCGCCTCCAGTTCCCGGATTTCAAACGGCTTGGTCATGTAGTCGTCGGCACCGATATCGAGACCACGCACGCGCTCATCAAGTGCGCCGCGCGCCGTCAGGATCAGCACTGGCGTTGTGTCTCCGCGCGAGCGAATGAATTGCAATATGTCGAGCCCATCCTTGTCGGGCAGGGAAAGATCGAGAATGACCAGGTCGAAACTGGCATTGAGGATCGCTGCTTCTGCGGCCTCGCCATCGCTGACGTGATCGACAGCATTGCTGCCACCACGCAACAAGGCGATCAGTCCTTCCGCCAGTTTCTGGTTGTCCTCGACGAGCAAAATCCGCAAATTCAAACCCTCCCGGCACCATCATATAAGCCTGAGTGCCGGACATGGAAAGCATGGCGGGTTGTGGACTGATACCGGCAGCCTTGATTGCGAAGCGCGGTCATGCATTGGTATCGCATGATCCGGCCTTTGCTCCTGTTGATATTTTTCATGTTTGCCATGCCCGGTTCGGGCGTGGCTCAGATATTGTATCCGGCCAGAAACGGCGTGGAAGCGAGCCGGGCGGTCACCGTCTATTCGTCTATCGATGAAGCCATTGCCCTGCCGTTGATCGATGCTTTCCGCGACACGAACCCGACGATTGCCGTGCGTTATGTCGAGGCGCAAACGGTTGATATCTACGAGCGCGTCGTCCAGGAAAGCGATGCGGGAAAACCGACTGCGGATATCGCGATCTCGTCGGCAATGGATTTGCAGATGAAACTAGCCAATGACGGCTATGCAAGACGCGTTTCCAGTTCAGCATCCAGCCAATGGCCGAAATGGGCGAACTGGCGCGATTCGGCGATTGGCCTGACTTATGAGCCAGCCGTCATTGTCTATCACAAGCCGGACTTCTTGGCTGCTCCACCACCACAAACGCGAGCGGAACTGGAGCAGTATCTCCGGGCGAACAGCAATGAGCTACTAGGGCGCATCGGAACCTATGATATCGAGCGCGCAGGGGTGGGGCTGCTGTTCCTGGCGCGTGACATAGAGAACCATCGCGATATCTGGAGCCTTGTTCGCGCTATGGGTGGTGCCGGCGTCAAACTCTATTCGACATCATCGGCAATTCTGGAGCGGGTGGCGGATGGCCGATTTGCGCTCGGCTACAACATCCTTGGTTCGTATGCGGCCGAATGGGCGAAGACGCATCCAGACATCGGCATTGTCATGCCGCGAGACTATACGGTCGTCATGACAAGGGTCGCAGTCATTCCCGCGAAGGCGCAATCGCCGGACCTGGGGGAACTGTTTCTCAAATTCCTGATGTCGCCTGAAGGACAGAAGGTCATGGCCGAGCAATCCGGCCTTCCGGCGATCCATCCCGCGGTTGACGGGCCAAACACGGCGACAGCGCTTATCCGCCAGATGGGGGGGCAGTTGCGCCCGGCCCCGCTGACACCGGCACTGATGGTTTATCTCGACCAGGCCAAGCGTGGGCGGGTGGTGGCGCGCTGGAACAAGGAATTGCGGTCGCGATAATTTCCCACCAATAATCTGCTTTGCGTTTTTGATCGTGAAATGTCAGCTGCGGTGTTGTCAGCTTGCCATGCAAGTCTGGGAGCCGGCTGCGCAGGCGGTCCCGGTACCGAATGCGGGGAGGAGAACCGCCAAATCCTGATCCGGCGCCACAGGCCGGCACAGAACGCCCGATGACGCTGGTGTCAGCCGTCGGATGGCGCAATGACGGGTGCAGCGCCTCATGGAGGACAATATGAATTTTCTCGCGATCACGCGCAGGGGCAGTTGTCGCTGGCATTTCTGGCCATTGCCCGTTGGCAACAGCCTATGCCTTTTTTGAACCCGGCAATACCGAATGCATTGCTCCGGCAAATGCCGGTGAGTGGCTGGGACTTCACCTGCCGCCAGGTAGGCAAGACCTTGCAGGACCTCAAGCTTGTTCCAGGCACCATGCAGGTGACAAACACCGGTGGGGGCGGCGGTGTTCTCTGCCTATGCCGAAGTCATCAACAAGCGTGACGACAACAATCACAGTTACGCGCGCATCGTCAGCCACATCGACCCGCGGCGCAGGGTGCCTATCCCGGCAATGACATGACGCAGGTTCGCTGGCTGGCTTCGGTCAGGCCGGACTACGGCGGCATCATCGCGGTTGCCAAGGATCCCGACAACTCAACACACTGCCGGAACTGCAACAGCGGCCAAGATCAAGGCTGACGACGTCAGTGTCGTTGCAGGCAGTTCCGCAGTCGGTGGCTGGGACCACCTCAAGGTCCTTCTGCTGGCTGCCAGGGCATTGATGATGTTCGCACCATCAATATCTGTGGCGTTTGACGGCGGCGGCGGGAAATGCGTGACACAACTTCTGGCTGGCAGCGTTCAGGCCTTTACCGGTGATGCATCCGAAGCAAGGGCTTTGTGGATTCCGGCGATATCGAGTGATCGCAGTTCTCGCACCAGAGCGTCTTTCCGGTGATTTTGCCTCGTTCCCGACCCGCAAAAGGAGCAGGGCATTGACGTGATTGGCTGGCATTGGCTACGTGCCGGAAGCGGCATGTCTGATGATGCCTATAACTACTGGGTTGATGCCGTAGGCAAGGTCTATGATTCGGGGAATGGAAAGACGTCATGGCCTCGAATGGCCTCGCGCCACTCAATCTGCGTGGCAATGATTTCCAGGCTTTCGTCAAGGATCAGTCGACAGCATCCAGGTGCTCGAAGGAAATCAGCGATCAAGTGATCTTCCATCGGACCGGGCGACGGGCCGGCCTTTCGGGCCGGGGTTTCATGGAAACAGATCAGTGACCGCTTTTTCGGAATTGTCGGATTGGCAGTATCAGCATTGATGGTTTGGCGTGCATCGCTGATCCGAGGAAAGCTTCATTCAGGATCCGTTGGGTCAAGGCGTTCCCTGTCGTGATCGCAGCGATCATGGCGCTTGCGTCGATTGCCATCATCCTGCGTCGGATGAAGCCGGAGACTGGCTATTCCAGGCAAGCTTGTCGAAATGGCGCTTCGGTGATCGTCCTGATTGCCTATGCGCAATTCCCTGCCGGAAGCAGGCTTTGTCATTTCCACGCGCTGGCAGGTGCCTATCTTGCCGGCGCCTGGGCTCGCGACCGCTGGAAGCCTGCGTTGCCAGCGTGGTGATTTCCATTGGCATCTATCTCGTCTTCAAGAAAACGCTCGGTCTGTCGCTTGCCGGCGGGCCTCGTAGTTCGTGATCGATTATCCGGTTAGCCTCATGGTTTCCGGGATGTACTACCATTCGCTGACGGGTTCGGGAGGCCAGTGACTGTGGATAGTCTTCAGTCGCTTGCCGATGGATTGCCATTGCGCTGACCTGGCAAAATCGGCCTTGCCCTGATCCCGGATGCTTTCTCGGCACGATCATCGGTGCCTTGCCGGGGCTTGGGCCATCAAATGGGTGGCCATCCTCATTCCGCTGGCGCTTTCGCTCGGCCTGCCGGCGACGCCTGCCCTCATCCGCGACCGGTGTTTATTACGGGGCGATGTATGGCGGGCGTATTTCCTCGATCCTGCTGAACATTCCGGTGACGAACCCAGCGCTGATGACAACGCTGGATGGCTATCCGATGGCTCGCAAGGGACAGGCCGGCGAGGCATTGGCCGCATTCTGGAATTGCATCATTCGTTGGTGCATTCTTTGCAACATGGGGACTGGTTTTTCTGGCGCCGCAATTGGTCAAGGTGGCGCTGCTGTTTGGGCCGGCAGAATATTTTGCCCTGTTCACGCTGGCGCTGCATTGGGCGGCATTGCCAGCCTGTGACCCGAGCGTAACGTTGCTGCCGCGCTCGGACTGGCAATCGCCATGATGGTGGTGACGGGCAAACCGGTGTGCCACGCTTCACCTTTAGCGAAGTGCACTTTTACGGTAGCATTGATTTTCTGGGTGGCAATCGTTGGCCTGTTCATTGTCGGAGGTTTTCATCTTTCTCGAGCATCGCAGCAAGGGCGATGCCAAGGGTGAATTGAAAGTGAAACTCGGGCGGATTACCCGCCCGCAGCATGTTGCGCCAGACATCCGGTTCGATGACGCGGGGCGCAATATTGGGCTTCATCGCCGGGGTATTGCAGGAGCGGGCGCGTCGCTGGATCTTTCATCGCCTATTCGTTCGAAAAGCGGTTGAAGATCCGCAGCAGAACATTGGCAAGGGTGATCCCCGCACGGCGTTGCTGCACCGAAGCTGGAAGTAACGCAGCTGCTGGCGGTTGCTGGTGCCGATGCTGGCGCTTGGCGTGCCCGGCTCGAGGACAACGGCCGTGTTGCTGGCGATGCTGCTTGCGCTCAGCATCACCGGGCCGCTGCTGTTCCCAGAACAGTGATGTAGTCTGGGGCTCATTGCTGCACTCTTCATCGGCAATGTGATGCTGCTTGCGATGAACATCCCGATGGTCGGTTTGTTCGTGCGGCCTTCTACTCATTCCGCCGCGCTATCTGATGCCTGCGGTCGCCATGATTTCCTTTGTGGGAATTTACGGAATATCGGGTTCGACCTTCGACCTTATGGTCATGATTGCGTTTGGTGTTGGCGGATGGGTGCTGCGCAAGCTGGATGTGCCGCTGGTTCCGGTGATCATGGGCGTATTGCTGGGCGACCAGATGGAAAAGAACCTGCGCCGCGCGCTGACGATATCCGATGGTGATATTTCAACGCTGTTTGCCTCGCCGCTCTCGATCGGGCTTTGGACGCTGGCAATTGTCGGCTTCATCCTGCCGCTGATTGTCGGGCGCTATTTCAGGCCAAAGATCGCCGACAGTTCGGTCAACGAGCCGAATATTGGCGACTGATAGGGTAGTGGTGCTGAACCAGACAATGGTGATCCCGACAGGATTCGAACCTGTGACCTACGGATTAGGAATCCGTCGCTCTATCCTGCTGAGCTACGGGACCACGCCGTCATGAATAGCCGAGGCTGACGGTTCAGCCAACCCCGATTTTACGCGAGCTGTCGAGGTTTTGATGGCGGTGATGCATGGGGCGCGATGCCCGGCACCGGAAATCGGGATTTCTGTGGATCGGACAAGGTGGTTGCGCCCACAATCGTGCTCATGTAGTGACCCTGCAAGGTTCTCAATGGTGTCATTATCGAATGATATCCGACGGAAATCCCTGAAAGCAGCATGATGGCATGGTGCGTCGTGGCTGACAGTCTTCGTGGAGTTTGTGATGCGTGTTGCCATGATCGGTACCGGCTATGTCGGTCTTGTTTCCGGTGCCTGTTTTGCCGATTTCGGGCATGAGGTCACCTGCATCGACAAGGATGCAAGCAAGATCGAAGGCTTGAAGAACGGGATCATGCCGATCTATGAGCCAGGACTCGATGTGCTGGTCGCTGCAAATGTGAAAGCGGGACGTCTGGCATTTGCCACTGATCCGGCCGAAGCCATTCGCAATGCGGATGTGGTCTTCATCGCGGTGGGAACGCCGACCCGGCGCGGCGACGGACATGCCGATCTCTCGTTTGTCTATGCCGCTGCAGAGGAACTTGCCGGGCTCATTTCCGACTATACAGTCATCGTCACCAATCCACCGCGCCGGTCGGCACCGGCGACGAGGTGGAGTCAATCATCAGAAGGGTCAATCAGGGCGCTGACTTCGATGTGGCATCCAATCCCGAATTCCTGCGTGAAGGCGCGGCAATCGGTGATTTCAAACGCCCGGACCGGATCGTCGTTGGTGCGGAATCGACAGGGCTATTGCGACGATGCGGGAATTGTACCGCCCGCTTTATCTCAATGAAACGCCGATGGTGGTGACCGACCGGCGTACTGCCGAACTGATCAAATATGCGGCCAATGCCTTCCTGGCAGTGAAAATCGGCTTCATCAACGAGATCTCCGACCTTTGCGATGCGGTTGGGGCCAATGTCCAGCAGGTGGCGCGCGGAATTGGTCTCGACAACCGGATCGGATCAAAATTCCTGCATACCGGTCCCGGCTATGGCGGGTCATGCTTTCCCAAGGATACATTGGCGCTGTCACGCACGGCACAGGAAAGCGGCACGCCTGTAACAATCGTCGACACGGTGATTGCATCCAATGAGCAGCGCAAGAAATCGATGATCGGGCGCATCGTGAATGCCGCGGGCGGTAGTGTGGATGGCAAGACCATTGCGGTCCTGGGACTGACATTCAAACCCAATACCGACGACATGCGTGATGCACCAAGCCTCGTCATCATTCCGGGATTGCAGGCGCTGGGTGCAGGATAAGGGCCTATGATCCCGAGGGGATGAAAGAGGCGCAGAAGCATTTTGACGGGCTTGAATATTGCAACGGTGCCTATGATTGCATCGAGGGCACCGATCTGGCGGTGATCCTGACGGAGTGGGACCAGTTCCGTGCGCTTGACCTCAAGAGGGTTGCGCAGATGCTGCGCGACAGCAACCTGGTGGACCTGCGCAACATCTATCCGGTGGAAGAAACCCAGGAAAGGGTCTCAACTACCATTCAATAGGCCGTCTGAGTTGAAACGGCATATCAGCAGCTTGGCAGCACTCTGATATGCAGAGTCTTGCCCGGACTTTGCCGCAATCGTGGCAATGATCTACTTTTGCAACGTGATTTCTGCTATCACTGGGCAAATCAGTGATGTGCGCGCCTCTGTGGCGATCCGTAAACAGGACAGAAATTTCTTGGCGACCCATTCTGCAAGCAATGCCACCTATATGCCAGCCCGCAAGCCGCAAATGTCCTGGCTTGCCCGGGGCTGTGGGCTTGCTTTGCTGCTGGCCTTGCAAGGTTGCGTGCTTGGCGACTTGGGCGTCACTGATTCCTCGCCATCCTCTCGTCAAGCTTTGTACGCCCTGATGATCCACAGGAGGCACTGGGCGCACGCGAGCATCCGCTGGTGCTGGCCAAGCATGGCGGTGAATACCGCAACGAGGAAGCTGAAAAGGTGGTTGCCCTTGTCGTTGGGCGATTGATTTCGTTTCCGATGATCCTTCAAGGGTATTCAAGATCACCATTCTCAACACGCCGAAGGTCAATGCCTTCGCATTGCCAGGTGGCTATCTCTATGTGACGCGGGGATTGCTGGCCCTTGCCAATGACTCCGCCGAGCTTGCCGCCGTGATTGCGCATGAAATGGCACATGTCTCGGCCAATCACGCTATCTTGCGCCAGGAGAAGCTCTCGTCCTCGAAGGTCGGCGAAGAAGTGGTGCACGAGGTTCTGGGCAATAGCGTTGCTGCCAAGGTTGCGCTTGCTTCAAACAAACTGAAGCTCGCTGACTTTTCCCGCGAGCAGGAATTGCAGGCCGATGCGGTCGGCATCCGAATGACGGGAAATGCGGGCTTCGATCCCTATGCGGCATCCCGGTTTCTCGAGACCATGCAAGCCTATCAGGCATACAAGGCAGGCAATTCCGACCCGTTCGATGATGTCACCTTCCTCTCAAGCCATCCCACAACGCCTCAGCGGGTTGATCTGGCTAAGCGCCACGCCCGATTCTTCGGTGCGCCGGGAATTGGTGAGCAGGGAAAGGAGCGCTATCTCAAGGGTATTGACGGCCTGCTATATGGTGACACGGCAGATGAGGGCTATGTTCGCGGCAGGGTGTTTTCCCATGTCGGACTGGGGATTACCTTTACGGTTCCCGAGGGTTCGCGCATCGACAACCAGCCCAAGGCCATTATCATTTCGGGGCCGGGTGATGTGGCAACACGGTTTGATGCCGCGGTGCTCTCGCGCCGACAGGGCCTTGGCGATTATCTCAAGAGTGGCTGGATCAATGGCCTGATCGAAAGCAGCATCGTCGAGACGCAAACCCCGTCCGGCCTGAACATGGCAATTGCGGAGGCCCGGGCGGAGAACTGGCATTTCCGGATCACGGTCGTGCAAATCGACAGCCAGGTCTACCGGTTCATTACCGCAGCACCCGTGGGTGCGACGCAATTGCCGATGGTCTCACAGCAGATCACTTCAACCTTCCGCAAGATGACGCCTGCCGAGCAGGCGCTACTCCGCTGCGCATCCGCATTATCGAGGTTGGCGCCAACGACACGGTAGGGTCGCTGGCCGCCAAGTTGAAAAGCGGCGATGATGCGCTCAAGCTGTTTCGCCTGATAAACGGGCTTCACCGGGCGAATCCCCAGCCGGGCACGTCTGTGAAGATCATTTCCGACGAATAAGAATTTATTCCGGCGCGACCTGCCGAAATGTCTCTATTCGGCAAATGCCGGCGTCATCCTTGTCAGGCTTTCCCGAAGCTTTTCGAGCGCGCGGTTTTCGATCTATTCGAACCCGCTCCTTGGATATGCCCAATTCGGCCCCAAGTTCTTCAGGTGTCGCACCATCATCCGATAGCCTCCTAGAATGAATGATCTTCTGCTCGCGCGGATTGAGCGTATTCATTGCATCCAGCAAGCCACATGTCTTGCGACGTTCGCTGTCGATCATCGACTGCACGGTTTCGTCGGGAAGCGGCGCATCGTCGGCGCAAGGTAGTCCTGGCGCTCAGCCCCTCCTTCGCCCTCATCCGAAATCGTCGCATTGAGCGACATGTCATTGCCGGACAGGCGCGCATCCATTCTCTCGACATCCGAAATCGATACGCCGATCGCCTCCGACAATTGCTTGTAAAGTTCTTGCGAGTTTGCAGGCTCGCCTGAGCGCTCGATCTGGGCGCGCAATCTGCGAAGGCTGAAGAACAGCGACTTCTGGCTGGAACTGGTGCCGCCGCGAACGATGGACCAGTTTCGCAGGATAAAGTCCTGCACGGATGCCCTGATCCACCAGGTGGCATAGGTGGAGAACCGAAATCCGCGATGGGGGTCGAAGCGTGCTGCGGCCTCCAGAAGGCCGACATGGCCTTCCTGAACCAGATCGCTCATGGTCAGCCCATAACGGCGGAATTTTGCTGCGACCGAGATTACAAGTCGCATATGGGCGGAGGCAAGTTTGTGGAGGGCTTGCTGATCACGTTCCTCGACCCATTTAAGGGCCAGTTCGTGTTCTTCCTCACGCTCCAGATAGGGTGCTGAAATGGCAGCCTTGATCATGCCGCTGCCTGCATATTGATCTGATTGCATATCACTTCCCCTTTCGAGAAGTGTTACGCAACAAATTCGAAACTGGATTGGTCAGCCGGCAATTT
>JAWKWN010000059.1:0-9815 GCA_041397505.1 Nitratireductor sp.
TCCTGCAATGCCGATCGAAAGTTCTGATTTCGTTTCCGATGGCGCAGAGCTTGGGGCCTTCAAGCTCACGAAGGGACAGATCGCATCGCTGGGTGAAATGAAGGCCGTGCAACCCGATGCGAAAAGCCAGTCGCGCCTTGCAGCAGCAACCGGCAAACTGGCGGCGAGCCAGTCAGGCGACACACTGTATTCCGGTGACCCGGCAAACCCGAAGACAGGCGATTTGCGGGTATCGTGGAAAGCTGCATTCGCAAGCGAGGCGAGCGCCATTGGCAAACAGGCCGGCAGCGGCCTGGTTGCATACAAGACCAGCAATGGTCGTGACTTGCTGATGATCCGGGACGGCAATGTCGCTGCCGACAAGATGTTCGAGGATGCACAAGCCGGCAATGCGACGCTGACATGGATATTGCGGGTAGCAGGCCTTGCAGCAATGTTTGCCGGTTTCTCCATGATGCTCTCCATTCTCGGTGTGATTGGCGATGTCATCCCCCTGATTGGCCGTCTGGTTCGCTCCGGCACGGGGCTGATCGCCATGTTCATGACAGCCATTATCGGGACGCTAGCGATTGCCCTTGGCTGGATCGTCTACCGTCCGCTGATTGGCCTGGCGATACTGTGTGTCGGCGTTGCAATCGCGTGGCTTGTCTCGCGTATGGCCAAGGGCAGGCAGGCTGAACCAACTGCGGCAACGCTCTGATACAAAACGAGATGAGGGCAGGATCCAGGTTGCATGCCATACAATGGCGTGCAACCTGGCTATCATCCTGCGAAATAACGACAAATCGATAAAATTTTAATATCGCCTTTTGCCGGATATTCGCAAGATCACAATAGGCTACCCGTTGAAATGGTATCCGCGGATTCCATATCGCTACGGGGAAAAATAAACATGATCGAAGTGAACGAACAGAACCGCAGCCGCATGGTCAAACTGGCCGTGGTAACCGTGCTTGCGGCTTTCCTGTCGCTCTGGCAGCAGATTTACGCAATCACCACTGGTGACCCGTCCTACAATTCCGGCATCAACGGCAATTCCTTCTTCATCTTCACATGCTCGCTCTTCATCACCATCAGCGTCTCCTATTTTCTGTGGCGTCTCTTTCAGGACCTCAAACAGGTAAACCGCCTCGCCTTTACCGATGAATTGACCGGACTTGCCAACCGGCGCCAGTTTGACCAGCGTCTCGACGAGGAGTTGGCCCGTGGGGCACGCGCAGACAACGCCGTTGGCCTGCTTTACCTTGACCCTGGACAAGTTCAAGCACATCAATGACAGCTATGGCCATGAGGCCGGTGACCAGGTCATCATCAATTTCGGCAAACGCATCCAGGCAGTGTTGCGTGCAGGCGACTCTTCTGGCCAGGCTGGGCGACGAATTCGCGCCATCCTCACCAACGTCAAATCGCGGCGTGATATTGAATTCGCAGCGGAACGCATTCTTGCTACAATGGCCGAGCCGATCCAGTTCAAGCAAGACAATTTATGTTGGCGTCTCCATTGGCGCGGCAATTGTCGAAGCCGGCTCGAAATCAGCCGCTGAAGCGCTGCGCCATGCAGACTTTGCCCTGTTGCAGGCAAAGGAAAGCGGCCGCAACAAATTGCAGGTATTCGACCCCGGAATGGCGGAAACCATCCGTTCGCGCGGCCTGATCGAGAACGATCTTCGCGAGGCAATCATCAATGGACATGTCACGATCAAGTATCAGCCGCTGATCTCCCAGAAGGAAAACAAGGTGTTGGGAGTTGAGGCATTGGTTCGCTGGATCCACGAGGAACGCGGCCCGGTTTCGCCGAGCGTGTTCATTCCGATCGCCGAGGAAATCGGCATGATCGACAAGCTGGGCGAGTTCATCCTTCGCCGGGCCTGCACCGAAATGCTCGATCTCAAGCAGATCAAGCTCGCCGTCAACATTTCCGCAATGCAGTTTACACAGCGCGGCTTCATACAGAAAGTCGGCCAGATACTTGAAGAGACAGGTTTCGAACCAGATCGTCTGGAGCTGGAAATCACCGAATCCGTGTTCATGACCGATCCTCAAAAGACCCGCGAAGTGATCATGGGTTTCAAGGAATTGGGTGTCAGGATAGCGCTGGACGATTTCGGTACCGGATTTTCCGCCATGTCCTATTTGCGCGACTTCCCGGTCGATCGCATCAAGATCGATCGTTCCTTCATCAGCGAGATCTCGAAATCGGGCAAGTCCCTCAATCTGGTCTCACACATGATCGAACTGGGCAGCACGCTTGGCCTGAATGTCACGATTGAGGGCATTGAGACCGAGGATCAGCTCAAGCTGTTGTCCACCAGAGGCTGCAATGAATTGCAGGGATATCTGTTTTCCCGGCCGGTGGGCCTCGACCAGTTGCGCGCCTATTGTGACAGCATGAGCGGGGCATCCGACCCGGCAACCGAATCCCACAACGCCAGTCTGCGACTTGTCAGCTGACCCGCAACAAGGCTGAATGATGCTTTGCCAGCAGTTTAACCAGCGCAATCCCCCGATGGGGGTAGAATTGTTTTGAACAGCCGTGCCGATATTTCGGCACGGTTTTTTTAATTGCAAAGGCGGACAGTTTGCCGCTAGAAGCCCCCGCAAGACGCTAAATTGTTGAATTTCAGCGGCGGATTGTTCTTTGCAATCCAATTTCGCGTTTTGGCGGTTGTATTGCCCCTGAAACGCGCGAAGCGCCATAAACACCGCGCGGCAGAATTCGAAAACTGGACAGCCCAAGGGGAACAGGGATGGAATATTTCGTTCAGCAATTGGTGAACGGGCTTACGCTCGGCTCAATTTATGGCCTGATCGCCATCGGCTACACGATGGTTTACGGCATTATCGGCATGATCAACTTCGCCCATGGCGACATTTTCATGCTCGGGGGCTTTTCCGCTCTTATCGCATTTCTGGTCCTGACATCGTTCTGGGCAGGCATCCCCGTGGTGCTGGCGCTCCTGATCATGATGATTGTCGGCATGCTGACTTGCGGATTGTGGAACTGGACCATCGAACGCGTGGCCTATCGGCCATTGCGCGGTTCCTTCCGGCTTGCGCCTTTGATCACCGCCATTGGCATGTCCATCGCCCTTTCCAATTTCGTGCAGGTATCTCAAGGACCGCGCAACAAGCCGATCCCGCCGCTGGTTCAGCAGAATTTCGAGGTTTTCGGCATCAACATCTCGCTAAAGCAAATCGTTATCGTTGTCATCACGACGGTACTGCTCGCGATCTTCTGGTATATCGTCAACAAGACACCGCTTGGCCGCGCACAGCGCGCCTGCGAGCAGGATCGCAAGATGGCAGCCCTGCTTGGCGTGGATGTCGACCGGACAATCTCCATCACATTCGTTATGGGCGCAGCCCTTGCAGCCGTCGCTGGAACGATGTTCCTGATGTATTACGGCGTCGTCGTGTTTACTGACGGTTTCGTGCCTGGCGTGAAGGCATTCACGGCAGCGGTACTTGGCGGCATCGGCTCGCTTCCCGGCGCCGTGATCGGCGGATTGCTCATCGGAGTGATCGAGTCGCTCTGGTCAGCCTATTTCAGCATTGATTACAAGGATGTAGCAACATTCTCGATCCTTGCGCTGGTGCTGATCTTCAAGCCCACGGGCGTGCTTGGTCGTCCTGAAATCGAGAAGGTCTGATCCATGGCAAGCAACAATACCAGGCCTGACGCGCCATTGCCCGCCAACGAATCCGCCGATTATGGCTACGCGCTGAAGGAGGCCATGTATGCAGGCCTCATCACGCTGGGCATGTTCGTATTGTTCATTGGCCTCAAGACAGACCAGAACATCCGCAACGAACTGATCCTGGTTCCGCGCTGGGGATTGCTGATCGTTTTCGTGATCATCGCTGCCGTTGGCCGCTTTGCCTATATTGCATGGCTGGGACCGGCAATGGCATCGGGAAAGGCAGCCAAGAGCCGCAAGGTTGTGTCCACGGAAAAATCATTTCTGGCACAGCACTGGACCAAGCTGGCGATCGTATTCCTGTTCCTCTATCCCGCACTGGTTGGCGGCTCGCTGAAATGGGTCGACAATTTCGGCATCCAGATCCTGATTTATGTGATGCTGGCCTGGGGCCTCAATATCGTTGTCGGTCTCGCTGGCCTGCGTGATCTGGGTTATGTCGCCTTCTATGCCGTGGGTGCCTACTCCTACGCCCTGCTCTCCGAGCATCTGGGCCTATCCTTCTGGCTGCTCTTGCCAATGGCAGGCATTCTCTCGGCCATGTGGGGCATCATTCTCGGCTTTCCGGTACTTCGCCTGCGCGGTGACTATCTGGCAATCGTGACGCTCGCCTTCGGTGAGATCATCCGCCTGGTTCTCATCAACTGGACCGAAGTTACCAAGGGAACCTTCGGCATTTCGTCGATCAAGAAAGCCGACTTCTTCGGCTGGTTCACCTTCAACATTGCCGACCCCAACTACATCGGCAAGGTCTTCGACATCGCGCCCTCCGGCACCTACTACAAGATATTCCTCTATTATCTCATCTTGTTGCTGGCGCTGCTGACGGCCTTTGTAACGCTGCGTTTGCGCAAGATGCCGATTGGCCGCGCATGGGAGGCATTGCGCGAAGACGAGGTCGCCTGCCGTTCACTTGGCATCAACACCACCAACACCAAGCTGACGGCTTTTGCCACCGGCGCCATGTTTGGCGGTTTTGCAGGCTCCTTCTTTGCCGCCCGCCAGGGTTTCGTCTCACCTGAATCCTTCATCTTCCTCGAGTCCGCGGTCATTCTTGCCATCGTTGTTCTGGGCGGCATGGGATCGCTCACGGGTATCGCAATCGCTGCGGTCGTGATGATAGGTGGCACCGAAATCCTGCGTGAACTTACCTTCCTGAAAGCGATATTCGGTGAAGGCTTCACCCCGGAACTTTACCGCATGCTGCTCTTCGGCGTTGCCATGGTCATGGTCATGATCTGGAAGCCGCGAGGTTTCGTGGGCAATCGAACGCCTACCGCCTTCCTTTTCGAACGCAAGGAAGTATCCGGCAGCTTCACAACAGAGGGGCATGGCTGATGCAAGGCTCATCCTCCACCAACAACAATATCCTGACCGTTGAACACCTCACGATGCGCTTTGGTGGGCTTGTCGCGATCAACGACTTGTCCTTTGTCGCCAAACGCGGCGAGATCACTGCCCTGATCGGTCCCAATGGTGCCGGAAAGACAACCGTGTTCAACTGCATCACCGGCTTCTACAAGCCGACGGAAGGCATGATCACGCTGCATGAATCCAGTGGCAAGACCCATCTGCTGGAACGCATGCCGGATTTCCAGATCACTGCCAAGGCAAAGGTAGCCAGGACATTCCAGAATATCCGGCTCTTTTCGGGGATGACCGTGCTGGAAAACCTTCTGGTCGCCCAGCACAACAAGCTGATGGGCGTCGGGCTTCACCATTCTCGGCCTGCTTAGTCTCCAGTTACCTGCAAGGATGCATCGCGCAATTCGATCGAGCTTGCCCGGCACTGGCTGGAAAAGGCCGACCTGCTGCAGCGCGCCGATGATCCCGCCAGGCGATCGCACCCTATGGGAGCACAGCGCCGGCTCAGAAGTGCCCGTGCCATGTGCACCGGCCCGGAACTGCTTTGCCTCGACGAACCGGCGGCCGGCCTCAATCCGCGTGAATCGGCAGCGCTCAACAAGCTGTTGCTCGATATCCCGCCAGGATACGGGTACTTCCACCCTGCTGATCGAACATGACATGTCGGTTGTCATGGGGAAATCTCCGATCATGTGGTTGTTCTGGAATATGGCCAGAAGATTTCCGACGGCAATCCTGATTCGTGAAGAACGATCCAAAGGTATTGCCGCATATCTGGGCGTTGAAGATAGGACGAGATCGATATTCCGGTGATACGCGAAGACCTGAAAGCCGTCGGCAAGGGCAAGGAAGGAGGCAAGATGAGCAATCCTTTCCTGTCCGTGAAGCTGTCGAAACCTATTACGGCTCGATCAGGCTCTTGGCGGCGTCGACCTGCATGTCGACAAGGGCGAGATCGTTACCATTATCGGCGCCAATGGCGCTGGCAAGTCGACGATGATGACGATTTGCGGCAATCCTCGTGCCCGCTCCGGCAAGATCATCTTCGATGGCATGGACATTTTTCCTCCATGCCTACCCACGGATCATGCGCCTGGGCATTGCCCAGTCTCCGGAAGGTCGCCGCATTTTCCCGCGCATGACCGTGCTGGAAAATGCAGATGGGCGCAATCCTGGTGGACGATGCGCATTTTCGATGATGATCTCAAGCGGGTCTTTGAACTGTTTCCAAGGCTCAAAGAGGGCGCATTTCGCAGCGTGGCGGAACGTTGTCAGGTGGCGAACAACAGATGCTTGCCATAGCACGCGCTGATGGGCAGGCCGAAGCTGCCTTTGGACGACCGTCACTCGGACTTGCCACTGATCGTAAAACAGATTTTCGAGGTCATTCGCGAACTCAACCGCCAGCAACATCTTACGGTCCTGCTGGTCGAGCAGAATGCGTTTCATTCGCTCAAGCTCGCCCATCGTGGCTACGTCATGGTCAATGGCCTGATCACCATGACCGGCGAAGGTTCGGAATTGTTGAAGCGTGAGGATATTGCGTGCAGCATATCTCTCGAGGCGGAAGGCACTGAGGACAAGTCGCCGCAGGCATTTTTTGTACGAAGAAGCCTCTTTCTGGCAGTTTGTTTTCATAACCGTGGTTCTGGGCGGATGGGCCGCGTGGATGACCGGAAGACTTGCGCCGAAACCTGGCGGATATCTCAACCTGTTTGTCTATATCCTGCTTCTGGGTGTTGGGGTTCGCTTTATCCATCACGCGCTTTTCGGCAGCACCATGTTTACGGCACAATACTATGTTGTTGACACCATAGTGCTGATGGTGCTGGGATTTAATGGGCTTTCAATATACCCAGTCAACCAGATGGTCAGCCAATATCACTGGCTATGAAAGAGCCTCTCCGCTGACATGGCGCAGCAAGGCTTCATGGTCAGGAAGCGAAATTTGCCGGATTTCCGGCAAACGCCGTTTCGGCGGCATTCAACAATACCTGTGCGGCGCGGTGCATGCCTCACGGGTTACGCCAACATCGCACCATTCACAAAGGGAGTATCAAACAATGAAGAAGATGCTTGTTTCAGCACTCGCGCTGTCGGCATTTGTCGCTTTTGGCGCAAGTGCAAAAGCGAACATGATGATCGGCGTCGCCGGTCCGCTCACCGGCCCTAACGCAGCTTTTGGTGCTCAGCTCCAGAAGGGCGCAGAGCAGGCCGTTGCAGACATCAACGCAGCTGGTGGCGTCAACGGCGGAAAGATCGTGCTCCTTCGGCGACGACGTCTCCGATCCAAAGCAGGGTATCTCCGTTGCCAACAAATTCGTCGCGGATGGCGTGAAATTCGTCGTGGGTCACTTCAACTCGGGCGTTTCCATCCCGACATCACAGAGTGTATGCGGAAGCTTGGCGTGATACCAGATCACTCCAGCTTCCACCAACCCGACTTCGCGAGCGCGGCCTAATAAGACACATTCGCACTTGCGGCCGTGATGACCAGCAGGGCCTGGTTGCCGGCGACTACATCGCCAGGAACTTCAAGGACGCCAAGGTTGCAGTCATTCACGACAAGACCCCATACGGCCAGGGCCTCGCGGACTTTACCAAGAAGACCATGAACGATGCCGGCGTGACCGAAGCCATGTATGAAGGCATCAACACCGGCGACAAGGACTTCTCCGCACTTATCGCGAAGATGAAGGAAGCCGGCGTTTCCGTTGTATATTTCGGCGGCCTGCACACTGAAGCCGGCCTGATCATGCGCCAGATGGCGGACCAGGGCCTGAAGGCAACCTTCATGTCCGGTGACGGCATCGTGTCCAACGAACTGGCATCAATTGCTGGCGACGCGGTCAATGGCACCCTGATGACGTTTGCTCCAGATCCACGCAACAATCCGGCAGCCAAGGACCTCGTCGAGAAGTTCCGCGCAGCCGGCTTCGAGCCGGAAGCCTATACCCTGTATTCCTATGCAGCGGTTCAGGTCATTGCAGCAGCAGCAGCCAAGGCTGGCTCCAACGACCCGATGAAGGTTGCTGACTCAGTCAAGGCAAACGGACCATTCTCCACCGCCATTGGCGACCTCGGCTATGACTCGAAGGGCGACATCACCCGTCCTGACTATGTCATGTACGAGTGGAAGAAGGGCGACGATGGCAAATACACCTATTTCGAAATGGGCATGTAATACCCGCTTCGAACTGGTTTGAGGGAAAGCCCGGTGCCATGCACCGGGCTTTTCTTTTTGGAAGCTTGAAACATTGCCGCAAACCATGTTGGATCGGTGCGGAAGCCTCCAGACCAGAAGGGAACCTCAATCAGTGACCACAAGCAGGATCGGCATTTCAGGCATCGGCCTGATGGGGCACGGCATCGCCAGGAATATCCTGAAGGGCGGATGGCAACTGACTTGCCTTGACCACCCGGGCAACCAGCCTGTCGACGATTTGCTGGCAGCAGGCGCCACCCTTGCCGGCACCGGCAGCGAACTCGCCAGCCAGAGCGATATCATCATCCTGTGTGTGACCGGCTCACCCCAGGTCGAGAACATCCTGACCCGCGCCGACGGCATCCTGTCGGGCCTGCGCCCCGGCACTCTCGTCATTGATTGCTCCACAGCCCTTCCTGACGAAACATTGCAGGCTGGCACAATTCGTGAAAGATCGTTCCAGGACCTTTATCGGCGCTCCATGACCCGGACCCGAAGGAAGCCGAGGGAAGGCCGGCTGAATCTGATCGTCGGGGGGAGCGAAGACGATTTCAACGATGCATTGCCGCTAATGCGCTGCTTTGCTGAAAACATCTTTCATGCAGGCCCTGTCTTCGGGCACAAGCTGAAGCTGCTCCACAATTATGTATCGCTGGGTTTCTCCGCGGTTCTGGCTGAAGCCGCGGCCTGCGCCAATCGCGGGGGCATCGCCCCCGCGAATTTCCTGGATGTACTGGCACGGGGCGGCGGTGCGGGCGTGGTGCTTGACCGATTGAAGCCGTTCATCCTCGATGGCGACGTATCCGGTATGCGGTTTTCCATTGCCAACGCCCACAAGGATACCGGCTATTATGTTGCCATGGCTGAAGCCCTCGACGCGGAAGCAAAGACTGCCCGCGCCGTGCGCGACCTCTATGGCGATGCCGAAGCCAGCGGCCAGGGCAATGCTTTCGTACCCGAGATTGCCAGATTGCTCTCCTGACAGACCTATTTGTCCTGGACCGACCAGATATATGCCAGGATATCGGCAATCTGTTCCGGTTCGGCGGTAAAGCTCGGCATGTCGGGATGGCCCGTCTCTATGCCTTCTGCGAAAGCCTCTTCCAGCGCGTCAATGGGATAGCGCTCCGACAATGTCCTGAAGGGCGGCGCATCGGGATGCGGACTGTCACCGGTTTTCCCGATTGCATGACATGGTGAACAATTCGCCGCGACCAGTGCCTCGCCATGTGCCACGGGCTGTATGGATGCAATATAGACAGCGATATCCTTTGCCTGTTGGGGCGTGATCTCGAAGGTTGGCATGTCGCTGTGCTTTGGCGACAGCTTCGCCAGCAATGCTTCATCAATGGTATCAACGGGAAACCGTGTTCCCAGGGTCCGGAAAGGTGGAGCCTTTTCATGCGGGCTGTCACCCGTCAAACCGGTGGCATGGCATTTGGCGCAATTCGTTTCGGCAAGCGCCTTGCCATGCTGCACCGATGGCTCAGCCGCATTTGCAAGGCTGGCAAGAACTGCAACGCCTGCAAGGCCTGTGAAAGCGCGAA
>JAWKWN010000060.1:0-9431 GCA_041397505.1 Nitratireductor sp.
AGTCACGCCAGCAGTGTGCGTACGGCGGCCGTCATCACCCAGCATGGCGAATTTGGTTTCGTGCTGTTTTCCGCTGCCCTTTCCATGGGGGTCCTCGACCGGGCGACCACATCCTTCCTGATTGCCTGCGTCGTGTTTTCGATGATGCTGACGCCGCTCGCGGTCCGGCTGGGCGAATTGCTGCTCAGGCGGGTAAAGGTGAAACAGCCGGACGAGGATTTCGATGGTGCGGGATCAACCGTGCTGATGATCGGATTTTCGCGTATGGGCCAGGTCGCATCGCAGGCCCTGCTTGCCGGCGGCGTTGACGTCACGATTATCGACAACAATCCGGAGCAGATCCGCAATGCCGCGAGGTTCGGGTTCCGTATCTATTTCGGGGACGGAACGCGCGCGGAAGTGTTGCGGCTCGCCGGCATCGAACAGGCCGAGCTTGTTGCGGTCTGCACGCACAAGGCGGAAATAACCAATCGCATCATCCGCATCATCGAGCACCAGTGGCCACAGAAGCTGATATATGTGCGTGCCTATGATCGCGCCCACACACTGCAACTGATGGGCATGGACGTCGATTTCCACATTCGAGAAACCTTCGAATCAGCGCTCGTCTTTGGCGAGAAGATGCTTGAGGGACTGGGGCGCTCGCATTCGGAGGCCAGCGAGATCATCGAGGATGTCAGGCGCGTGACGATGAAAGATTGGTGGTGCAGGAAAGCGAGGGCATGTTGGCCGGTTCCCACATGCTGCATACAAAGGCAGTGCATCTGAACCGCTTATTGATCCGCATCGCAACCAGGATGAAGCCCGTCACCAATCGCATGACATGCAAATTCCTGATGCGCAGGACACCGCGCAAAAGGCGACTGGCGAGAAAGCCTGAGACGGGATAAGCCAGCATTGATGGCTCGGCTGGTCGCGTTGCCGTGTCAGCGCGTTTCATGGTTTCCTGGAGGGGAACAGCGCCATAAACCGTTCAATTTGCGAAGCATTGGGTTCGTCTTTCGTGATTGAAACCTGAATAGCGTCAGGAAAAAGTCAGTTTGGAAAAGCAAAACTCAAACGCCGCCCGCTGCGCCCACTCCATGATCGGCCTCACGGCGGTTCAACCATGCACAGCGTGGTGGTGATGTCCGCCACAGGGGCCGTCGGGCTACATTATGATCTTTGTCGTTGATCTGGCGAATCTCTTCATCTCGCTGCTGGGTCAGCAGGAGCTTGCAGCCGCAGTTGGCGCGGCGGCTCGACGATCATGTTCTTTCGGTCTCGCTCTGCATCGGCTGGCCATTGCCGCAACTGCGATTATCGCTGTGGCGCTGGGCGCCAAGAACTACGAGGCGGCGCACGCAAGAATGCGGCATCGGCTCCTGATCATCATGGCGGCCCTGCACAACGCTCAGGCCTTGTTGATGTACGGTCCGGCACTCGGCCTGGATGCTGAGCTTCCTCGACCGGCAAAAGGCGAAACCGCTGCCATAGCGCTCGGCTTCATGCGACCAGGTTCCATCCATTCCGCTGATGGGTATGGGGATCTGCCTTTCCAGCTCGTTGCGGGCCTGCAGCCGCGAGGAGCATGGTGCAGGGATACACTTTCCGCCGGGATGTCGGCGGCGGTGCTGGATCCATTGCTGATTTTCGGTCTCGACCTGAAAGTTACCGGTGCAGCGATTGCCATAGTGCTGGTGCGCATCATCATGGTCAGCGTCGGCTTTCATGCCGTGTGGAAGGTCCACAAGATGTTGGCCAAACCGGATATGGGAAGGCTTGTCCAGACGTTCCTGCCCCTTCATGGCTATCGGATTGCCTGCCATGCTGACGATCGCGACGTTCGTAGGCAATGCCTGTCACCGGTGCCATCGCGCATCTGGGGATGATGGTGGAGCTGCAGGATGGGCCATTGTAGGCCGGGTGATGCCACTGGCATTTGCGGCGATCTTCGCTTTCGGGCGCGGTGGGTCCGATCTTGAGCCAGAATTACGGTAAGCGGGTTTTCAACCGGCCAATGCCACGATGCGGCGTTCGATCCTTCCTGATGGTCTATGTCGGCGGAATGGCCGCTGCTGGCATTGGTCATATCCCCATTCGCTGACTGCTGGCCTTCGGCGCACGTGGGGGATGCGGCGGAAATGATCCGCTTCTTTTGCCTGTTCGTGGTTGTGTCATTTTCACGCATTGCTCGCAGCTACGTTGCCTTCAACAATCTTGGCAGCCCGGTGCTGTCGATGCTGGTGTTCAACTGGGGCGTGCCACGCTGGGTGTCATTCCCTTTGTGCATTTCGGCCTGGCCTATGGACCACAGGGGCCTGGCAGGCTGGGGGCTCGGTGGAGTCGTCTTTGGTGCGCTGGCCGTGATCGTGGCCTCTCGCAAGTCGGGCAACGCCGGCAGGCCGTGGAAGGTATCGGCAGCTTGCTGCCGCTCCCGCCGGCATCTGCCTTTAATGCTTCCGGGCGCGGGGCAACGCTGGGCCAATAGACCCTGACTTGCACCCTGGCTTTATCCATGACAGATCACGCCAGATGTTTCGATCAGATTGAATGCGCCGATCGATTTGTATCTCGTGTTTCTGGCCGAGTGGATCGCTGTGGTGTGATCACCACAAGATGCTGACGCCATCCAGAACGTAAGAGACCAAGGTGAAACGGTTTGATTTTCATTGTTATTTCAGATGCTTGTTCTGTTCCGTCTTGAAGGTTCGCGCGAGCAGCGTCGAAACTTTGATCGATACTCATATCGATTCAAGGTATTCTCCTTGCTCACACGAAAAATCCACTTGATCAAACTGATCCAATCAGTTCGAAATTTGCTCTAGTCTGCGGACAGAAGCCGTTCCAGTTTGGTGCGGGTCTCTGCGCGTGTTGCCTTGTGCGCTCAAGGATTGGCAGTCTTGGAGGTAACCAGCACCCGGAATTCATTGACCGCCGGACGGATGAACAGGTCGGAGAAGTGCAGCTTCAACTTCATCTGGATCAGCGACTGCATCAGCAACTGACTGGCGCCGAAGGCTGCCTCGATACGGCTGGGAAGTTTGAATGGATCGCTCTCTGGCATTCCCACCATCCACGCCACTACCAGCCGACTCAGCTTTTCGACCAGATCAAAGGCCACCGGATTGGCAATGCCTCCGTCAATATGTACTCCGCCATTGATCATGACCGCTTGAAGACTGCCGGGATGGCGGCAGAGGCTGCACTGCGGGAAATAACTTGCCATCCTCGATTACCGTCAGCGAACGCCAAAGAAGTCGGTCGCCGTGACCTTCAGCGGGATTTCAAGCTCGCCAAAGGTTTCCAAATCGCATCGGGCAGGAAAGCACGCACCTTCGGCGTTGCCAACTCGCCAAAGCGCGGCAGGAATCCATCAGCATTGATCGCAGGCTGGGTCGTAATTTTCACAATCGCGCCATTACCTCGCTGCGGTCACCAGTGCCTTCAGGGAAAATTCGCGGATTTCAGCGCTACTCATCCCGGCCGCATAGCCAGCGCCCATGATCGCGCCGATCGACGAACCGGCTATAATGGCCGGCTTCACACCCAGGTCGTCAAATGCCTCAAGCACGTGGATATGGGCGAGACCTCGCGCGCCACCGCCGCCGAGAACCAGGGCAACTTCCTTCACGACACCATCCTGTTTGAAACCGTTTCGAGGCTACGAGCTTTTTGGTCCGACCACGATGAGAGTGGGCTTCGCACTGAACAGCTTCTTGGCGATTGCGCGGACTTCGTCAAGGCTTACCGCGCCAATCAGTTCTTCCCGGCGGTCGATATAGTCGATGCCAAGATTCTCCGTCTGCATGGCCAGCAATGTACTGGCAATCTTGGCGGAAGTGTCGAGATTGTTGATCGCGTATGAACCGATGATGTATTTCTTGGCTGCGTCCAGTTCCGCCTGCGTCGGACCATCCGTGGCAAAACGCTCGATTTCGCCACGCATCAGTTCAACCGTTTCCGGGGCGCGGTCACTTCGCGTTGCAGAGCTTACCGAAACAAATGCCGCGTGATCATAGGTCGCGAGGCTTGAATTGACCGAATAGGCCAGTCCGCGCTTTTCCCGTATCTCGTCATAGAGGCGCGAGGAAAACGTGCCACCGCCGAGAATGTGATTGGCGATATAGGCTGCGAAAAACTCCGGATTTTCGCGCTTCACACCGGGATAGGCGAAAACGATCTGCGACTGCGGAATGTCTTCCTCGACTGACAATGTATCACCAAAGGCAATCTTCGCATCCGGAACGGGATCGAGCTTGGCGGTGGAAGGCAGGTTGCCAAACACCTTGTCGAGCATGGCGCCCGCCTCTTCAGCGCTCATCGCCCCAACAATTCCGATCTTGAGATTGTCCTTGGCGAAAATCCTCGAGAAATGCGCGACCAGGTCGCCGCGAGTAATGGCGGATATGGAATCGACCGTGCCATCGCCCGGCCTGCCATAGGGATGGGTACCAAACAGCGTTTCACGCAAGACTTCGCCCGCCCGCGCTGACGGGCTGTTGCGCTTGCGCTCTATGCCGGCAATGATCGCATTCTTCATGCGCTCGACCGCACTATCCTCGAAATGCAGTTCTGTGAGCGTCAAGCGCATCATCTCAAAGGCATCAGCGCTGTCTTCCTTCAGCGTACGCAGAACGCCTGTAAACTGATCTCGCGAATCGCGATAGCCAAGCTCGATGCCCAGTTTGGCGATGCGAGCCTGGAACATCTTGGAATCATAGGGGCCGGCACCCTCGTCAAACAGTGCCGAAATCAGTTCCGCCATGCCTTCGCGACCTTGCGGGTCCTGACTGGAGCCACCCTGAAAGGCAACGGCAACAGTTATGACCGGTGCGGAATAGTCCTCGACCAGCCATGCGGTAATCCCGCCGGGTGAAGTCACCTCGCGGATATCAACAGCCGCAGCCGGCCCGGCGCGAAAAACCAGAGCGAATGCCAGAAGCAGGAAGCCCAGACGCAGCGTCCAAAGCGGAGCGGCAACGTGATTTTCAAGCCTGATCGAAGTCATTGCATTGCACTCCCTTGCTGGTTTCCGGCAGAAGCAGGGCTGTTACGGAACGCCTGCGGTCCAGCCATTTGCGCGCGACGCGTTCACGTCATCGACGGTGATCTCACGAAACCGGTCCGGGCCCATGGTGACATCCTCGATCACGCCGCCTGTGCTAAGGACCGACCCGAACAAACGAGCCATTGCCGTCTGGCTGTCGCGGTTGAAAAAGGCGGACTTGATGATCGAATTGCGCGCCAGGTCAACTTCTTCAGCGGTGACGCCATTGGCAATCACATCGTCGATGATGGCATCCAGACGCCGTTCCGCCTCCCCCAGATCCTCACCGGGGCGTGGCGCGACATAGACACCAAATTCTCCGTAATCGCGGTTGCTGTTGTACCAGGAACCGGCACTTGAGGCGATCGGGTCGTCAACTGTCAGTGCAGTCGAAATGCGGCTGGTCTGCATTCCACCCAGAACCGAAGAGAGGATTTCCAACGCCTCGCCGTCGCCTGCCTTGCCAGTCGAATAGGCGGGAACCAGATAGGTTCTCCGCATTGTCGGCTCTGAAACCCGCTTGTCGGAATAGGATATGGTGGCTGGCGTGAGGTGATCGGGTTCGCTTGGACGGATGCGCTCTCCGGGCTCTGCACGGCGCTTCACCTTGCCATAGGTTTCCTCCGCCATGGCAAAGACTTCCTGCGCATCGACATCGCCGGCAACCACGAGTACCGCATTGTTGGGCGTATACCAGCGATCGTAGAAGGCGACAGCATCAGCTAGCGACAGGGCTGCCATTTCTTGCTCCCAACCAATCACGGGAATGCCATAGGGATGATTGTCGTAAAGCGCCGCATCGACGGCTTCTGAGAGAATTGCCGAGGGGTTTGAATCCACCCGCTGGCGGCGCTCCTCCAGTATGACGTCACGCTCGGTGACGATGTCGTTTTCCGTCAGCACCAGATTTTCCATCCGGTCGGCCTCATATTGCATCACCATGCGCAATGCCTGCGGCGAACCTTCTGCAGTTAGTGCAGTATTGTCGGCGGTGGTGAAGGCGTTTTCCTGGCCGCCAATTTCCGCAACCTTGCGGGAAAATTCACCGGCCGGTGTGTTTCTTGTTCCCTTGAACATCAGATGTTCGAGAAAATGCGCAATGCCGGATTTGCCCGGATCCTCGTCGGCTGCGCCAACCTTGTACCAGATCATGTGGGTGACAACCGGCGCGCGGCGATCCGGGATCACGACCACTTCAAGTCCGTTTTCGAGCATCCTTGTGGAAACCTGGGGCCCTTTCGTGGCCTCGGCATTTGCCGAAATTGCGAATGGCCCGACGGCCATCCAACAAAGCGCCAGAAGCAATCCGCCCGATAAAGCAATTCGTCTCATTGGCAATTCTCCTGCAAGGCCACTGCATGTGATTTGACCGAAACCCGAATATAGGCTTCGCTCGGCGCTTCGCCAGTCAAGTTTTTGTATTTGGCGTCACGGAAACTTCATCTGCGCGCAGCCCTGCCAAAGGCCTGCCCCTTGCGAATGAGGGCAGGCTGTACATCCAGTCTCCCATGCTGCAGCATTTGCAACAAGCCGGTTTGTGCCTGTATTGCTTTTCATCGGTGCATTTGCCTGGAGAGTATGATGCAAAAACATGAAGGCGGGTGTCGGTGTGGAAACCTGAGATTCGTCGCCTCGGGCCGACCCTACAGGGTTGGCATCTGCCACTGCCTCGATTGCCGCAAGCACCATGGTGCGCTGTTTCATGCCTCGGCGATCTTCCCGCAAGAGGCGGTGACCGTCACCGGCAAAGCCGCAAACCATGACGACCGGTATTTCTGTCCAAATTGCGGGTCACCCGTGTTTTCACGTTCGGGCGATGAAATCGAGATCAATCTCGGCTCGCTCGACGCAACTGACCAGTTGCAACCCAATTACGAATTATGGACGATCAGACGTGAGGCATGGCTGCCACCATTCCCTTCATGCCGTCAATATGAGCGGGACCGCAACAACAACAGCCGTCACGAGGAGTGACGACGAAGCGATGGTTCGCACCTAGCGCGCTTCGAAAATGCCGATGACGGTGTCGCCAAACTGACGCTGGTCAAGCAGGGAGTAGCCGTCAAGGAGCTTCGGTGCGGCCGAGCTTTTTTCCTCAAGCACGAAGAGCGCACCGGAATTGAGCCAACCGCCACGCTGCAATTGCGCTGCCGCCAGTTCTCCAAGCCCCTTGCCGTAAGGCGGATCGGCAAATGCGAGGTCGAAGGGCTCCATGGTGCCAGGCTCGCCAATACTTGTGGCATCGCGGCGGAATATCCGTGAGTTTCCGGTAAGGCCCAGCGTTTCCATATTGGTTCGAAGCAGGGCACGCCCTTCGGTCGAAGTTTCCACGAACAGCGCAAAGGCCGCGCCGCGCGACAAGGCCTCGATCCCCAATGCGCCTGTGCCGGCGAACAGGTCAATCACCCTCAAGGCCTCCATGTCGATGCGGTTTGCCAGGATGTTGAACAGGCTTTCGCGGGTTCGATCCGTTGTCGGGCGGATGGCATCCGTTCGGGGTGAGGCGAGCGTGCGCCCGCGCAGCCTACCGCCGACGATCCGCATTGCCGCTTCGCCCGGACGGTTTGCCCGCTCGGTTCTTGCCGGAGGGCCTGGAAGATTTCTGGCCGGGACGCGTTACCAAACGGTCAAGGGTGTCGCCGCCGACAGTGCCGGGTGCGCGGCGCTGCTTGACCTCGCGATGCTTGCCCTCTCGCCGTGTTTGCGGCTTGCCGTCGGGCTTGTCATCGGCCTTGTCTGCATACTGCTGGCGGTTGACAATCGGGGCATCGAAGTCAGCGCCCGAAGCCTCGATCAGACGCGGCCCCAATTGATCACGAGAAGACGCCCTGATTTCATGCACATCACCTCCGCGATCTCACCCAACTGGAACGGGCCGTATGAAATGCGTATCAGGCGGTTGACCGAAAGGCCAAGCGCGCCAAGCACATTCTTGACCTCGCGGTTCTTGCCTTCCCGCAGTGCCAGCGTAAGCCACTGATTGCTGCCCTGCTGGCGATCAAGCACAGCGTCAATCGCCCCATAAAGAACGCCATCGACGGCAATGCCGTCTTTCAGTTTGTCGAGTTCCGGCTGGGTGATCGACCCATGCACACGGACCCGGTAGCGCCGCAGCCAACCGGTCTGCGGCAATTCGAGGACACGCGCAAGGCCGCCATCATTGGTGAGCAGCAGCAGGCCTTCGGTATTGATATCAAGCCGGCCGACACTGACAACGCGTGGCAAGGTCGGGGGCAATGCGGAAAACACCGTCCTGCGGCCTTCGGGATCCTTGTTGGTTGTGACCAGCCCGGCGGGCTTGTGGTAGAGCCACAGCCTGGTGCGCTCCCTGCCCTCGATCCGCTTGCCGTCAACCTCGATCAGGTCTGTTGCGGTGACAGTGAAGGCAGGGCTTTCCAGCAATTTGCCGTTGACCGACACGCGACCGTCGAGGATCCATTGCTCGGCATCGCGGCGCGAGCACAGGCCCGCTCGGGCCATGCGCTTGGCAATGCGCTCGCGCTGCTCACCGGCATCGCCAGCGGCAGGGCTTGATGGGGTTCGGGAGGATTTGTCGCCTTGTTTTTGCATGGGATGATCCAGTATCAAACCCTTGCAGTGAGTGCGAGAAGAATTGTGTCTTGCCGTGATGGCGAATGAGCGAAGGTGGACGGATGAGCGATTTCATGGCCCTGGCGCTGGAAGAGGCGCGCAATGCCGCCCAGCGCGGCGAGGTGCCGGTCGGCGCTGTGGTCGTTCTTGACGGTCAGGTAATTGGGCAAGCGGGAAACCGGACACTGGAACTCAAGGATCCGACTGCGCATGCAGAGATCCTTGCGGTGCGCATGGCATGTGAGGCGATTGGCAATGACCGGCTGGGCGGATGCGATCTCTATGTCACGCTGGAACCCTGCACCATGTGTGCTGGTGCACTTTCCTTCGCCCGGATCAGGCGGCTTTATTATGGAGCGGATGATGCCAAGGGTGGTGCTGTCGAGAATGGCGTCAGGTTTTTTGGCGATCCTGCCTGCCATCATGCGCCGGATGTCTATTCCGGCATGGCTGCGCGCGAGGCCTCAGATCTGCTGAAGGCATTCTTCGCAGCCAGACGCCAGTAAGGTGACGCAAAAGGTCAGTTTTTCGAGGTGAGTGACTTGAAGCCCTCGTTGCGGAGGCGCTTCTTTTCTTCCTCGCGAGCGGCCAGCTCCTCTGCCGTGAATGCCTCTTGGCCCTGCGGTGCGGTTTCGGAGGCAACGCGGTATTCAATTGGCGGTTCGGTCAGATATTTGCGCTTGGCACCAACGGAAATCTTGGTGTCCTGCTTGGCTTTCAGCACCTTGGCGCGGGTTGGCGTATCGCCGCGAACCAGAATGGTGTTGCCGTCACGGTCGGTCTGTCCGGGAACAAATTCCTGTTTGGTATA
>JAWKWN010000061.1:0-9102 GCA_041397505.1 Nitratireductor sp.
ACAGGTTGATGCGAATTGCGAAAGGCGGTCCATCGGGCCGCCTTTTTTCATTCAGAACACCGAATGGTCCCGCAGGTCCGCGCCAACATCGCCACTGGCCAGCCTGGCATAGTGGTCGCCAAGCCTGTCCTTGCCGTATGACGGTGTCGCAGCAGCGTCATAGCGCCCGGAAACAGGATCAAGAACCAGCATCGACTCCGTTGCATAATATCGACCAATACGGGCAAGCTCTGCCTTGGCTGCAGCACCGCTGGAAACGCGCCCGGCCAGCGACAACCCGCCAATGATCGCATCCAGCATGCCGACCGGCACATGTCGGAAGCGCGGCTTCAGGCCAAAGGCTGCAAACATCATTTCACCCTGTTCCAGCGGCGTGATCGCATCGCCTGGCCCGCCAATCGGCAATATCGCATTTTGCAGTGCCTCGTCCTCAAGGCAATCCGCCAGATAGTTTGCCGTGTCGCGATCGGAGATCGGCTTGCAGGCGGTCAATTGTCCATCACCGAAAACCAGAAACGGTTTACCCGCCCGCAAACGCCGCGCCTGCCCTGACAGCGATTTGAAAAATGCCGTTGGCCGCACAATTGACCAATGAAGACCGCTTTCCTGCAGTTTAGCCTCAAAAGCGAGCTTGGCATGTTGGAACGCCAGCAGCGGCTTTTGCACGCAGATCGCCGACAACAGGACAAACTGGCTCACGCCCATTTGCCGGGCACAATTCAGGATCTCCCCATGCGCCCGGTAGTCCACAGCCCAGGCGTCCTGCGGCGCACCATTACGCGAGGCAAGGCACGACACTACAGCATCAAACCCGTCACCCTCGAAAGCGATATCGCGAAGGGTTTGCGGATTGCAGACATCGCCTTCGCGTAGTTCGATGCCCTGCAAATCTTCAAGCCCGCTATTGCCAACCGAGCGCAAAAGGCATCGCACATCGTTTCCGCGTTGCACCAATGCCTTCGCCGTCGCGCGGCCTATCGTGCCGCTCGCCCCGAACAACAGCACACGCTTGCCTTGCCTTTCGTGATTATCGCCCGTCATGAAATCCTCCGCTTCCACAATGTTCGAGACCAATCCATCCTGCAAGCTGCCGCAATGCGATTGCGTGTCGACAATGTCGCACAAGCACCCGACAAGGACGGTTTCCGATTTGCATTTCAAGTGCTTCCGGCCCAACCTTGAATCACGATGACAGCAGGTTGATTCAAGACATGCACGCGCAAGACAACCAACAACACGAGCCGGAACACATCCGCATCATTGCCTGCGGGGCAATAGCGCGCGAGACCATCGCAGTGCTTGCCGCCAACGATATGCAGCATGTCGAGCTTACCTGCCTGCCTGCGATCCTGCACAACCATCCCGAAAAGATTGCGCCGGAAGTGGAGCGCGAAATCCTTGAAGCAAGGTCACAGGGTGTGAGCGACATCTTCATCGCCTATGCCGATTGCGGCACCGGCGGCCAGCTCGACGCTGTCTGCAAGCGCCATGGCGTAAGCCGCATTGCCGGGCCGCATTGCTATTCTTTCTTCCTCGGTAACGACCAGTTCGAGGCGCTGGGCGACGATACCATGCGTGCCTTTTTCCTCACCGATTTCCTCGCCCGTCAGTTCTGACGCATTCGTAACGCGACCGCTCGGCCTCGACCGCCACCCGGAACTGCGCGACATGTATTTCGGCAATTACGAAAAGCTCGTCTATCTGGCGCAATCCGACGACGCCGAACTCGACGCCCGCGCCCAGGCCGCCGCCGAAAAACTCGGCCTGCGCTATGAAAGGGTGAGGACGGGCTATGGCGATCTCGAAACGGCAATAGGTAAAATTCCACGCTGAAAGCAAAAGCCCCGCCTGGTTGGTCCAGGCGAGGGCTTTTGTGAAGTGCCGGTTCTGCCGGCGGGGGAGCGAGGTTGCTTAGTTGCAGACCTGGCTGATCGAGGAAGCGCGGTTGCCCCACTGGTCAATGGTCACTTCTTCACGGGTGAAGCAGCGCTGCGGGCGGACATTGACGAAAGTCGTCTGCTGCACTGGACGGGCATTGAAGCCGTTGCCGGAAAACTGGCCGCCATGGTTGAAGTTGTTGCCACGGCGCGGACGCTGACCGCGGAAGTCCGGACCATTGTCCTGCACAACGACCCGCTGCTGGTTGTTGTTCTGCGTTGCACCGATGATGGCACCAACCACCAGACCACCGATCAGGGCCTTGGCGACGTCGCGCTTGCCGGCATGGGCTTCGGTTGGAGCAGCAAATGCGCCTGTACCGATAATTGCGACAGCAGCCAGCGCTGCGATTGCCTTGTTGCGAAAGTTTTTCATGGTTCATTCTCCTGTTTGTTTGGTTCTCTTGGTTTTTGGCCCAGACGTTATTGCCTGCTGCCATGATCAACAGATAGCCTGTGCCAAACAGGAACGGTGTGCATTTATACACACAGAATACACACTTTAGGAAAATTGAATAAAATGAAAGACATAACCACCATAGGCTTCGATGCAGACGACATCGCTGTGGCATCATGAGCGGCATTACCAGTTCACGCAGGAGCGATTTGCCGAGGTGCTTTCACCGTTTTGCGAGGCTGAAACCCTTTCGCAGAGACTGCTTGCCGCCGAGCGTCGCAATATCGGCCATTACGGCTATGGGGTGAAAGGCTTCACGCTTTCCATGATCGAGACGGCGATCGAGGTCAGTGATGGAAACGCGCCCGCTTCGCTCATCAGGGAAATCCTCGATGCAGGGCGTGATCTCCGCCCATCCCCATAGAATGCCCGCCCGGCTGCCGAAACGCTCGGCGCGCTCAAGGGCAGTTTCCGCCTGATTGTCATAACCAAGGGTGAATTGCTCGACCAGGAGCGCAAGCTCGCCGCATCCGGCCTTGATCACCACTTCGACGCTGTGGAAATTGTGAGCGAGAAGCTGGCCGATACCTATCAGCGCGTTTTCACGCGCCACGGCCAGGGGCCGGACAGATCGCTGATGGTGGGAAACTCGCTGAAATCCGACATCCTGCCAGCGCTCGAAGCGGGAAGCTGGGCGATGCATGTTCCTTCCAGCCACAACTGGGTGCTGGATCATGCCGAGGAGCCGCAACACCACGAACGCTACCGCCGCATCACCACGATCGACGAAATCCCCGGTCTGCTTTCACGCTGAAAACTATTTTGCAGCCACCAGCCGCTCGTAGCGACTGACGCCCGGAGGCTCGCTCAACCAGCCTTGCGGCCCCTTGAGTCCCTCGACGACGCCTGCCTGATAGAGCCTTCGCATGCGCTCATTGTCGAAGTTGAGACTATCCTGCGCCATCGGGATGCTGTCGGGGATTGCCGTCAGCCGGAAACTCGCCCCGACATTTCGGGCAATCACGAAATCACGATAGATCGTGTCATCCTGCAATTCGCGCATCAGTTCCACGATGGTCTTCTTGGCGATATCCATCACCGTGCCCTTGACCGGCGCAGACGCATTGTGGCGCATGGTATTGCCATTGACCACCATGAACAGCTCTTTTGGCATCTTGTTTTGCGGGAACATGAAGCCGGAAACCAGGATTGGCGCCTTCACCCCGCCATCGACATGCGCCTGTCGCAACTGGATACCGCGCTGCGGCTTGATATAGACCGGTGAGAAATAGGCAGGGACTGCCGCCGAAGCCCTCAGCACTTTCTGGAAATGCTGGCGACTGTCGGTTCGACCACCATTGGCTATGTCGCCCATGTCCCAGATGACCAGTTCACCGGCATCCAGATTGGTGGTTGCGATGTACAGCCTGCGCCCCTTGGCGTGTTCGATTGCAATCTTTTTCAGGATATCATCGGTAATGAAAGCCTCGATCTGACCCTGCAATGGCCCGTTGTCGAGGAGCGAGTCGCCGAACAAGCCGCCAAGGCCCTTCTTGCGGAAAATCTTTTCATTGCTTGTTGTCGTGTAGAACCGCTCCAGTTCATTGTCATATTCGGGCCCCAGGAACGCCAGGACTGCCATCAACGCGCCGGTAGAAACCCCCGTCACCACATCGAATTTCGGCCGGGTTCCGGATTTCGTCCAGCCGGTGAGCACGCCTGCGCCATAGGCACCGTCAGCCCCCCCTGCTGAAAGCGCCAATACGGTGTGGATGCCGTCGTCTTCGGCTGGAGCTGTATCGGAGATCGCTGAAAGGGCCTGCTCGGCGGTGATGGTCGGGTCAACCGCTTCCATGGGCAAAATGGTACGGATTGCCGGCGCCTCTTTCGGGCGTTCCGCGCATCCACTTGCCACCAACATGACAGCCAGCACCACTGAAACCAGCGGTCCAACCCTGCCGAATCCCATCATGACCTCTCCTGCACCGGCGGACTATTGTTCCCTCGATCCTTTCCGGCAGTCGCAACCTACACCAGCAAGGTTAAAATCCCAACCTCTCGCGGCAAGCTATGTTTACTTTTGGTTAACCATCCCTGTTTTCCTTGTTTTTTCCTGTTCCAGCGTAGCCAAAACGCCACGCTCAGCGAGGAATGGAATCGAAATTGCGCTGGCCGGATTGACGTTTCTGCTCAAATGGGAAAGCCTGCCTCTGCAGGGTTGCTCGCCATGATTGTGGAGGTCGCGTGTCGGTTGCAGGTCTCAAATACTACGAAGACTTTCGGGTCGGCGACGTGATCACATTGGATGCCAGGACCATTTCCGCTGACGAAATCATTGAATTTGCTACCGAATTTGACCCAGCCCCGTTCCATTTGAGTGAGGAAGGCGGCCGCAATTCGATGCTTGGACGCCTATCCGCCTCTGGTTGGCATACCTGCTGCATTGCCATGCGGATGCAATGCGATGCCTTCGTGTTGAATACGGCAAGCAGGGGGTCCCCGGGCGTTTCGCAATGCAAATGGCTTGCTCTGGTCGGTGCCGGAGACACGTTGAGGAACAGTAACTGTGGTTTCTGCAAGAAGATCCGCCTCCCGTCCCGACATGGGACTGATTGCATTCATGGCAGAGCTTTCTAACCAGTCTGGCAATCGCGTGATAACCATCGAAAGCATTGCCATGATCGATATCCGCGAAACCGGAGCGCTATCATGAAACTGCCTCCGTTTTTTGATACCGGACACGCGGTCACGCTGGGCGAGCACCAGTTCGAACCAGATGAGATCATCAGCTTCGCCCGCAAATTTGATCCCCAACCCTTCCACCTTGATGCCGAACTCGCTCGAAAGCCGGCATTTGGAGCGCTTTGTGCCTCTGGCTGCATACGGCATCTGTGTGGATGCGCAAGCAACGCGACCATTCAGCGGTTGCCATTCGCGACTGGGTTGGGCCAGTAATCCTGCCTATGCATTTGCCCCCTCCTGGCTTTGAAAACTTCGGTGGCCGCGCCCGGTATTCGCCGGTGAAACAATCGTGTTTTCGCCAGACCCTGACCTGCCGGGCATCCGCTTCCAGACCCGGATGGTATGTCGCCACCGGCCTGCAGCAGGGCCACACCCTTGATGATGAATTGGTGCTTTCCTTCCAAAGCAGCTGCCTCATCAACTATCCGGCAAGCTGACAACGATAGCGCCAAAATCATCGTGGTCGTTTTTATCTGAATGCGCGTCGCGGGCGGCGTAGCGGCGGGGTCGCGTTTCAAACAATGTCGCTGCAACACTGGGAGCAATTAGCCCAGGCGATCCCATCAGGATGGAAATCAGGCGGGAGGCCACGAACATGGCGCAACTTACTGTCGTTTACTGGCGCGATATCCCCGCGCAAGTCATCGTCAAGGCAGGCCGCAAGGCTGCAAAACGCGAATTGCCATTGCGCTTTACCGAAGCCATCGACATGTGCGCCATGCGGGTTGGTGCAGCCGACACCGACGCCTATCTCGCGGAATGGCGCCGTAGCGAACCGGTCGATGTTGGCGACGACCTCGAAGCCGAGGCTGACAAGGCTATGGCGCTGACTGAAGCCGGTTTTCCGCAAGACAAGCTGGTGGCACTCGTCAAGGCAGACGGCCGCCAATCTGCCTGAGCGCGCATTCTCGAAACAGGGACAGCCACAATGAGCGACGAAAACCGGTTCTCACCCAGCCATGAAAGTGGCCCGTGCCAAGCTTCCGAAATCCGACTACAAGCCCGCTTATGTTTCCGCGACCCGTCGCCAGCAGAAGAGCTATACGATCCGCTTGTGGTCGGTTCGCAATTCACGGCTGCTCGAATGGTTCTGCGCGCTTCGCCAATTTTTCCTGATGCTGCATCCCTTGTGGAGAAGCATCGGCTATGGTCGCGCCGAAGCGCCGGTCAAATTTGTCGAGCGGCGCGTCAAGGGGCTGATGTTCGACTGCCGCATGTGCGGACAGTGCATACTTCTCGACCGGCATGTTCTGCCCGATGAATTGCCCCAAGCAGTTGCGCAACGGCCCCTGCGGCGGCGTGCGCGCCAATGGCAATTGCGAGGTTGAGCCGGACATGCCCTGTGTCTGGGTGCAGGCCTGGAAGGGTTCGCAGAACATGCGGGACAATGCGGCGATCCTGAAAGTTCAAAAGCCGGTTGACCGTAGTCGATCCGGGAGACCTCCGCCTGGCTGCGCGTTACCGCCAATGCTGCATCCGAAAGGGAAAGAGCCGCTGCTGAAGCAGGAGAAAAGGCATGAGCATTACCGACAGCAATCCGGGATCCATCGGCACCGCTTGATCCGTTGCTCGCCATTCTTCCCGCGGACGGCTGGAGCGCGTGCTGCGTCGCGGCGAATTTGCCGTTACCACCGAACTCAATCCGCCCGACAGCGCCGACCCGCAGGAAGTCTACGAGCGAGCGGCAATCTTCGAGGGTTGGGTTGACGGGATCAACGCCGTTGATGCGTCAGGTGCCAATTGCCACATGTCCTCCGTCGGCATCTGCGCACTCCTGACCCGAATGGGCTATGCCCCGATCCTTCAGATCGCCTGCCGCGACAAGAACAGGATTGCCATCCAGGGCGACATTTTGGGCGCGTCGGCAATGGGGGTGCAAAACATCCTTTGCCTGACGGGTGATGGCGTCCAATGCGGCGACCAGCCCGGCGCAAAACCGGTTTTCGACCTCGATTGCATGTCGCTGCTCGAAACCGCCCGCACCATGCGCGACGAATCCAAGTTCCTCTCGGGCCGCAAGATCACCACCCCGCCCCATGTTTTTCTGGGTGCAGCCATCAATCCGTTCGCCCCGCCTTATGATTTCCGGCCGATGCGCCTGAAGAAGAAGATCGAGGCCGGCGCGCAATTCGTTCAGAGCCAGTATTGCTATGACGTGCCGATGTTTGTCGAGTACATGAAGCGCGTGCGCGACATGGGCCTGCATGAGCAGTGCTACATCCTTTGCGGTGTCGGGCCACTGGCTTCCGCTCGCACCGCCAAATGGATGCGTTCCAACGTGCCTGGCGTTCACATTCCCGATCACATCATCGCGCGCCTTGAAGGTGCCGCCGACCAGAAGAAGGAAGGCAAGCAGATCTGCATCGACATCATCAATGAGGTGAAGGAAATCGAAGGCGTTTCCGGCATTCACGTCATGGCCTACCGGCAGGAGGAATATGTGGCTGAAATGGTCGCCGATTCCGGAGTGCTGAAGGGTCGTCGGCCATGGAAGCGGGAAGTGCTGCCGCATGAAGAGCAGATTTCCGAGCGCATGGAAGAACTGTCTGAACCCGTCGTTCAGCAGACGCCGCAGGAAATCGTCAACGAAATCGCCAATTGAAACCAATTGCATAAGGATATAAAGAACTCTTTATATCTTTTCCAAAAAGACTGGAGTATCCCATCATGACCCATACCATCGTCGCCTCAGCTACCAAGGAGGTCATTATCGGCTTCGACCAGCCCTTCTGCGTCATTGGCGAGCGAATCAACCCGACCGGACGCAAGATCCTCAATGACGAACTGGAGCGTGATGACTTTTCCCGCGTCGAGTCCGACGCCATTTCGCAGGTAGCTGCCGGTGCAACGGTGCTCGACATCAATTCCGGCGCGGTATTTTCCGGCAAGATGGCCGCTGACCCGCGCTATGCCGACAACAATTTCGTCGAGCCAATGCTCATGCCGAAAATGATCGAGATCGTGCAAGCTGTCACCGACTGCCCGCTCTGCATCGATTCTTCCGTGCCCGGAGCACTGGAAGCAGGGCTCAAGGTCGCCAAGGGTCGCCCGCTCGTCAACTCGGTGACCGGTGAGGAAGAGCGCCTCGAAAAGGTTCTGCCGCTCATCAAGAAATACAATGTTGCCGTGGTCGCCATTTCCAACGACGACACCGGCATTTCCGAAGACCCGGATGTTCGCTTTGCAGCCGCCAAGAAAATCGTGCAGCGCGCTGCAGATTTCGGTATTCCCGCCCACGACATCGTTGTCGATCCGCTGGTCATGCCGATCGGCGCGATGGCAACAGCAGGACACCAGGTTTTCACGCTGGTTCGCCGCCTGCGCGGGAACTCGGCGTCAACACGACATGCGGCGCCTCGAACATCTCATTCGGCCTGCCAAACCGCCACGGCATCAACAACGCCTTCCTGCCGATGGCCTATGCCGCCGGCATGACCAGCGCCATCATGAACCCCGTCGCGCTGCCGGTCGGCCCCAAGAAGATTGCGGAGAAAAAGGCCGAAGTGGAAGCAGCCGGCATCATTCTGCCTGCCGACATGGACGATGAAACCTTCGTCAAGATGTTCGGCCTTGGGTCAACCAATCCGCGCCCGGGCAAGGAAATGGAAGCAATCCGCGCCGCCAATTTCCTGCTCAACCAGGACGATGGTGGAGCAGCCTGGATTGCCTTCAACCGCGACCCCGATGCCGCCCTCGGCGGAGCGCGTGGCCGCCGCGCTGCTTCTGGCCGCGCCTCCAGAAGAGGATAGAACCCGCCAAGATGAATGCCTCTGACAAAGACCCTCTCGTCCTGTTCATGCCCTCGGGCAAGCGTGGCCGCTTTCCGAAGGGCACGCCGATCATTGATGCTGCGCGCGAACTCGGCGTCTATGTCGAGAGTGTTTGTGGCGGCCGCGGCATTTGCGGTCGCTGCCAATGCGACATCCAGACCGGACATTTTGCCAAGCACGGCATAACATCGACAACCGATCACGTTTCGGAATTTTCGCCCAAGGAAATCCGCTACGCCGAAAAGCGCGATCTCAA
>JAWKWN010000062.1:0-9093 GCA_041397505.1 Nitratireductor sp.
GTCTCGAACTGGAAGCCGAGGAAGTGGCGATGCTTGCCGGCGATGCGGGCGAGGCCAAGCGCTTTGCCTTCATGTTGCTGACGCGCTTTGCCACGGCTGTTGGTGCCAGCCGTTTTGTCGGGATCGAGGCTGCGCATATTGATGGCTGTCTATATCTCGGCGAGGTCAGTCTGGACTTTGTCGAGCACCTGGCGCGGGCAGGCGGGCGCGTAGCAGTGCCGACCACGCTCAATGTCGGTTCGGTTGACCTGATCCATCCCGAATTGTTTCGAGGCGATAGCGACTTCGCCAGCAAGTCTGCTCGGCTGATGCGCCTGCATGAGGAACTGGGTTGCGTACCGACTTTCACCTGCGCTCCATACCAGACGATCTTTCGTCCGCGCGAGGGCGCGCAAATAGCCTGGGGCGAATCGAACGCGATTGTCTTTGCCAATTCCGTGATTGGCGCGCGCACCAACCGCTATGGTGATTTCATCGACCTTTGTTGCGCAATCGCAGGTCGCGCACCCTATTTCGGCCTGCATGTTAGCGAGAACAGGCGGGCGAGGGTGCTGGTGGAAATCGCATCCCTTCCGCCGGAATGGCATGAAGCAGGTCTTGCCCATGTTGCGGTGGGTCATGCCATTGGCCGGATGTGCGGCGATGCCATTCCGGCACTGTCGGACTGCCGCAAGGCAGCGAGGATGATCCTCAAGGCACTTGGCGCAGTCGCAGCCTCATCGGGGTCGGTCGGCCTGTTCCATGTGGTTGGCGTCACGCCGGAGGCAGCTACCATGGAAGACGCGTTTCAGGGGCAAGAGTCCGAGCGTCATCAGGCTTGATGCCGATGATTTGCGTCAGATCGTGCGGAAATTGTCCACGGTTGCACATGGTACGAAACTGACCGCTATATGCCTGGGACCCCGCATTTTTCGTTTCAGGAATTCGAGGCGTTGATGCTCTGCTGGGTGATGGCGGCTTTGCTGTCGATTTCACATCAATACCGGGCGGCATGTGCTGAACCAGCTTGAAACCTGTGGCTGGAAGGAAAGGCTGGAGGCTGCAGGCATTACGCTCGTCATCGACACCTGCACCTATGTAACGGCAATCGTGCGTGATTTGAGCGGCGCTGTCATGACCAATTCGGGGAAATGGGCCTTTACGCTCCCGGCAATATCGGCGTTCAGGTCGCTTCGGGTCGCTTGCTGATTGCGTTGCCTCGGCGAGGGCAGGAAGCGTGGTGCGACTGTGAGCCTGAAGCGAAATTTCTGCTGCACTAACCCTTGTTCCGGGATCGGCATCGGGCGAAACGCTCTGTCTGGATGAGCCGCTCAGTTTCTGGGGCGGGCTTGATAGTGCAAACGGATTGATCATTGACCGATGGCATCCCCAGCATGGCCAGTCGATGAGGGGGAAAGTCCTGCTGATGGCTTCCGGCAGGGGGTCGAGCTCGGGCAGTGCTGTCCTGGCAGAGGCCATTCGGCTTGGAACCGGGCCGGTGGCAATCGTGCTGCTGAAAACGCGATCCCATCGTCATTGTGGGCGCAGCAATTGCCTCCGAATTATACTCGATCTCCTGTCCGGTGATCCTTGCTGGTGACAGCGACTGGAAGCAGCTTCGGGGGGCTGCCCGGCTCGAAGTCGAGGCTGATCAGCCGTCGGCGAAAATACGGGTTGCGAAAGCAAAAATCGGAATATTGGCAATGCGTAGTCCGGTAATATCGCCGGTATCATACGTCATTGGCACTGCATTGGCCCTCACGTCCGTCACCCCTGTCTGGATTTCGACCGCCACCGGAAAGGCGGGCCTGGCGTTTGCCGCACTGTTTTTCCTTGAATCGATTGCGCGGGCTTCGGTTGCGACGGTTTTCCGCTGCATGCCTATGCGCTGTTTGGCAACAAGGAAACCGTCAGCATAGTCTATACGGGTGGCGCTTGCCGCGCTTGTCTGTTCGTTCCTGATCCCCACCATGATCCGGCTGTTTTCAAGACGGTGGAGCTATACGCTGGGGCAATCAGTGCTGCGATGTGCGGCGTGGCCTTGGCTTTTGACAGCAAGGAAGGCCAGTGTCGCGGCGATGTTCCTGCGCACTTTCGGTGCGGCAACACTCAATGTTTCGCTCAATCTCTATATCATGGACCATATCCGCAAGAGCGATCTGGTGCATACCGAGCCGCTGCGCTACGCGGTATCCACCCTGGCGTGGATCATAACGCCGCTTGCCGGCGTCTGGCTTTACCAGCATCACGGAATTCTAGCCGCATCCATGGTACCGCCGCTGGCAGCATTGGCTCTGCTTTGCGTGTTCTGGTATTTGCGGTTGAGCGAGAAGGGCCCGATACGGCCCGGCAAGATCACGCCGCCAAATCCGGTTGCCTCGATCGGACGGTTTTTTTCCCAGCCGAGGCTGCGCCTTGCCTGGCTCATTGCCTTCGGGCGTTCCAGTTTCTGGGTCACGTTTTTCATCTATGTCCCGATCCTGATGATCGAGGGCAATGCAGGACCACTGGCGGGCGGCATCGCGATTGCCGCTGGCAATGCCATGCTGTTCAACAATCTGCTGGTTGCGCGCTGGGCTCGGCGTTATTCGCTGAGGGTAATGATATCTCTGGCTTTCCTTGCAGGCGCTGTTCTTGTATCAGCGGCAGGACTGGCAGGAACGCGGCACGCAATTCTCGCCGGGACGATGATGGTGCTGGCTGCGTTTTTCATTTCCATGCTCGACGGATTGGGTCCAATACCGTTTCTGCGGGCGGTGCGGTCTTATGAGCGTCCGCAAATGACCACCGTTTACCGTACCTATCTCGATGCGTCGGAACTGATCCCGCCGTTTCTCTATGTTTTTGCCTTCATGGCCTTTGGCTTTTCCGGCGCCTTTTATGTGCTTGCAACGCTGTTTGCCGTGACGGGTCTTACCGTCCTCAAATTCCTGCCAAGGCAAATGTGATGCAAACTATCCCGATTCATGAAATGGCGGCGCTGCTCGCCGCTACCTGCTGGGCGCTTTCAAGCGTGGTATCAGCGGGGCCGGTTGCCCATCTGGGGCCGCTCGCTCTTTACGCGGATCCGCATGACCATCGTCTTGCTCATGCTGGCGGGCTGGGCCATTGCAACGGGTGGCTGGCAGACCATCGCGCCGGATCAGTTGCTGCCGATAGGACTTTCGGGGGCAATCGGCATTTTCATCGGTGACACGATGCTGTTCATGGCGCTGAGCCGTGTTGGTCCGCGGCGGTCGTCGATTGTCTTTGCTACCCATGCGCCGATGTCGGTGTTGCTGGGATGGCTGTTTCTGGGTGAAACGCTGAGCGGGCGCGAACTTGCGGGCATCGCACTGGTCATTGTCGGGGTCATCCTTGCCATCATCTTCGGCAAGCGGCGTTCGCAGTTGCATCATTGGGAGAGCGTCATGGGTCCATTGTGGATCGGTATCGCATTCGGCCTTGAGTGCAGCCCTTTCGCAGGCTGTCGGATCACTGATCGCGCGACCCGTGATGAAACCGGGGTCGATGCCGGTTCGGTATCAGCTGTCAGGGTCGGCGTTTCCGTGGTCTGCTTCATATTGCCTACCTATTCGTGCCGCGCCTGATGCGTGCGACCAATCCGCTGACCTGGAATGTCGGGCTTGCCGTTGCCTTTTCGGGTTTCATCGCCATGGCGCTTGGCATGACCTTCGTGCTCTTCGCGCTGGCTGGCGGTGAGGTTGGCATCGTTGCTACACTTTCGGCGACAGCGCCTGCGCTTATCCTGCCGATCATCTGGATACGGACCGGGGAAATGCCGGCATGGGGTGCCCGGATCGGCGCAGCACTAGTGGTTGTTGGAAGCTCGCTCATCGTTACCGTTTGAGCGGTTTGAGCGATATCAGCCTTCCATCTCCTCGCGCAGCAATTCAAGCTCCAGCCATTGCTCTTCCATTGCTGCCAATGCCTGTTCGCGCTCGGCCAGTGACTTTGCCCAGGCGTCAAACTGGGCCGGGTTTCTGGCATACAGGCCGGTATCTGCCAGCGCAGTCTTCAGCTTGGTGATTTCCGCTTCCAGCTTTGCCATATCCTTTGGCAGGGTCTCGAGAGCATGTTTTTGCTTGAAGGAGAGTTTGCCCTTGCCCTTGTTTGCGGGGACGATGGCGCCGCTGCGCCTTTGACGCATCCCTGACCTGTGGCTGCCTTTGCTGTTTTCGCGCGGTGACGCCAGATCCTTTCTGGGCAACCATGTCGGAATATCCGCCGGCATATTCGCGCCACACCCCGTCACCATCAGAGGCAATGACAGAGGTGCAGATGCGATCAAGGAAATCGCGGTCATGGCTGACCAGAATGACAGTGCCCTGATAGGCCGAGATGAATTCCTGCAAGAGGTCCAGCGTTTCGAGATCGAGATCGTTTCTAGGTTCGTCGAGAACCAGCAGGTTCGAAGGTGTGCGCAGGCCGCGTGCCAGCATCAGTCGCCCGCGTTCGCCACCCGAGAGAACATTGACCGGTGTGCCTGCCTGTTCCGGCAGGAACAGGAAATCCTTCATGTAGCTCATGACATGCTTGACGGTCTCGCCAATGGTGACCTGGTCGCCTGCCTTGTCGGTGAGTGCATCACGCAAGGTCCATGAAGGATCGAGCGCAGCACGTTTCTGGTCGATGACAAGAACATCCAGGTTGATGCCAAGCCTGATCGTGCCCGTATCGGCGGCGGTCTTGCCGGTGATCAGGTTTACCAGGGTCGTCTTGCCTGCTCCATTGGGACCGACTACGCCTACCCGGTCACCACGATGGATGATGGTTGAAAAGTCGCGAACAATGGAGCGCTCGCCATAGGCCTTGGAAACATGGTCGAGCTTGGCCACCAGCTTGCCGGAGCTTTCGCCCTCCGCGGTGGTCAGCTTGACCGACCCGCCCACCTGTTTCTGGTTTGCGATTTCCCTGCGAAGCGAAGCGAGTTCGTGGACGCGGCGCATGTTGCGCTTGCGCCTGCCGGAAACGCCATGGGTGATCCAGTGTTCCTCCCGCACGACTCGGTTGGCCTTGTGGCGTTCGGCTTCCTCATTTTCCAGAAATGTGTCGCGCCAGTCCTCGAATTCGCCAAAGCCCTTGTCGAGGAGGCGGGTCTCGCCACGGTCTATCCAGAGCGTGCGGCGCGACAGGGATTGCAGGAAGCGGCGGTCATGGCTGATGAGAACCAGAGCGGAGCGCGCGCGTTTCAACTCGCCTTCAAGCCATTCTATGGCCGGGAGATCGAGATGGTTGGTCGGCTCGTCGAGCAACAGGATGTCCGGTTCCGCGCAAGCGTGCGGGCAAGGGCCGCGCGTCGCGCCTCGCCGCCAGAAAGCGCGGCGGGGTTTTCATCGCCAGTCAGCCCCAATTCCATCAGCAGGTATCGTGCACGGTGATGATCGTCAGCCGGGCAAGGCCCGCCTCGACATAGTCGAGCACAGTCTTGAAGCCTGAAAATCAGGTTCCTGTGGCAGATATCGCATGGTCACGCCAGGCTGCACAAAGCGTTCGCCCGAATCGGCCTCTACCGTTCCGGCCGCCATTTTGAGCAAAGTCGACTTGCCTGAGCCGTTTCTTCCCACCAGGCAAAGGCGATCGCCCTCGAAAACGCTGATGGATGCCCCCTCCAGCAGGGAGTCCCTCCGAAACCGAGGTGAATGTCTTCCGAGAAGAGAATTGGCGCTGCCATGGTGATTTTCCGGTTATTGCAGTGCAGGAAAAGCACGATTTTCACCTCAGTTGCAATGTCGGTGGCAACAGAGTTGGGGAGATGGCGCCGAAAGCCGCGACATTGTGCCCGAATCCGGCTGTGCGGCTGGACAAATGCGCGTCGGTGGGAATATGACAACCCGGATTCAAAGCTTGGTACAAGACTCGCAATGGGACAATTGCGCCTGTTGTCGCGAAGGGTACCGGTTCCGGTTCGAAACAGGCTGGTTGAGCTGCAAGTCGATCACGAAAGGACTGGATAACGTGAGCGCAAACGATATGGCAGACGGGGCTGAACCAAGCCGCCGCGATTTTCTTTTCATAGCAACCGGCGCAGTTGGCGCCGTGGGCGCTGCATCGGTGATGTGGCCGTTCATCGACCAGATGAACCCGGACGCCTCGACGCGGGCGCTGGCCTCGATTGATGTCGATGTCTCGTCGATCGAAGTCGGGCAGGCGATTACCGTGAAATGGCGCGGCAAGCCGGTCTTCATTCGCAACCGCACTGACAAGGAAGTCGAGGAAGCCAGGCTGTTGCGCTCGCCGACCAAGGATCCGGTCGCGGAAAATGAAAATCGGGAACGGTGCGCGCCTGCAACCGACGAAACCGTTCTGCCGCTGGTGAAGGCAAGTGAAAACTGGATCGTCATGATCGGCTCATGCACCCATCTGGGTTGCATACCGGTCGGATTGTCGGGTGATTTCGGTGGCTGGTTCTGCCTGTGCCACGGTTCGCATTACGACACGGCCGGCCGCATCCGCAAGGAGCCCGCGCCGCGCAATCTTGAAGTGCCGGTTTACAGCTTCACTTCAGATACAACCATCAAGATCGGCTGAGCGGCAAGGAGCATCGACCCATGAGTGGTGGACATTCAAGTTACAATCCGCAATCCGGCGTGATGAAATGGCTCGACCAGCGACTGCCGTTGCCGCGCCTCGTCTATAACAGTTTCGTCTCCTATCCGGTGCCGCGGAACCTCAACAACTGGTACACGTTTGGCGGCATCCTTTCGCTGATGCTGATGGTTCAGATTCTGACCGGTGTCGTACTGGCGATGCATTATGTTGCCAATTCGGCGCTCGCCTTCAACAGCGTCGAGCACATCATGCGTGATGTGAATTACGGCTGGCTGCTGCGACGCATGCACGCCAATGGCGCGTCGATGTTCTTCATCGCCGTCTATATCCATATCTTCCGCGGCATGTATTACGGTTCGTACAAGAACCCGCGCGAAGTGCTGTGGATCCTGGGCGTTCTCATCTTCTTCCTGATGATGGCGACCGCCTTCATGGGCTATGTTCTGCCATGGGGCCAGATGAGCTTCTGGGGTGCAACCGTCATCACCGGCTTCTTCTCGGCCATTCCGTGGATCGGCACCTCGATCCAGGAATTCCTGCTTGGCGGCTTTGCTGTCGACAATCCGACGCTCAACCGGTTCTTCTCGCTGCACTACCTGCTGCCATTCATGATTGCAGGTGTGGTTATCCTGCATGTTTGGGCATTGCATGTGACGGGCCAGACCAATCCGACCGGCGTTGAAGTCAAGAATATCCGCAAGGAGACTGTGCCGTTCACGCCTTATGCGACGATCAAGGATGGCTTTGCCATGGTGATCTTCCTGATGGTGTTCGCCTGGTTCATCTTCTACCTGCCTGACTATATGGGCCATCCGGACAACTATATTCCGGCCAATCCGCTGAAGACGCCAAACCATATCGTCCCTGAATGGTACTTCCTGCCATTCTACGCGATCCTGCGCGCCATCACCTTCAACATCTATCTGCCATTCACGGATGTTGTGCTGATAGACTCGAAGCTTGGCGGCGTCATTGCCATGTTCGCGTCGATTGCCATCCTGTTCGTGTTGCCATGGCTCGATACGTCCAAGGTGCGCTCGGCCAATTACCGCCCGCTCTATCGCCAGTTCTTCTGGATCTTCGCGATCGTGTGTGTGGGTCTTGGCTATCTCGGTTCCAGGCCGGCGGAAGGGATCTATCCGTTCCTCTCGCTGGTGCTGACGATCTACTACTTCGCGCACTTCCTCATCATCCTGCCGGTTCTTGGCTGGGTGGAAAAGACGAAGCCGCTGCCTGCCAGCATTGCTGATGCCATCCTGCCGAAAAAGGCAGCTGCGGCACCTGCTGAATAACCGCAATCCGGAGAACACAATCATGAACGTCAAGACATTTGGTTCCGGGATTGCACGGCTTGCGGCTGCGGCAGTTGTTGGCCTTGTCATGTCGGGCGCATCCGCCCAGGCAGCCGAAGAGGGCAAGACCCCGCATTATCCGCTGGAGCATCCCAAACATGCGCATTGGAGCTTTGCCGGACCTTTCGGGCACTGGGATATTGCACAGCTGCAGCGCGGCTTGCAGATCTACAAGGAAGTCTGCTCGGCCTGTCACTCGATGAGCCTGGTTTCCTTCCGCAACCTCGAAGAACTGGGCTACAGCCCGGAACAGGTTAAGGCATTTGCGGCAGATTACACCGTCACCGATGGTCCGAATGCCGAAGGTGACATGTTCGAGCGACCGGCGGTTGGTTCCGACAAGTTCCCATCGCCATTCCCGAACACGGAAGCAGCAGCGGCGGCAAACAATGGTGCAGCACCACCGGACTTCTCGCTCCTGGCCAAGGCACGTGCGCCAGAGCGTGGCTTCCCGACCTTCATCTTCGACATCTTCACGATGTATGCCGAGAATGGTCCGGACTACATCTACTCTTTGCTGACTGGTTACCAGGATCCGCCAGCTGGTGTCGAAGTGCCGGATACGGCGCATTACAATCCGTATTTCATCGCTGGTCCGGCACTTGCCATGGCGCCGCCACTGTCTGACGGAGTCGTTACCTATGAAGACGGCTCGCCGGAAACGGTTGACCAGTATGCGCATGATGTTGCGGCATTCATGATGTGGGCAGCAGAGCCCAAGCTGGTCGAGCGCAAGGCATTGGGCTTCAAGGTCATGATCTTCCTGTCGATCTTCGCGATATTGCTGTATCTGTCGAAGAAGGCGGTCTGGGCGGGCCTCAAGGAACGCGACTGATACCAGTAGCCAATGGACAAAGCATCAAGGGCCTTGCATCGCAGGGCCCTTGTTGTTTTTGTGGCAGAGTGAATTCGACGCATGGAGCCGACATGGACAAGACCCTGCAGACAACACTTGCTGAATCAATCCGCACCATTCCCGACTATCCCAAGCCCGGCATCCAGTTTCGCGACATCACCACGTTGCTGAACCAGCCAAGGGCATTCCGGCGCGCGGTGGATGAACTGGTGCATCCCTATGCAGGCACGGGCATCGAGCAGGTCGCAGGTATCGAGGCGCGTGGCTTCATTCTGGGCGGGGCGATTGCGCATCAGCTTTCTGCGGGTTTCGTGCCAATCCGCAAGAAGGGCAAGCTGCCGCACGAAACGGTGC
>JAWKWN010000063.1:0-8327 GCA_041397505.1 Nitratireductor sp.
CGGGGCCGCAAAGGATCAATGTTTTTCCAAGGTCAGTCCGGGTGGCAAGGTGCCAGCCTCAGCAATAACCAGCCTGCTTGAGAACCTTGTAAGCCTGGATGATCTGGCGCAATCGGTCTTCTGTGCTGCGGTCGCCCCCATTTGCATCGGGATGGTGCCGTTTGACAAGCGCCTTGTAACGCGAACTGATCTCCTGCGGCGTTGCCGTATGCGCCAGACCAAGGTCGTCCAACGCCTTTTTTTCCAGCGTCTTTACCCGGCGCACCCGGTCGGCGGGTTGGGCAGGCGTTCTTCCGCGGGCAGCAATTCGCGCCTTGATACGGGCAGACGCAGCGCCCACGGGGTCCACGCCGCTGATCGGCGCATCACCACTGCCCCATTTGTTGACACCCATTGTCCAGGTCGGGCGATGACCTGTCAGCGCATCTTTCTGGAAGCGGGCAACTGAATCGTCATCAAGGCCTGAAAAATAATTGTAGGTCTTGTTGTATTCACGAACGTGATCAAAGCAGAAAGAGAGGTAGCGCCCCTCGTGCTGGCGGCCCATGGGTGCCTTGTGCGTGGCTGGCTGGGTGCAGCCATCCCACTGACAAGCCTTCTCCGTCGGCTCGGCCTTGCGGCCGCCCTTCTTCTTGATCCGGATGTTGTCGAAGTATTTGGAATTGAAGTCCATCACCAGATTATGGTCCTTACCGGGTTCACGAACAAGAATTGACATTTCGCCATTGCCTCCGCAAAAGGACAGGTTGGAAGCACGGCAAATCACTTTGCAGCAGAAGCGCATGTTTGCCCAAACAAGTGTTAACAGGGATGAAAAATGGCATTTTCGCAGTCACTGACAGAAAAATTGCACAATGCCTTCGCCCCCGAACGCCTCGAAGTCATCAATGAAAGCCACCTGCATGCCGGGCATCAGGAAAAATTTGACGGCTCCGGCGAGACCCATTTGCGAATCAGGATCGTCGCCGAGGCGTTTCGCGGCATGAGCCGGTTGCAGCGGCACCGGGCAATCAATGCCCTTGCAGATGCCGAAATGGCTGCAGGGCTGCATGCATTGGCAATCGAGGCAGCAGCACCTGGAGAAGCAAATATCCGCTGACTGTTCGGCTGGGTGTCCGTATTGAAGATCAGGCCACGCCTGGTCCGAGATTGCGGATACGCAACTGGGTAACGCGGTTCTTTTCGCGTTTCATGACGACAAACCGCTTTCCATAGAAAGTGAAGGCCTGTTTTTCCTCCGGTATCATCTGGGCCGCGTGAATGACGAGCCCTGCAACAGTGGTTGCTTCATCATCGGGAAGCTCCCAATCCAGCGCACGGTTGAGGTCACGGATGGGAACAGCCCCGTCGACGATGACCGATCCGTCAGCCTGCGTCTGAACGCCGCGGACCTCGATATCGTGCTCATCGGCAATTTCACCGACGATTTCCTCGAGAATGTCTTCGAGCGTGACCAGTCCCTTGACTTCTCGCCATATTCGTCAACCACCAGCGCGATATGGGCCTTTCTGCGCAGGAAGGCATTCAGCTGGTCCTTGACCGTCGTGCTTTCGGGCACGAACCACGGTTTGGCGGCAATCTTCATGATGTCGAAGCGGCTGAGGTCCTCGTTTGATCCCATGAAGCGCAAGACATCCTTGGCATGAACAATGCCGACGATGTTTTCCGATTCGCCCTTCCAGACGGGAATCCTCGTGTATGGGCTTTCAAGTATCTGGCGGACAATCTGGTCCGGCCCATCCTCGCAATTGATGGAAACCATCTTGGTGCGATGGATCATGATGTCCGACACGTCCAGTTCATGCAGGTCGAGAATGCCGCCGAGCCGGTAGCGGTCATCCTTGAAGACCGAACCGTCGCGGTGGAGTACTTCGACAGCGCCGCGAATTTCGTCATGGGCCGACAGCATTGACTGGCGCGCATCGAGGCGGATACCAAATGCCCTGAGTATCTCGCGCACCATGCGCGTTGTCACCCAGGCGAATGGCGACAGCAGCCAAACAACGAAGGTGACCGGCCGGGCCACCAGAAGGGACACCTTGTCCGCTGAGGATATTGCCCAGGATTTGGGAGTGACCTCGGCAAAGATCACCACCGTCACGGTCATGATAATGGTTGCATAGACGATGCCGGACTGGCCGAACAACTGAAGGAAAAGGCTGGTTGCCAGCGAGGATGCCAGGATGTTGACGAGGTTGTTGCCGATCAGCAGGGCGCCGATGAGACGGTCCCTGCGATCGATCAACCGGTTGACCAGGCCAGCATTCTTGTCCCCGTTTTTCTCCATCGAGTGCATGCGGGCGCGTGACGCAGCCGTAAGCGCCGTCTCGGAGCCGGAGAAAAAGGCCGAGAGAACGATCAGGAACGCGATGATTCCGAGGAGGAGCCAGGTGTGCGTGGTCATTTCAACGTTTTTTCCTCAAGGAAGGACATGACTTTTTCAGGCGAAACATCGTCCGCAATATAGGACTGCCCCAGACCTTTTGTAAGGATGAAGGTCAACCTGCCGCGACTGACTTTCTTGTCCTGGGCAATGAACTTCATCAACGTGGCGGCATCGAGCGGATTTCCCGGGATTTCACTGACCGATACGGGTAGCCCGACATCGCGCAAATGATCGCGGACGCGTATCACGCTGTCAGCATCACAAAGGTTCATGTGATTGGAGAATTCATGTGCAAGGGTCATGCCGATGGATACACCCTCGCCATGTACCAGTCGCGCGCTGTCATAACCGGTAGCGCCTTCCAGCGCATGGCCGAAAGTATGCCCAAGGTTGAGCAATGCGCGCATACCGGTCTCGGTTTCGTCCGCAGCGACCACCTCTGCCTTGGCGCGGCAGCTTGTTGCCACCGCTTCGCCAAGCTCGTTGCCGAAACCGAAAATCCCCTCGCGTCCTGCTTCAAGCCAGTCGAAGAATTCGGGCTTGTTGATCAAGCCGTATTTCACGACCTCGGCATAGCCTGCGCGAAATTCCCTTGTTGGCAATGTCCTGAGTACATTGGTATCGGCAATCACCATGACTGGCTGGTGAAATGCGCCAACCAGATTCTTTCCCCGTTGCGTATTGATCCCGGTCTTGCCGCCAACGGAAGAATCGACCTGTGCCAGAAGGCTGGTTGGTATCTGGACGAAATCCATGCCACGCCTGACAATGGATGCAGCAAATCCGGCGAGGTCGCCAACGACGCCGCCGCCAAAGGCAATGACCAGGTCACGCCTTTCGAGCTTTGCCCCGATAATGGCGTCCACCACCGTTTCCAGCATGGAGAAGGATTTCGAAGCTTCACCGGCCGGTATCACTATCGTGGAATGCTCGATGCCGGCTTGCGAAAGGGACCTGCGAAGCGCATCGCCATGGGCGGCCTCGACATTAACGTCAGTGACAATGGCGCAACGGGCTGAGGGCCGCAATGCAGCAATGCGTTCGCCGGCTGTTTCCAGCAGGGCGCTGCCGATGAATATCGGATAGCTTCGCGATCCGAGTTCCACATTCACCGTGATCGTCATTGCTGTATGTCCTCCTGAGGTGAGGCGGGATGATTTGGCAGCCACGCCTCAAGGCTGCGCAATACGCTGTCGGTTGTCATTTTTTTCGAGAGCCTCGATGATTCGACATGCAAGTCGGACAATTCGTAAAATGGTGTCCGCTTGTGCAGCAGATCGGCGAGGGTGGCTCTTGGATCTGCTGTTTGCAACAAGGGTCGAGTGCCTGGCCGACGCATGACCCGCGCCATCAGCAGGTCAAGATCGGCTTTCAGCCAGATCGAGATTCCCTTGCCTGCAATCTCGTGACGGGTGTTTTCTGCCAGAAATGCGCCACCACCAAGCGACACCACGCCCGGTCCTTCCGACAGCAACCGGGAAATGACCCGCTGCTCGCCCTTGCGGAAATAGTCCTCGCCGAAACGGGAGAATATCTCCGATATCGGCATTCCGGCTGCCGCAACGATTTCTGCATCCGAGTCGTGATAGGGCAGTTCGAGTTCGGAGGCCAGCATCCGGCCAATGGCTGACTTGCCGCATCCCATCATTCCGACGAACAGGAGCGACCGGTCGCCAAGACCGGTCCGGATCGAATGCAAACGCCTTGTCCTTCTCATGCGGACTGTTCCTGCTGGTGGCCGCGGGCCAGATTGATGCGAGTGTATTTACCCCGTTTTTCGGTGCGTTGCATATCATTGCGCGCCAGGCGTCAAGAGGCAGGCCGATGCCGGAGAGACCCGTTCCTTCATTGGTTCTTGGTAGTGCGGCGCAATCAATCTTTCAATGAAACTTGCCTTCCGCTCCAAGTTTTCCCATAAAGAAACCCAATGCAGCAGTGATCCGGAAGACTTTCCATGCCCAGCCTCCATACGATTTCTTGTCCTGTGCGCGGTTCTGGCTGGTTGCGTTTATGGCGCGATGTTTGCCCTTGCGACATTTGTCGAGCCCAATCCGCGGGAGATGACTGTGAGAATTCCCAACGACAAGCTGGACCTGCAGCAATAGGGCGTGCCGCAAGTCAGGGCAAAACCGTTCACTGCTGGTCACTGCGGAGTTGTTTCCTTGCGCGAAAGCCACCTTGTCGAATCCTTTCTTGAAATGATGAGTGCCGAGCGCATGGCGCTGCTGCCAACACGCTGGATTCCTATCGGCGTGACCTCGAGGCCTATGCCGCGCATTGTGTTGCCAGCAGGATCGCGTTCACGAAAGTCGAAACGGCGCATATTCGCCTTCACCTTGAAGCGCTTGCGACCATGGGAATGGCAGCCTCGACGCAGGCCCGACATCTTTCCGCGATCAGGCAGTTCCACCGGTTCCTCTTTTCCGAAGGCTTGCGCAGTGATGATCCGACGGCCCGGCTTTCAAGCCCGAAGACCGTTCCTTCGTGCGCTGCCGAAGGTGATGAGCATTGCCCAGGTTGATGCGCTGATCACGCGCGCCGAAGACGAATGCACTGCTGCCGGCAGCACACGCGAAGCAGCCCTGGCCTCGCGAACCCTGGCGCTGCTCGAAATGTTGTATGCCACGGGCCTGCGCGTCAGCGAGCTTGTAAGCCTGCCACTGACAGCAGCATTGCGCGACCAGCGATTCCTGACGGTGCGCGGCAAGGGGAACAAGGAACGGATCGTCCCGCTTTCAGCAAGGGCGAGGCAGGCGGCAGGCATCATGGCTTGAGCATCGTAAGAAGATGCTTGGCGAGCGGGAATCGTCCTTCCTGTTTCCTGCCAATACCGAAGGGGGATTTCTGGCAAGACAGGTTTTTGCCCGCGACCTCAAGGCGTTGGCGGCGCGTGCGGGAATTGCGTCGGCGCTCGTTTCACCGCATGTACTGCGCCATGCATTTGCCAGCCATCTGCTGCAGAATGGAGCTGATCTGAGGATCGTGCAGCAATTGCTTGGCCATGCAGACATATCGACGACGCAAATCTATACGCATGTGCTGGATGAGCGGTTGCGCGAACTTGTCGAGGAGAAACATCCGCTGGCGACAGTGACTTCGTGATTTACCACGCAGGCACATGCGTCGAATGATGCAGCGCCACAATATTGACATTGAGAACGTCAAAAGCCAGTGTGCCGCCTCGCAAAGGGGCCGCGATTTACAGGTCCGTCGGATTTAATTCACGAGCAGTTTTCAACCATGCGCAGCTATCTAGAATTTGAAAAACCGGTTGCCGATCTTGATGGCCGGATCCACGAATTGCGCAGCATGGCGCAGGGCGATGGCGAAATCGACCTTTCCGGCGAGATTGAAAGCTGGAACAGAAGGCGCATGAAACGCTCAGCGATCTGTATGCGAAGCTGACGCCCTGGCACAAGACGCAGGTTGCCCGCCATCCTGACCGGCCGCATTTCAAGCATTATGTCGAAGCACTTGTCAGCGAATTCACGCCGCTTTCGGGAGATCGCTATTTTGCCGAGGATCAGGCGGTAATTGCCGGCTTCGGCAGGTTCGACGGCAATCCGGTTGCAGTGATCGGGCAGGAAAAGGGGTCTGACACGCAGTCCCGGCTCAAGCACAATTTTGGCATGGCGCGGCCCGAGGGCTACCGCAAGGCTGTTCGTATCATGGAACTCGCGGATCGGTTTGATATCCCTGTGCTGACACTGGTTGATACGGCGGGAGCCTATCCGGGCGTTGGTGCGGAAGAGCGCGGCCAGGCAGAGGCCATCGCGCGGTCAATCGAGAAATGCCTCAATATCAAGGTTCCGATAGTGTCAATCGTGATCGGTGAGGGCGGGTCCGGCTGAGCGATAGCCATTGCCACGGCAAACCGCGTGCTGATGCTTGAACACGCAATTTACAGCGTCATCTCGCCCGAGGCAGGTGCCTCGATCCTGTGGCGCGATTCAGCCAAGGCCAAGGATGTGGCGACCGCGATGAAAATCACCGCGCAGGATCTGGTTCAGCTTGGCATCGTCGACACGATCGTGAAGGAGCCGGTTGGCGGTGCGCATCGTGATCCGGCTGTTGTCATGGAAAGGGCCGCAGAGGCGATCCGTGGCGCATTCAGCGAGCTTTCCTCGATGAGTGGCGAGGAACTGCGCAAGGCACGGCGTGACAAGTTCCTGGCCATTGGCCGCAATCTCGGCTGACAGTCGAATTTTCGCCCCTTTCACAAGGCAGTTGGTGTTGCGCTGTGTTTTCCCGTGCCGTCATGGTAACGGGATCTCAATCATGTGCAGACAGAGATAATGGTTCATTCGGGGATAAAATGGTGAGGTGCCGCAATTTGCGGTCCACCGTTTTTGGTTTTTGACAAGCATGGCTTCTGGCAAGAGAGACTTTGTATGCGGGCATCATTGCCCTGACCACGGTTCTGGCAGGTTGCCAGGTCGGTGGTATCGACAGCCTTTTGCCAAAGGCCGAGAAGCCGGTGCCGGAGCGCCTGGTCAAGAAGATGAAGTCAAAGGATGACATTGTCCTCCCCGATCATGATCCGCATCTATAAACAGGAAAACCAGCTGGAAGTATGGAAGGCCAAGGACAATGGCCGCTTCGACCTGCTTGAGACCTATGAAATCTGCAAGTGGTCGGGCAAACTGGGTCCCAATTCAAGGAAGGCGACCGACAGGCGCCTGAGGGGTCTACACCATCAATCCCTATCAGATGAATCCGAATTCGGATTATCATCTGTCATTCAATATCGGTTATCCCAACAGCTATGACCGGGCCTATGGCCGAACGGGAACGCATCTCATGGTGCATGGTGCCTGCTCGTCTGCAGGGTGTTATTCGATGACGGATGAGCGGATCGAGGAAATCTATTCGCTTGCAAGGGATTCGTTCAAGGGCGGGCAGAAAAGCTTTCAGGTTCAGGCATTTCCGTTTCACATGACTGCCGAAAACCTTGCCGCCCACAAGGATGATCCGAATTTGATTTCGGAAAATGCTGAAGGAAGGCAGTGATCATTTCGAGATCACGCGATCGCCGCCGAAGGTGGATGTTTGCGAGAAGCGGTATGTGTTCAACCGCATTCCGGCAGACGAGAAAGCTTAGCTTGCCAACCGAAGCCTGTCCCGAATCGAGCGTTCCTGACAGTCTTGCGATGGCCTATTCCCAGAAAATGGAAAGGACGAGAAAATATTTGCCGAGGTGCTGAAAAAGCAGGCGATCCGCGATGCCTGGGCAGGCAAGAAGCCCGAGGCTGCCGATGTGGCAAATGTTTCAAACCAGGATGCGCCAGCCGCTCAAAGCACGGATACCGGGGAAGTGCGCGAGGCGCTTGCAAAGGATGCGGGTGAAACAGCTTCAAAGGCGGTGGAGCCATCCGAGGGCAGTATTCCGGTCCCGCAGCCCAACCCGCTGGTGGCACAAGCAGCTGAAAACACCGCTGCTGCGGAAAAGCCGAAAAAGAAGACGTTCTTCAGCCTTTTCAAGCGTGATACTGCCGAGCAGTAATCGGATGGCAATCAGCGAAAGCGAAAAACGGAAAATGCTGATGGCGCATTCCATCGGGCCGAAGATGGTGGCCTATCTGGAAAGGATCGGCATCGAACGGCTTGAGGATGTCAGGGACGCAGACCCGAAAGACCTTGCCTTCCGGATCGACATGGAGCTTGGAACCAAGCGCATGAATGCGCTTGGGGTAGCCGCCCTGGCCAATCTGGTAGCCCTTGCCAATTCAGACAATGTGCACTGAGTATCAGGCAAATTTTCCGTGACAATGCTTGTATTTGAGACCCGAACCGCAAGGGCAGGCCTCGTTGCGGCCTACCTTGCCCCAACTCTGCGGATTGTTCGGGTCCAGTGCAGTTGAACCGGATGCGCCTGCATCGCCTTCCGGACTGTCGAACGAGGCAATGGCCGGGTGGTTCTCATGCATTTCCAATGGCTGCG
>JAWKWN010000064.1:0-7372 GCA_041397505.1 Nitratireductor sp.
ATCAGCCTTGTGAGGTTGCAGCCGGAGCGCGTGGTTCGCAAGATTTCGATCAGTTCAAAGGAGTAAGATGATGCGTCACGAAACATCAATTCCGGTCATGACCGCAGAAGAACTTGCAAGCCTCGGAGCTGGCAAGATCGCCTATATGCGCAAGATTTCAGGCAAGGAGATCGCCGAAGCTTTTCCCAATTCGATGGAAATCGCGCCTGAAGTGCTGGTCTGGGCGCTGTTTGCCGCTGATGGAACTCCATTGGCACTTGCCGATGATGCCGGCGGCGCATTGTCCATGGCATTCACCAACGATCTGGTGCCTGTGGCCATTCACTGAGATGGCATTCACTCGGATTTGGCACAAGACTGCGCGCCCGGGATAACATCTCCCGGGCGGTCACGCTCAGGCAGCGTTCGAGGCCGGTGTGTGGGTCAGCAACGCATAGATCGCGTTGGCGTCACTGCTGTCACGCAGTTTGGAAACGGTCTCCGGGTCCCGCAGGATACGGGCAATACGGGCCAATGCCTTGAGATGGTCTGCACCGGCACCTTCCGGTGCCAGCAACAGGCAGATCAGGTCAACCGGCTGATCATCGAGTGACTCGAAGTCGATCGGCTTTTCCAGACGCGCAAATATCGCCGAAATATGCGGCAATCCCGGCAATTTGCCATGCGGGATGGCAATGCCATTTCAACCCCGGTAGAGCCAAGGCGCTCGCGTTGCAGCAGGGTGTCGAAAATCTGCCGCGCAGGAATTCCTGTGCGTTCCTCGGCTTTCTCTGACAAATCCTGCAGCAACTGGCGCTTTGAACTGGATTTCAGGGACGGAAGAATGTCATCCGCTCCCAGAAGGTCACCAAGATCCATTTTTCTTATCCTTTCAGGATCGGCAATTGCCGGTCCGGAGGCCTGTAGGGTTTATCCCTTTTTGACTGCGGTCGGATTGATCCAGCCGATATTCCCGTCCGGACGGCGGTAGACGACGTTGATGTCGCCGCTGGCGGCATTGTTGAAAACGATTACCGGTTTGTCGGTCAGGTCGAGTTGCATGACGGCCTGCGCAACAGTCTGCGTTGCGACCTGGGTCAGTGACTCGGCGATGATGACCGGATTGTAGTCTTCCGGCAGTTCCTCTTCCTCGTCAGGGGCGGCCACGACCGAATAGCTTGCGTCAGCCATGACACGCGACGTCGCATTGGCGTGATGGTCCTTCAGGCGGCGCTTGTAGCGGCGCAGGCGCTTTTCGATGCGTTCCGCCGCATCATCGAAGCTGATTTGCGCGTCATGCGCCCGTGCAGTCGCCTGCAGAATAACACCGGTATCAAGGTGAATGGCAAGATCGCTCTCGAATGCACTGCCGGACTTCTCGATCGTGGCATGTCCGCTGAACCCGCCATCGAAATATTTGCCAACGGCTTCGTTGATCCTGTCTTCGATCCTTTGGCTCAGGGATTAAACCAATATTCATGTGTTTGCCGGAAATGCGAAGAGTCATGGGAAGAAAACACCCTTTTTGCGTGATACAGGTCCAAATCCCGCGGCGCGATGAGGCCAGCGACTCATCGCAGCATAACGCCCGGCGGGACAACATGTTACAATCTTTCAGCTTTGCCTGCAGCGGCGGTTGTCATTAATTGGTCTGCTGCCAGACACCTCTTGCCGACATTCCATTCGCCGGTTGCACCGCGACCACGATGGAATGCCAGGAACACGGTATGGACCACGAGGTTCCGGCGCCTTCTATTGTTGGCGGCCCCCAATGTCAAGGAGCGGCGGTCAGCATCCAGAGAATTCACAATTCATCCCGCCTTTCGCTCAAGCATTATACGTTTCTCGCGCCGACGCTGCACCGAGGACGGTATGTTCATGGCTTCACGGTATTTGGCAACGGTGCGGCGGGCAATATCATTACCGGCCTTTTGCGGGGCGTCCACAATCGCATCATCCGACAATACGCTGGCGTGCTCTCCGGCAATCATTTGCCGTATCTGGTCAAGCGCACGGATTCTGCCGAATGCGCATCTTCACCCAGATTGGACGAAATGGCCGAGGTGAAGAAATATTTCATCTCGAACAGGCCGCGATCCGTCATCATGTATTTGCCTGCCGTGACGCGGCTCACGGTGGACCGTGCATCTTGATGGCTTCGGCGATTGTCGCGAGATTGAGCGGTCGCAAATGCTCGATGCCATAGGCCAAACATGTCCTGCTGGCGCACGATCTCTGTCGCGACCTTCAAAATGGTCTGCGCGCGCTGGTCAGGAGCTCTTGGTCAGCCAGTTGGCCGTCTGCAGGCAGTCGGTCAGGAAGGTCTTGTCGGCATCCTTGCGGCAGGATTTGCTGATTTCCGCATAATAGGTCCGGTTGACCAGAACGCGCGGCAGCGTTTCAGGGTTCAACTCGATGGCCCAGCTTCCGTCAGGCCGCTGGGTCACCAGGACATCCGGAACGACGGCCAGAACGGGGTCACTGGCAAAGGCGCTGCCGGGGCGTGGGTCAAGTGCACGGATTTCATGCACCATATCGGCTATGTCTTCCTGGTCGACGCCGCAAATTCTGCTCAGTTGCACAAAATCGCGCTTCGCCAGCAGATCCAGATTGGCGATGAGCGCTTCCATGGCCGGATCAAAACGGTCGCGCTCGCGCAACTGGATTGCCAGGCATTCGCCAAGATTGCGGGCGGCAACGCCACAAGGCTCGAAGCCCTGCATGACGCCGAGAACCGCTTCCACATCCTCGATATCGGCGCCAAGGGCTGCGGCAATCTCGTCCAGCGGGCGGCGCAGATAGCCGTCTTCGTCAATCGAGCCTGCAATCTCCTCCGCGATGAAACGGTCGGAAGCCGTCCTCAATGCAGCCGGGATCTGTTCGCGCAGCACTTCGCGCAGGGTCTGGGGCCGTGCAGCAAAGGCTTCCATGCCATCGGCATCGATGTCGTCAAAGCCGCGTCCTGATCCCGAACCTGATCCCGAACCTGCGCCCGAACCCTGCGCCAGCCCGGTTGAGGGGCCATAGGCGCCAATGGCGGGCATGTCTGCATCGAAACTGTTTTCGATCGAGGTTCCCAGCTTTTCCTCGATTGAAACACTCGAAACGTCCAGTTCACCACTGACAAGCCCCGTTGCGTCAAGGGTCTCGGCTGGGGTCGGCTTGTCGCGAAAATCATCAATATCGGGTCCGGGAACAATATCGGGGCCGTCACTGGCCAGTTCCAGCAACGGGTTCTTCTCGATTTCCCGGTCAATGAATTGCGAAAGTTCCAGATGACTCAATTGCAACAGGCGAATGGATTGCATCAGCTGCGGTGTCATCACCAGCGACTGCGACTGCCTGAACTGCAATTTGGCGGAAAGCGCCATGAAACCTGCCCTGTTTTCAGTGGTATCCCGGCGTTTTCGGGATATCTGGCGGGCTTGTTCAGCTCTATCGCTATTGTGGCCCGCTTCTTGCTAGCACACCATAACAGCACCAGGTTCTCAAAGTGTAAACTGCTCTCCGAGATAAGTTCTGCGAACATCGGGATTGCGAACAATCTCGTCCGGCCGTCCATGCGTCAGAACCTGGCCGGCAGCAATGATATAGGCGCGGTCAATCAGGCCCAGTGTTTCGCGCACATTGTGGTCGGTTATCAGGACGCCGATGCCGCGACGGGTCAAATGGCGCACGAGTTCCTGGATGTCGCCGATCGAAATCGGGTCACTGCCGGCAAAGGGCTCATCCAGCAGCATGAAGGTCGGGCGTGTCGCGAGTGCGCGGGCAATTTCGCAGCGCCGTCGCTCGCCGCCCGACAGCGCAATCGACGGCTGCTTGCGCAGATGCGTGATCGAGAATTCTTCAAGCAGGGCGTCGAGTTGGCGCTCGCGCTCCTTCTTGCTCGGCTCGACCACTTCGAGCACCGCGCGAATATTGTTCTCGACCGAAAGGCCACGGAAAATCGAGGCTTCCTGCGGCAGATAGCCGATCCCCAGCCGGGCCCGGCGATACATCGGCGTGGTGGTGATGTCATAGCCGTCCAGCTCGATACGACCGGCATCGGGCTGGATCAGGCCGGTAATCATGTAAAAACACGTGGTCTTGCCCGCGCCATTGGGGCCGAGCAGGCCGACCGCCTCGCCACGACGAACCCCAAGCGTGACGCCGCGCACCACCTGGCGTCCCTTGAAGCCCTTTTGCAGGCCGGTAACGGCAAGGACGCCTTCACGGCCCTTGCGCTGACGACCCGCCATGGCCGTTGTCGATGCAGCCGAAGCCGGGGCAGGAGGCTGTTTGTCGACAGCCTTGCTGCGCGAAAGAGCGGGCCTTGCCGTTGGCTGGCTTCCATTGGGCTGACTCTTGCCGGGCTGCTTCCTGGTTGTATCGGCCTTGGTTCCGCTCGAATTGCGCATTGAATTTGCCACGGAAGTCGCGACAAGCCGCAGCGACATGGCCGTTTCACCAAGCCAATTGCACATTTTCCAGGCAACAACCGCGGTTGCGGCCTTGCGCGGTTTTGCAGGCGTCTTGCCAGAGGGGTTGCGTCCTGCCGGGTCCAAGGGCTGATAAACCTCCCGCTCACTGCTGGCCTGCAAGATTTCGGGGTAAAAAGCATCTTGACGCGACCAGAGCCAGTGTCGGGGCAGCTTTTCATTTTTGCAAAATTCGTGGCCAGGTTGAAATCCGGATTCGCAGCCTTTTACGACATTTTTGCCCTGGCTCAATACGACATTTCCACTCAGTATCGCATGGTTCTCCTGCATGCGCACCACGGCCTTGTCGGCTGTCACCACCTGATCGGCGGATGTGAGGCGCACTTTGCCTGGCGCATCGATCTGCCTGATGCCGCCAGCAAGCCCCCGGGCCGAGCCTCCGCCCCTCATGAAGCTGATATTCAGTCTGGCAGTCGTCAGGACGCTGGTTCCCTGCTCGACCCTGACATTGCCCGACAGCACTGCGGTCTGTCCCACGACATCCACCGAAGCGGAGTTCGCCGTCGCAGTCTGGTCCTTCGAGCGCAGCACCACGCGACCGGGCGCAACGACCCTTCTGACACCGCCAGCACCTTGCGTGCCATTCAGATTGCCGGGAAGGAACTCGATATTGAGCGAATTCGTGCTGATCGTGCTTTGCCCGTCGACGACGACCACATTGCCGTTGAGTATGGCCAACTGGTCAGCCATCCGAACCTCGAGCGTATCGGCATTGGCCGTTTGCGAACCCGACTTCATGGTAACCCGACCGCTTGCGGATATCCGTTTGACATTGTCGCCCGGCAGCGCCTCAGCGCTATCCCCACGCTCATATTCGATTGTCAGCTTGCGGGCATTGAGAACGCCATTGCCATCGCTCACCATCACATTGCCATCAAGATTGGCAATCTGTTTAGCCATCTCGACGACAGCACTGTCTGCTGTCGCGGTCTGCCTTGGCGAGGTCAGTTTCACCTTGCCCGGCGCAGTTACCCGCTCGATACCGTCGCCCGGCCCGTCGGCATCGCCGCCGAACTCGATCTCCATGACCTCGGTCTCGAAGCTGCTCTCACCCTGGCTCAGCCGCACAGCGCCCGAAAGCGTTGCGACGGATTGTTCGATATCGACCAGCGCCTTTGCGGCTGATACCGACTGGTTACCGGTATTCATCAGTACATCGCCTTCGGCGGTGATGGTACGAATATTGCCGGCAAGCGCATTGGCCCCGTTTTTCGATCCGCCTTGCCCTTGCTGATTGCCGTTCTGATTGCCGGCATAGCTGACGGTCAGCTTGACAGTCTCGAGGCTGGTCCTGCCCTGAACCACCTTCACATTGCCGTCGAAGATCGCGAGACCGTTATTGTCCTGCACTTCCAGCCGGTCAGCCCTGATATCGGCAGGCTGACTTCGATCACCCAGCGCAAAGGCGGGAGAAGCGGGTTTGTCCTGCGGCAGCGCAGGGCTCGCCATTGCGAGGCTCGCAACCATCGCGCTGCAAAGCGCAAGCCTGGGAAATGCGGACAGTTTCCTCATTGCGCGGCGCTGTCCTGTCCCGCAACCGGTTTGGTGCCGCGCAATTCGCCTTGGGTGGAGATGCCCGCAGTGCTGTCACCAGCCTGCGGCTGAATTGTCATATGCACCGAGCCGGTGAAAACGATCGTCTTTCCCTTGTCGGCAACCGATAGCGACTGTGCCTTGATATTGGCATTACCGGTATCAACCTCGACAGGCCGCGCGCTCTTGATGGAGCCGCTTCCGATATCGATCTGCGCATCTTCGAGGCGTATCGACATCCCGTCATCGGTATCAACGCTCACATTGCCGCCCAGTTCCAGCGTCTTGGCATCAGCGTCATAGACGCCTGTTCCCGCCTTGACTGCGGCAAATCCGTCATTGCTGATCGGCAATTTGCCAACGATCGCCTCCAGCGAAATCCGGGAGAGCTTGGCCGAATCCTGAACGGCCTTGTCTGCCGTCAGATTGTAGGGCCGGTTCTGCTGGTCGGTGCCATCAAGCCGCGGATTGCTCATCACAAGCTTGCCATCCTTGACGGTGGTATCGCCAATCTCGACATCGGGAAGCCCGGAATTCGACAGCAGCGTGACGCCTGCAATTCCGAAAATCACGATCGCTGCACCCAGTGGCAATCCGAGTTTCAGAAAGCGGACCAGCCTGCTGTGGCGATGCGCACGCAGGAATTCCTCTGCCCCGCGCCCGGAGGACATGAAATCGAGACCGTCCGATGCGCTGGCACCGTCAAATTGCGGTTCTTTCCGCCAGTCATGCAGATTCGGATCGGGTTTGGCCAATGGGAGTTCCAGCTTGGTTTGAACCAGGTCATGTCAGAGGGTCAGGATCATCGCCCCGCAATACCGCGCAAGAGAACGGCAGCAACACCGTTTTCATGTTCTTTTTACGGCAAAAGCGTTAACCATTCCAATAGTTGACGCAGCAAAACTGGTGGCGGCGATGAAACCCCGCCATCAACTATGCGAAAAGATGTCTTCCTCCGGCCAGCCGGCCAGATCCAGCCTTGCCCGCCAGGGCAGGAAGCGAAAGGCGGCCTGTGCCAGTTCAACCCGGTTTTCGCGTTCCAGCATCATGTCCAGCCTTGCCTTCAACTGGTGCAGATGCAGCACGTCGGAAGCGGCATATTCGAGTTGAGCCTGGCTGAGTTCACTTGCTGCCCAGTCTGAGCTTTGCTGCTGCTTTGAAAGGTCAACGCCCAGCAATTCGCGCGTAATGTCCTTGAGCCCATGCCGGTCGGTATAGGTTCGCACCAGCCTCGAAGCGATCTTGGTGCAATAGACAGGTGTCGTCATCACGGAAAAGGCATTGTAGAGAACGGCGATATCGAAGCGGGCGAAATGGAATATCTTCTCGATGCTTTCATCGGCAAGCAGACGTGCCAGATTGGGTGCCTCACGCTGGTCGCG
>JAWKWN010000065.1:0-6791 GCA_041397505.1 Nitratireductor sp.
GATCTTGTGGTTGGAAAATCCCGGAGCAGTCCTGACGAGCGCCAGCTGACGGTTGCCATAGGCGAGAAAGCCGAGAGTGCCGCCAATATGGGGGGTGGAAACAAAGGCGATCTGTGTCCCGGTCCCGCGACCAAATTTGGCAATGGCCGCAATGTTGAGCCAGCGATTCGGACGGCCAATAAACGGCGTCGATACCCGTTTTTCCAAAGTGTCGCCATTGACCCCGAAAATCGCGATTGATGCGCCTCCCGGCAGCGACGAAAGGATGGTCACCACTTCCGAAACGCCATCGCCGTCAAGGTCGGCGATCCGGGGCGCAATGTCCTCGAAAACCTCAAGCGGTGAAAGCCGGTAATTCAGTGTCCGGCCATTGGCCTGTTGCACCACCAGTGCGCCACCTTCGATCTTGTCCCCCAACACCCCATGGCCATAGCGTGTGGTGGGTTGGCTGTACCATGCGGCCACAATGTCTCCGGTCGCAGCCTCGGCTTTCAGCATGTAGGGAATGCCACTTGGCGCAGCCGGTCGTGTTTCTGCAAACAATGCCGGTGTGACCTGTTTCTTGTTCAGTCTGGTCGCTGTCCAGCTTTCCTGCGCATTCGCCACTGGCGCGAGCGCAACAATGCCAAGCAAAAGCATCAGTATCTTCGCGCAATGGCTTTTCAATTCAGCTCTCCCGGCCAAATGGCTATTCCAGAATGATGGTATTCGAGATTTCAATGCCGAAGCCTTCAAGACCTACATAATGCCTCTCGCGCGACGCGATAAGGTCGATGGACTGAATACCCAAATCGCGCAGGATTTGCGCGCCAAGTCCAATCTCCAGCCATTCATTCTTGCGGGCCTCGGCTGTCTGGTGGTTCTCACCACCCGATATCGCTTCCGCCCGCCGTCCGACATGGGCAACGCCAACAGAACCCTCGCGCAGATAGACCACGACGCCGCGTCCGCGTTTTGCGATGTCCTGCAGGGATCGCGCCAGCACATCGGATGCGCCAAAGGCATCGTCCAGCACCGATTCTATATGCATCCTCACCGGCACGTTCTTGCCGTCCCGGATATCGCCATAGACCACGGCAAGATGATGCATCGGGTCCCATGGCGTCTTGTAGGTAACAGCGGTGGCAGGACCAGCCAGTGTTTGTGGCTGTTCGCCGAGCTGCTGTAATGTGGCTTTCCTGGCGTTGGCGATAGGCAATGAGCTCTGCAACCGAAACCTGCGTCAACCGATGCTGCTGCGCAAAGTGCCGACCTGCGCGCCACGCATTACCGACCCGTCATCATTCATCAGTTCCGAGATCACGCCCACGGCTGGCAGATTGGCCAGTTTGAAAAAGATCAACTGCAGCTCGGTATGGCCGAGCGCATCAGCACGCCGCCCTCGCGCGCGACCGGCGGAAAGATGTGACCGGGCCGCCAAATCCACCGCTCCTGCATTGGGATTGGGCGGGCGCGCGAACGGTGGAGGTGCGTTCCTCGGCCGAAATGCCTGTTGTCGTGTCATGCTTGTAATCTTTGGTCGAGACGGTAAACGCGGTTGCGTGCGGTGCGTCATTCTTCATGATCAGCGTGGCGCCAGATTGCCGCTTGGCTTCCTGTGCACGCGGCGCAAACGATGCCGCTGGTATGCCGAATGATGAAAGCCATCTTTTCCGCCGCAATGAACGGCGGCAACAATCAGGTCGCCTTCATTTTCCCTGTCATCATCATCGGTAACGACGATACTCGCCCGCCTCGAATGCCCTGATTGCGTTGGCAATTCTTGCCTGATCATATGCCATTGAATTTGATGCCTTGTTCAAATGCGCTCACGGGTCTGGCCGCGATGCATGAGGTAGTGATCGGCAATGGCGCAAGCCACCATTGCTTCTCCGATTGGTACTGCGCGAATGCCCACACACGGATCATGCCGCCTTGGTGCGCACATCAACGTCCTCGCTCGCTGTAATTCCGCGGACTGGAGTGAGGATGGAGGAGGTGGGTTTGACCGCAAATCGTGCAACAATGGCCTGGCCGGTGGAAATGCCACCCAATATGCCGCCTGCATTATTGAAAGGAAGACTACAGCCGTCATTGCCAACGCGCATTTCATCGGCATTCTGGGATCCGGTGATTTCAGCAGCCTGAAGCCATTGCCGATTTCCACGCCCTTGACCGCATTGATCGACATCAGATGCCCACAATATCCTCGTCGAGTTTGGCATAGACCGGCGCACCGAGGCCGGGAGGAACACCTTCGGCCACCACCTCGACAACAGCGCTGACCGAATTCTGCGAAAGCCTGATCTCGTCGAGATACTCCGCCCATTCGGCTGCCGGGCTGCGACCGCACGGGCAGAAGAAATCATTGCGGATACCTGCGCCAGTCCCAGCGTGCCCGGTCGATCTTTTTCGTAGCCGACCTGGAACCAGTGCCGCGCGCACCGTCATTCCGGAAGCACCCCGCGCCGTGGCGCCGTGCAGCGACCCGGGCCGCAGTTTCGCGGGCTGAAGAGCGTCCCCCGCCGCGGTAGTAGTCGCGAAATGCCGTATTTGACGTCATAGGTGGTCGGCATGGCCCGGTCGATAGCGGTCGCGAATCCTCCGAATAACCTTGAGCGCTGATCGGTATTGCGGATCATCATGGAAATCGGCGTGCCTGTGGTAATCAGACTCCCGGGCCTTGTCATCCGGCATGATCCCCGAAAGCACCTCTACAGCGTCTGGTTCCTCGCGCTGGTAGAATCCCGACCGGCCGGGTTTGCGCTTGTCGAGAAATGCCTGAATCCCGGCGATGGTAAAGCGAATGCCGGGCGGGCAGCCATCTACCACGCAGCTGCGCCCTGTGGCTTTCACCCCAGGTTGTTACGCGGAAAAAGGTGACCGAAGGTATTGAAAGACATGTTCGTTCCGTAGTCCCGGGGCCGCGTTGTTTCTTGCAGGAACCTGGCGCGGTTCGACCCATTATACTTGCTTGCACATCCAGCGTCAGCCGTTTCCGACAAACCCCGAAATGCCGGGATGAATGGGCCTTGATAGGGCTGCCGGGCGACGGGGTCAATGCCGCGTGCATGTTGCGCCTATAGTTGGCGCTCGACCCCATCGTGCCAGAGGAAGACCCTGTCTTGCGGAAAGGTGAAATCAGCCGCTTCGTCGCGATCCATCGCCAGCACATGCTGGCGGATCGCTCGTCCCACCACGCCATGGGCGCATACCAGGGTCGGGCGTTGCAGCTCCAAATAGAAGGGCAATACGCGCGCCAGAACCATGGCATGGCTTTCACCATTCCTGGGGCAATAGGTCCAGCGGGTCTGTTTGCGCAACCGGTGTTCGTCCGGGGCCATCGCCTTGAATTCGGCGAGCGTGGTACCTTCGAGGTCGCCATAGCTTGCCTCGATCAGACGGTCATCGATGCGGTAATCCTGCGGCGGCAATCCCAGTTCTGCGCGCACGATTTCCATGGTCTCGCGTGCCCGCCCAAGCGGACTGGCAACGAAATCCAGTTCTGACGGATTGCTGATCAGTTCTGCCAGGCGTCCGCCATTGCTTCTGGCCTGTTCACGGCCGCGCGCATTGAGCGGAATGTCCTTTTGCCCCTGAAAGCGCAATTCCGCATTCCAGTCGGTTTCGCCATGGCGCAAATAATAAAGCATCGGACCGGCCATCAGCCTTCCATGGGTTGGGTGAAAGCAGAGATGGGTTATTCGTCCTTGATGACCGAAATGTCCGGCGCATCGACAGCTTTCATGCCGACCACATGATAGCCGCTATCGACATGCAGCACTTCGCCGGTGACACCGCGCGACAGGTGGCTGACGAGATAAAGTGCCGAATCGCCCACTTCCTCGATCGTAACCGTGCGCTTCAGCGGCGAATTGTATTCGTTCCATTTCAGGATATAGCGGAAATCGCCAATGCCCGACGCTGCCAGGGTCTTGATCGGGCCTGCAGAAATCGCATTGACCCGAATATTCTTCGCGCCGAGGTCAACCGCCAGATATTTGACCGATGCTTCAAGCGCCGCCTTGGCAACGCCCATCACATTGTAATGCGGCATGACCTTTTCCGCGCCGTAATAGGTCAGCGTCAGGATCGAACCGCCATCGCTCATCAGCTTTTCGGCGCGTTGCGTGATCGATGTCAGCGAGTAGACGGAAATATCCATCGTGCGACGAAAATTTTCAGCCGTCGTATCGACATAGCGCCCGGTGAGCTCATCCTTGTCGGAAAATGCAATCGCATGAATGACAAAATCGAGCTTGCCCCAGTCTCTGGCAAGCCCGTCGAAAACTGCATCGATGCTTTCAGGCTGGGTTACGTCGCAATCGCCCGCCATCTTGCCACCCAGTTCCTCGCAAAGCGGCTCGACGCGCTTCTTCAGCGCGTCACCCTGCCAGGTCATCGCAAGCTCGGCACCCGCATCGGCGCATGCCTTGGCAATACCCCAGGCAATGGACCTCTTGTTGGCCACGCCCATGATGAGGCCTCTTTTGCCCGCCAGCAAACCATTGCTTCCCGCCATGATATTCTCCGCAATCCGCGTCAATCTTGGGCGGGATATTGCACAATGACGCCTGAGCCGCAAGCGGCGCGCATCCGCGCTGCCTATCCTTTGCTGGTTGCCTTCTCCTGCCATTTGTCGGCCATGGCCTCCAGGCCTTCGCGCCCGTCTTCGGGCAGCACGATGCCGACAGTGACCAGCAGATCGCCATGGCCGCCGCCCTTTTTGGGCAAGCCCTTGCCCTTGAGACGGAACACCTTGCCCGAATTCGTCCAGGAAGGAACGTTAAGCGCAATCTTGCCGTCCAGGGTTTCAACGGTGACCTTGCCGCCCTTGACGGCGGTGAAAAGCGGCAGCGAAGCGTCCGTCCGCAAGTCATGACCAGAAACCTGGAATTTAGGATGCGGGACCAATGACAGGGTAATCATCGCGTCGCCGGGTTTCATCCCCGGTTGCTTTTTGCCTTGCCCGGCAAGCCGCACAATCTGTCCGTCGCGTGCGTCATCGGGCAGGGAGAATGAAAGCTGCCGGCCATCGGGCAGGCGTACATTGCCCTTTCCCCGCGCCAGATCGTCCACACTGACCTGCGCTGTCGCCTTCAGGTCGAGATCGAACTGCCTTCCTGCATTGCCCGCAGGACCGCGCGCTCCTGCTCCTGCCCGTCCCTGGTTGAAGGCAGAGCCGAACAATTCACTCAATATGTCTTCAGCACCGCCAAAACCCTGTGCGCCGAACGGGCTGCCATGCGCCTGGCGCCTTTGCCTGCCGCCAGCGCCCGGCGAAAATCCCTGCCGCGGATCAAAGCCTTCGAAGCCCGCAAATTTGGGCTTGCCCTCGGCATCAATCTCGCCACGGTCGAATTGCCCCCGCTTGTCCTTGTCACCAAGGATTTCATAAGCGTGGTTGATCTCGGAAAAACGGTCTTTGGCCCGGGGATCGTCCGGATTCTGGTCCGGATGAAATTTCTTGGCCAGCTTCCGGAAGGCAGACTTGATTTCCTTTTCGTCGGCCGACTTGTTTACCCCGAGCACTGAATACGGATCGCGCATACGTGCCCCTTTCGCATTTGTATTGTTTGGATCAGTCTCGACCGTGCCCCTGTTTGGCAACCGAATGCAAGATTATTCGCCTGCAGGGAAACGGCCTGACTTCGTTGAATACAATATGGGAGTTTGGTATGCCGCTTTCCATATGAATTGTTGTGATATGGAACGGCGAATGTGGGTTCTGATCAGTCCCGCAGGAACCAGGACAGCACCCAGAAACCGGATTTCAATTCGCAGGTTTCGCCCTTGTACAGCGATATGCCCATGAACGAATCAACCGTGGTCTGGAACTTCTTGCACTTCTGACCGTGACTGCCGACAAACTTGTCGATGGCCATGATGGTTCCGCTATTGCCGGTGTCCGGATTGGACCATGCCAATGTGCTGGGAGTTGGCTCCGACGCTTCTGCCTCGGCAACCACATTTTGATCATTTCGGCATCGGTGCTGTCTATGCCTTCCGCCTTGACCGGCTTGGTGACGGAAGAGGTCACGATTTCCGGTTCGCTTTCAAGCGAAGACATGGTCTTGTTGAGCGTGCAGCCAGTTGCGCTGGAAGCCAGTGCCAGTGCCATTGCCAGCTTGAGGAATCGCGAACGCGCGCTAATGTTCATCGGCAGGGATTCGGTGGCAATTATCGGACCTGAAATTGTTTCAGGGTTACGCATGGTCAGCCTCAATCAATACACACACTGGCTATGGTCTCTGATTGTGGCCGAACAGCGTTAAGAAAGGGTGACCATATGGACGACAACCCGATGAAAAATTTCACGGATTGGCTGCAACAGGCTGAAAAGTCTGAACCCAACGATCCGTCCGCAATGGCGCTTGCAACGGTGGATGGCGACGGCATGCCCAATGTCCGCATGGTGCTGATGCGCCGCCATGACGATGACGGCATTGTCTTCTTCACCAATTTCGAAAGCCAGAAGGGCGCGGAAATCCTCTCCGCACACAAGGCAGCTGCCTGTTTCCACTGGAAATCGTTGCGCAAGTCGGTCCGCTTTCGCGGTGTGGTCGAGACCGTGAGCGATGCCGAGGCTGACGATTATTTCCATTCCCGCCCGCGCGGCAGCCGGATCGGTGCCTGGGCGTCAAAACAGTCCCGCGAACTCGAAAGCCGTTTTGCCCTGGAAAAGGAAGTCGCGCGTTATGCCGCGAAATTCGGCGTTGGCGACATTCCAAGGCCTGATTACTGGTCAGGCTTCCGCATTCGCCCCTTGTCCATCGAATTCTGGTCGGATGGCCAGTTCCGCCTGCACGACC
>JAWKWN010000066.1:0-6752 GCA_041397505.1 Nitratireductor sp.
AGCATTTTCTTCACGCTGGTGGTGTTCGGGCTGCTTTTCTATTTTACCCAGGCACGCAGCGAGAACCGCTCGCGCTCCGACATTCGCAAGCGTCTCGACATCAACGAGACCTCCTACGGGGATACCGGCAAGTCGGGTGCTCCAAAGGGCGCAAAGGGTGCAGCGCGCAAACTGGCTCAGCGCACCAATGACTTCTATGCCAACAACGATCCCAAGAGCCAGCGCAAGATGCAGACACAGTTGATGCAGGCGGGCTATATGAGCCCCAATGCACTTGGCTGGTTCATGGCTTCACGCGTCATCATTGCAGTGATTGCTGCGCTGGTCGGGGTCTTTATCGTGCTTGTTGTGTGGCCGGAAATGGTGGCCGCCAGAAAGATGATCCTGATACTGATCATGGCAACACTGGGATATTTTCTGCCGAACTGGCATCTCAATGGCCGGATCAAGAAATTGCAGAGCGAAAACCGCTCCGGCTTTCCCGACGTCATGGACCTGATGATTGTGGCTGCCGAGGCAGGCCTCACCATGGAAGCATCAATCGAGCGCATCGCGCGTGAAATCGAGAAGACCTATCCGACCTTGTCACGCCAGCTGACCCTGGCCTCGCTGGAAGTGCGCGCCGGTCGGCCGCTGGACCAGGCATTGCGTGCATTCGGTGAAAGGCTTGGCCTTGAGGAAGTTCAGGGCTTCGCCACGATGATCCAGCAATCCAAGGAATTAGGCACCAGCGTTTCCGACGCACTTCGGGTCTATAGCGAGGAAATGCGCCACAAGCGGATGATGATGGCGGAGGAAAAGGCCTATGCACTCCCCGCCAAACTGTCGATCCCGGTTACTGCATTCATCCTGCCAATCGTTATCGGCGTTGCAGTGCTGCCAACCGCGATCAGGCTGATGAACCAGTAAGGCGCACCGGTTTTCGGCATCACATTAACCGATACTTTGCCATTGTGTAAAATTCGATTGGTCGCATACACCTGGATATTAAGTTTTGCATGCGAGGATAAGTTCATAAAAAGAACAATTCCTACGGGGACGCAAAAAAATGAACAGGTTCATGCGGGCGCTCATGCTCGTTGCTGTCACGAGCCTTCCGCTCGCCGGCTGCAACACTACGGGACTTCATTATTCAACTGACGGCACCATTACCAGTTCACTCGGGGTTGACAATGGCAACCGGATTGATGCCAATGCACCGACTTCGCCATGGTCCAACCAGGTCAGCCTGAAGGGTGACCAGTCGGCACGCCTGGTCGAGCTGGCAAGGAAAGTTTCCGCGACGCGTGAATTTCGGCTCTGTCCGAAAAATACTTTCGCCAGGCGGTGGAAATCCGTTGACAATGTCGCAGCCTGGGTCGGACTTGCAGCATCCTACGACCAGCTCGGCCGTTTCGACAACTCCGACCGTGCTCATGACCAGCTTGCCAAGCTGAAGGGCGATGATCCGCGCATCCTCAACAATCGCGGCTATTCCTACCTGCTTCGCGGTGACTACGTAAAGAGGGCATCCATTCTTCAACCGCGCCCAGACAAAGGATCCGGACACTGGAGGAAGTCCAGGGCAACCTGCACCTTCTCGACAAGGTTCGTGATTCCTGATCGAGGGCTTCTGCAATTTCAGGAGGGGCGGCTTTGCACCGCCCCTTTTTTTGCATAAAATTTTCCGAAAATTGCCGCTTTGCTTTTAAAAGTGCTCACACCACGAAATCGATTTCTCGTTATTTTACATGGTGTTAACCCATTCTTGCGGACTGCCCGCTATAGGAGTGCAACTCGCAATGACTGCGGAAAACCAGACACTTGCGCTCTTGGGGGCGAAAATATGCCGACACGCAATGGCAAGGACAGCAACGACACCTTGAACGGTACCAGTCGCGATGACCGTATCTACGGCAACGGCGGGAATGACATTTCCGACCGGATTTGGCGGCGACGACCAGATTTGGGCGGACCGGAACGACACCATTGATGGTGGAACCGGCCAGGACTTTCTGTATGGCGAAGATGGCAATGACACCATTTCCGGGCGGTACGGACGAGGACAGGCTACGGCGGCGCGGGGCAATGACACGCTGAATGGTGGCGACGATAACGACTATCTGATGGCGGCGACGGCGACGACATTCTCGATGGTGGCATGGGTGAAGACCGTTCGTTCGGCGGTGCGGGCAATGACACGCTTATTGCCGGCTATGACAATGGCGGTGGCGTGACCGGTTTGACGGCGGTGATGGCATCGACACCTACCTGATCGACGGTTCGGATGTCGAGAAATCTGCCTTCTATATCGACCTCAACACGGGTACCGACCAGTATCACAACAGCTATTCCGGTATCGGAGAACATCATTGGCGGCGACAGTGCCGACATCCTGACTGGCGACGCCAACGACAACCGCCTCGAAGCCGACGCGGCGGCGATGACCAGATTCAAGGTGGTGATGGTGCCGACTGATCGACGGTGGCGATGGCAATGACACGCTCTCCGGTGGTAACGACGCGATACAGTTCTGGGCGGCGCGGGCAATGACACGCCGAATGGCGATGCCGAGACGATATTCTCGATGGCGGCGACGGCAACGACAAGGTCGATGGCGGCGACGGCAATGCGACAATGTCTCCGGTGGATCCGGCAATGACACCGTCAACGGCGGTGCGGGAGCTGACGCGCTTTTCGGTAATGATGGCGACGACATTCTGATTGGCGGGTGATGGCAAGGACGTCTTGCAGGCGGGGCTGGCGCTGATTTCCTCGATGGCGGCAATGGCAGCGATGATGCGGTCGACTATGTTGACAGCACAGCCGGTGTAACGGTTGACCTCGCCAACAACAGTGGCGGTATGGCGATGCCGAGGGCGATACCTTCGCCAATATCGAATACATTTATGGCTCGATGTTCGATGATCACCTGATCGGCAATGACGACGTAAACCGTCTCGTCGGTCGACTGGGCAATGACACCGGCTTATACGGGCGGCAATGACACTCATCGGCGGTCGTGGCGCAGATATCCTGATTGGCGGCGACGGCATTGATGCAGCCGACTATGAATGGTCGGATGAAGGTGTCACTGCCAATCTGGAACAGAATGTTGGCCTGGTGGCGACGCGCATGGCGACACCTTCTTTGGAGTGGAAAATCTCTACGGTTCCCCGCTTGGCGATACGCTGACCGGGGATGCGGGCGACAACCGGATTGATGGTCGCGACGGCGATGACACCCTGCGCGGCGGTGCCGGCAATGACGTCTTGATTGGCGGCGCAGGTGCTGACTTCATCGATGGCGGCACCGGCAGTGCTGACGTGGTCGATTATTCGGCTTCCTCGGCCGGTGTTACGGTCAATCTGCTGACCGAACAGCATCTGGCGGTGATGCGGAAGCGCGACACACCCTTCCTGTCTGGAATATGTTTACGGCTCATCGCATGACGATGTCATAACCGGGACGCATCGGTCAACCGCCTTGTCGGCAACGACGGCAATGGCATCAGCTTTTTGGCGGCGCTGGTAACGACATCCTGGTAGGCGGCGCAGGTGCCGATCTTCTCGATGGCGAGTGGCGATCGCGACGCGGCAGACTATTCCTATGCCGATGCAGGCGGTAGGGGTTGATCTGTCGGGAGCAGGATTTGCCGGCGAAGCAACCGGTGACACCTATTTCGGCATCGAATATGTCTACGGCTCCGACTATGACGACATCATTCGCGGCGACAATGCAGTCAACCGCATCGTTGGCGGTGACGGCAGCGACGAGATCGACGGTCGCGGTGGCAATGACTACATCCTGGGCGAAGGCGGGGATGACATTCTTACCGGCGGAGCTGGTGCAGATGTCTTCGTCTTTGACGATAACTTCGGCAACGACCACATCACCGACTTCTGGGCAGGTGCGGGCCGTACCGACCGGTTGTGGATCCAGGGCGATCATGGCCTGACCTCGGCTGCCGATGCGCTGGCTGCCCTGTCGGAAACCACCGAAGGAGTTTTGATCACCGTCGACAATGGCACCATCCTTCTCGAAGGACTGCATCTGGCCGATCTTCACATCGACGACTTCATCATCGGTTGACAAAGATCATCCTGCCGGATTTGAAAAGGGCGCGGGCTGCATGGCTCGCGCCCTTTCCCTTTGGCCTGTTCCAGGCTGCGGCGTTTTCCTCGATATTCACAGTCGGTGGATAACTTGAACTTTACAGCCGCCCCAAGCAGCGCAATCATTTCCATGCAGGGTTCGAAACGTCAGGGACAGCCATCCCGAAGCGGGAAGAACATCAAAACCTGCACCGTGCCGCAGTTTTCATATCCGCCTAGAGGTATGGAAACTGGAAGCGGGAAGGCACACGGTAGCGCGTGAACGCAACCGTCAGCGAACAAACGACGGTCAATTCGTTGGTCTGACGCGGAATGCCCTGATGGAAGTGGATGCCCGGCTTGCCGAACTGAAACGGAAATCTGGTCAGGAAGCAAAAAAGGCCGATGACCGGCATGCTGATTGCATGGCGATTGTCCTTCGGATGCGCGCCGCAGCCCAGGCTGAACAGGCCGCCAGCCGTGAAGGCGGCATGTGATCGCAGGATCGCGGCAACGCATGAAGTAGGCTATGCAACCCTAACGGAAACAGGAGGCGCTGGTTTCGACCGGCGTCTTTCCCGTTCAGGCTGCCCGTTACAGGCCGTTCGATCCAGGCAGCTCGTCAATTGGATGCACCATTGCATTCCCGCACCCGGCACTGCCAACACGGAAAAACCCGCGGATTGCTCCGCGGGCTCGTGTTTTCGGACTGGACCTTTTGGCAGAGCTCAAGGCGTCCAGTAGTTGAAGTGCAGTCGCGCGAGATCCGGATCAACCAGCTTGCGCAGGTCGACCAGTGGGGCCATGCGCGGCATGACAGCTGCCAGCTTGAAGACATCGAGATCGCGCTTGAATTCATCATGTGCTGCAGTCACCACGACCGCGTCATAGGGAGCAAATTGCGCAATGTCATCGACCAGAATGGCTCCACGACCGCCCTCGAAATGGCTGTCATCCGCCACCGGGTCATAGGAATAGACATCCGCACCACGGTTCCACAATGAGTCGATCACCGCAAAGGATTTCGAATTGCGGATATCAGGGCAGTTGTCCTTGAAGGCTCTACCCAGTACCAGCACCTTGTGACCCTTCAGGTCATGCCTTTCAGGGGCAAGCATGGTGTGCAGCTTGTCCGCGATAAAGTGCGCGGTGCGTTCATTGACGGCGCGAGCCGAGGCAACGACATCCATCGACAATCCGTGGCCACGCCCTGCATTGAGCAGGAAGAACGGATCGACGGAAATGCAATGTCCGCCCACCAGGCCAGGGAAATAGGTATGGAAGTTCCACTTGGAACCAGCAGCCGCCACCACATCACTGACCCGGATATCCATCGCGTCGAAAAGCTGCATCATCTTCGTTGATCAGCGCGATATTGACATCATGCTGGGTATTTTCGAGAATTTTTGCGGCTTCCGCGACCTTGATCGAGCTTGCCTTGAAAAGCATCTGAAGTGGTCACGACCCGGGAATAGAGCTGCTCCAGGAAATCGGAAACCTGCGGCGTCGAGCCGGCAACAACAATCTTCTTGATATCCCCCACCAGCCTTGTACGTTCACCCGGGCTGACCCGCTCAGGCGAATAGCCAATATGCGAAATCCACGCCTTCGAGAAGGCCTGAGCATTCCTCCAGCAAAGGCAGGCAACGGTTCTCTGTGGTTCCCGATCAACCGTGCTTTCATAGACAACGACTGCACCCGGCTTCAGGTTTCTGCCAATCATCCGGCTTGCTGCCAGCACCGGCCGATAATCCGGCCTGTTGCCCCGCATGACCGGCGTCGGCACACATACGATTACCACATCCGCATCGCGAATGACTTTCTCATCGCAGGAAAATTGAGGTTCGATTGAAAGATCCTCCACACTGCACTGCTGTGCAGCGTCAATCCCTCTGGTCAGTCCGCGATCTTGGCCTGGTCAATGTCAAAGCCGATTGCGCGGCTGCTGGCGCGAAACCGGACAAAAGCGGAAGCCCCACATATCCAAGGCCTACCACTGCTACCACCGTTGTTTCCGGATTTGGAAGTAAAGGCCTTTCGCGCCGCGTCCGCAACGAGTCGCACCGCACCCACTACCCCTGCTGTGATGGTCATTATTGCCCCCTGCTAAAGGATCATTTTTTTGTTTTTCTTATTCAAAGGTCATTTGACTGACCCTTGTCCGCATCACCACGCTAGCTTCGAAAGCATAAGAATTCCTTATTTCCCTGACCTCAAGTAAGCTTCTGATTTGCTTGGTTAATCAATTGAAACCGGGAGCGCCAAAAACTGAACGAACCGGAAGGAAAAAATAAACCAATCTCTTTAGCCGCAGCTTAAGGCGGGTGTCCTATTGTCGGGGCTGGGACGCTGATAACGGATAACCGCTATCAGTCATGCAAAACAAGAAAGATAAATTGCATGATTGGATTAGCATCAGCCGAGTGGCTCTTTGCCATTTTGGTGCTCATCATATTTGTGAACAGGTATCTGTTCGGTTCGCTGGCGAGAATGCTCGACCCGCGCACAAAGCCCGGATTCGGCTCGGATCCGGCTGTGTGGCCGACTGTGACCATCGTGGTACCGGTGTTCAATGAAGGCGATCATGTCATCGCCACTGCGCGCTCGTTTTCGCGCCTCGACTACCCGTCCGACAAGCTTGAGATTGTCTTCGTCGATGACCAGTCGACCGACGGCACC
>JAWKWN010000067.1:0-6235 GCA_041397505.1 Nitratireductor sp.
GCTGCCATTTGTGGCAGGCATGGCGCTCGCCTATTTTCTTGATCCCGTTGCCGACCTGCTCGAACGCTGGGGCGTTTCGCGGCTGATGGCTACTGTCATCATCCTTTTCTTTTTTGTCGTGATTTTCGTTATCTCGCTGATGATCCTGGTGCCGGTTCTTGGAAACCAGATTGCCGGGTTCCTGGAACGCATGCCCGACCTGGTAACCAGACTGCAATCAATGGTCGCCTCGTCTGAAAGTCCGTGGTTGAAGAAGATTATCGGCATCGAAGGCCAGTCGCTGCAGGACAACCTCAATGGCCTCGTCAAGCAGGGCGCTGGCTGGATCGCCACCTTGATCCAGCAATTGTGGAATTCCGGCAAGGCGATTGTCAGCGTCGCTTCGTTGCTGGTCGTGACACCTGTTGTTGCCTTCTACCTGCTTTACGACTGGGACCGCATGGTTGAGGCAATTGATGGATGGCTGCCGCGCGACCATCGCGATACCATCCACGAGATCCTCATCGAAGTGGATCGCGCAGTAGCCGGATTTGTCCGCGGACAGGGAACACTTTGCCTCATCCTCGGGCTCTTCTATGGCATTTCGCTGACCATTGCCGGATTGAATTTCGGCCTGCTGATCGGCCTGTTCGCGGGCCTGGTGTCCTTCATTCCCTATGTTGGGTCGCTTTCCGGCCTCATCCTGTCTGTCGGCGTGGCGCTGGTGCAATTCTGGCCTGACTGGATCCACGTTCTCGTCGTTATCGGCATTTTCTCGCTTGGCCAGTTCCTCGAGGGAAACATCCTGCAGCCCAAGCTGGTGGGACAAAGCGTCGGATTGCACCCGGTCTGGCTGATGTTCGCCCTGTTCGCATTCGGCTCGCTTTTCGGTTTCACCGGAATGCTGATAGCAGTGCCTGCCGCAGCAGCGGTGGGTGTGATTGTGCGCTTTGCCCTTGGCCGATATCTGTCAAGTGAGCTATATACCGGTCATTCGGACTGAGCACGATCCAACCAGTGCAGTTGAAACCGTCCGCAAGCGAGTAAGGCGCAGCGTATCGCGACGATGGCACCCAGACAGCTACCTCTTGAACTGCCGTTTTCCAGCGCAGACGCACGCGATGACCTCATCGTTTCGACAGCCAATGCGCAAGCCGTGGAATTGCTGGACAGTTGGCCGGATTGGCCGGGCAATACAGTCATCCTTCATGGTCCGGTTGGCACGGGCAAGAGCCACATGGCCCGGATATGGGCAGCGCACGCAGGTGCCGGAACGCTTGATGCCGCAGGACTTGCAGCTTTCGAACCGGGTGATGCAATCTGTTTCGCCATCGAGGATCTCGGGCGCGGTGCACTTGACGAAAAGGCATTGTTTCACCTGCTCAACCATGTCCGCGCCCATGGCGGTCACTGCCTGATCACAAGCCGCGAGCCCCCCAATGACTGGGGTGTGGAGCTGCCGGACACGGCATCGAGGCTGCGTGCCGCCAATCTTGTCGAGATTTCCGCTCCCGATGACAATCTTCTGCGGCAGGTGATCGTGAAGCTGTTTTCCGACCGGCAATTGGCTGTCGATCCGGGGGTTGTGGATTACCTCGTGACCCGCATGGAGCGTTCGCTGGGAGCCGCCGGAGTGCTGGTAGATGAGATTGATCGCGAGGCGCTGGCGCGCAGAAGCCGGGTCACCGGCCGCTTGCCAGCCTTGCCTTGCAGAAAACCGGGATGATCTGATGCCAATTGGCGCATTTGGCGCCATTAGGCCTTGTTTAGCGTCTTTGTCGGTATTGTCACATTTGGTCGATAAATGACTGAAAACTCAAACTTTCGGACAACATGATGGACGAGACTGTAAATCCAGGAATTCGGCATCCTCAACGAGCCCGATACGGGTCCGGCAACGGATGTTTTTTCCGATCCAGCCCGTTTCATGAACCGGGAACTTTCCTGGCAATTCAATCGCCGCGTTCTCGGCGGAATCATCCAATCCCGGCAATCCGCTGCTCCGAAGGCGTGTGCGCTTCCTGTCGATTTCGGCAACCAATCTCGATGAGTTCTTCATGGTCCGCGTTTGCCGGTCTGGTCAGTCAGGTCAGACAGGAAGTCGATACGCGCTCCGATGACGGCCTTACTCCGCGCGAGCAGCTTTCTGCAGTCCTTGAGGCGGTCAGCCAGCTTCAGGCGGATCAGCAGGCAACCTGGGCAGAACTGCGCAGGCGCTTGTTGACGAAAAGATTTTCATCGTCTCGGAACGGGACCTGGCAAAACCGATCGCGAATGGCTTGAAGACCATTTCATGGAAGCCATTTTCCCGATCCTGACACCGCTGTCGATTGATCCGGCACATCCTTTCCCGTTCATTCCCAATCTTGGCTATACCTCGGTCTATGATCTGGAAAATTCACGTTCGGAACAGATGACAGCGCTCGTGCGCATGCCGCAAAGCCTGCGCCGTTTCATCGAACTGCCGCAAAGGCCGGCGCCAAGACCGCGCTGATCCCGATTGAAACCGTGATCGCAATGTTCATCAGCCGCCTCTTTCCCGGCTTCATCGTGCGGGGCTCGGGGCATTTCCGGGTCATTCCTTGTTCCGATATCGAAGTCGAGGAAGAGGCCGAAGATCTCGTTAGAACCTTCGAGACTGCCCTGAAGCGCCGTCGTCGCGGCTCTGTCATTCGCCTTGAAATCGGAGAGGCATGCCTCGCAGGTTGCAGGATTTTGTCCTCGGGCAAGTGGGCCTTGCCATTGGCCAGATCAACATTCTGGCAGGCATGCTGGCGCTGCACAATCTTTCCGAAATCGTTTCTCTCGAAAGACCGGAACTGAAATTCGAAGCCTATAATGCGCGTTTCCCTGAACGGATCCGCGAGTTGAATGGCGATTGCCTTGCCGCAATCCGCCAGAAGGATATCGTTCATCACCCTTACCTGAATCCTTCGATGTCGTTGTCCAGTTCATCCGCCAGGCAACGCGCGACCCCGAAGTGGTTGCCATCAAGCAGACGCTTTATCGCACCTCAATGACAGCCCCATCGTCGCTGCACTCATCCAGGGAATAACCGAAGCCGGCAAGTCGGTAACAGCCCTGGTCGAATTGAAGGCCCGTTTCGACGAAGAAGCCAATATTCGCTGGGCGCGCGACTGGAGCGGGCCGAGTTACCGGGTGGTCTTTGGTTTCGTCGAATGGAAAACCCATTCGAAGCTTTCACAGGTCGTGCGCCGCGAAGACGGCAGAAGCAAATCAACTATGTCCATATCGGCACGGGGAATTATCACCCGATCACGGCGCGCATTTACACCGATCTTTCCTATTTTACTGCCAATCCGGTGGTGGCGCGCGACGTGGCACAGGTCTTCAACTTCATCACCGGCTATGCCGAGCCGGACCACCTTGAGCCCTTGCTGTCTCGCCCATCACATTGAAACAGAGAATTCTCGACCACATTGCGCAGGAAATCGAACATGCCACGGCGGGTCGTCCGGCGACGATCTGGGCAAAGATGAATTCACTGGTTGATCCAGTCATCATTGATGCCCTTTACCGCGCCAGCCAGGCGGAGTGCATATCGAGCTGGTGGTGCGCGGAATCTGCTGTTTGCGGCCTGCCGTTCAGGGCCTGTCCGGAAAAACATCCACGTCAAGTCGATTGTCGGCAGGTTTCTGGAACACAGCCGGATCCGCTGCTTACGGCAATGGCAAGGAAATGCCGTCGCGGGCGAATGTCGTCTATATCGGCTCGGCCGATCTGATCTGCCGCGAAATCTGGATCGGCGCGTCGAAGTTATGGTTTGCCTGACCAATCCCACCGTGCAGCAGCAGGTGCTTGAACAAATCATGCTTGCCAACCTGATGGATACCGAGCAAAGCTGGGAAATCCTGCCAAATGGCAAGTCGCCAGTGTTCCGGCGAAATCAGATCGTTTAATGCTCAGCGGTACTTCATGACCAATCCAAGCCTTTCGGGGCAGAGTGAATCGCTGAAAATATGATGCTCGAAGAAATTTACAGACCGCGAATTTGGCGACCTCTAACGGTCGCAGGGAACGCCACAAGAGCGATGCCGGAAGTGGGCCTGAGGCTGGTGCGCAAGGACGCCTGTCCGAGCGCAGGCCCGTCGCTGTCGTGGATATCGGTTCCAACTCGGTTCGCCAGGTAATCTATGAAGGCCTGACCCGCTCGCCTGCGGTTCTGTTCAACGAAAAGGTCCTTTGCGGATTGGGGCGGAGCGTTGCCACAACAGGGCGTCTCAACGAGCAGGCAGTCGAGCGCGCATCGCGGCCCGCTGCACCGGTTTCATGCGCTGGGCGAACAGACGGGCGTGACCTGGAGCATATCCTGGCCACCGCCGCGGCCGTGAAGCCGCCAATGGCTCGCTCTTCATTGCCCGTGTCGAGGAAATTTTCGGTACTTCCGTCATGGTGCTTTCCGGCATGATGGAGGCCCAATATTCAGCCTATGGCATCAAGAGCGGTTTTCACGAGCCGGAAGGCATTGTCGGCGATATGGGCGGCCTGTCACTGGAACTTGTCGGCGTCAACGGCAGGATCGAGGGCGGCATCACGCTGCCGCTGGGCGGCCTGCGTCTTGCCGAAATGGCAGGCGGCTCACTGGACAAGGCCCACTTGACATCGTCAAGGCCGAAATGGCCAGGGCAAAGGTCGCCTGGCCCGGCTCGCAGCGCAATTTCTATGCGGTCGGCGGCACGTGGCGCTCGCTTGTCAAATTGCACATCGCGCGCACCCATTATCCACTGATGGCGGTGCATGACTATCATGTCCCGGCAAAGAGCTTCCTCGCCTTTTGTAATCGCCTTGTGGGCGAACCCATCGAAAGTGTCACCGGTATCGATGCGGTATCGCGAAACCGTCGTACGCTGTTGCCCTATGGCGCGCTGGTCATGGCGCAGGTACTCAAGACGCTGAAGGCCGATACGGTGATCGCCTCCTCGCTTGGTGTGCGCGAGGGATATCTTTTTTCCCTGCTTCCACCAGAAGAGCAGGCCAAGGATTCGCTGCTCGAGACAGCGCGCGACCTGTCGATCCTGCGCGCGCGCTCGCCCCGCCACGCCCAGGAACTGGCCGACTGGAGCACCATGGCCTTTGCCACGCTCGGGATAGACGAGACGCCGAATGAGGCGCGCTATCGCGTCGCCTCCTGCTATCTTGCCGATATCGCCTGGCGCGCGCATCCCGATTTTAGGGCACAGCAAAGCCTTTCAGTCATCGCCAATACCGGTTTTGTCGGTATCTCGCATGAAGGGCGCGCCTATCTCGCCTTGTCAAATTACCACCGCTATCAGGGGCTGGGAACCAAGGTCAAACTGCCGGAAATTGCATCCATGGCCACGCCACGCGTCATTACACGCGCTCGTCTGCTGGCTGCCATCTTCCGTGTCCTGTATTTGTATTCGGCTTCCATGCCGGGCGTAATCCCGCGCCTCGGACTGGTGGCAAATGGCGAAAATGGTTTCGCGCTCACCGTGCCAACTGACATATCCGATCTTTGCGGCGAGCGTCCGCAGGAACGGCTGTCGCAACTGGCCCGCGAAACCGGCCGCGAGATAACGCTGCAGATCGTGTGAGGGCTATTCCGCAGCCTGGCGTTTCTGGTCGTCACCGAGTTCAATGATCATGACCGCCTTGCGATTATAGCCAAGCGCCAGGCCGCCATTCTTCAGTTTCAGCGCCATTTCGCCAAACAATTCGCGCCGCCAGCCCTTGAGTGCGGGGACATCGGCTTCGTCGTCAGCCGCAATCCGCTCCAGGTCATCGACGGTCGCAATCACCTTGGCTGCAACGCCATGCTGCTCGACGATTACCTTCAAAAGCACTTTCAGCATTTCTGTCGCTGCACCCGTGCCTTCAGGCGCCTGACGCTGCGGCGGCAGCGATGGCAGATCCTGCTTCGGCATCTCCATGGCCGCCTTCACCACCGCTAGCAGGTCATTGCCGTAGCGGTTGCGGTCGAAGCCGCGCGACAGGCCGCGCAATTCCGCGAGGTCATTCATGGTTTTCGGCGGGTGGCCGCAAATCTCGTAGATTGCCTCATCCTTGATGACGCGCCCGCGCGGCACATTGCTGGAGCGCGCTGTCTGCTCGCGCCATTCGGCGAGTTTCTGCAGCAGTGCAAACTCGCGTGGCTTGCGAACCCTCAGTTTCAGCCGCTGCCATGCATCACCGGGAGGAAGATCATAGGTCTCGCGCGAAGTGAGGATTTCCATCTCTTCCGCGACCCAATGCGTGCGACCCTGTTCTTCCAGAT
>JAWKWN010000068.1:0-5490 GCA_041397505.1 Nitratireductor sp.
GCTCCTCGCCTTTCGGCAAGCGGATGGAAACGGGATCGGGAAAGTGACCGGTGACCAGCGCCGTGAGTGCAGCCCTGGTCGCAGCTGTTGCACAGGCTCCCGTGGTCCAGCCGCGGCGCAATTTTCCTTCCGGTTTTTCTTCGCGTGAAACCTTGCTCATTAGCGTCTTATATGCGACGCGAATTGCTGCGCCAATGTGATAAAGCTATGGCATGGTCGATCTTGGTTTTGGTGCGTGAGGGATGAGCAAGTTGCGCGCGTTGGATTTGGCAAAACAGGAATTCCTGCCGGGCTGGGTCTGGCTGGTCGGTGCGGGTCCGGGTGATCCCGGCCTCCTGACGCTGCATGCTGCCCATGCGCTCGGCGAGGCCGATGTCATCGTCTATGACGCGCTCGTCAATGACGAGATCCTGGAACTTGCCAAGCCGGGCGCAGAGCTCCGCTATGCTGGCAAGCGTGGTGGCAAGCCGTCTCCCAAGCAACGCGACATATCGCTGACGCTGGTGGAACTCGCAAGATCGGGAAAGCGGGTATTGCGCCTCAAGGGCGGCGACCCGTTCGTGTTCGGTCGCGGTGGCGAGGAAGCGCTGACACTCGTTGAGCATGGTATTCCGTTCCGGGTGGTGCCGGGGATTTCCGCCGGTCTTGGCGGTCTTGCCTATGCCGGTATTCCGCTCACCCATCGTGGCATCAATCACAGCGTTACCTTTCTGACGGGACATGACGCCAGCGGCCTCGTGCCCGACGAGATCGGCCTGGAAGGCAATATCCACGGGCTCGCCCGTGATCGTGATGTATATGGCGATGAAGCATTGGGCGAATATCCGTGAGCAGTTGCTGGCTGCAGGCAGAAGCATGGATGAACCGGTGGCCTTTGTCTGCAATGCCACGACCAGTGAGCAAATCGTTCTGGAAACAAATATCGGCTCGTCGATCGATGATGTGGCGGCAAGCGGCCTCCAGCCTCCCGCCATCATCGTGGTGGGTGAGGCGGTACGCCTGCGTCAGGGTCTGGACTGGATGGGGGCGATTGCCGGACGCAGTCTCGTTGCCGATCCGCTGGAAATGCGTGGCAAGCGGGAAGCGGGATGAGCATGGCTGCCACCGTGTCGGGCCTGCTGGTTGCCGCGCCGCAATCGGGCAGCGGCAAGACTGTGCTGACCTTGGCACTGTTGCGCGCCCTCAAGGATCGCGGTCTTGAAATCAGCGGCGCAAAGGCCGGACCGGATTTCATCGACCCGGGCTTTCATGCGCTTGCCAGTGGCCATTCCCCGCTCAATCTGGATCCATGGGCAATGCAGCCGAACCGGCTGCGGGACTTGGCAAATCGCCATGCCGGAACGCATCTGCTGATTGAAGGGATGATGGGGCTTTTCGACGGGGCAGCTGATGGCACCGGTTCCGCCGCTGATCTTGCCCAGGCGCTCGAAATTCCGGTGCTTCTCGTTGTTGATGCGCAGAAGCAATCGCATTCCATTGCGGCACTTGTGCGCGGCTTTCGCGATCATCGCCCGGGATTGAGGATTTGCGGTGTCATTCTCAATCGAACCGGAAGCGGGCGGCATGAGGGGATGTTGCGCGAGGCGCTGGCTGCAATTGGAATGCCGGTTTTCGGCGCAGTGCGCCGCAGTGATGCCTTGCATCTGCCGGAGCGGCATCTCGGCCTGGTTCAGGCAGGCGAGATTGACAGCATTGAGGCCTTTGTCGCAGAAGCTGCTGAAATCGTTTCCCGATATGTTGATCTGGACGCGATCGGAAACGAATTTTCGCCGATTGCCGAACCGGCTGGCGCTATTGCTGTCGTCCCGCCTCCCGCGCACCATATTGCGATTGCCAGGGATGCTGCCTTTACCTTCATCTATCCGCATCAGATCGAGGATTGGCGCCGGGCAGGGGCGGAGATTTCCTTCTTCTCGCCGCTTGCCGATGAGGGTCCCGACCCGAATGCCGGCTTCATTTTCCTGCCAGGCGGTTATCCTGAACTCCGTGCCGGGCCGATTGCAGCAACCCATCGCTTCAAGACAGCGATGCGGGACGCCATGGAGCGGGACGCTGTGATGTTTGGCGAATGCGGGGGCTGTGGTGCTGGGCGACGGGCTGGAAGATGCATCCGGTACGCGCCACGCGATGTGCGGCTTGCTGCGGCTGGAAACGAGCTTTTGCCCGACGCAAGCTGCATCTTGGCTATCGCAATGTCATAGGGCTTGCGGGAAGATTTGCCGGGCAACAATTTTGCGGCCCACGAGTTTCACTATTCTGTCGCCATGAAGGAAGAGGGCAGGCGCTGTTCTCGGCGAATGACGCGCTCGGCGCTGATCTGGGGTCGTGCGGGCTGGTGAGCGGCAGTGTCAGCGGCTCCTATATGCATCTGATCGATCAACGGAGCAGGACCTGATGTCCGTTCCATATCATGTGGCGGCTTGAGTGGACAAGGCGATTGCAGTGTTCGGAGGCGAGCGCAGCGGGTGGCTCGATCTGTCCACCGGTATCAATCCGCATGTCTATCCGCTGGCGGCCACCTCGATAAGCGCTACCGGCTTCCTGAGCAGGCAGATCTGGACCGCATGCTTGCTGCCGCGCGACGGGCATATGCCATCCATGAAAAGGTTTCGATTGTTGCTGCACCTGGCACCAGGCGCTGATCGAATTGCTGCCACGTCTCTTGCCCGGCAAAACCGCCACCATTGTTGCGCCTGCGTCAGGCACCTATCGCGAACATGCGAATTGCTGCGAAAAGGCGGGGCGGGACCTGCGCGGCCGATCCCGATCAGGTTGATGATGACGAGCAGTTGGTGATCCTGGTCCGGCCGAACAATCCCGATGGCGGTGTTGTCGGGCGTGATGCGTTGCTGACACTGGCAAGACGGCTTCACGGCAAGGGCGGACACTTGATCGTGGATGAAGCCTTTTGCGGCTCACGGCGGTGACAATGCCGAGAGGCAATCCCAGTGTTAATATCGCAGAAATCATTTGGAAAATTCTTTGACGCGCAGGCCTTCGGCTTGGTTTCGCGATTTGCGAGGCCGGTCTTGCGGATCGGATTTCGAGCCGTTTTGTATAGGCGGGCCGGGTCCGGCAATCGAGGCGGGCATTGCAGCTTATGGTGACGGCAACTGGATTGCCACCATGCGCAAGCAATTGGCGCAGGAATCGGATGAGCTTGCCGTTGTCCTTGAGTCGGGCCTGGAGATTGTCGGCAGGAACGGGCTTTTTGTACTGGCGAGGCACAAGGGCGCTGCGATGGTTTTGAAGGCCTTGCAAACGCCGGATTCTTGTCAGGCCATTCCCCGACCGGCCTGGCCTTCTGCGGTTGGTTGCCGGGGACACCGGCTGCGCTGAGCCGGCTGCAACTCGCCTTGTCGCAAGTTCTGGGCGAATTGCGATAGACGGTCTTCACCTTTGGCTGTTGCTGATTGCGCTTGTCGTCGGCTGATGTCTTGGCGATCCGGATTGGCTGTGGGGCAGGGGTTCCCATCCCGTCGTCTGGTTTGGCAGGTTGATTGGCTGGCTGGATACCCGGTTCAACATTGGCAGTGATAACGACAATCTGCGCTATCGAAAAGGAGCTTTTGCATGGCTGACGATGATTGCCGTAGCACTTGCGTATCCTTGCTGATGGGATGGGTAATTGCGCGCATTGGCGTTATCGGGTGGGTGCTTGAGGGGTGTTCATCATCTTTGTGCTGATTGCACAAAGAGCCTCAAGGATCATGTGATGGCGGTTGCACATGGTTTGCAGTGTGACGGGCTTTGGCGGGCGACGGGCGGTGTCGATGATTGTCGGGCGGGATCCGAAAGGCTTGACCGGTCTGGTGTTTCGCGGGCCGCATAGAAACCTTGCCGAGAATTTTTCTGACGGAATTGTTGCGCCTGTGTTCTGGTATGCGGTGTTCGGCCTGCCCGGCATTGTGGTCTACAAGATGGTCAACGGCGGAACTTCGATGATTGCGCACAAGACTGCCCGGCATTTGTGGTTCCGGAAGGGTGGCGGCGGTGCCGATGATCTGGCCAACTGGCTGCCCGCAAGGCTTTCGGCACTTCTGATTGCTGCAGGCACGTTGGCATTGGCAGCGCCTGCTCGGGCGCGTCTCGCGATATTGACGGCATTGCGCGATGCCGGGATCCACCGCTCACCCGGTACGGGATGGCCCGAAGCGGCGATGGCCGGGGCATTGGAGCCTCCGCGCTGAGCGGGCCGCGCGCCTATCCGGTGAAACGGTGCAGGAAGCCATATCAATGCCAGCCGGTCGCAAGGAGGCCGATGTCGGTGACATCCAGCGCGATCAAGGTTTATACCGGCGCCTGTTTTGCTTTGTGGCTAGTAGTTGCGGTTCTTGCGCTCATTGCGCTGGTCTGAGTGGGCGCGTTACCAGTAGCGGCTCAGCATATGGCGGTGTCTGGGCGAAGGCCTCAGCGAAACTGATGCCGGTCCAGGCCATCTGGACCGCGCGGATTGGTCCCGCGTGACACACGATTGCCGTCCCGGCATCGGCGTCTGCAATCGCATCAAGCACTCGCTCCTGCACCTGGCGAAAACTCTCGCCACCTGGCGTCGGATTGTTGAACGGGTCGCTCAACCACATTTCGCTCAATTCACGGGGTATGTCTCGCCACAACAGGCCCTCGAACTCGCCCATGTGCATTTCCCACAAACGGTGGTCAAATTCGGGTTCAATCCTGTCGCGTTCCGCCAATGCAAGTGCCAGCTTGCGGCAGCGGCGGGCAGGGCTCGCCAGGATGCGCGTGATACGGGGCGTTGATACGAGGGCGGCCTCAATCTGGTCATGGCCTTCAGCGGCGATATCGAGATCGGTCTGGCCGTAGCAGGTGCCCGGTGCCACTTCAGGCGTTGGATGTCGCAGGAATATCAGGGTCATGGTCTCATCCGGCGATGGTTGCAAGAAGTGCAGCGAGGATGGCGATTTCGGCCACCTGTTCCATGCCGCCCAGGCAGTCGCCAGTATAGCCGCCGATGCGGCGTTCGAACGAGAGCAGAAAGACCAGCGCGGCCAGCCAGCCGATACCAACGGCAACAAGGCCTGAGAACCCGCCAAATGCCAATCCCAGCAATCCGCAGATCACAGCTGTGATTCCAAGTTCGACAAGTGATATTCCTGGCGCGACTAGGCTGCCGGTTCCGCTGGCACGGGCATAGCTCGATGTTGCGAGCGCGATTGTAATTGCACCTCGTGCGGCGCCATGGCTGATGATCAATGCCACCGCGCCTGCTGCGATTGGCATGCTGGCAAGTGCAGCCCAGCGCAAGGCGATGGAAAAGATGAGGGCACTCGCACCAAATGCGCCAATGCGGCTGTCCTTCATGATTTCGAGTGCGCGTTCGGGTTTTGAACTGCCACCCAATCCGTCGGCACAGTCTGCCAGACCGTCTTCATGCAGGGCGCCGCTGATCACCATGCCTGCCGCAATCGTAAGGCCGGAAGCAAGGACGGGTGGCAGGAACCATGATAGTGCCACAAAGATCGCTGCAAG
>JAWKWN010000069.1:0-5343 GCA_041397505.1 Nitratireductor sp.
ATGTAAAGGCGCTGATTGCCAAATACCGGCCGCTGACATCGGGCAAGCTCATTGTCGCCTGCGGATCACTCGGTAACAATCACTGCTGGAACCTGTTGCTCGATACCAAGGCCGGCTCGATGATCGACGGTCTGGTCGTACTCTCCGGTTTCCCCGACAGCAGGGTGCTTTCCTCGCAGGCGATCCGCAACAAGGCACGACAAATTCCACTGCTGATCGGGCATGGTTCATGGGACCCGACCTTCAGTTATGAGCCTATACTCGGCTTCTATCGCAAGCTGCGCGAGCAGCAGCCTGACTATCCGGTACGCTACATCCTGTTTGACACCGGCAAGCATGGCGCCCCTGTGCGCATGATCGACTGGCGCGATACGCTGAACTGGTTTGCCGCGCAGTAGCCCGGCAAACCTGCTTTCAAGCCGCTTTCTTCAGCAAGACCGGCTCCACGCCGCCCAGAAACGGTTTCGCCCAGGCGATCTGCGAACGCGCCTGTTTGCCGGTCTGCCAAAGCCCGCAACTGATGGCGATGCCATTCTCGTCTATCTTGCTCGAAATGATTTCGGCCCTCGTGCCGTAGACGCGTTGCATGTCGAAGAATTTCTTCTCGCAAACGCCGACCACCTTGGAGATGCTGTTGGCGCTGCAAAATTCGAGGACTGACAGCGATAGTGCCAATGTTGCGCGGTTCACGAAATTGCGCTTGCGTGTAGTGCTTGAAAGATTTCCCACGCAAAAACGGGTTGCTTCCCAGATGTCAGAGGAACGAAATTCCTCGGGATCAGGCAGCATGTCCGGCCACACCTTGTGCAGAAGTGTCGGCCCGGTCGTCGGCATCAGGCGCACGCCGCCATCTACCGTGCCTGTCTGTTCATCCACATTGACGATGACGACGTTGAACCGTTGGTCGAATTCGTCCATTTCAAGTCCGTCGCCATTGGCCTGCACCCATCCAAGCGTATCGCAGAAAACATGTTTGCGAAGCCGATAGAACTGCTCGAGCAAATTGGCCTTCTGATTGCGTTCATGCATTTCGATATATTCGATCATTGGAACGACTCCCTGTTTGGTTGAAACAGGGAATCGATTCCACTCGTGGCTGCGTCCGACAATCACCTCAATTTAGGTGATTGCCATATTTCGGGGGAGTGCTCACACTGCGCGTTTGAGGCTGATGATTCCATGGGTTATCGCGGTTGCAACAGCTGAAGTCCTGTTGCTGGAACCCAGTTTGTACTTGGCTGATTGCAGATGGCCGACAATCGTCCATTTGCCCAGGCCCAGCAGCGTGGCAATCTCGTCGTCGGTCTTTCCCTGTGCCAGCAAGAGGATCTGCTGCTCGCTGAGGGCGTCAGTTTCACGGATTGACGGACTGTGCCTTGTAGGTCTTGAGATACAAATCGCCAATCTGCGACTCGAACCGGAACGGTTCCATGGTCTCGGACTTGAATTTCGGCCATTCCGGAATCAAGGCAGTCAAACACCAGCGACAGCCCGCAATGATATTTGGCGTTCAGCGGGACTATGGTGGTGATGGCATTTCGGCCATGCCCGGCATCGGCAAGCTTGCGAATATCTTTGCAGCATCGCCACTGGCATAGATTTCCTGCCAGTCGAGTTGCCTTGCCCGCCGGTAGTCGAGGGAGAGCAACGGATCGAATTCATGAAATGGTTTCGGATATAATGTGTCACCCAGTCCATCGGATAGGTGTTCGGATATGGATCGACACGGGCTGGTCGTCCGTATGAGTCGTACGTCGCAATATTGATATGCCGTGCTCCAGCGATTTGCGCGTGGCTATCAACGCAGACAGAAGAAATTCGCGGTCTGCTGCAGTGGCATTAATGTGACGCCTCGAATGAGGCGAAGACCTTGATGTTGAACATGATGGAATCCTCCGGTCCAGCTGTTTGGGTTGCATCGTAGAACGTGCCATCCGGTCTTGCGGGTTCACTTCAACAAGCCGTTCGCCTGCCTTGAAAGTGTGCGTTTCACCGACTATGATGTGATCTTGCGTGGCGATACCCATGTGATGCCCGATCATCACCAGCCGATTGGTCATGGCGATGTCACCGCCACTGGGTTAGGAATTGCCGCTGGGATGGTTGTGGACCAGCACGATTGCCGACGCACAATGGCTGATGGCCCTGTGCATCACTTCGCGGATGCTTACAGTCACGTGATCGATATCCCCGATTTACAGGCAGTCATGGGCAACCAGCCGATACGACTTGTCAGATGGGACATGGAACTGCTCGCGGCGTTCCCGGCCAGCCAGGCCCGGCAATAGGTGAAGACGGCCTCGATATTGTCGAGCAAGGGCAACTCGCTGATGGCCACCCTGAGAAACCGCCCTTGCAGTGCGCGGGAGGTGGAAAATGCCTCCGAAATGTCAGGACCGTATCCGGTGATGTCCCTGAATTCGGTGTCGCTTGCCTGCAATACCCGGCCCTATCCGTCAAAGCGTGCGAGCATTTCGCGTGCCATCCTTGCACTGGCTTTGCGGACTTCTGTGCGGTTTTGATGATCTTGTTGAGAAGAATGTAATCGTCACTTGGCCCAGCCCGTATCCGGAACGCTCACGCATGTCTCATGGTACGCATGCCACTACCCACAATGTCGCATTCTGTTCCACCAGAAACAGAATGCTTGGCTCATCCCAGGGCAGCCTATCAGAATTTCGCGTTTCATTCCGCCCCCAAGGAATTGGGAAAAGGGGCAAGGAATTGGATATTGCAGGGTTGCCGGAGCAGGTTTTGCGCGCTTGATTTGAATCATTCCCTGAAGTCTCGCATGCTGCAAGGCTCGCTCCGGCGATATCGGCCATGATGAGCAGGATTATCCGAACCCGATGGAGTGAAGACCATGTCCTGAAACGCATTCGCCTCGAACTCGCCCGCGATCCACGATTACCCGCAAGGAAGTCACCAATGCGGATATGAGTTTGCCGCTCCGCTGGATGGCGAGGGGCATATGGACCCCGGCTCCTGGAAACAGCATCGTGCCGATTGTGCCGTCACCTCACGCTGCTGGGAAGGCTCAAAGCCGGAACTTGGCCATCTCGTGCAGCCGGGCCAAATGGGCATTCCATTACGACATCTTCGGTGACGAGGACGATGACGAGACAGGGTACCGTTTCTCGAGCGAACGCTTCGTGGTGGGTGAGCGAAATGTGTTTCCATTCTCGAACATGACGACAAGATGCGCACCTTCAAGGTTGTTTCCGTCGCCAATGCCTGACGGGATTTTTGCTGCGAGGTACAAGTTGTGAATTAGCTCCTCTTGAACTCAAGAAGCCCCATGAACAAGCACTAACGCGCGGTTTCTCCAACCGCGCGGACTTTCCCGATTAACGGGCATTTCGCCGCAAGAACAGGTGTTGGCACATGGTATTGGCGGTAACATTTCCAGTCCCAGGGGCAGTCAGGTTATTATTGGGAATGGGCAAGGCGCTGGCCGATGCATTTCCCAGGCGTAGGGTCTTCAACAGGTTGACGAAACTGGGCGAGAAGCTGTCAAAGGTGATCTGGGAAGGCCCGGAAGAAACCCTGACCCCTGACCGCAAATGCGCAACCTGCAGCAGCGCTGATGGCTGTCTCCATGGCGGCGATGCGGGCGCTGGAATCGCGCGGCTTTCCATGCGCGAGCATGTTTCCTGTGTTGCTGGTCATTCGCTTGGTGAGTATTCCGCCCTTTGTGCGGCAGGCATTTCCCTTGCCGATACCGCAGGCTTTTGCGCATTCGGCGGTAACGCGATGCTGAGCCGCGGTTCCTGTCGGCGCAGGGCGCAATGGCCATCATCGGGCTTGATGAAGCTGAAGTCGCAACCTGCGACAAGGTCAGGGGCAATGGCTGCTGCCAGATCGCCAATGACAATGGCGGCGGGCAGCTGGTTATTTCGGGTTCGCGCAATGAAGTGGAAAAGGCAGCCGAACTGGCCAGGGAGATGGGTGCCAAGCGTGCCTTGATGCTCCCTGTCTCTGCACCCTTTCACTCTGAACTGATGGCACCCGCAGCCGAAGCCATGGCAAGGGCGCTGGCCGAAGTCGAAGTCAAGGCACCCGTTGTTCCGGTTGTTGCCAATGTGCTGGCTGCGCCGATCTCTGATCCACAGGAAATCATCCGCAGGCTGGTAGAGCAGGTCACCGGCCAGGTCCGCTGGCGCGAGACAATGGAATGGATGGCCGCAAATGGCGTCACAACCGCGCTTGAGGTTGGTTCCGGCAAGGTGCTGACCGGACTGGCAAGGCGCATCACCAAGGATATTTCCGGCATTGCAGCCGGCACACCTGCTGAAATCGATGCGGTCCTCACCGCAACCATCTGACCGGCTGTCTCGGCAGCGATACCCACAAGGAGAAGCCCATGTTTGACCTGACCGGCAAGAAAGCGCTGGTAACCGGTGCCACCGGTGGCCTTGGAGAAGAAATTGCCCGTACCTTGCATCGCCAGGGCGCAATAGTGGGCATCCACGGCACGCGTGAGGAAAAACTGAAGGAACTGGCTGGCGAACTGGGCGATCGGGTCATGATCTTTCCCGCCAATCTTTCGGACAGGGATTCGGTCAAGGCGCTTGGCGAAAAGGCTGAGGCCGAAATGGGTGGCGTCGACATTCTCGTCAACAATGCCGGCATTACCCGCGATGGACTTTTCGTGCGCATGTCGGACAAGGACTGGGACGATGTCATTGAGGTGAACCTTACCTCCGTGTTCCGCCTCACACGCGAGCTGGCCTATCCGATGATGCGCCGCAAGGGTGGCCGCATCATCAATATTACCTCCATCGTGGGTGTTACCGGCAATCCGGGTCAGGCAAATTATTGCGCTTCGAAGGCCGGTATGATCGGCTTCACCAAATCGCTGGCCCAGGAAATCGCTTCGCGCAATGTCACCGTAAACTGCGTGGCACCGGGCTTCATTTCCTCTGCGATGACCGAGAAGCTCAACGACAAGCAGAAGGATGCAATCATGGCATCGATTCCCATGCGCAAGATGGGCGCTGGCGCCGATATTGCTGCTGCTGTCCTGTTTCTTGCTTCGAATGAGGGTGGATATGTAACCGGCCAGACCATTCACGTGAATGGCGGCATGGCAATGATCTGATCTCCGTCATGGACGTTCGCTTCAGCCCCGCAATGCGTGCTGCATTGGCGGGGCTTTTTGCAATGGCTGGCGCCATGGGGGTGGGGCGGTTTGTCTATACCCCGGTCCTGCCGCACATGATCAGCGAGGCTGCACTGACAGCCAGCGAGGCCGGACTGGTTGCCGGAGCGAATTTCCTGGGATACCTGCTCGGCGCATTGGCGGCCTCCAGCAGCATCTTTGCACCGCAGCGTCGCAGATGG
>JAWKWN010000070.1:0-5250 GCA_041397505.1 Nitratireductor sp.
TCGTGATCGAGACATCCGGGCTTGCCCTGCCGCAGCCATTGGTGGCAGCGTTCAACTGGCCCGAAATTCGCGAGCGTGTGACGGTTGATGGCGTGGTGACTGTTGTCGACAGCCGGGCCGTTGCCGATGGCCGCTTTGCAGACGATCATGATGCGCTGGAGGCGCAGCGCGCCGCCGACGAAGCGATGGATCATGAAAGTCCGCTGGAAGAACTGTTCGAGGATCAGCTTACCTGCGCGGACATGATCATCCTCAACAAGTCCGACCTCGTCGATGATGCGACGCTGACACAGGTCGAAGGCGATGTTGCAAGCCATGTAGGACGGGCAGTCAAGCTGGTTCGTGCTTCCCATGGCACATTGCCGGTTGACGTGCTGCTGGGTCTCAACAGTGCCACGGAAAATGTTGTTTCGACGCGCAAGTCGCATCACGAACTGGAACATGAGGCAGGCGAAGATCATGACCATGATCACGACGAGTTCGAGAGTTTCATTTTCGAAGGTGGAAGCATTGGTGACGCCAAGGCATTTGCCGCAAGGCTCAAGCCGCTGATCGAGAAGCACGATATCCTGCGCCTCAAGGGTTTTGTCGATGTGGCGGGCAAACCGATGCGATTGCAGGTGCAGGCCGTAGGCAGCCGGGTGGACAGCCATTTCGACCGTGAATGGCAGGGCGCAGAAGAGCGCCGCACGCGGCTTGTCGTCATTGGCCTCGAAGGCCTCGACCAGGGTGCAATCATGGCCGAACTCAACGCTGCACTTGGCTGAGCCATGCATCTCATTCTCGCCCAGAAAGGCCAGATCAACGAAGGCAATGAAGCCGTTGATCTGGGCCAGTCGCCCGGCGACATTCTGGTTCTGTCTGCAGCCGATACCGAGATTGCGAGCCTCTGCCAGCGCCTGTCACGAACTGGGTGGCGATGGTCCAAGCGCGTACGCCTCGCCAATCTCATGCAGCTTGCCCATCCCATGTCCGTCGACACCTATGCCGAAAGGACTGCAATCCATGCAAGGCTGATCGTTGTGCGGGTGCTGGTGGTGCCGGATACTGGCCCTGGCGGGCTGAAAACTGTACACGCAGGCGGTCGAGATGATATCGCGATTGCTGTTCTGCCGGGCGATGACAAGGCTGATCCGGCGCTGCAGCAATATTGCATCTGCGGCCCCAAATCACTGCGATGTGCTGCATCAATATCTGATCCAGGGCGGACCGCAGAATTCCGCCAATTTCCTTCGCTATTGCCATTGGCTGATGGGTGCCGCAGTCGATGAACCCGAAGCCCCATCGCCATTGCTGAAAGCCGGGCTCTGGTATCCGGGCAAAGGCATCTGCCACCCGGCCGATCTTCCCGAGCATGGGCAGGGGACAGGCCAGTGGTGGCGATCTGCTTTTACCGGGCGTTGGTCCAGTCTGGTGGCTTGAGCCGATTGCCGCTCTCGTCGATGCGCTTGGCAATGAGGATGAACGCGCTTCCGGTTTTTGTTTCGAGCCTGAAGGATGCAGTCTGCGTTGAAACCTTGCGCGGACTGTTTGGCGAAACTCGGCCGGTTGTTGTCATCAACCTCACAGGGTTTGCCGTTTCTGCTCCCCGCCAGCCGCATGGTTCCAGCGTGCTTTGACGAGGGTGGCGCGGTGGTCCTGCAGGCGGTACTGGCAGGCAACAGCCTCGAAGCCTGGCAAGCCTCCTCACAAGGGTCGCCGGCGCGTGACCTTGCGATGAACGTGGCGCTGCCGGAAATTGACGGAAAGGTGCTTTAACCTGCGCCGTTGCCTTCAAGCATGCAGGCACTTTCGATGCAGTGTGCGAGACGAATATTGTTGCCCATCAAAGCGTGGCGGACAGGGTTGGTTTTGTCGCCAGAGCTTGCAGCGAATTGGGCAAGGCTGCGCGAAACAGCAGCACATGAGCGCAAGATCGCCATCGTGCTCGCCAACTATCCCAACCGTGATGGCAGGCTTGGCAATGGTGTAGGGCTGGATACGCCAGCAGGCACGCTGAAATATTGAAGCGCATGGACGAAGAGGGATATGCCATCGGCACCCTGCCGCGGCAGGGCCAGGCGCTGATCGAACACCTGATGGCAGGCCCACCAATAGCGGCAATGACGGGCGCGAAATCCGTGCCATGCTTACCCTGGAAGACTATGCGGCATATTTTGCCGGTCTTTCGGATAATGTGCGCGATGGCGTGACGGCGCGTTGGGGAAAGCCCGAAGATGACCCGTATTTTCTGCCCGAGCAGGGTGGATTTGCGCTGCCGCTCGATGTCGCGGGAAATGTGGCAATCGGGATCCAGCCAGCCCGTGGCTACAATATCGATCCATCCGAGAGCTATCACTCACCTGATCTTGTGCCGCCGCACGGATATTTTTGCGTTCTATGCCTATCTGCGGAAGGTCTTCGGAGCTCATGCCGTCGTCCATATGGGAAAGCATGGCAATATGGAATGCTACCCGGCAAGGCGCTCGCCCTGTCGCAGGATTGTTACCCCGAAGCGGTTTTCGGGCGATGCCGCATCTCTACCCTTTCATTGTCAATGATCCCGGCGAGGGCAGTCAGGCGAGCGGCGCAGCGCTGCCGTCATCGACCATTTGACGCCACCACTGACGCGGGCGGAGAGCCATGGGCCATTGCGCGATCTCGAAGCAATTGGTCGATGAATATTATGATGCATCGGGCAGCGACCCAGCCAGCGCGTCAAGCTCATTGGGCGCCAGATTGTCGAACTTGTCGAAGATAGCGGCATCGACAAGGATGTCGGCATTGTTGCCTCGATGGCGAAAGCGAAAAGCTCACAAAGCTTGACGCCTGGCTTTGCGAATTGAAGGAATTGCAGATCCGCGACGGCTTTGTATGTCTTCGGCAAGGCGCCGGAAGGCAGGCTGTTGCATGATCTTGCAACATTCCTCGGCGCTGCCGCGGGCGGCGAAGGCGGCAACAGTTCGCAACGCGCAATTGCAGGAGCATGCGGGTTTGATCTCGATCCGCTTGACTGCAACATGGCAGAGCCGCGGGCGGGCGCGCGGCCTGATATCCTGGCGGTAGTATCCATGGATCCGTGGCGGACCAGCGGTGATACTGTGGAGCGCATCGAATGGCTGGCGGCCAGCCTGGTGTGGCGGGCGATGTCGCTTGCCCTGATGACTGGGTTGAAGTTGGCGCGGTTCTCCAGCAGGTCCGTGATGCAGTCCTGCCACGCCTCTTTGCGGGCCTGCGGCCCGGATGAACTTGGCTTACCGGATGCGCGGCATGTCCGGGCGGTTCGTCGCTCCGGGTCCATCAGGCGCGCCGACAAGGGGACGGCCCGACGTCCTTCCGACCGGGCGCAATTTCTACTCCGTCGACTGCCGCGCAGTGCCCACTCCGACCGCTTGGGAACTGGGGAAGAAATCGGCGGAATTGCTGATCACGCGCTACCGGCAGGACCATGGAGAATGGCCGACAAGTTTTGGCCTGTCGGTATGGGGTACTTCCAACATGCGCACCGGTGGCGATGACATTGCCCAGGCCATGGCCCTGATAGGAGTGAAGCCCGTGTGGGAGCATGGGTCTCGACGGGTCACCGGTTATGAGGTCGCGACACTTGCCGAGCTCGGCCGTCCAAGGGTGGATGTGACCTTGCGCATTTCCGGCTTTTTCCGCGATGCCTTTCCCGCGCAGATCGAATTGTTCGACAAGGCAATCCGTGCAGTGGGCGCATTGGATGAAGACGCGTCCGACAACCCCGTTGGCAAGCGAATGCGAGAGGAAACAGCCAGGCTTGCCGACGATGGTCTTGACCTGGAGGAGGCAACAAGGCGGGCGGGCTATCGGATTTTTGGCTCAAAGCCCGGAGCCTATGGCGCAGGCCTGCAGGCATTGATCGACGAAAAGGGCTGGGAGCGCAAACGGGACCTTGCCGAAGCCTATCTCAACTGGGGCAGCTATGCCTATGGCGCGGTTGAAGAAGGTGTGGAAGATCGCGAAAGCTTCAGGGGAAGGCTCTCAACCCTTGAGGCAGTCATTCACAATCAGGATAATCGCGAGCATGATCTCCTCGACAGCGATGACTATTACCAGTTCGAGGGCGGGATGACGGCTGCGGTCGAACATGTTTCGGGTGCCATGCCATCCGTCTATCACAACGACCATTCGCGCCCGGAAAAGCCGGTGATACGTGCCCTTGACGAAGAAATTGCCCGCATTGTGCGGGGGCGCTGCGCCAATCCGAAATGGATAGCCGGTGTCATTCGCCATGGCTACAAGGGTGCCTTCGAGATGGCGGCGACGCTCGACTACATGTTTGCCTTTGCCGCCACGACGGGCGCGGTGCGCAGCCATCATTTTGACCTTGTGCATGATGCCTGGCTTGGCGACGAGGCCGTGCTCGAATTCATCCGGGAGAACAACCCGGCAGCCTTGAAGGAAATGGCGGAGCGGTTTCTGGAGGCCGAGCAGCGCGGCTTGTGGACACCGCGAAGCAATTCGGCGATGTTCGACCTTGAGCGATCGACAAAGCGGTGACGCCAAATGACCATGCGACCCTGCTGGAAATCTTCCGCAACTATGTGATGGCAAGGCCGGAACCGTGGTTCGCCAATGGTTTTGCGTGATTTTGACTGGAACCTGGAGGAGCGCAAACTTCCAGCCTTGCCGCTTGAGCCGATCAGGCATTTGCCGGGAGTGATTTCCCATGCCGGAAGGAATGAGCAGGCACTGACGATGGCATTTGTCGAAGCCGGGCCGAATTTGAACTGGCGACGTTCCTATACGCCCGAGGATTTCGGCCAGTATTTCTTCGACAATTATGCCCATGTCGAACTGATCGGCACCAAGGGGCATTTTGCCAGTGAGAGCATTGCGGCGGGACTTGTTCTGTATGGGCCGCATATCGACTACCCCAATCACTGGCATGTGGCAGAGGAAATCTACATTCCCATGACTGGCAACGGGGAATGGAGCAGTGACAACCAGCCTCATCAGAACCGGGCAGCAGGCGAATTCATTTTTCACACCACCAACATGCCGCATGCGATACGATGCGGCGAAACACCCATGCTGGCGCTTTGGGCATGGCGTGGTGGTGATCTTGCGCAAAAGGGAAATTATTGAGGAAGCATGATGGGTGAGAAGTCCGAAGCATTGAAAAACATGAGCGAGGAAGAGCTTAATGCCCGCCATGCCGAAAAAATGAAGAAGAAGAAGGCGGCGCGCGACAAGATCATCGCCACCAAGACCATCGAAAAAGGCCTGGTGATGGTCCACACCGGC
>JAWKWN010000071.1:0-5067 GCA_041397505.1 Nitratireductor sp.
AGGGGTTTTTATGGGCAGGGCCTTTTGCGCCGTCCATCCCGCCCCTCTCGTGACACTTGCAACCGACAGCCAAAAAGACGACATTGCCAATCGCACATGCCGAAAGGTGTGGTGCAACATCCATTGATCAAGAAACTGGAACATCCCATGAGCCGCAAGGCTATTTTAGACTGGTCCGAGCATCTTCCCGAATCAGCCCGCATCTGGCTGGATGGTCGCGTCGTGGAAGAGGTCGAATGCATCATTGGCGACTTTGCAGGCATTGCCCGCGGCAAGGTCATGCCGGCACGCAAATTCGTTGACCTCGAACGCTCCTTCCTGCCGATCTCGATTTTTTACCAGACCATCACCGGCGAATATTCGGATTATGATTCCGAGGAATCCTGGACCGAGACCGACATGGTTCTCAAGCCGGACCTCGACACGGCCGTAGCCTCTCCCTGGGCGGAGGACGTGACGATCCAGATCATCCATGACATGGAGACCCTATCCGGCGAGCCGGTAACGATTGCACCGCGCTACGTCCTGAAGAAAATCCTTGCCGCCTACAAGCGCAAGGGGTGGAAGCCGGTCATCGCGCCCGAGCTTGAATTCTATCTGACCAAGCCGAATGTCGATCCCGATATCCCGCTTGAGCCACCCATTGGCCGTTCCGGTCGCCAGGGTGCCGGTCGCCAGGTCTATTCGATCGCGGCAATCGATGAATACACCGCCGTCATTGACACCATCTACGACTATGCCGAGGCGCAGGGCCTGGAGATCGACACGATCATCCAGGAGGGTGGCGCGGGTCAGATCGAGATCAATCTCAATCATGGCGACCCGCTCTTGCTGGCCGATCAGGTCTTTACCTTCAAGCGCACCATTCGCGAGGCGGCACTCAAGCACAATTGTTATGCAACATTCATGGCCAAGCCGATGGAGGGCGAGCCGGGCAGCGCCATGCATCTGCATATGAGCGTGGTGAACTCGCGCACCGGCGAGAATGTCTTCAGCAACGAGGACGGCTCGCCAAGCGATCTCTTCCACCATTTCATTGGTGGACAAGCAACATTATCTCACCAGCATCATTTCGCTGCTGGCGCCTTATATCAATTCCTATCACCGCCTGGTGCGGTGTTTCTGCGCCGATCAATCTCGAATGGGGTGAGGACAACCGCTCCACCGGGCTCGAAGTTGCCCGACGCGGGACCTGCGGCAAGGCGGGTCGAATCGTGTCGTTGGCATGGATACCAATCCATATCTGTCGATGGCGGCATGTCTTGCCTGTGGCTATCTCGGGATGATCGACAAGATCGAACCACGCGAGAAACTTTCCGGCAACGCCTATGCCCTGCCACATGCGCTCCGCGCGAATTGTTCCAGGATTGCGGCAGATGCAGAAATTCCCCAAGCTCAGGAAGTTGCTCGGCGGGGTTCTGTCGCATGTACGAGAACATCAAGATGCGCGAATTCGAGGACTATCTGCGCGTTATCAGCCCCTGGGAGCGTGAGCACCTGCTGCTGAACGTGTGATCCATGCCCATAGAACTGCTGCATGCAAATGACCGGGAAGGCCGCTATCCGCCTTCCTGGTATGCCGAAACCGCCCATCCATTCGAGGAGCAGCCTTCGCTGCTGGGCGATGAAAGGGCAGATGTCTGCATCATCGGAGCCGGTTATACCGGCCTGTCTGCAGCGCTGCATCTGCGCGAGGCCGGATATGATGTCATGGTGCTCGACGCGCACCGTGCCGGCTGGGGCGCGTCAGGGCGCAATGGCGGGCAGGTCGGCACCGGGCAGCGCCTTGACCAGGACGCACTCGAGGAAATGCTGGGTGACGCGATGGCGCGCCGGCTGTGGGACCTTGCGGAAGAATCGAAGCAGGCAGTCCGCGACCTCATTGCCCGCCACGATATCGATTGCGAACCGGTACCGGGCATCATCCATGCCGATCATCGCGAGCGTTTCGTTCCCCATAGCAGGGCTTATGCAGAAAAGCTCAACACCACCTATGACTATCCCCATATCCGCTTTGTGGATCGCGAGGAAATTCGCTCGCTGATTGGCAGTCCGGGCTATTTTGGTGGAACATTTGATTCCGATTCCTTCCACATTCATCCGCTCAGCTACGCCCTCGGGCTGGCGCGTGCGGCTGTTGCCATGGGGGTACGGCTTTGCGAGCGCAGCGAAGTCATGGAGATCAGGCGCGGTGACAAGGTCACTGTGCTGACACGCAATGGCAGCGTCGTTGCCGATCACTGCATCATTGCCTGCAATGGCTATCTGGGTGGCCTCGAAAAATCGGTCGCTTCGCGCGTCATGCCGATCAACAATTTCATCATCGCGACCGAACCGCTGAGCGAAACGCTGGCGAAGCGGCTCATCGCCAACAATGCTGCTGTCGCCGACAGCCGCTTTGTCATCAATTATTTCCGATTGTCATCCGATCTGCGACTGCTGTTTGGCGGCGGTGAAAACTACGGCTATCGCTTCCCCTCCGATATTGCGGCATTCGTGCGAAGGCCGATGCTGAAAGTGTTTCCAAGCCTTGAAAACATTCGCATCACCCATGGCTGGGGTGGCACGTTGGCGATTACCGTGAACCGGCTTCCGGCATTTCGCCGGGTAGAGGGCAATATCGTTTCGGCCTCCGGGTTTTCCGGCCAGGGGGTGACACTGGCAACCCTTGCCGGGCGAATTCTGGCAGAGGCGGTACGTGGCCAGATGGAGCGTTTCGATGTGATGGCATCCCTGCCATCCATGCCGTTTCCGGGCGGGGCTGCCCTGCGCTGGCCGATGCTGGTTCTGGCCATGACATGGTTTTCACTGCGTGACCGGCTGTGACCGGGATGCGGGAAAATCTCCCGCCTCCACCCATTGTGGCTGTGCGCTTTGACAAATGGCGTCAACTGACACAAAAAGAGATCATGACGGGAAACAAGGAAGACTGAAATGTCGGGTGAAGTTGCCGCCCTGACGGGCAATATGGATGGCAAGAGCCTGTTGATCGTGGATGACGACCGGCCATTCCTGACGCGGCTGGCTCGCGCAATGGAAGGTCGCGGCTTTGCCGTGGAGACTGCAGAGACCGTTTCCGAGGGCCTGGTGAAAGTTCGCGTTGCTGCGCCCGATTACGCAATCGTCGACATGCGGCTCAATGATGGCAACGGCCTCGACGTCATCGAGGCAATCCGGGCAAGGCGTCCCGATTGCAAGGCGATCATCCTTACCGGCTACGGCAATATCGCGACAGCCGTCACTGCCGTCAAACTCGGCGCCATCGACTATCTGTCAAAGCCCGCAGATGCAGACGAGGTTTTCGCGGCGCTGACCCGCTCACCCGATGACCGTGCCGAACCGCCGGAAAATCCGATGTCGGCTGACCGTGTCCGGTGGGAACATATCCAGCGGGTCTATGAGATGTGCGAGCGCAATGTCTCCGAGACCGCCCGCCGTCTCAACATGCACCGCCGCACCTTGCAGCGTATTCTTGCCAAGCGCGCACCCAAATAGCCGGGCTTTTGGAGCCTGACTCCGGGCAGCAAGGCTCAATCACCCGATATGCTGCTGATGCCATCCGGCATGGCTAGGCCATGGACATCATGATGTTGCAGCACCCGCTCGAGCCGCGCTGCGGCAGCCCAGGCGAAACGCAAGGTCAGCGCCTTGCGCGTTGCCCCGGCAAGGGTGGTGATTTCGCCGGACCTGATGATTTCGGCACCGTAATTGTCTGCGATGATAAAGCCCTGGTCCTGTGGAAAGATATCGGCAGGCACATCGGGTAGCGTGGCGAAATAGAAGGCATCGCAAAAGCCGTGATAATCCGGCCATTTGTTGTCGGAACGAAAATCCTCCACCGATGACTTGATCTCGACAATGGTGAACCGGCCCTTTTGGTCCATCCCGATGAGGTCGGCCCTGCGACCCGATGCCAGCGGAAGTTCGGCGATCAATGCCATGCCGGTCTGCGAGAAATGGCGAACCACTCCGCGCCGGATTTCCATCGCGCGCAGCGATTGCCTGCCATCAACAAGCGGGTTTACGGGGTTGATATCCAGAATCGGCATGGCCTGATGGTGCCACGCCGCAAGAGGCGTGGCAACGCATTGCCCGATGATGCAAAGCGGTCAGGCCTGCGCCTTGTATTCCAGCCGGCGGCGATGCAGCACCGGCTCGGTATAGCCATTGGGCTGCTTGACCCCTTCAAATACGAGGTCACACGCAGCCTTGAAGGCAATGCCGTCAAAGCCCGGTGCCATTGGCTTGTAGGCCGGATCGCCGGCATTCTGCCTGTCGACCACTTCCGCCATTTCCTTCATGACCGCCATCACCGTGTCATGGCTGACTATGCCGTGCCGCAGCCAGTTGGCAATATGCTGGGACGAGATGCGCAGCGTCGCGCGATCTTCCATCAGGCCGACATCATTGATGTCCGGCACCTTCGAACAGCCAACGCCCTGATCGACCCAACGCACCACATAGCCGAGAATTCCCTGCGCATTGTTGCGCAGTTCGGCAACCTTGTCCTGTTCCGACCAGTTCGGGCGGGTTGTGACCGGCACCGACAGGATGTCGTCAAGCCTGGCGCGTCCGCGTGATTTCAGCTTCTCCTGAACCGCCTTCACATCAACCTTGTGGTAATGCGTTGCATGCAGGGTTGCTGCCGTAGGAGACGGAACCCATGCCGTATTCGCACCGGCCTTGGGGTGGGCGATCTTCTGCTCCAGCATGGCATGCATCAGGTCGGGCATGGCCCACATGCCCTTGCCGATCTGCGCATGGCCGGAAAGACCGCATTCAAGTCCAATATCGACATTCCAGTTTTCATAGGCCTGTATCCAGGCGGCCTGCTTCATGTCGCCCTTGCGGATCATCGGCCCAGCCTCCATGGAGGTATGCATCTCGTCACCGGTACGGTCGAGGAAGCCGGTATTGATGAACACGACGCGCTCCCTGGCAGCGCGAATGCACTCCTTCAGATTGGCTGTGGTGCGGCGCTCCTCATCCATGATCCCCATCTTGATGGTATTGGCAGCCATGCCGAGCGCCTGTTCGACGCGGCCGAAAATTTCAGAAGCGAAGGCC
>JAWKWN010000072.1:0-4835 GCA_041397505.1 Nitratireductor sp.
CTGCCTTGTGGCAATTTTGCCTGATTCGTCATTCTTGCAAGCAGTTACAAGCAAAACATTAGAACTTGCACGAATTGACCGTCAACAATGCGACCGGCTTTTTCGCCAATTACATGACACTGTTCACTGTTTTTTACTGCCTTGTGGCTTTTTGGGCAGTGCTATCAGGCCCGGATTGCTGCAAGCCATTCCCGCTGCGAGCGCCGCGCCACATATGGCCGTTCGATTGGTTGATACCTGCTCACCACAAAGATTGACTCAACCGTGCCACCTGCTAAGAGTGCCGCGCCGGAAACAGGGACGGGTCTCATCAACCTTGCAAGCCATACCTGAACACCCACGCAAAGCGATCCGTGCTGGTCAACAAGCCATATTCCGCACGCAACTGGAAAACATCACTTCGGGCGATATCCTATGACGCAAGCCGTAAAACATGCCGAGATGGCAAACGCCATCCGTTTCCTCTCAGCTGACGCGGTGGAAAAGGCGAATTCCGGACATCCGGGCCTTCCCATGGGCGCAGCAGACATTGCGACAGTGCTGTTTACCCGCTTCATGGAATTCCACCCCATGCACCCCAGCTGGCCGGACCGCGACCGTTTCGTGCTGTCGGCAGGCCACGGCTCGATGCTGCTCTATTCGGTGCTCTACCTTCTGGGCTACGAAGATATCGACATCAAGGAAATCAAGAATTTCCGTCAGATGGGATCAAGAACAGCCGGTCATCCCGAATATGGCCACGCCGCTGGCATTGAAACCACCACTGGCCCGCTTGGCCAGGGCATTGCAAATGCCGTGGGCATGGCGATTGCCGAGCGCAAGCTCAATGCGGAATTCGGCGATGACATCATCGACCACCGCACCTGGTGCCTGGTTGGCGATGGTTGCCTGATGGAAGGAATTTCCCAGGAAGCAATTGCGCTTGCCGGACACCTCAAGCTGAACAAGCTGGTGGTTCTTTGGGACGACAACCGCATCACCATCGACGGCGCTGTTTCGCTGTCGGATTCCACCGACCAGGTGGCGCGCTTCAAGGCATCGGGCTGGACCACGATCTGTGTCGATGGCCAGAAGCAGGATGAAATTGCGGCGGCTCTGACCAAGGCGCAGGAATCAGACAAGCCGGTGCTGGTCGCATGTCGCACCACGATCGGTTTCGGCGCACCCACCAAGGCTGGAACATCCAAGGTTCACGGATCGCCACTGGGCGCGGAAGAACTCAAGGGGATGCGTAAGCAGCTGGGCTGGGAATGTGAGCCGTTCAAGGTTCCTGCCGAGACACTCGATGCCTGGCGTATCGCGGGATTGCGCTCGGGCCAGAAATACAAGGAATGGGAAAAGCGCTTCCAGGCACTTGATCCCGAAACACGCGGTGAATTCGAGCGCCGCATGCGTGGAGACATGCCAGCCGCTTTTGCCGAAGCCATGAGCGCCTACAAGAAGAAGCTGGCAGCGGACAAGCCAACACTTGCAACCCGCAAGTCCTCGGAAAACGCCCTTGAAGTGATCAATGGTGCATTGCCTGAGACACTTGGCGGTTCGGCCGACTTGACCGGCTCCAACAATACGAAGACCAGCCAGACGCAGGCCTTTTCGTCTGAAGATTATTCCGGTCGCTATATCTATTACGGAATCCGCGAACATGGCATGGCCGCCGCGATGAACGGCATTGCACTCCATGGCGGGCTGATCCCCTATGGAGGAACATTCCTGGCCTTTGCCGATTATTCCCGTCCGGCTATCCGCCTTGCGGCACTGATGGGCATTCGCGTCATCCATGTCATGACCCATGATTCGATCGGTCTTGGTGAAGACGGCCCGACGCACCAGCCCGTCGAGCAGATCGCGGCGCTGCGCGCCATTCCCAATCTGTTTGTCATGCGTCCCGCCGACGCCATGGAAGCAGCCGAATGCTGGGAACTGGCACTCGAGCATCCAAGGACACCAAGCGTATTGGCACTGACCCGTCAGAATCTTCCCGCCCTGCGGCTCGAATATTCCGAGGAAAACCTCTCTGGTCGCGGCGCCTATGAATTGTCGGCAGCCAGCAGTGATGAAGCCAGCGTGTCGATTTTTGCTTCCGGTTCCGAAGTGGCGATTGCCATCGAAGGGCAGAAGTTGCTGGAGGAAGCCGGCATTGCGACCCGTGTCGTGTCGGTTCCGTGCTTCGAACTGTTCGAGGCCCAAAGCGCGCAATATCGCAAATCCGTCATCGGCAAGGCACCTGTCCGTATCGCCGTCGAGGCAGCGGTTTCACAAGGCTGGCAGCGTTTCATCGGCGAAGATGGTATCTTCATCGGCATGAACGGTTTTGGCGCATCGGCTCCTTTCGAGGAACTCTACAAGCATTTTGGCATCACACCGCAAGCAATCTTCAAGGCTGCCAAGGCAAAGCTGAAATAGGCTATTCCGGTCAAACCGGTCATTTCGCACTACTGTCAGCAAAAAGGTCGCACCTTTCCACTGACGGCAACAGGAAAAGCCGCATTGGCTGTGAGCCGGCCATTCGGTATGAATTTCGCAACAGGCGCGCACTCGATGCAGCAAGCGCCCACAGACGGAGGATCACGATCATGGCAGCAAAAATTCGCGTGGCAATCAACGGCTTTGGCCGCATCGGCCGCAATGTGGTTCGGGCAATCTATGAATCCGGCCGCACCGATATCGACATCGTGGCGATCAACGATCTCGGCCCGGTCGAGACCAACGCCCATTTGATGCGGTATGATTCTGTCCATGGCCGCTTCCCGCGCGAAGTCACCGTTTCCGGTGACCGCATCCATATCGGCAAGGAAAACTTCAAGGTTCTCGCCGAGCGCGATCCTTCCAAACTGCCATGGAAGGAAATGGACATCGATATCGCCATGGAATGCACGGGCCTGTTTACGGCGCGCGACAAGGCTGCCATGCACCTGACCGCCGGCGCCAAGCGCGTACTGATCTCCGCTCCTGGCGAAAACTCCGACAAGACCATCGTCTACGGGGTCAACCATGATGTACTGACCAGCGACGACCTCATCGTATCGAACGCTTCCTGCACCACAAACTGCCTGTCGCCTGTCGCCAAGGTCCTCAACGATGCCATCGGCATCGAGAAGGGCATGATGACCACCATCCACTCCTATACCGGCGACCAGCCAACGCTCGACACCATGCACAAGGATCTCTATCGCGGCCGCGCTGCTGCAATGTCGATGATCCCGACCTCGACCGGTGCAGCCAAGGCCGTTGGCCTCGTGCTGCCGGAACTCAACGGCAAGCTCGATGGCTTCGCCATGCGTGTGCCAACACCGAATGTCTCGGTTGTCGATCTCAAATTCATCGCGAAGAAGGCAACTTTCGTTGCCGAAATCAACGAGGCGATCAAGGCGGCAGCCAATGGCGCGCTCAAGGGCATTCTCGGCTATACCGAGGAAAAGCTCGTCTCGATCGACTTCAACCACGACCCGCATTCCTCGATCTTCCACATGGACCAGACCAAGGTCATGGACGGCACGCTGTGCTCGGTCCTGTCGTGGTACGACAACGAATGGGGCTTCTCCAACCGCATGGGCGACACTGCCGTTGCGATGGGCAGATTGATCTGACGGGAATGAGTGGGGAGGCCTGATCCATGGAAACCGGCCTCCTCATTGCCCTCGTCTTTGCACTCGCCATCATCGTGCTGGCGATAGTTGCAACAAGACTGACCAGCGGGCCCAAGCGGCGCGATAGTCGCCACGATGATCCCAATGGCTTCGACCGCGATGGCGATGCAGCTGCAACCTGGGCAGGTATTAGCCGCGCCAGCGAAGACCATCACGACGGGAGATAGGCACGAAAATGCTCGAGCTTCGCCCGAATTGTGAATGCTGCGACAAGGACCTTCCGCCAGATTGTGCCGATGCGATGATCTGCACCTATGAATGCACCTTTTGCGCTGATTGCGTGGAACACATCCTGCACAATGTCTGTCCCAATTGCGGTGGCGGGTTTGTGCTGCGCCCGATCCGGCCGGCAAGAGCCTGGCGCCCGACCACCGGCCTCGCCAATCATCCTGCGTCGCAAAAGCGCATCCATACCCGCTACAGCCGCGACGAGCTGTCCGCCTTCAGCGCCACGATCCGCACCATTCCGCCTGACCAACGATAGGAAACTGCAATGACCAGCTTCAACACCCTTGATGACATTGACCTCACCGGCAAGCGCGTTCTCACCCGTGTTGATCTCAACGTTCCGATGGAAAATGGACGTGTCACCGACACCACCCGCATCGAGCGCGTCCTGGCGACCATTCGCGACATCGCAGCCAAGGGCGGCAAGGTCGTTTTGCTTGCGCATTTCGACCGTCCCAAGGGCAAGGTCGTGCCGGAAATGAGCCTGGCCGGCGTCGTCTCGACCCTGTCGGAATTGCTCGGCAAGAATGTTTCCTTCAGCACGGATTGCATCGGCCCCATGGCCGAGGCTGCCGTCAGCGCTCTGAAGAACGGCGATGTGGTTCTGCTGGAGAACACCCGTTTTCATGAGGGTGAGGAAAAGAACGATCCCGATTTTGCCAGAGCCCTTGCGGCGAATGGCGATGTCTTTGTCAACGATGCCTTCTCTGCAGCGCACCGTGCCCATGCCTCGACCGAGGGCCTGGCGCATCTATTGCCGGCTCTGGCTGGCCGCTCGATGCAGGCAGAGCTTGAAGCATTGAACGCTGCCCTGGGTGCACCCAGGCACCCGGTTGTTGCCATTGTCGGCGGAGCCAAGGTGTCGACCAAGCTCGACCTGCTGAAGAACCTTGTCTCACGCGTCGACATGCTGGTGATCGGCGGCGGTATGGCCAATACCTTCCTCGCGGCACAAGGATA
>JAWKWN010000073.1:0-3714 GCA_041397505.1 Nitratireductor sp.
ATGATCGTCAGTGACAACGGCAGCGAGTTCACTAGCAACGCGATCCTGCAACGGACGGATCGGGCCAAGGTCGATTGGCATTACATTGCGCCTGGCAAGCCGATCCAGAACGCCTTCATCGAAAGCTTCAATGGCCGGCTGCGCGACGAGTTCTTGAATGAAACGCTCTTCTCGTCACTGACCCATGCTCGATCAGCGCTTTCAAACTGGCGCAGCGATTACAACGATGACCGACCGCATTCCGGCCTCTCGGCTGGCTGACACCGACCGAGTTCGCTCAGAACGTCAACCCGCGACGCGATGCGGTGCTGCGCAGCCGAAATGGCTCCGCACCGCAACTCGCCGCGACCGCCCCAAATACAGCAACCAAAAACCGCTGGAGCGAACTCAAAACTGGATAAAACTTGGGGGCAAGGTCAGGGGCATGCCACACCATTCTAAAGAAGTTTGTCGGGTGCGTATTGCGTTTGGTCGGGGTGCAGATCGAAAGCAGGCATCAGCCGCATAGACTTGTTACTGTCCCCGGACGGTTGCCGCCTTTCCCGGGTGGGTGACCAGCCGAACATCTTTCGATATGCCCGCGAAAAATTTGGATAAGATCCAAAACCGCAAGCATCGGAGATTGCAACGAGGTCTAGTCGCGTCGAACGCAATAGCTTTCTTGCCCGGGAAAGCCGGATCGTCATGTAGATGTCCGACGCCGTATCCGAGAAATACCTCTCGAATAGGCGGTCCAACTGACGACGGGAAAGCCCGACGAGTTTTGCGATTTGCTCAATCGATATTGGGTTTTCGATGTGCTGCTCCATAAATCGGCAGGCATCATGGATGGATGTCGGTAGCTTTCCATCAGAGAGCACCATAAGTCCACTTTGCGACTCTTTCTCGTCTCGCATCAAAGGGGCTTGCAGCAAGTTCGCGCAACGAATAGCGACGTTTATTCCAAGATCCGTCTTGATAAGATGAAGCATGAGATCGAGGCTGGATAATCCTCCCGCACAACTCACCCGTTTTTCGGCGAAAGTGAAGACATTGCTGACAAAACTCACATTTGGAAAAAGTTTGGCGTACACTGGAAGATTAGCGTAGTGCGCCGTGACACTGTGCCCGTCAAAGGCACCACTGAGTGCGAGGTGAGGTGGACCCGCCTGCTGAGACAGTTTGGCGGCTTGGCTAAGGTGGATCGGGGTTGTTTCTACGCCGCCAACTGCTCCGTCATTTCCGCCATAGCATAGACTTCGTCGGGCGTCCTGCCGCCGAAGGTCGAGTGTGGGCGTCGCCGGTTGTAATAGTCGATCCAGGAACCGATGCCGCTGCGAGCTTCGCTGCCGGTCTCGAAGGCGCTGAGGAAGACGCATTCGTATTTGAGACTGCGCCATAGCCGCTCGATGAAGACGTTGTCCATCCAGCGGCCGCGCCCGTCCATCGAGATGCGGATCCCGGCATCCTTCAGCGTCGTGGTGAAGGCGAAGCTGGTGAACTGGCTGCCCTGATCGGTGTTGAAGATGTCGGGTCGGCCGTGACGGGCGATCGCCTCTTCGAGGGCAGCGACGCAGAAGTCGGCATCCATCGTGTTCGACAGCCGCCAGGCCAGCACCTTGCGGCTGAACCAATCCATGATGGCGACGAGGTAAAGAAAGCCGCGCCGCATGGGGATATAGGTCACGTCGGCGCACCAGACCTGGTTGGGTCGCCCGATCGCCAGGTGCCGCAGCAGATAGGGATAGATGCGGTGCTGCGGATGCGGCTCGCTGGTCTTGGGTGCCTGGTAGATCGGCGACAGGCCTATTCTGCGCATCAGCCGCCGGACCCGCTTGCGGCCGGCGCACCAGCCCTGACGACGCAGGTGCCGCGCCATCTGCCTGGAGCCATACCAGGGCATCTCCATGAATGCCTCGTCGATGACGCGCATCAGTTCGAGGTTCTTGGGCGTCTCGCCGGCGGGCTGGCGATAGAACGACGCCCGCGAGATCGAGACCAACTCGCACTGGCGGCGGATCGAGAGCCGTTTGTGATCGGGATCAATCATCATTCTCCTCCGATCCAGGCTCAGCGATCGAAGGCTTTGGCCAAAAAATCCCGCTCGACGACGAGCTGGCCGATCTTGGCATGAAGCTTCGTCACCTCGGCTTCCCGGCCGACCTGCGCATCAGCAGCCTTGTCGTCGAACGCCTTGGCCAGATTCTCGATGGCCTGCCGCTTCCATTGCGTGATCTGGTTCGGGTGAAGCTGGTGCTTCGCCGCCAGTTCCGAAATCGTCCGCTCGCCGCGGATCGCCTCAAGCGCAACCTTGGCCTTGAACTCGGCCGTAAATCGTCTGCGTGTCTTCATGCTGGATCGTCCTTTTCATCGGGCGACCCACCTTATGCCCCTGTCTCAGAAACCGGCACCACCTCACTTTGAGCCGACCGACATTCCGCAAGCGCAGATGGTCGGTGTCGATTGATATTTCAAATGAGATTCGCGCATTGCGTAATTTCAACGATTTGCGTGGGACTGAAGTGTAACGCATTACAGTTCAAATGGGACCTGAACGGGTATTTGTTACAGTCAAAATGAGATTGATCGACTGGTCGATCGACCATAGGGTCTGCGCGTGAGCCCTACCCCTCAAGACACCGATACTGCTGATTGCGACGCCGACGAAGAAACCCCGGAAGAGTTTCTTCGAGACCTTCTGCGCCGTAGCGACGGAAAGGTGACAGCCGAGGTGGTCACCGAGGCACGTGACGGATATGGGATTCCACGCTCCACGTTGTTTCGGCTTGCCGCACGATTCAAAAGGACACAACGCACGTCAAGCCTCAAACCCTGTAAGCGCGGCACTCAGGAAGGCGTGGTTCGGCTGAACCCGAAAACCGAGCGGATCATAGCCGAACAAGTTGACGGCTTCTGGCTCAAAAAGGAAAAGCCGAGCTTTGCTGCGTTGATGAGGCGTATAGGGGAAGTCTGTCTTACCGAAGGCCTGTCGCCCCCTCACCGGAATACCGTTAAGCGTCGGGTATCGGAACTGATACCAGTTTCTGCGGCCCGCAAGCGCGGGGAGCGCGAGATCGAAGCTGCCTCGACCCCAAGTCCAGGTCAGTTTTCTATCGCCAAACCAAACGCACTTTGGCAGATCGATCACACAATCGTTGATGTCATCATTGTCGATGAGCAGTACCGGAAACCCATCGGACGGCCTGTGCTGACCATTGCGATCGATGTCTGTACCAGAATGGTTGCGGGTTTCCATTTGTCATTGGAAGCCCCGTCGAGAACCTCGGTCGGCCTTTGCCTCCTGCATGCGGTTTACGACAAAACAGCGTGGCTGGACGAGCGTGGAATTGATATTCCCTGGCCAGTCGCCGGATTGCCGACCGTTCTTCATTGCGACAATGGCGCCGAATTCAAGTCGCGAGCGCTGTCAGATGCCTGCAAGGAATTTGGCATCAAACTCCAGCTCAGACCACCAGCAACCCCACGCTTCGGTGGCCACATTGAGCGGCTTATCGGAACAATGATGGGCGCAGTACATGTGCTGCCCGGTACGACATTCAGCAATCTGAAGGTCAGAGGTGATTATGATTCTGAAGGCCGCGCGACCTTCACGTTGCGGGAACTGGAAAAGTGGATCGCGCTAGAAATCGCCGGCAAATACCATCAGCGCATTCACTCCACGCTGTTGCGCCCTCCCTTGGCGGTCTGGAGTGAACGACAAGGCGAAGTCGATTT
>JAWKWN010000074.1:0-3642 GCA_041397505.1 Nitratireductor sp.
TATCTTTATCACTATGCATTTGCCATGCTCATCGGCATTGCCGCGCTCATTACCTGGGCGATGTTCGGAGGAGTTCAGTGATGAGCAACTGGCCAATTCTCCTTTCGGTTGTCACTTTTCTTCCTGCCTTTGGCGCGCTGGTAATCCTGCTGATCAAGGACGAGGGTGAGATTGCCAAGCGCAATATCCGCAATGTTGCGTTCTTCGCGACGATAGCAACGCTGGTGGTGTCGCTCTTCATCTGGGGCGGTTTCGACACCAGCAATCCCGGCTTCCAGTTCGTTGAAAAACGGACATGGATCGGCAATTTCATGAGCTATCACATGGGGGTGGACGGCATTTCAATGCTGTTCGTCATCCTCACGACATTCCTGATGCCGTTCTGCATTCGTGCCAGTTGGGGCGTGGACAAGCGCGTCAAGGAATACATGATTGCCTTCCTCCTGCTGGAAACCTTCATGATCGGCGTGTTCTGCGCGCTTGACCTGATGCTTTTCTACATCTTCTTCGAGGCGGGCCTCATTCCGATGTTCATCATCATCGGTGTATGGGGTGGCAAGCGCCGTGTTTATGCCAGCTTCAAGTTCTTCCTGTACACGCTGCTCGGCTCGGTGCTGATGCTGCTCGCGATGATGGCAATGTACTGGCAGGCTGATACGACCGACATTCCCACGCTTCTTGCGCATTCGTTCCCGGCGCAGATGCAGACATGGCTGTGGCTGGCCTTCTTCGCATCCTTCGCGGTGAAGATGCCGATGTGGCCGGTGCATACCTGGCTTCCCGATGCCCATGTCGAAGCGCCAACAGCCGGTTCGGTCATTCTGGCAGCAGTTCTGCTGAAAATGGGCGGCTACGGTTTCCTGCGGTTTTCATTGCCCATGTTCCCGCTGGCAAGTGCAGATTTTGCTCCACTGGTCTTTGCGCTTTCGATTGTGGCAATCATCTATACATCGCTGGTCGCGCTGATGCAGGAAGACATCAAGAAGCTGATTGCATATTCGTCCGTCGCGCATATGGGCTATGTGACGATGGGGATTTTCACCGCCAATGTTTACGGCGTGCAGGGTGCGATCTACCAAATGCTCTCGCACGGTCTGGTGTCGGGCGCATTGTTCCTGTGCGTCGGGGTGATCTATGACCGGATGCATACCCGCGAGATTGCTGCCTATGGCGGTCTGGTGAACCGGATGCCCAAATACGCAACTGTGTTCCTGATCTTCACCATGGCCAATGTCGGGCTTCCGGGCACATCCGGTTTCGTCGGTGAATTCATGACCCTGCTTGGTGCGTTCGAGGCCAATACCTGGTGGCTGCGCTGGCGACCACCGGGGTCGTACTTTCTGCAGCCTATGCCTTGTGGCTCTATCGCAGGGTCGTTTTCGGTGCGCTCGACAAGGAAGCACTGAAGTCCATTCTCGATCTTTCACGTCGCGAGCGTGAAATCCTGTTCCCGCTGGTGGTGCTGGTGATTTTCTTCGGTGTGTATCCAACGCCTGTCTTCAATGTGACATCTGCGTCTGTCGACGCATTGCTGAAGAACTACCACGCCGCCCTTGAAGCCGCAGGCCAGGTGGCCTCGGCCGTAACGAATTAGAGACCGGATCATGAACAAGGCATTGAATTTTCCTCGATCACACCGGACTGGCGCTGATGGCCCCAGAACTGGTGCTGGCGATTGGCGCCATGTTCCTGTTGATGCTCGGCGTGTTTCGCGGTCGGGGCGCAAGCTCTTCGGTCACCGGATTGGCGCTCGCAGTGCTGATCATCGCCGGTCTGTGGCTGGTCTGGTTCACTGGCGAAGGAACAGCCTTCAATGGCGCATTCGTTGTCGATCCGTTCTGCCCGGCTGATGAAGGTGCTGGCGCTTACCGGATCTGCGGCAGCAATCGCCATGTCGGTAACTTTCATGCGCCGCGAGAATTTCGACCTCTTCGAGTATCCGGTCCTGATCGTGCTTGGACGACAGGCATGATGCTGATGATCTCGGCCAATAACCTGCTTTCGCTCTATCTCGGTCTCGAATTGCAGTCGCTGGCGCTTTACGTGGTTGCAGCGATCAATCGCGATTCCATTCGTTCCACCGAAGCTGGCCTGAAATATTTCGTGCTTGGTGCCTTGTCTTCGGGCATGCTGCTTTACGGCATCACATTGGTATACGGCTTTACCGGACATCTTGATTTTGGTGGCATTGCCTCGACAATCGCCGGCAATCCACGCTCGGTCGGTCTGGTATTTGGCCTAGTGTTCATACTCGCGGGCCTGGCCTTCAAGATTTCCGCAGTGCCATTCCACATGTGGACGCCGGATGTTTATGAGGGCGCGCCAACACCGGTAACCGCTTTCTTTGCGGCAGCGCCCAAGATTGCCGCAATGGCGCTGCTGGTGCGTGTCACCATGGATGCATTCGAGCCAATCACGCATGACTGGCAGCAGGTAATAGCCTTCATTTCCATCGCCTCCATGGTACTGGGTGCCTTTGCAGCGATCGGCCAGACCAATATCAAGCGGCTGATGGCCTATTCCTCGATTGGCCATATGGGATATGCCCTAGTTGGTCTGTCGGCAGGAACAGCCGCCGGTATCAATGGCGTGATCCTTTACATGCTGGTCTATATGGTGATGACGCTTGGTACGTTTGCCTGCATTCTGGCCATGCGCCGCAAGGACGGAATGGTGGAAGAGATCAAGGATCTGGCCGGACTCTCAGCCAGCAGCCCGGTGCTTGCGCTGTTGCTGACGGCGCTGATGTTCTCGCTGGCCGGCATCCCGCCGCTTGCCGGCTTCTTTGCCAAATATTTCGTCTTCGTTGCAGCCATAGAAGCCAAGCTTTATGCGCTGGCGATCATCGGCGTGCTGGCCAGCGTCGTTGGCGCGTTCTATTATCTGCGTATCGTCAAGGTCATCTGGTTTGACAGCAGCGATGAGCGCTTCCTGCCAATGCCGGGTGAACTGAAGATCGTGCTTGGCCTGTCTGGCGTTTTCGTCATCTTCTTCTATGTTTTCGCAGGATACCTATTCGGGATAACAACCACTGCCGCAGCAACATTCTTCTGACAACGGAGGGGGTACCCCCGACGGCTACCGCCTGAGTTTCGTGGAGGAGACAGCTTCCACAAACTCGGATTGCCTTGTTGCCGCCCAAGCAGGAGATCCAGGCAAGCTCTGGATCAGGGCAAGTCGCCAGACTGCGGGCAAGGGAAGCCGTGGGCGTGATTGGGTATCGGTGGATGGCAATCTCTATGCCTCGCTTCTGCTGATTGATCCCGGGCCCAGGGAAAAGCTTGCCGGACTAACCTTTGTTACAGCGCTTGCGGTGCGTGAAGCGCTTGCTGAACTTGCAAGAGACCTGAATGCATTGCGGGACATATCGCTTAAATGGCCCAATGATGTTCTGGTTTCGGGGAAGAAGGTCAGCGGTATTTTGCTGGAGTGCCATGAAATTGACGGCAAGACGGTGGTAATTGCCGGAATTGGCGTCAATTGTGCAAACCACCCGCCGGAAACGCTGCATCGGGCGACTGACCTGGTATCAGAAGGCCTGGCAGTGTCACCCGATGCATTGTTCGAGCGGGTCGCCCGTCATTTCGATGAATTGCTGGTCCAGTGGGATGGCGGGGATGGTTTTTCCGTTATTCGCGAAAA
>JAWKWN010000075.1:0-3338 GCA_041397505.1 Nitratireductor sp.
CTCGCAATACAACATGCGTGCCGGGTCGGCGGGGCCTGGAAGGATGATCCTGCCAACAGGCAGGGCCTTGAACCCGAACTTCCGGTAATAGGGCTCGTCACCAACCAGAAATACAAACCGCTCACCAGCCAGACGCACCGTGCGCAAGGAACGGTTCATCAATTCGCGTCCGATGCCGAGATTCTTGAAATGCGGTGAAACAACCAGCGGCCCCAGCATCAGGGCCGGATTGTTGCCGATCAGAATTCTGGTCAGCCGCACAGAACCGGCCAGCACATGCCCGCCATTGCCGTCTTCAAGCACGGCTGTGAAGCTGAAGGCACGCTCGTGCCCAACCCCTTCGCGCAGGCGGAAAGCAGCGCGTGCAAACCTGCCCGGCCCGAAGGCTCTGGCACCAAGCCATTCCACGGCTTCATTCTGCTCGGCCGTTTCGGGCGCAATCTTGAGGGTAATCGAAGACATGACAGTCAATCCGGATTGCTGAAACTTGCAACCAGCGCTGCCAATCGGATCAGCGCTATGGCGTGGCTATAGAGACACCGCTTGCCACAAAGGCGCGATGCAGGCAGGTTCGTCGTCGCTGCGCTATCATGCGTGTCATCACGAAATGGGCTCCAATCGCCTCGAACCGGCACATTGCCAATCCGATACAACCAATCCAGATGCGCGATTACCATGGTCATATCAAACGCGCAAATCCAATTGCGTTGCATTGCCATCGCTGGAAATCTGCAGGGTGACGCAGTGTTCAGCATCTGCGGGGTTATCCTTGGCCCGATGAGCGATATGTAAGTTGCAAACAAAGTCTGAAAGAAATATCTTGGGTCTTCTCGTTGACGGAAAATGGCACGATCAGTGGTACGACACCAAATCCACGGGTGGAAAATTCGTGCGCTCCGATGCAGTTTCGCAACTGGATCACGCCGGACGGCAGCGCCGGCCGTCGGGAAGCGACGGGTTTCGCGCGGAAGCCGGTCGCTATCACCTCTATGTGTCATTGGCTTGCCCCTGGGCGCACCGGACCCTGATCTTTCGGGAATTGAAGGGACTGGGCGAGGCCATCACTACATCGGTAGTCCACTGGTTCATGGTCGAAAACGGCTGGGAATTCACCGGTGAGGACGGCTCGGACAATGACAGGCGAATGGCGCAAGATATCTTTGGAAGTCACGAAGGCAAATCCGACCTATTCCGGCAGGGTCACTGTTCCCGTCCTGCTGTGGGACAGGAGCGCCAGACCATTGTCAGCAGCCAGATCTTCAGGAAATCATCCGCATGCTGAATTCCGCCTTCGACGGCATTAGCGCAACGCCCGGCGGCTTTATCCCGAGAACCTGCAATCGGAGATCGAGCATCAATTCCTCGGTCTACGACCACGTCAACAATGGCGTCTACAAATGCGGCTTCGCCACGACACAAGACGCATATGACAAGGCATTCGCCGAATTGTTCCGTGAACTGGACAGCCTGGAAGAACGGCTATCAAAGTCGCGCTACCTTGTCGGAGGTACACTGACCGAAGCTGACTGGCGGCTGTTCACCACCCTCATTCGCTTTGACGCCGTGTATGTGGGGCATTTCAAATGCAATTTGCGCCGGATCGAAGATTATCCGAACCTGTCAAATTATCTGCGCGAGCTCTACCAGATGCCGGCAATTGCCGGCACGGTGAACATGCGTCACATCCGCCACCACTATTATGCCAGTCATGAGACTATCAATCCGCACCGCATCGTACCGGGCGGACCACTTCTCGATTTCGACGCCCCTCACGACAGGCATCGCCTTGCCACCAACGGGTAACGGCAAACACTACCAGTCGGATGTCACCGCCTTTCCGTGAAACAGCTCGGCAATGCGCCGGGCTGTTCCGCGTGAGAGATCGTCCGGCAAGGCATCCTGCGGAAAAAAGCCGGCTTCCGCGATTTCCATGTTGGATTTGAAATCCCCCGCGCTTTCCCAGGAACTGCAGCGATACAGCAATACGTGATCACGACCATTGAGGCGGCTGTTGAAAAACGCCCCTTCCAATTGCGGCGTCTCTGTAATGCGGATGGATGCCTCTTCAAGGACTTCGCGCTTGATCGCATCAACGGCGTTTTCCCCCGGCTCGACACCGCCTCCGGGAAAATGCCATCCCTTCACATAGGTATGGCGCACCAGCAGGATGCCGCCATTCCCGTCCTCCACGATTGCTCGAACGCCAAGCGTCAGTGCGCGGCGCAACAACAAAAACCTGTGCACGCCACGCCGCAGGTATGAACCTGCACCCATGTCAAATCTCCTGCGCCATGAACAGCTTTGCCTTGCCTGCAAGCAGGCTTTGGGCTATTCGCCGCTAATGTTTCGCCTTGCCCACCTATCCGACATTCATCTCGGACCGCTTCCCCCGATGCGCAGGCGCGAACTCATTTCGAAACGGATTACCGGCTATGTCAACTGGAAACGCAATCGCATGCGTTCCCACCAGCCGGAAATCCTTGCCAAACTTGTCGATCATCTGGCCACCACCCCCCATGACCATCTTGCAGTCACCGGAGACCTGATCAATCTCGGCCTCGAAAGCGAGGTTGAAAATGCCAGAACATGGTTGGCATCGCTCGGCCCGTCACAGGACGTGACGCTTACCTGTGGCAATCACGATTCCTATGTTCCCGGCATCTTTCCGTGGCTTTCGCATCTGGGCTCCGTGGCTGACGGATGATAGCGGAAAGACCGCAACCCGCAGCCGGGATTTCCCCTTTGTCCGCCGCCGTTCCGGCGTCTCGATCATAGTTTGCAACTCGGCCCGCGCTTCCATGCCTTTCATGGCGACCGGATATTTCCGATCCAGTCAGGCCAAAGCTCTTCGCGCCATCCTGAAGGAAGAAGGTGCAGCAGGCAATTGCCGCGTCATCCTCATTCATCACCCGCCCTCCAGCAGGGCGACAGCCTGGCACAAGCGCCTGGTGGGAGCATCACTGTTCAGGCGCGTCATTGCTGCCGAAGGCGCTGAACTGATACTGCATGGCCACACCCATCTGGCCAGTATCACGGCCATTCCCGGCAAGACTGTGGCAGTCCCGGTGATCGGCGTCCCATCTGCTGCACAGGCCCCTGGCGGGAAACGTCCCGCTGCACGCTACAACCTGTTTTCAATCGTCCGGAAGCAGGAAAAATGGGAAATCACCATGGACGAATACGGCTATGGCCAGTCATCGGCTGAAGTGGAACACCTGGCCAGGCACAGACTGGCCTGACCCGAATGGGTTTCAAAGTGTTGGCAAGCGTCCAAACCAGGCCCAGGCAATCATGCCCGCAGCGCCAGCCAGTATCCCCAGCAGGAACAGGAAGAACGT
>JAWKWN010000076.1:0-3150 GCA_041397505.1 Nitratireductor sp.
GAAGTGAAAACCGTCCACATCCTTTTCCGGCGCGATTTCCTGAATGACCTTGCCTTCGTCAATCTGTTTGGGCAGTGGCAATTGCACGAGGATGCCATGAATTGACGGATCGGCATTCAACTCGGCAATCAGCGCAAGCAGATCGGCCTCGGAAGTGGAGGCATCAAGGCGGTGCGTGACCGACTTGAAGCCGCATTCCTCGGCGCGCTTTCCCTTGGAGCGGACATAGACCTGGCTGGCCGGATCCTCGCCGACAATCACGACGGCAATACCGGGAATGACACCGGTATCCTTTATCAGTTTCGCGGTTTCGCGCTTGACCGTTTCCACCACATCAGCGGCAACCTGCGTGCCATCAATCACTGTTGCCGCCATATGACTTCTCCGTCTTCAATTGGACTGCATTGCTGGGCGCACCATAGGCAAAGCACTTCTGGCCTGTCGCCCGAAAAGCGACCGGCAACAGGCGTAATTGCGCCGGATTATTTGCGGGCTGCTGCCAAAGCCTGCGCAAGGACATCGGGATCGCCAACATGATTGGCAAGCACGAGGAGCAGCCTTGCATTATAGGCGTCGCTCTCGTCTCGCGTGAGCGTTTCGTGTTCCGCCAGAAGTGCCGCGTAAAAATCATCCGCCCGGGAGAGATTGGGTTTCAATACAAGCTTGCTCATCCTTGTCCTCCCTTCATGCCACGTCACCGTGCAAGTCTTTTCCAAAGCGCGGCGCAAGGCCCGGCGGATGGCCTTCTCGCTGAATTCGCGCCAGCGGGCGACAACATGCTGGTCAGGCCGGATCAGGTAAATCGCCGTCTTCTCATTTCCCAGATAGCGCTCGCCAATTGCACCAGCACCGGCCGATTTGAGTTCAAGAACGCGAACATGGAACCCTGCCTCTTCAACAGGCTCGGCGTTATTGACGTTGATCGCCAGCAAGTGAAAGCCGCCGTCGAGTGTGTCCAGCAACCAGCCGCCGGGAATTGGCGCGTCCACGGCAGGCGATCTCACAGGCGGGTACGCGATGGAAAATCGCCTTCGTCGGCCCGTTCAACGGTGATCCATGATAGACAGATGGAACGGAAAGCCGACCGGAATTGACCAGGGCCGGGCGAATTCGTGCTTCTCGGAAGGTCAAGAACCGCGTTGCGCAAGATGCGCGACATTTCCGATTTTGGCGTGATGAAATCGGTGGAGCGGGTGGAATTGAGAATGTTCTCGTCTGCGCCAAACCCGTTCCCAATCATAAGTATCCAGTAGTGCGGCATCGGCCAGGCCGTCGATTACCGCCTTCAGTTTCCAGCCCAGATTGTCGACATCCTGCAGACCGGAATTCGCTCCGCGCGCGCCAAAGGGCGAGACCTGATGAGCGCTGTCGCCAGCGAAGATCACATGGTCATAGCGGAACTTTTCCATTCGGCGGCACTGGAACGTGTAAATCGAAACCCATTCGAGCTCGAATTTGACATCGTCGCCCAGCATGGCCTTGAGGCGCGGAATGACGTTTTCCGGCAGCTTTTCCCTCTCGCGGTCAATGTCCCAGCCAAGCTGGAGATCGATGCGCCAGACCCCGTCGGGCTGCTTGTGCAAGAGCGCAGACTGACCACGGTTGAAGGGCGGATCAAACCAGAACCAGCGTTCCGTAGGAAAATCGGCTTCCATCACCACGTCGGCGATCAGGAAATTGTCCTCGAAGACGCGCCCGACAAAATCCAGTCCCATCATGCGGCGAATGGGCGAATTGGCACCATCGCATGCCAGCAGCCAGTCTGCCTCAAGCGTGTACGGACCTTCGGGGGTCTCGACATCAACGGCAACGAAACCTCCCTGCTGGCGAATGTCGGCAACTCTTGAATTGCCGCGGATTTCCAGCGGCTTGCCTTGTGACTGCAATTGCCTGCAGCGATCAACCAGGAATTTCTCGAAATGGTATTGCTGGAGGTTGATGAAAGCGGGGCGCTTGTGACCTGTCTCGGGAAGCAGGTTGAAATTGTAAACCTCGCGCTTGTCAAAGAAGACGCGACCGGCATTCCAGGTCACGCCCATTTCAGTCAGCGCGGGATCAACGCCGAGACGGTCGAGAATTTCCAGCGTACGCTTGGAAAAGCAGATTGCTCGCGAACCGAACGACACCTTGTCGTTTTCGTCGATCACCACCACCGGCACATCGCGCTGCGCAAGATCGATGGCGGCTGCCAGCCCAACCGGACCCGCACCAACAATAATGACCGGATGGCGCACGGGATCAGCAGCGTCCTGATCCGCAGAGCGCTGATACGGGTAGAGCGGTGTTTCGAAGATTCGCGACATGGCCATCACGCTCCGCTGTTTGCGATGAAAATCGAGGTGACGAAAAGCAGGACGCCAAGTGCCGCGACAAGGGTAAGCGTTTTGCCGGTCTGGTCCCAGACTTCGCGCCAGGTGTGGATACGAAGCAGCCGCCGCCGGTCTGCCTTGGTCAGTTGGTCATAATTCGGCGGATATAGGCGCGGATCCCTGTTCATCACCATGTCCCTGCCTGCCAGATGCTTTCGCCACAATTGGGCGAAATAGGCGAGAAAGAACATGCCAAGCCCGCTCAACATCAGCCATTGGGAAAAGCCAAGTTCCTTCATCGCTGCCATTTCCTCCACAAGGGTACCCGTGTTCTCACATGCCAAATCTTTCTGACGCCATGACGGCAATGCCTGCGGGAACCAGCATTGCGGCCAGGACTGTTGCCAGCAACCTGCGCAGCGTTTGCCGCAATCGCTGCAAATCCTGCGGTTCCGATCTGCTGCCGCCGAATGCGCTGGCAAGCAGATTGGTATATTGCGGCAGGCCCCAGCGCGATTTCACACCGCGCATTTGTTCGATCCGGTAACTGATGACAATGGCCCGGATGAAGATTGCCAGGGTCACCAATCCCCACAGTCCGTAAAACCCGACAAACCAGGCCATGGCTCAGCCTTGCAATTCCTGCCACATCTTCATGTCGCGTTCTGCGGTCCAGATGCGTGGCGTATCAATGCCCAGTGCCTCGTCATAGGCGCGCGCGACATTGAATGGCAGGCAATGTTCGTAAATCGCATAGTCGGAAAATTTCGGATCGCAAACTGCGCGGCATGCATCCCAGGCTTCCTTCAAGGACCCTCCGCCCTGGGCGATACGGGCAATC
>JAWKWN010000077.1:0-2516 GCA_041397505.1 Nitratireductor sp.
TTCAATTCTCAAAAGTCGATGATGTGACCGGAACGGACCGTGCCGTTCTGGCTTTCTGCGACGCGACGCAGATTTGCCCTGCTGATTTCCGTCTTGCCATTGAGGAACAGGTCGACGTCATTGGGCGAGGACGATGCATCAAGTGGCGTGGCAATTCGGGTGCCCGGCGCCATCGGGCGCACCAGGCGAGGTGTCACGATGATGACGAGGTCGGTTTCCTGCTTGCGATAGGATGAGGAGCGGAAGAGGGCGCCCAGGATCGGAATGTCGCCGAGCCAGGGGAATTTGCGCACGTCGTAATTGTTGGTCGATTGCAGCAGGCCGGCCATCACGAAGCTCTGGCCATCGCGCAATTCGACGGTGGTCTTGGCGCGACGAACCACAAGGCCCGGGATCTCGATATCGTTGAACTTGACGGATGATGTCGGGTCGATCTGGCTGACTTCCGGCGCGATCTGCAGATTGATCAGGCCGTTGTCGAGGACCGTCGGCGTGAAATCGAGGCCGACGCCGAATTTCTTGAACTCAACCGTGACCTTGCCGTTGTCGGCAGAAACCGGAACCGGGAATTCGCCGCCAGCGAGGAAACTTGCCGTGTCACCCGACAGGGCAACCAGGTTTGGTTCGGCGAGGCGCCGGGCCACACCGCGCGTTTCGAGCGCATGAACGAGCGCGTCCACGTTCATTCCCGCATCAAGCAGTCGGCCTACAATGTTGCCGAATGGCAGCGAACCGGAGATGAGGAATTGGTCAGAGTCAAACCGGTGGCTGGTGTTGACGAGACAGCGCCATTCGTGCCGCCGAAGAATTTCGTTCCATTGCCCTTCTGGGCATAGAGGCTCGCGCCGATTTCCTTGTTGTTGACGCGCTGGGCTTCAACGAAACGGACTTCCAGTTGAACCTGGACGGAACCGTTTACCTCGGATGAATCGACCACATCCTCGTCAAACTGCTTGGCAATGTTTCTGGCCTTGGCTGCTGCTGACGGACTCTTGCCTTGCCTGTCAGGACCACGCGGCCATTGGCCGACTGCGCCTTGACGCCGGTGTCTGCAATCGTGCGGTTCAGCTTTGCTGTATCGGGGCCAACCTCGATATCCAGCATGCCGACCAGTTCCTTGGCCTCGTTGTAAAGGGCGACGCCGGTGGTTCCAGCCTTGGAACCCACGACATAGAAGGAGCGGTCGGTCAGCGGCGTCACCACTGCGACTTCCGGATCGCCAACAACGATCTCGCTGAAAGAGGCATCAGCGCGGAAGGTGCGTGGCTGGGCCGAAGGGATCTGGATCGTCTTGGTGTTGCGGGATGGGGAAAGGTGAACAACGCTTTCCTCTGCCTGCGCTGCAAGCGGCATGGCAAGGGGTGTTGCAAGCGCCAGGCCGACAAGCACGAATGCTGTGGCGGCTGATTTCCAGGTATTGCCGAGGCTTTGCATGACATTAGCCTTCTTGTTGTTATCGTTGTTCATTTTTCAATCCGGTCGAAGACCGTTTCCCTTTTCCAGGTGTTATTGAACCTTGTTGGCCGAATCTGCGGTGGCAGTTTCGCCCTTCTCGATCGGCACCGAATGGGCGGTCGATTCCTCGCGTTTGACCACGGTTACGGTGGCAAACTTCTTTTCGGTTTTCAGGAAGGACAGAAATCCGTCATCCTGGGCGCCTGCCTCTTTCGGCTTAGACGTGCCATCGAAGTCGCCCGAAGACATGTCGCCCGAGGCAACCTTGTCCTCATCACCGGCACCACGCAGCAGCAGTGAAATGCGGCCGACCGAATTGGCGAGAGTGCCAGCTTCTGCCGCGCCGCCCGAGTCGGTTTCCAGGGTTACCGACTTGGCAACTTTCGGCGCATCGCCACGCGTATCCGCGTCCTGGTCGATGGAAAGCACCTTGACGTTTTCCATGATGATCTTGGCAACCTGTTCGCCGTCTTCGCGGTCCTTCTTGGTCAGGACAATGTCAACCCGGTCACCCGGCATGACGAATCCGCCAACACCGTTGACCATGTCGACGGGAATGGTGACAGCGCGCATGCCATCTGCGATGATGCCGGCAAGGCCTGCACGGCCGTTTTCGCCGGTCAGCTTGACTGCAAGCAGGGGCTCACCAGCTTCAATGGTCTTGATGGCCTTGCGTTCGCCATCTTTCATGACTTCGGCAATCTTCGTGAAGCCGCCTTCCGGCACTGCTTCCTTGGGCCAGGGAACTTCCTTGAGCTTTTCTTCCGTCAGCTTTTCGCCGAACCGCAACTGGTCAGTTGCAACAACGACGGTCGACATCTCGACGCTCTGCATGTTGCGTTCGCTCTCGATTTCACTGAGGCGCGCCTGTGCCTGGCTGTCGAGCCACTTGTTTCCCGCGAAATAGGAAGTGGCACCGAAGGTAACGGCAAGCCCCGCCATGATGAGTATCTTGGTATTCACGCCATAACCCCTGCAAAAGGTATTTTTTCTTGGCTTGAACCTAGATCACAAGGCTTAAGGCTTCTCTTAATTGGCGCGGGAATTTGCCTCGATTTTTA
>JAWKWN010000078.1:0-2193 GCA_041397505.1 Nitratireductor sp.
CTCAGGGCCAACGCAGGTGAGACAACGGCGAACGGGGATCAGCGCTTTTTCGATGCGCCTGTCGATCTGGCAACCAGCGGGAAATAGAGCCAGTAAGGCAGAAGATTCAATGCCTTCAGCATCCAGGTGAACCGCTTTGGGAAGGTGATGTCGAAGCCATTGCCCCTTATCCCTGCGGCAAATGCCTTGGCGGCCTTTTCCACCGGCATCAGGAACGGCATGGGAAAGTCGTTTTTCTCGGTCAGCGGCGTATCGACAAAGCCGGGGGTACAAACCTGAACCCGGATATTGAGCGGATCGAGATCGAATTTCAGGCTGGATGCCATGTTGACCAGCGCAGCCTTGGAAGCGCCATAGGCTGCACTCTTGGGCAAGCCGCCATAGCTGGCTGAGGAAGACACCACAACGATCTGTCCCTTGCCTGCCTCATTCATGCAGTTGACCGTCGGGATCAGGCAATTGGTGACGCCAAAGAAATTGATGCCCATGGTCTTGTCGAAAACGCCGTGGTCGAGCTTGAAACCTCGGATCGGATAGAAGGTTCCGGCATTGAAGACGGCCAGTGCGAGATTGCCGCTTTCGCTGACAATCCTTTCGACTGCACTGGCGCAGGCCTCGCGATCGGTGACATCGAGCGGCAGTGCTACCAATCGCCCGGGGCCCTTGTAGTCGCTCGCCATTGCGTCCAGCGTGTCTGCCGATCGCGCACTGATATAGACCGTGTACCCTTCGCCAGCGAGTTCTGTCGCCAGTGCAGCGCCCAGACCGCCACTGGCGCCGGTGATCCATGCCGCACCTTGCGACGGGTTGGCGTGGAAAAGCGGCATGATATCTCCTGAAGATGATGATGGGGCAGAAAAGGTGAAGGGACGCCCTTGCGAACGCCCCTTCCCGTTACCTCAGACAAAGGCCGCGAGGCTGAGGCCCTCCGCGACCAAACCTTAACTAGCGACCGAATACGTCGGAAAAAAGTTGGCGGAAAGAGCCGGTAAGCCGAAGGGGCGCCGTGGTTATTGCAAAGCAGATGCAAGGTGCATCGTCATCGGCCACAGGGCGGTGATCCACGGTCTCGTCGGCAGCAGCGATATCGCCGCGTACATAATGACCTTCCTCGTCGAAGAAGCCGCCATCGAGAACCAGCGTCAATTCCGAACCGGAATGGGTATGCTCCGGAATTGCCCTGCCGGGCCTGATCCAGAATAGACGTGCATCACAGCCGTCCATCTCACCCAGAGCCACTTCCTTGAAACTGGGAAGCTTGCTGCGCCAGGGAATGGCATCAGCGAAAACCGGTAAAGTCCTGCAGCGCCTTTGGCATCACGTCGGTGCTGGCTCGCATATCAAGGCGGGCACCCTCGCCCGGAGCGCTTTTGCAAGACGGCGATCAAACATGTTCTTGTGGTTGGTCAGCGCAGCCGGTCTGAAGCTGGCCAATGCATCGCCTGCAACGGCCTCCATCCCCGCCACGATGGCGCGGCTGTCCGGTCGCATTTCAAGGTGAGCACCGATCATTGCGGCGAACAGGCCGCGGCAAGGCGCCTGCGCTGTAATGTGCCAAGAGTATGTCCCGGCTTCCGCGCTTTTGGCCGAAATGGTATTGTGATTCATGCATATAGCCTTCAAATAGGGTCGCTCACCCTCGCCGTTCTTTCATACCCGCTTACGCTCGCAGGCATTGACTGGATCACTAACGCCAAACAAAACACACATCCACACCGGTTTGTGGCGCAAGCAGGTAAAAAATCAATGTCCCAGCCATGATTTTTGCGCCGATTTCGGCTGAAATGAAACAATTGATGCTTCAAACTCCCGTGTGGTGACATATCCTGGCTTGAAGGCGCACATTACCCTGTTTACGGTGCCTGTCATCGCGGCGATGCAGCAGATTTCGCGAGCTGCCTGAAAGGAAAATGATGATCCGCCAGTCAACCCTGGAAGCCATTGGCAATACACCCCTCATCAAACTGAAAAAGGCCTCAGAGCTTACCGGTTGCACCATTCTGGGCAAGGCGGAATTCATGAATCCCGGGCAGTCGGTCAAGGATCGTGCAGGGCTGTTCATCATCGAGGATGCGATTGCGAAGGGTCGGTTGAAGCCCGGCGGCGTGGTGGTTGAGGGTACTGCCGGCAATACCGGTATCGGGCTTACGGTTGTTGCCAATGCGCTCGGGTTTCGAACCGTGATCGTCATTC
>JAWKWN010000079.1:0-2115 GCA_041397505.1 Nitratireductor sp.
TTTGGCGCGCGCGGAGCGAATTCCGGTCTGCAGGATGTCGACAATCTGGGCTGGAAACTGAAGGCGGTAATCGACGGCCTGGCCGATGCCGCACTACTGGATACTTATGATTGGGAACGGGTTTACGGCGCAGACGAGAACATTCTCAATTCCACCCGCTCCACCGATTTCATCACGCCAAAATCGGAAATGTCGCGCATCTTGCGCAACGCGGTTCTTGACCTTGCCGAGAAGCACGAATTCGCCCGGCCCCTGGTCAATTCCGGTCGGCTTTCCGTTCCATCTGTCTATCATGGATCACCGTTGAACGGGCCCGACGAAGGCGATTTTCCATCGCGTACCCGGCCAGGATCGCCTGCCGTGGACGCGCCAATTCCCGGCGGCTGGTTGCTGGACACACTCGACGGCGGCTTTCACTTGCTGGCGATCAACGTCAATAACGCCGAGCCTGTTGAAGAGGCAGGGTTCCATGTTCGCGTTCTTGAACTCAAATCGGCCGGTGCTGGTGCAATTGGCGAGCGCTATCTGGGAAATGAGAAGACGGCGATTTACCTGATCCGGCCTGACCAGCATGTTGTCGCCGCTGGCGCGAATTCAGCAGAAGGCCATCCGCCGGGCCTGCGCCGCGCTTTGGGAAAAGACTTGCACGGTGACGTGGCATGAAGGAGGACAAGGATGAGCAAGCTTGTATTGAAACCCGAATCTCCCGGCGGATGATTTTTACGCGGCACTTCTGGCGGAACACGAAACGCCCACGCGAGACGAGCGACGCCTATAATGCAAGGCTGCTCTCGTGTTGCCAATCATGTTGGCGATCCCGATGTCCTTGCGCAGGCTTGGCAGCAACCCGCAAATAATCCGGCGCAATTACGCCTGTTGCCGGTCGCTTTCGGGCGACAGGCCAGAAGTGCTTTGCCTATGGTGCGCCCAGCAATGCAGTCAATTGAAATGGAAATATGGCGGCAAACAGTGATTGATGGCACGCAGGTTGCCGCTGATGTGGTGGAAACGGTCAAGCGCGAAACCCGCGAAGCTGATAAAGGATACCGGTGTCATTCCCGGTATTGCTGCATGTGATTGTCGGCGAGGATCCAGCAGCAGGTCTATGTCCGCTCAAGGAAAGCGCGCCGAATGCGGCTTCACGGTCACGCACCGCTTGATGCCTCCACTTCCGAGGCCGATCTGCACGCTGATTGCCGGGATTTGAATGCCGATCGTCAATTCATGGCATCCTCAGTACCATTGCCACTGCCCAAACAGATTGACGAAGGCAAGGTCATTCAGGAAATCGCGCCGGAAAAGGATGTGGACGGTTCTTCATCAATGTCGGCAAACGGAAACTGGTGAACTGGAAACCGCCTATGTGCCCTGCACCTGCGGTCGATGGTGCTGATCCGCCGCCACGCTTGGAAAGAGCGATCTTCGGTTTGAACGCAGTCGTGGTCGGTCGTTCCAACATTGTCGGCAAGCCGATGGCAAACCTGTTGCTGGCAGCAAATGCGACCGTGACCATTGCCCATTCCCGTACGCGAGACCTGCCGGCACTTGCCAGGACCGCAGACATTCTGGTGGCTGCCGTCGGTCGGCCCGAAATGATCAAGGCCGATTGGATAAAGCCCGGTGCTTGCGTGATCGACGTGGGTATCAATCGCATCGACGCGCCGGAACTGGGCGAAGGCAAGACCCGACTTGTGGGCGATGTTGCCTATGGCGAATGTGCGGCTGTTGCAGGCTCGATCACGCCGGTGCCACGCGGCGTCGGACCCATGACCATAGCCATGCTGATGGCAAACACGCTGACCGGGGCATGCCGCGCTGCGGGGGTCGAGCCGCCCGCCTACTGATCCATTGGATAGCGCGATTATTTCACGATGATGCGATGCGCGACGTCCTTGCCATTCGACAAGGTCAGTTCCTTGAAACCGCCAAGCTTCAACAGGTCGAGAAAGTTGAAGTTTTCCGGCGCGCCGGAATTTTGCAGCAGCGGTGAAAAACGGGCTTCCGAAGTGAGCGCTGCAATCAGCGCCCGAAGCCTGTAGAGCGTGTCATAGCGACCATCCTGTGTTGCGATGATGATCATCTTTTCGGCCTCCAGCCCCTTCGCGAGGATAATGA
>JAWKWN010000080.1:0-2007 GCA_041397505.1 Nitratireductor sp.
TGATTGGGCGAATCAGGCCAGATCTGCGGCTCTAGGCACATTCCGCAATAGGCCCCATACCGGCGGCCACCCAGACCCGGAACTTCGATATTGACCTTGTGGCCTGCATAAAACTGCAATCCCGGCTCCGTGGTCTCGACATTCATGGCAATGCCGGAGCGCGGGCTTTCAACGCTTGCCACCTGGCACAGGTCGCGGCGGGCACTCGCCAGGCAGAAATTATGGTCATACGCGAACTGGGTTCCGCCATCCTCGTGGCGAACCGGACGCGATTGCCGGAAATCGAATGGTGTTCCTGCAACAGGCTCGATTGGCCCAAGCGGAATCGCTTCATCATCGACCGGGATATAGCTTTCAGCCGCTATCGAAAGCCGATGATCGAGGATATCGCTGCCACCATCAAGGTTGAAATAGGAGTGATGCGCTAGATTGACCAGGGTCGGCGCGTCCGTCTCGGATTGCATGGTAATGGAAAATGTTCCGCCATCCATCAGCGCGAATGTGACACTGTGCAGGCAGTTTCCCGCAAAACCCATCATTCCATCGCGATCTTCCAGCAATAGCGTCACATGGCTTTTACCATGCTCACCAATGGACCAGATGCGCTTGCCCGTCCCCTGCGAGCCGCCATGCAGCAGATGTTTGCCGAGGAAATTCGTGTCCACCTGATATTCGGTCCCGTCGATTGAAAACCGGCCATTGCGGATCCGATTGAGATAGCGCCCGGCCGTTGCGCCAAAATAGGGCGAGAATGCCGGATAATATTCGGTACTTCTCGAAGCCCAGCACCAGTGGGGCATCATGGCCTTCCAGCTGCAGATCCTGCACAACCGCTCCCCATGTCAGGATATGTGCACTGAGCCTGCCACCGGAAATACAATCGACACCTGCTCGACGGCCGCCATCGGGCCGTACTGCCACCCTCGCGATCTCATTCGTTGCTGTTCCCCAGATGGCTCAGAACAAGGTCGGCGATCAGATCGCTGACCCTGACATTCGGATCTGACCGCTCTCCTGCAATATGCGTCAGGATACCAGCGCCTTCAACCTGTCGAAACGCTGTCCACGAACAGCGTCCAATGGCTCCGTCTCGAACACGTCAAGTGCAGCCTCCTTGCCAATGCTCCGCGATGCAGCGCATCCGCCAGTGCGGTCTCGTCCACCACCCCGCCACGCGCGGCATTGATGAGAATGACTGTCCTTTCATATGCTTCAATGCTTCTGCATTGATCTGCAGGGATCTCATCTGTCAGCGGCACATGCAGGTTGACAACGTCGCTTACCGATAGAGATCCAGCAGGTCGCCGCTCGACCGCGCCATGCAGGTGATTTTCCGCAATGAAGGGATCATGGGCTACGATCTTCATTCCCAGCGATACGGCCTTGCGCGCCGTTTCCTGCGCTATCGCACCAAAACCCACCAGGCCAAGCGTCTTGCCGCTCAACTCGCGCCCCATCAACGATTGCCGCGGCCACTGGCCAGCAATCATCGCCGCATTGGCATGATATGCACCGCGTAGCAGCGCCATGGCAGAGGTGATGACATATTCGGCGACCGACAAATTGTTGGCTCCGGTTGCAGGATAGACTGCAACTCCGCGCGCCTTGCAGGCACCAACATCGATATTGTCGAGACCAACGCCCAGTCTGCCGACACATTCCAGCATATTTGCCTTTTGCAGGAGCGCTTCGCTCACTTGTGTGCGATTGCGCACGATCAAGGCCCGGCAGCTGCCGAGAAGATCAGCAATTTCGCCCTGTCGATCTGCAAGGCCGGGATCATACATGACTTCGTGGCTTTCGCTGATACGCGCGACCGCCTGCGCATCCATGAACTCGGTAATCACGATCTCAGCCATTGCCGGATCCTTTCAGCCATTGGTCAAATTCAATAGCCTGGCCCGTCCTGGCCGAGGCTTCGGCAGCAGCACCCATCGCCACCGCCAGCATACCCTCTTTCAAGCCCACCTCTGGCGTGCCGCCGTTGAGAACCAGTCGGCGAAACCG
>JAWKWN010000081.1:0-1829 GCA_041397505.1 Nitratireductor sp.
GCCAATCGCAATGATGAGGGACGCGCCGAGCAGGAAGCCGGAAAGCAATGCCGGAAACAGTGTCATGGTGATCAGAACAGTTTCATCTGGCCATGATCGGCAGGGCGGTCCTGTTTGGCCGGCCGGCTTTCGCGTTCTGGCTCGCGAGCATTGGTCGGCTCGACGGGTTTTTGAATGTCCGCGCCTGAATTCGCCACCTTGTTGACCTTGTCGCTGATCGGAATTGCCTCGAAATAACTGCTTTCCACCGGCTGCATCAGGTCTTCCACATCACGTGGTTCCTGGGTCTTGCAGTCAAGCCAACGCGCGAAATCCTGCGGCTTGATAACAACCGGCATCCGGTCATGAATGGAGGAAATGGCGCTGTTGGCCGCAGTCGTGAGGATCGCGCCTGAATCGATTTCTGATCCGTCCTTGGACGCCCAGGTTTCCATCAGGCCACCAAAGCAGACAATGCCGCCATGCGTCGGCCTGATCCAGTAGGCCTGACGCGGTGCTTTCCTGTCTGCCGGACGATGCCATTCATAAAAGCCTGACGCGGGGATCAGGGTCCGGCGATGGCGCATGGCATTGCGAAACGAGGGTTTGGTTGCAGCGGTTTCCGAGCGCGCATTGAGCAGGAGCGTGAAATCGGCAGGGTCCTTCACCAGGATGGCACCAGCCCCCAGCGGACCAGAACCCCTTCCCGCTTGCCGGCTGGTCCGTCCGTTACCATCAGTACCGGCTGCGTCGGCGCTATATTGTAGCGTGGTGGAAAGGCCTCCAGTTCGTCAAGCTCAAGGAGGTCCGCAACCTCTTGCGGGCTTGCCGTCAATGAAAACCTGCCGCACATATGCGTCAACCCTTGCTGCCACGAAGCCATTCAACCTGGCAAACAACTTAATGATCGGAACGGATCGCGTCCATGACATTTCCCAGAACCGGAGTTTCCGTCGCCCTTTTTCGCGATGAAACGGTCTTGCTGGTCAAGCGCGGCAAGAAACCGTTCAAGGGCTTCTGGTCCTTGCCGGGTGGAAGCCAGGAGCCAGGGAAACGCTTCTCGAAGCCGCCTTTCGTGAACTTTCGGAAGAGACCGGCTTTCAACCATCAGCGCTTGAGTTTGTCGAGATTTTCGAACCAATCCGCCGCGATGGAAATGGTGGAGTGCTGGCGCATTTCGTCCTTGCGGTTCATGCCGGGCATTCGCCCGACGGCGAGGCTGTCGCGGGCGATGATGCCGTGGCAGCGCAATTTCACCCGATTGAGGCCATTGCCAGTCTCGAAACCACACCGCATTGCGCTGCAATCATCGCTCGATGCCGTGCTGCCTTGAAGCCCGGCTGAAACGGCGAAGCGGGCCCGAGGCCAGTTGATTGGTCACTCTTGCGCCGCAAGCCGGGAACACTATAGTGCTGCAACCAATCGGAAGCTTGAAATGAACCCTGTCGGCAAGATGTCAAAACTGTCCCTGATCGCTATTGCCGCGGCAGTGTCGCTATGTGCAGCGACGTCGAACGCCCATGCCCAGGCTGTCATAAAGGTTGACCCCGCTACCAAGGAAAAACCGGAAGAGGCACCGGCGGATAAGCCCGAAATTCGCAGCCTGCCGCCCGCCTATGACGAAACGATGATGCGGCTTGCCGAAATTCTGGGGGCATTGCATTACCTGCGCGAATTGTGCGGCGCCAAGGAAGGCACGCTCTGGCGCGATGAGATGCAGCAATTGATCGAGAAGGAAGAGCCGGACGAAACGCGGAAGGCCAAGCTCATCTCGCGTTTCAATCGCGGATTTCGCAGCTATCAGGAAATACACCGGGAATGCACCGATACGGCAGCGGAAGCGGCCAACA
>JAWKWN010000082.1:0-1690 GCA_041397505.1 Nitratireductor sp.
AAAAGTCACGAAACGCATCGCTCTGCGCGAAATAGTTTCGATAGGCTTCCGATTCTTCTGGCAGAACCGATGTTACATTGCCGTCGAAGCGGACCTTTGGCACATTCCAGATTGCGAGCGCCGAGACAATCAGGATCAGTAGCGAATATAAAACCGGATGGCGCTGTGCATGGATACCGATTTTCTCGAGGCCGAATCCGATACCACCCATTTTTGCATGCCCTGGTTTGTTGTGGGAAATTGCGGCTCAGGCGTCCATGGCCAGCCCTGACAATGACCTTTCGTGACTCGTCCTGCCGTCGTTTCTAAACGCCTTTTCAGGCGCTGGCCATAGCGCAAATTGGCCATGGCGGCAGCAAATCACTTGAAGCAATGGCCTCGAAAGGCCAAATGCTGTATCGAGAATGTCAAACCGGTTCGACAAGAGTTATTTCGATGCAAAACTACATTGACGCAAGCCAGGCCCCGCTGAAAAACACCGGCACCATCAAATTGTATGATGAGGCCGGCTTCGAGGGGATGCGTCGTGCCTGTCGCCTGACTGCGGAATGTCTGGACGCGGTAGCGACACTCGTGAAGCCCGGCATAGCCACATCCGAAATCGACGATTTCATCTTCAAGTTCGGGGCCACGCGGGGTGCCTTTCCCGCCACGCTCAACTATCGCGGATACACTAAATCGAGCTGTATCTCGATCAACCATGTCGTTTGCCACGGCATCCCCAACGACAAGCCGCTGCGTGATGGCGATATCGTCAATATCGACGTCACTTTCGTGCTCGACGGATGGCATGGCGATTCAAGCCGCATGTATACGGTTGGCAATGTCAAACGCGCAGCCGAGCGCCTGATCGAGGTCACCTGGGAAGCCCTGATGCTCGGTGTTGCCGAAGTCAGGCCGGGCAATACCACCGGCGACATAGGCGCTGCCATTCAGGAATTCGCAGAGGGCGAGCGCTGCTCGGTGGTTCGCGACTTCTGTGGTCATGGTGTTGGCCTGCTGTTTCATGACGCACCCAACATCCTGCATTACGGCAGGCGCGGCGAAGGCATTCGCCTCAAGCCGGGCATGATCTTCACCATCGAACCCATGATCAATCTCGGCAGGCCTGGTGTGAAGGTTCTTGCCGATGGCTGGACCGCAGTAACGCGTGATCGTTCGCTCTCCGCCCAATATGAACACACGGTCGGCGTCACAGAAACCGGTTGTGAGATATTTACCCTTTCGCCTTCTGGTTATACTATCCCCCCCTATGCATAGAAGCCGGGACTGGTGCGAGGGTTGAAATGGCGGAAGATGACGCGGGCCCTTCCTCCGGGTTGGCTGAGAAAAGGCAGGGCTTCAATCCACCCGCGCCCCATCATGCGGGCCACCGGGAAAGGCTGCGTGAAAAATTCCGCCAGCATGGCGCGGCTCCCCTTGCCGACTATGAACTGCTCGAACTGCTGCTGTTTCGCTCGATACCAAGGCGTGATGTAAAGCCGCTCGCCAAGCAGTTGCTTGCCGAATTCGGCTCGCTTGCGGAAGTGATCGCCGCACCGTCGATGCGCCTGGAAGCAATCCAGGGGCTGAGCACCAATGTCGTGACCGACCTCAAGATCATTCACGCCGCAGCCATTGCGCTGACCGGCGGCCAGGTTCGGGGCAAGGCTGTGCTGGGCTCGTGGACGCAGGTCCTTGATTATTGCCG
>JAWKWN010000083.1:0-1615 GCA_041397505.1 Nitratireductor sp.
ATCCTTGGTCGCAAAAGCCCGACCTTGTTGCCTATATGACAAAGAATGGCATTGCGCCGATTGCCTATAGCAGCCTCGTACCGCTTTCCACATGGCGGACACAGGAAGGGCAAGCCAGTGCAAAAACCGAACAAATGAAGGCAGACAGTGGTATATTCACGGAAATGGCCGGGAAATACGGCGTGACGGAAGCGCAATTCCTTCTTCGCTGGGGAGTACAAAACGGATATGCGGTCCTCCCCAAAAGCCTTAACCGGGAACGCATGAAAAAGAACATTGATCTCGATGGCTTCGATATTGAAGAGGCGGACATGGCTACCATCCGGACAATGGATCGGGGCAATGGCGTGGCATGGGCATCTGGCGACCCAAGCACGGCCGCGTGATGCCACTGCCAGGGTGCCGATTACCGGCTTGAAAACGCCCTGCCAGGAAGAGCAAATGCATTCGATGACTGTTCGGGAGACATCATGACCGCTGAGTTCATGTTCATTACTTTCACTCTTTTCCTTGCCGGGATGATTGCCGTGCCCCTGGCGTCCCGTTTTGGCCTTGGATCTGTCCTTGGCTACCTTATTGCCGGCATTGGTATCGGGCCGGTGTTGCACTGGGCCGGGGTGGATGTTGTTGCCCTCCAGCACTTCACCGAGTTCGGCGTGGTGATGATGCTTTTCCTGATCGGCCTTGAGATGCAGCCCAAGGTGTTGTGGGCCATGCGGTCGCAAATTTTCCTGATGGGCGGCTTGCAGGTCGCCATCACTGCCATTGCCGTCATGGCGGCGGCAATTGCCTTCGGGCTGGCATGGTCAATCGCGCTCGCGATCGGCCTCGTCTTCGCCCTTTCCTCGACCGCGATCGTAACCCAGACGCTCAACGAGAAGGGCTTGATGCGCAGCGATGGCGGACAGGCGAGCTTCGCGGTCCTGCTTTTCCAGGACATCGCCGTAATCCCGATGCTCGCATTGATCCCGCTTCTGGCCTTGCCGGAACTGGCCGGTGCGCCTGGTCATCAGGCAGATCACTCCGGCGGGCACCAGGAAGCTGTGCTGAACTTCAACCTGGTTGAGGGACTGCCGGGTTGGCAAACTGCGCTGATTACGCTTGCGGCCATCGCTCTCGTGGTACTGGCAGGCCGCTATCTCACCGGTCCGGTATTCCGCTATATTGCGCGGGCGCGGCTTCGTGAACTTTTCGTCAGCACCGCACTGATGATGGTCGTCGGCATTGCATTGCTGATGACGATGGTTGGTCTGTCGCCTGCCCTGGGTACATTCCTTGCCGGTGTGGTCATGGCCAACAGCGAGTACCGGCATGAACTCGAAAGCGATATTGCCCCGTTCAAGGGTATCTTTCTCGGCGTATTCTTCATTACCGTCGGTGCCAGTATCGATTTTCCGCTGCTGGGTGAAAACCTCGCGCTTGTCATCGGCCTTACGATCGGCCTGATCTTGCTCAAATGCATTGTCATGCTCGGGCTTGGGCACATTTTCAAACTCGCGGGCGGCGACAAATGGCTTTATGCACTTGGTCTCGCGCAGGCTGGTGAATTCGGGTTCGTGCTTGTCTCGTTCACGGTTGCCAATTCGGTCATTCCTTCCGAAGTCGCCGACTTGCT